>NC_013517.1:3787578-4418842 GCF_000024405.1 Sebaldella termitidis ATCC 33386 | reverse complement strand
ATAATAATAATAGAAATGTTTTTTATTTTATTAATAATATGCTCTGTGGAAAAAAAAATCCGATAGAAAAAAGCATGTCAAAAAATCCGGAAAATTCATTTGAAAATTTTTCACATAATAAAAATAAATCTGAAATGCATGTAAAAATAACTTTGTGATAAAAAATTCCAGCAATCAGCTAAGACACTGTGAAAACAAAAACATGTTATATGAAAAAACTCTATCAATTCTCAAAGAAAAAAAGCATTCTAAAAACGATTTATAATATCTGATAATATATAAAAAGAAATATAAAAGCAGAAAT
This sequence comes from Sebaldella termitidis ATCC 33386, assembly GCF_000024405.1. Taxonomy (NCBI): domain Bacteria; kingdom Fusobacteriati; phylum Fusobacteriota; class Fusobacteriia; order Fusobacteriales; family Leptotrichiaceae; genus Sebaldella; species Sebaldella termitidis. The sequence continues at coordinate 4,418,538 of NC_013517.1, read as the reverse complement.
ACAATTATTTAAAATTTTAAAATAAAAATTTAATTTCAATGAAAACAAGTCTTTTATGCTAAATTCCAATTAAAAAACTTGACTTTTTTCTTTTTTTTTATTATGATATATCGTAATTAACTATAACAATTTGTGAAATAAATTTTTATATAGTATAATTTATTATAACTTTAGGAAGGAGTCTGTAAAATGAGCAAAAAAACATTTCAGCCAAACAAGAGAAAAAGAAAAAAGGATCATGGGTTTAAAGCAAGAATGAAAACAAAAAGCGGAAGATCAGTCCTTAAAAGAAGAAGAACAAAAGGTAGAAAACAATTATGTGCTTAACCCGGTGATTCATAAATAAGCACCGGGTTTTTAAAACTCTTTAAAGAAGGAATATAAGGATATAAACTTATGATAACTTTAAAAAAAGAAAAGGAATTCTCAAAAGTCTACCAAAAAGGACAAAAAAAACATACTAAATATGTAATAATAATTTTCCTAAACAATAATTTAAATGAAAAAAGGTTTGGGTTCGTAGCTAGTAAAAAAACTGGAAATGCAGTTAAGCGTAACAGAATAAAAAGACTGTTCCGCGAAGTTGTCAGATTAAACTATAATAAATTTAAAGAAAATTATGATTATATTATTATAGGAAAAGCTGTTTTAAAAGATAATATAGATTCCCTAAAATATGATACTATGGAGAAAGATATTTTGAAAGGAATTATAAAATGAGAAAAATATTTATTTTCCTCATAAAATTTTATCAGAAAGCAATTTCCCCTTTTTTGGGAAGAAGATGCAGGTTTTATCCTACATGTTCGGAATATACTAAACAGGCAGTAGAAAAATATGGAGCATTAAAAGGACTATATTTAGGACTGATAAGAATTCTAAAATGCCATCCTTTTCATAAAGGAGGATATGATCCATTAAAATAAGTTTTTGGAGGAAAATATGAGAATAGGTCCATTAGAGGGAGTATTTTTAACAACATTAAAGAAATTATCAGAATTTACCGGAAATTATGGGATAGGAATAATTCTACTAACAGTTTTAATAAGAGTTATAATCCTGCCATTGACTATAAAACAAGAAAAATCAATGAAAAAAATGCGGGATATCCAGCCGGAAGTAGATAAATTAAGAGAAAAATATAAAGATAATCCTCAGGAAATGCAGATAAAAATGCAGGAAATATATAAGAAAAATCAGGTAAATCCTATGGCAGGGTGTTTGCCTTTATTTGTACAAATGTGTATTTTTATTACATTATTTCGTGTACTAAATGACGCAAATTCAATACCCAATGATGCCACTTTTTTGTGGTTTAACCTAAAACAGCCTGATGCTTTGGTAAAGCTGCCATTTACAGGTATGTTTTCAGCTATTAATATATTTCCGTTACTAAATACAGTTGTTACTTTTTTCCAACAAAAAATGATGAGTACAGGAACACAGGACAGTAATCCTCAAATGAAGACAATGCTTTATACATTACCGCTTGTAATTCTGGTAATGACATATAATATGCCGTCAGGGGTTTCATTATACTGGTTTACTTCGAGTTTATTAGCAGTTATCCAACAGTTTTTCATTATGAAAGGAAGAAATTAATGGATGAGGTAATAAAATTACGAGCCAAAAGTGAAAAAGAAGTAGAACAAATGGCTAAAAACATCCTTCATTTAAAGGAAAATGAAACTTTTGAAATTATGGTACTGAAAAAACCTAAAAAATTTTTATTCCTTAATATCGAGGGTGAATATGAAATACGAGTAGTAGATAAAAAGAAAAAACAAGAAATTAATGAAATAAAAAAAGCAGAAAAAACAGTAAAAGCTCAGACAGAAAAAAAAGAATCTGTGAAGGAAAAGGTACAGGAAAAACCAAGAGAAAAAGAAAAAAGAACACAGGAAAGAGTTCCAAAAGAAATAAAAAAACCTAGAGAACCAAGAGAAAAAACAGAAAAGCCGGAAAGCTTTGAAAGAAAAGAAAATGAAGGCAGTGTTGAAAATCAGCTTAGAGCGATAATCAAGGAATTTATAGTAGCTTCCAAATTAAATGTAAACATAAAAAATATACAGAACAGAAACGGAAGATACATAGTAAATCTTGAAGGAAAAGACATAAGATATCTTATAGGTGAAAAAGGAACTACATTAAACAGTCTTGAGTATCTGATAGGAACAATGGTAAAGAATGTAAAAGTAGTAATAGATTCAAACGGTTATAAGAATAAAAGAGAAGAATCATTAAGAGCTTTGGCACGTAAAAAAGGAGAAAAAGTACTGGAAACAGGAAATTCGATTAAGCTTAACCCTATGTCAGCAAGAGAAAGAAAGATAATTCATGAGGAAATTTCTTTCATGAAAGAACTGGAAACTCAAAGCGTGGGTGAAGAGCCAAAGAGATGTTTAGTTATAAAAAAGAAGAGGTAGAATATGTTTGAAACAATAGCTGCTATATCGACTCCGAGAGGTGAGGGCGGTATAGGAATTATAAGAATTTCAGGTGACGACTCTTTTGAAATATTAAATAAAATATTTAAAGCAAAAAACCCAAATAAAGATTTGGGTTTTTATAAATTTAATTATGGATTTATATATGACGGAGATTACATGCTTGATGAAGCAATGACGGTCAGAATGAAAGGGCCGAAAACCTATACATGTGAAGATGTAGTGGAGATAAACTGCCACGGCGGTTATCTTGTAACACAAAAAATACTGGAACTTGTTCTGAAAAAAGGTGCAAGGCATGCTGAAAAGGGAGAGTTTACCAAAAGAGCATTTATGAACGGAAGAATAGATCTTTCTCAGGCAGAGGCAGTAATGGATATTATACAGGGAAAAACAGAGAAAAGCATATCCCTGTCGCTTGAACAGCTGAGAGGCGATCTTAGAGACAAAATACAAAATCTGAAAAAACTTCTTCTGGATGTAACAGCTCATGTAAATGTTGTGCTTGATTATCCGGAGGAGGGAATTGATGAACCGCTTCCTGCACATTTAAGGGATAATCTTGAAAATGTTCATACAGAAATAAATAAATTAATAAATTCCTATGATAAGGGGAAAAAGATAAAAGAAGGCATAAAGACAGCTATTATTGGAAAACCAAATGTAGGAAAATCAACTCTTCTGAATTCTCTTTTAAAAGAAGAAAGAGCTATAGTAACCCATATTCCGGGGACGACAAGAGATATAATAGAAGAAGTGATAAATGTAAGAGGAATACCTCTTGTACTGGTGGATACAGCAGGGATAAGAGAAACAGAGGATCTGGTAGAAAATATAGGTGTAGAAAAATCCAAGGAAATTATTGAAAAAAGTGATCTCATTCTCTTTGTTCTTGATGCTTCAAGAGAGCTCGAAAAGGATGATCATCAGATAATAGAGCTTATAAGGGAAAATAATAAAAAAGCAATAATACTCCTGAATAAAATCGATCTTTCAAGAAAAATAACCAGAGAAAATATTGATTTTTTCGATGGTGAGATACTGGAAATTTCTGCAAAGGAAGAAACTGGAATAGAAGAAATGGAAGAACGGATATATAATTATATTCTCGAAGAAGACGTGGAGGATTCATCTGAAAAGCTTGTAATTACCAATATAAGACATAAATCGGCGTTGGAAAAAACAAAAGAGGCAGTAGAAAATATATTTGAAACAATTGATTCTGAAATGCCTATGGATTTGATATCAGTGGATCTTAAGGAAGCACTTGATTCTTTATCGGAAATTACAGGGGAAATAAGTTCTGAGGATATATTAGATCATGTATTCAGTAATTTTTGTGTAGGTAAATAAAATAATTATATAGATAATCTGCTGTATTGTGTAACCGATACAGCAGATTTTTTGTTATTAGGATTATTTTTTTGAGTAAGAGAAAATATTTATATATATAAATAAAAAAAGATTATAAAAAGGAAAAATAAAGAAAATAGTTTTATAATTATACCATAGTTAACGAGAGCAATTAATTTTTTCATATACCCCTTTAATAAAAGAAGCTGACAGATTAATTTCAGTCAGCTTCTTTTTATGTAAAAAAGACTGTGATTTAATCACAGCCTTTTTACATATTGAATATCTGTTACTCGATATCCACAATTTTTATATTTTCTTCTGGTTTTTCCAGTTTAGGAATATTTATATTGAGTACACCATCCTCATATTTGCTTTTGATATTTTCAATATCACAGTTTTGGGGTATTTCAAGAGTTCTTATAAATGACTCAGAAGAAAACTCTTTTTTATGATAATTTTTTTCTTCTACTTTATTTTCAGCTTTATTTTCATATTTGATAACCAGATTATTATCCTTTATATGAACGGTAAAATTTTCTTTTTTTGCTCCGGGATAAGCAACATCAATCTGATAATTATAATCATCTTCTGAAACATTAAGTGCCGGAAGTGAAGATTTGAAATTTAAAAAATCGTCAAAGAGATTATCTTTGAAAAAATTATCTCTTTTAATCAAATCATCAAAAAAAGTTGATTTAATAGGTAAAAATTTTTTATTCATAGACTATCACCTCTTAAAAAAATTTATTTATAATTTCTCTCTATATTTTTAGTATAGCACTAAAAAAAATACAGGTCAACAGAGATAAAAGTCCTGAAAAACAAGAAGATTATTAAAGGAATTCAAAAAAAATGAAAAAATCCCTTGACAGATAAGGAAAAATTAGATATAATCTTTTTTGTATCATTATTGGGCTGTCGCCAAGCGGTAAGGCACTGGACTTTGACTCCAGCATGCAATGGTTCGAATCCATTCAGCCCAGCCATTTGAAAAAATATTAGATTATATATAAAAAAAGCTGTTTCATATGAAGCAGCTTTTTTATTATCTGTAAATAAATTATTTACTTTGAAACAGGAATAAGAACTTTGGTAAGCAGTTCACTTTCGGGAAATTCTATTCCGTTATAATAGAATTCATAATATGCTCCGGAAAACCTGTAGCCGTTTTCCTCTATCCATCCTGTCATCTCGCTGTATAAAGGCTCCATGTCTCCGTAAGAACCTCTGAACATGGAGAAAACAGCAAAACCCTCCTGAAAAAAGGAAGCTCTTATATCGCCTTTTCCCGAAAGCGGGCTTGGAACCGGAAAACCTACTTCTATATCCATATCCTCGGGATCAAGACTGTGATAAGCTACAAAAGGTACATCAGACATCAATTCATTGATTTCCGTCAGATAATCTGCTATTTTTCTAAAACTTTCCCCGATAACAGAAGGAAGATTGGCGGCATTCGTAATTGTTCTTACTGATAAAACCGGCTGCTTTCCTATTTTTATAAGCTCAATATTTGAAACTTTAGGCATTTTTATCACCTCTCCAAAAATAATTATTTTATAAAAAACTAAATGAAAAAAGAAATTTGAAAGAAATATTATACAGGAAAATTTATAATAAAAAATGACTTGCTCGTTTAATTCCAGAGTGCTGAAATACTGCTTACATTATATCACAATAAGAAAAAATTATGATATAAAATAATTGAAAAACCTCATATATTCTGTTATACTAAAATCAAAAAGCATATCGGAGGGAGAAAATGAAACTGGAATTTAGTTACGACTTTGCAAAAAAATTTATAAATGATCACGAATTAAGTGAATTTTTACCGCAAGTAGAGACAGCAGTAAAGTACCTTGAAGAAAAAAAAGGTGCAGGAAATGACTATTTAGGATGGATAGACCTGCCTGAAAATTATGACAAAGAAGAATTCGCAAGAATAAAAAAATCCGCTGAGAAAATAAAAAGCGATTCTGAGGTTTTTGTGGTGATAGGAATAGGCGGTTCTTACCTGGGCTCTAAAGCAGCAATTGAGTTTTTATCTCACACTTTTGCAAATAAATTATCCAAAGAAAAAAGAAAATCTCCTGAGATATATTTTGCAGGAACTAATATAAGCGGTGTTTATCTGCAGCATTTGATCGAAGTAATAGGAGACAGAGATTTTTCCATCAATGTTATCTCAAAATCAGGAACAACTACAGAACCTGCACTCGCTTTCAGAGTATTTAAGAATCTTCTTGAGAAAAAATACGGTAAAGAAGGTGCAAGAGAGAGAATATACTCTACTACTGATAAAGCAAGAGGAGCATTAAAAAAACTTTCTGATGAGGAAAAATACGAAACATTCGTAGTACCTGATGATGTAGGCGGAAGATTTACAGTACTTACAGCAGTAGGACTTCTTCCAATAGCGGCGGCAGGAATAGATATAGATGAATTAATGAGAGGTGCGGCAGATGCAATGGTAGATTTCAGAGCACCATTTGAAAATAATATCTGCTATCAGTATGCTGCTATAAGAAATATTCTTCACAGAAAAGGAAAAGATATAGAAATCCTTGTGAATTATGAGCCAAGACTGCATTTTGTATCTGAATGGTGGAAGCAGCTTTTTGGAGAATCAGAAGGAAAAGACCAAAAAGGAATATTCCCTGCATCTGTTGATTTTTCTACTGATTTACACTCTTTGGGGCAGTATATACAGGACGGAAAAAGAACAATGTTTGAAACAGTAATAAGCATAGAAAAGCCCGAAGTGGAATTTCTTATTGAAGAGGATAAGGATAATCTTGACGGATTGAATTTTGTAGCAGGAAAAACAATGGATTATGTCAATAAAAAAGCCTGTGACGGGACAGTTCTTGCACATATAGACGGCGGAGTACCGAATCTTCTGTTAAAGCTTCCGGAAGCTACGCCATATCATTTGGGATATATGTTTTACTTTTTTGAAAAAGCATGCGGAGTAAGCGGATATATTCTTGGTATTAATCCGTTTAATCAGCCCGGAGTAGAAGACTATAAGAGAAACATGTTTGCTCTTCTGGGAAAACCGGGATATGAAGAAGAAGGAAAAAAATTAGCTGAGAGATTAAAGAAATAATTTAATAGAAAAGGTGGCATAATATTTAGAATCTGTTATTTTTTATGAGAGTAAAAGAATCAGAAAAATATTAAGCCGCTTTTTAAAATAGCAAAAATAAGTACAAACGGAGGTAGAATATATGAACAAAAAGAATTTATGGACAGGCTATACAGACAAAGAAAAAAAAGAGATAGAGCAGCTGGGTTCAGAGTATAAAGAATTCCTGAATAACGGGAAAACAGAAAGAGAAGTAGTAGAAATAACTATGGAGATTCTGGAAAAAAACGGATTTAAAAATATAGAAAAAGTAAAGTCGCTGAAAGCAGGGGATAAGATATTTTTTAATAACAGAAATAAAAATATACTTATGAGCATAATCGGGAAAGAAGATATGAAAAAAGGGATAAACATGGTAGTTTCACATGTGGATTCACCCAGACTGGATCTCAAAATGAACCCTCTTTTGGAGGACGAAGAGTTTTTGATGCTGAATACTCATTATTACGGCGGAATAAAAAAATATCAATGGGTAGCCACACCGCTGGCAGTTCACGGAGTAGTATTTTTGAAAAACGGTAAAAAAGTAAGCTTCGCAATAGGAGAAAGGGAAGAGGATCCGGTTTTCTGCATACCTGATATACTTCCGCATTTATCAAGAAATGTTCAGGATGACAGAAAAACAAGAGAAGTAATAAAAGGTGAAGAGCTGAAGGTATTATTTGGTTCCATACCTGTAAAAGACAAAGATGCAAAAGAAAAGATAAAAGCCAATATACTGGAACATCTGAAAAAAGATTATGGAATAGAAGAAGAAGATTTTTTCTCTGCGGAGATAGAAATAGTTCCGGCATTAAAGGCAAGGGATATAGGTCTGGACAGAGGAATGATAGGTGCCTATGGTCAGGATGACAGAATCTGTGCCTACACATCGTTAAAAGCTCTTTTGGATATAAAAAAGCCTGAAAAAACAGTACTATGCTATTTTGCAGATAAAGAAGAAGTGGGCAGTGACGGCAGTACAGGGCTGAATTCCAGTTTAATAGAATACTTTACGGGAAAGCTTCTGAAATTAACTGGAAAAGATTATGATGATCAGCTGCTTAGAGAAACTCTCTGGAATTCCAAAGCTATATCTGCCGATGTTACTGCAGGAGTAGACCCTATTTTCAAATCTGTGCATGATATGAATAATTCGGCAAAGCTGTCACATGGGATTCCTGTTGCCAAATATACAGGACATGGAGGAAAAAATGGCTCAAATGATGCTGATGCAGAATATATGTATGAAATAAGAGAAATATTCGATAAAAATAAGGTAGCCTATCAGGTAGGCGGATTTAGCAAGGTAGACGAAGGCGGGGGCGGAACTGTAGCAAAATTTCTGGCATATTTCGGAATAAGAACTGTTGATATAGGACCAGCATTGCTGTCGATGCACTCTTTGTTTGAGGTTTCTTCCAAAGCGGATATTTATGAGGCTTATAAAGCTTATAAAGCTTTTTATTCTATAAAATAAAGAAGTGATTGTATGATTTATAAATTAATAATATATAGAAATGACAGTTTATACAGAGAAGAAGAACTTACACAGCTGAAAGATACTACATATACTTATAAATGGGAAAAAGTAGAGAGCGGAAGCTATTCATTTGAAGTAGTGGATGAAAATAACATTACTTATGCAGTAACATATAATCACACTACTCCCTTTGCCCATACATTCGATACATATCTGGATAAAGATGCAAAACCAAAGCCCATAACAGGTTTTCAGAGTAATATAGATATACTTATAAAATATAATTCAAGGGAAAATACTTTTTCCCTTGTGAAAACACGGTTTAAAAGACTTATAGTAGATATAACAGATTATGGATATGAGAAAATAAACAGGCTGCAGATAACAGGAACATTTAATAACTGGGAAATAGAAGAGGTTCCGTTAAAAAGTGCAGGGGAAAATAAGTATGAGATAGTACTCGCAGTAAAAGAAGGAAATTATGAATATAAGCTGATTTTTGATGAAAAATGGGTTCCCGAAAAAGATAATCTTATACTGATAGTAGGAGAAAGCGGTGCTTTATTTCCAAAAGGAGAACTGGGAACCGGGAAGCTTTCATATGACGCGCTGGATAAGAATCAGACTGAAAAAGCCATAAAACATGATTTCAGAAAATTAAATTATCTGAATAAAATATCCGAGAATGAAGTGGAATTTACAATAAGAACCCAGCTCCATGATGTAGAGAGGGCTTATATAAGTGTAGATCTGAATGAAAAGGATATTTATGAAAAGATATACGAACTGGAAAGACATAGCGATTTTACACACAGTTTTGATTACTTTAAAAGAAGTATTTCGTTTGAAGAAGATGTAAAAGAGTTTTCATATGTATTTATATTGGAGGATGGAAATACAAAATATTATTTTGACGGAAAGCTGTCCAATAAAAAGGGAAGAAAAATAAAAATAAATTTTGAAAAAGATAAAATCGAAATATTTTATATACCGAACTGGGCAAAGGAAGCAATCTGGTATAATATATTTCCAGATAGATTTTATAACCACAGCTGCTATAATAATCCTATATTTAATGAATTTGGACCGGAAAATTTTGAAATAAACAAGCTTCATGAGAGCAATTTTGAAGAGATGTATAAGTGGAATACAGAAGAAGAAACTTTAGGAAAATTCGATACCAACAGGTGGACAAGTGATTTTTCCGAAAAGACAGACTGGGAGATAAAAGGTGAGAGCGGAAAAAATACTTCACTGAAATATGCAAGAATGTACGGTGGAGATCTGCAGGGCATAAGAGAAAAAATACCTTATATGAAAGAGCTGGGCATCAATGCCGTATGGCTGAATCCGGTATTTTATTCATACCAGAACCATAAATACGGTACGAATGATTTCAGACATATATCGCCGGATCTGGGAACGATACGTACAAGCGGCAGCAGATATAATGCAGAGATAGATGAAAATAATCCTTATGGAGACAAAAGCTATGTTGATATATTAAAAAAGAATGCCAAAGATAACAGTGAACTAAAGCTTCTGGAGCTAAAACTGACCGGAGAAAATAAAGGAAAAAACGGTTACGGCGAAACAGAGGATCCTTCGACATGGATATGGACGGAGTCAGATCTTATAATGGTAGATTTAATAAAAGAACTGCACAGAAACGGGATAAGAGTTATATTTGACGGTGTATTTAACCACAGCAGCAACAGACACTGGAGTTTTAACCAGGTTCTTATGGAGGGAGAAAATTCCAAGTATAAAAACTGGTATAAATTCAGTGATTTTTCAAAGCATATAAAGATAGAAGATGGAATGAGCGAGGAAGAAGCCTACAAAATATTAAATAAAAACAGGGAAAATATAAAATATTCAGGCTGGGCAGGATTTGATTCATTGCCGGAGTTTAACAGCTATAATCTGGAATTCAAAAGTTATATTTTCAATATAACCAAAAAATGGCTTCTTGGTCCTGATGCAAAAGTTTCCAAAAATTGGTACGAAGATGACGGAATAGACGGTTTCAGACTGGATGTTCCTAATTGCCTTGAGAATCAGGATTTTTGGATAGAGTGGCGTGAGGTAGTAAAAAGTACTAAAAAAGATACATATATAACTGCAGAACTGTGGGGAAATGCAAGCTATGATATAAATCAGGGGAATAAATTCGATGCGGTTATGAATTATGAATGGCTGAAAACAGTAATAGGTTATTTTATAAATCAGGGTTATGAGAAAAATAAAAGCTATAAGCTGAAAGCCGGAGAATTTTTAAATGAGCTGAGAGAAAAAAGAACATGGTATCCTAAACAGGCGATACAGGCCTCACAAAATCTGAACGGTTCGCATGATACAGACAGACTGCTGTCAAGAATAGTAAATGACAGGGTGGGGAGAGATCTGGAAGAGGGCAAACAGCTGGAACAGGGGTATAATGGAATACGGCCGGATCTCGCCTCAAATTACCATCCTAATACTACAATAGACTGGAGAAGCTCTTTTATAAAACCAAAGGATGTTTTGAAGCTGATATCTGTATTTCAGATGACATATGTAGGAGCTCCGATGCTTTTTTACGGAGATGAAATAGGAATGTGGGGAGCTACAGATCCTTACTGCAGAAAGCCTATGCTCTGGGATGAGTTTACATATGACAATGAAAAAAACCCGTCGCTGACAAATGAAAATGAGGTATATTCGCAGGAGCCCGACCAGGATCTGCTGTTCTGGTATAAAAAAGTAATAAAAATAAGAAAAGAGAATCCTGTACTGGTATATGGGAAATTCAAAGAGCTGTACTGGGATGACGGAAGGGATATAGTAGCCTATGTAAGGTCAAATCCAAACAGTGTAATAATAACAGTACTGAATAATTCATTTAATGACTATGAAGATTTGGAAATAGTGACAGATGAACCAGAAGAAAGATACATAGATCTTCTTACAGGGAAAAATATATACAGCAGAAAAGACGGAAAAATCATACTTAGTATAAGGGCCAAACAGGGAATGATCCTGAAAAAATGGAAAAAAAGTATATAGTATAAAAACAAGATAGACTTGTAAAGGTCTGATATATAGAAATCTGATTTAAAGCAGTGACTCGTTTAATAAAAAACAAATGAGTCACTGTACTAATTTACGGATAACAGATTTTTTTTATAAATATATGATAATTTAAATTAATTATACGATTAAAAAAATGAGGTCTGACAATGAAAAACAGAAAAAAATCTATAAAAATACAGCTAAAATTCAAAAAAAATGAATTCTCTAAAAGTACCTAAAATAAAAGGATATAGAAGATAGAAGGACTTGAAAAAGCGTATTCATAATAAAAAAAAAGAAAAAAGGGAAAAAAAAGCATTGACAAAAAAGGAAGTATTTGATAGTATATATCTTGTCGACGGAAAAAGAAGCCGACAAAAGGACAATGAAAATAGAAGAAGAAGCAAACGCCAAGAAAGAAAAGATTAAGGTAGTGGAAATAAATATTGAATGAAGAGTTTGATCCTGGCTCAGGATGAACGCTGACAGAATGCTTAACACATGCAAGTCGATGAGAAGACTCCCTTCGGGGAGAGGGTATCATGGCGGACGGGTGAGTAACGCGTAAAGAACTTGCCATATGGACAGGGATAACCGATGGAAACGACGGATAAGACCTGATATAATGAATTAATGGCATCATTGATTCATGAAAAGCAATGCCATATGAGAGCTTTGCGTCCTATTAGCTAGTTGGTAGTGTAACGGACAACCAAGGCGATGATAGGTAGCCGGCCTGAGAGGGTGGACGGCCACAAGGGGACTGAGATACGGCCCTTACTCTTACGGGAGGCAGCAGTGGGGAATATTGGACAATGGAGGTAACTCTGATCCAGCAATTCTGTGTGCACGACGAAGGTCTTCGGATTGTAAAGTGCTTTAAGTTGGGAAGAAAAAAATGACGGTACCAACAGAATAAGCGACGGCTAAATACGTGCCAGCAGCCGCGGTAATACGTATGTCGCAAGCGTTATCCGGAATTATTGGGCATAAAGGGCATCTAGGCGGGGTTTCAAGTCGACGGTGAAAACTAGTGGCTCAACCATTAGCTTGCCGACGAAACTGAAATTCTAGAGTATTGGAAAGGTGGGCGGAACTACATGAGTAGAGGTGAAATTCGTAGATATATGTAGGAATGCCGATGACGAAGGTAGCTCACTGGACAAAAACTGACGCTGAAGTGCGAAAGCTAGGGGAGCAAACAGGATTAGATACCCTGGTAGTCCTAGCTGTAAACGATGTTCACTGGGTGTGGGCGAGTAGATCGTCTGTGCCGAAGCAAATGCGATAAGTGAACCGCCTGGGGAGTACGGCCGCAAGGCTGAAACTCAAAGGAATTGACGGGGACCCGCACAAGCGGTGGAGCATGTGGTTTAATTCGACGCAACGCGAGGAACCTTACCAGATCTTGACATCTCCGGAATTAGGTAGAGATACTTAAGTGCCTTCGGGAACCGGAAGACAGGTGGTGCATGGCTGTCGACAGCTCGTGTCGTGAGATGTTGGGTTAAGTCCCGCAACGAGCGCAACCCCTATCGTTAGTTACTAACATTAAGTTGAGGACTTTAGCGAGACTGCCTGCGAAGAGCAGGAGGAAGGTGGGGATGACGTCAAGTCATCATGCCCCTTATGATCTGGGCTACACACGTGCTACAATGGACAGTACAAAGAGAAGCAAAATGGTGACATGGAGCAAATCAAGAAATCTGTTCTCAGTTCGGATTGAAGTCTGCAACTCGACTTCATGAAGTTGGAATCGCTAGTAATCGCGGATCAGCAATGCCGCGGTGAATACGTTCTCGGGTCTTGTACACACCGCCCGTCACACCACGAGAGTTTGTTGCACCTGAAATTGCTGGCCTAACCCGTAAGGGAAGGAAGTACTGAAGGTGTGGTAAGCGATTGGGGTGAAGTCGTAACAAGGTATCCGTACCGGAAGGTGCGGATGGATCACCTCCTTTCTAAGGAGAAATAAGATGGCAGCTTCTTCTTTTATTTTGATTGTTCCTTGAACAATCAACTAAAAGTGTTAAAATTGGACAATGAGAAATGAATAGTAGGTAGAAAGAAAGAAAGTAAAAAAGAGGTTATCGAAAGAAAAGCGCTAAGGGCACACGGAGGATGCCTAGGCAACAAGAGCCGATGAAGGACGTGATAAGCTGCGAAAAGCTTAGGGGAGCTGCAAAGAAGCTTTGATCCTAAGATGTCCGAATGGGAGAACCTAAATACCTGGAGGGTATTTACGAAAGAGGTAAGCGGGTGAACTGAAACATCTAAGTAACCCGAGGAAGAGAAAGTAAAAACGATTCTCTGAGTAGCGGCGAGCGAAAGGGGAAGAGCCTAAACCACATAAGTGTATAAGCGAGCAGCGTTGCTTGTGTGGGGTAGTGGGAGTTTAATGACGGATAGCTCTGAAGTCAATATATACGAAATAGAATTAGAATGTATCTGGGAAGGTAAACCATAGAAGGTGAAAGTCCTGTATGAGTAATATTGAGTGTATATATTAAATATCCCGAGTAGCATCGAGCACGAGGAATTCGGTGTGAATCAGCGAGGACCATATCTCGTAAGGCTAAATACTCTTGTTGACCGATAGAGGAGAGTACCGTGAGGGAAAGGTGAAAAGAACCCTGTGTAAGGGAGTGAAATAGAACCTGAAACCGTGTGCTTACAAACGGTAGGAGCCCTTCGGGGTGACTGCGTGGATTTTGGTTAATCATCCTGCGAGTTATGATATGTGGCAAGGTTAAGGAAGCGGAGCCGAAGGGAAACCGAGTCTTAATAGGGCGATAGTCGCATGTTATAGACGCGAAACCTAGTGATCTAGGCCTGTCCAGGTTGAAGCTAAGGTAAGACTTAGTGGAGGACCGAACTCACCATCGTTGAAATGCTGGGAGATGAGATAGGTTTAGGGGTGAAAAGCCAATCGAACTAGGAGATAGCTCGTTCTCTCCGAAATGCATTTAGGTGCAGCCTTAACAAAGAACTATGGGGGTAGAGCACTGTATGGCCTAGGGGGCGTATAGCTTACTGAAGTCAAGCAAACTGCGAATACTATAGTTTAATTGTTAGGAGTGAGTCTGTGGGTGACAAGGTCCGCAGACGAGAGGGAAACAGCCCAGACCACCAGCTAAGGTCCCTAATTATGTCTAAGTGGGGAAGGAGGTGGACATTCAGAAACAACCAGGAGGTTGGCTTAGAAGCAGCCATACCTTTAAAGAGTGCGTAATAGCTCACTGGTCGAGAGTGTCTGCGCCGAAGATGTAACGGGGCTAAGACATAAACCGAAGCTGTGGAAACTAACGTAAGTTAGTTTGGTAGGAGAGCGTTCTGTAGGCCGAAGAAGGTGTGCTGTAAGGCATGCTGGAGGTATCAGAAGTGAGAATGCAGGAATGAGTAGCGAGAAAGAGGGTGAGAATCCCTCTGGCCGGAAGTCCAAGGTTTCCAAAGGAAGGTTTGTCCGCTTTGGGGGAGTCGGGACCTAAGTTGAGGCTGAAAAGCGTAGGCGAATGGAAAATAGGTTAATATTCCTATACCACTGTTATTTGTTTGAGAGATGGAGTGACGCAGAAAGGTATGTAAGCATACTGACGGAATAGTATGTCGAAGAGAGTAGCATGATTAGGTAGGTAAATCCGCCTGATTAAATGTGAGACTTGATAGGGAGCTTCTAAGGAAGCGAAGTTACAAATCCTATGCTGCCGAGAAAAACTTCTATTTAGAATAATAGTGCCCGTACTGTAAACCGACACAGGTGGACTGTGTGAGAAACATAAGGCCGACAAGATAACTCTAGCTAAGGAACTCTGCAAAATGGCCCCGTAACTTCGGGAGAAGGGGTACCTATGTTATGTGAAGGAAGAAACGTCCGGAGCAGAAGTAGGTCGCAGTGAAGAGTCCCAAGCAACTGTTTACCAAAAACACAGGTCTATGCTAAGCTGAAAGGCGACGTATATGGGCTGACACCTGCCCAGTGCTGGAAGGTTAAGAGGAGGATTGAGAGATTCGAATTGAAGCCCCAGTGAACGGCGGCCGTAACTATAACGGTCCTAAGGTAGCGAAATTCCTTGTCGGGTAAGTTCCGACCTGCACGAATGGTGAAATGATTTGGGAGCTGTCTTGGCTGGAGACTTGGTGAAGTTGTAATGGCGGTGAAGATACCGACTACCTGCAGTAGGACGGAAAGACCCCGTGGAGCTTTACTGTAGCTTGGCATTGGGTTTTGGCAATGTGTGTATAGGATAGTTGGGAGACGTTGAATTTATGGCGCTAGCTGTAAAGGAGTCACTGGTGGAATACCAACCATATATTGTCGGAATTCTAATCATGGGTTTGTAACCTGTGAGACAGTGCTAGGTGGGCAGTTTGACTGGGGCGGTCGCCTCCTAAAGAGTAACGGAGGCGTTCAAAGGTTCCCTCAGGTTGGATGGAAATCAACCGAAGAGTGCAAAGGCATAAGGGAGCTTGACTGCGAGACTGACGGGTCGAGCAGGCGCGAAAGCGGGACTTAGTGATCCGGCGGTACCGAATGGAAGGGCCGTCGCTCAACGGATAAAAGCTACCCCGGGGATAACAGGCTGATACTTCCCAAGAGTCCATATCGACGGAAGTGTTTGGCACCTCGATGTCGGCTCGTCTCATCCTGGGGCTGGAGAAGGTCCCAAGGGTTGGGCTGTTCGCCCATTAAAGAGGCACGCGAGCTGGGTTCAGAACGTCGTGAGACAGTTCGGTCCCTATCCACTGCAGGCGTAAGAATATTGAGAAGATCTGTCCTTAGTACGAGAGGACCGGGATGGACAAACCTCTGATGAATCAGTTGTCACGCCAGTGGCACAGCTGGGTAGTCACGTTTGGAAGGGATAATCGCTGAAAGCATCTAAGTGAGAAGCCCACTTCAAGATGAGTATTCTACCTTTATGGTTAAGTCACCTTCGAGACTAGGAGGTTGATAGGCTGGAGGTGTAAGTATAGTGATATATTTAGCTGACCAGTACTAATATGACGAAGCTTTTTAAAAAATATATACCGTTTTTACTGATGGATATCTATCCTACTATTTATTTCTCATTGTCTTTTTAAGACAATCCTTGCTTGGTGAACATAGCGACAGAGGTACACCCAGATACATTTCGAACCTGGTAGTTAAGCCTGTTTGCGCCGACAATACTTAGATTTACTTCTAGGGAATATAGGTCTTCGCCAAGCTTTTAATTATTTGTCTCTGTAGCTCAGCTGGTTAGAGCATTTGACTGTTAATCAAAGGGTCGCAGGTTCGAGTCCTGCCAGGGACGCCACTTTTTTTCCTATTGTTTAATAGGATTTTTTTTATTTTATAAATATTTTTTACTATTTATTGTTTGATTTTTGGAGGGCATATGGAAAAAATATCGGAAACAGAAAGATTAGTAATAAAAGAAGTTACTTATGAAGATTTTGATAATCTGTCTGTGATGCTTAAGGATTTGGAAGTCATGTATGCATGGGAGCATTCTTTTTCCGATGAAGAGGTAAAAGAGTGGATAGATAACAATATAAAAAGTTATAGAGAAGACGGAACAGGTTATTTTACTATCATTGAGAAAGAGTCAGGCAGATTTGCAGGGCAGGCTGGTCTGCATTATTCTGTGGTTCAGGATAAAAGAATTTTAGAAATAGGGTATATTTTTATGAAAGAATTCTGGAATAAAGGATATGCATATGAAGCTGCAATGTTTTTTATAAAGCAGGCATTTCACAAGATGGAAGAAAAAGAAATCTATGCTCTGATAAGACCGGAAAATTACAGATCATCAGGACTAGCTGAAAAACTTGGTTTTAATAAAATTTCTTCTTTTGTAAAAAGGTATAAAGAAAAAGATATGATACACGATATTTATATTTTAAAAAAAGATAGTAAATAATGAGTTTGCTGTCTTTTTTTATTATTTAAATTGTTGGATCCGGCTTTAAGGAAGAGTTATTTGCTTAATTTTTTTGAATAAAAACTGAAAACAGGCTTTTGAAATGTGGACTTATAATATCTAAAGTATAAAAAATTTCATTTTTAGTGATAAAAGTTATACTTTTTTATAATTGCAAGAGTATAATAAAATATAGATATATGACAATAATATTTTAACAGAATGATACGAAATATAAAAACTTGCTAAAATGAGCTTATAATATATGATTTTTGCTCTGAATTCTGTAAAAATACAGGGGAAATTTTTATTATCAGCCTGCCTGCAGGTATTTAAGGAGGAATTTTATGAAACAGTTTGCTGCCTCAATTATGTGTGCGGATCAGATGAATCTGAAAAAAGAGTTAGAAGAACTGGAAAAAGCTGAAATTAAACTTTTGCACTGTGATGTAATGGATGGTATTTTTGTGGATAATATGGCTATGGGTCCATATATACTGGAAGAAATAAAAAAAAATACGGATATACCTCTTGATATCCATCTGGCTGCTATAACACCGTTAAAATATATGAAAATGTATTCTGCCATTAAGCCGAAGTATATATCATTTCATATAGAAACATCTGAAAATCCGGAAAAAGAGATAGAGTTTCTTAGAGAAAACGGAATTTCTCCGTCACTTGCCATAAGTCCGCAAACACCAATATCAGAAATAGTAAAATATCTTTCGCTGGTTGATATGCTGTTAATAATGACTGTAAATCCCGGATTTGCAGGACAGCCTTTTAATTACAGCGTAATTGAGAAATTAAAAGAACTGAATATCTGTCTTAGAGATTTGGAAAATCCTCCGTTAATTGAGGTAGATGGTAATATAAATAAAAATACAATACCAATATTATATAAAAATAATGCAAGTGTATATGTATTGGGTACATCAGCCTTATTTAACAACACTCCCGGTACTTACAGAGAAAAAATAGAGGATATGAAAAAACTGTTTATTTAGCATATATAAAAAGGAAAAAATGAAGCTGATTGATTTTCTCATGTTTTCTGTTTATAATATAAGAAAAGAAAAATAGGCAGAAGGGATGAAATTATGAATAATGTAATAGAAGTTATAAAATCAAGAAGAACAACAAAAGCCTTCAGAAGAGATGAACAGATAAAAGACGAAGAGCTGGAACTGATATTAGAGGCAGGAAACTGGGCACCGACAGGACATAATACACAGCCTTGGTTTTTTACTGCTATTCAGAACAGAGAGCTTATAGATAAATTAAATATGCTGGCAAAGGAAGCAGGGAAAGCTTCTAAAGATGAAATTACACAAAAAATGTGCAGTAATGAGATGCTGGATCTTTTTTACGGAGCTCCGACAATAGTAATAGTATCATATGAAAATGCGGATCTGACACCTATAGAGGATGTCTCGGCTGCATCTCAAAATATGCTTCTTGCAGCAGAAAGCCTGAATATAGCAAGCTGCTGGAATGGAATAGTGCGTATGTTCTTTTCCCAGATGGATAATGATCAGAGAGAAGAATTCGGAATACCGGAAAATTATGTTCCCCATATTGTTTTAGCTTTTGGATATCCAAAAATAAAAGTAATGAATATTCCGCAAAGAAATAAAAATTACAGAAAAATAATAAAATAAATACGGGAGACTCTAAATGAAAGCAGTTATATTCTTAAACGGGGAGTATGATTACAAAGATAATTTTTTAAAAAAAATTATAGATAAAGATACTGATATTTTTTGTGCCGACGGAGGAACGAATTACTGTCTGGAAAAAGGCTATATTCCAAAATGTATATATGGAGATCTGGACTCCATAAAGCCTGAAATTCTGGATAAAGTGACTGAGATGGGAATAAAGACAGAAAAATTTCCCCCTGAGAAGGACTTTTCGGATTTTGAGCTTGTTCTGGAAGAGATGGGGTATGAGAATTATGAGAAAATATATGTAGTTGGAGCTTTGGGGAAAAGAATTGATTTTACTTTGAATAATATTTTTCTTATGGAAAAATACAATAAGCTGGTAATTCTCACAGAAAAAGAGGAGATTTTTTTCAGGGAAGAGAGTTTTACTATTGCCGGAAAGGCAGGAAAGACGCTTTCTATGGTTTCACTTGACAGTGAGATAGAGGGAATAACATTAAAGGGATTTAAATATCCTCTTTCAGACAGATATATAAAAAGAGACAGCTCTATTTTGATGAGCAATGTGATATTGACAGATAAAGCAGAGATCATTTTTAAAAAAGGTAAAATAGTAGTTATTTTATATATATAAAAATATACAGCTAAAAATTAACCTGTATGATTGAAAATAGAATAAATATCTGCTATTCTATATAAAAACAAGGAGAAAAAAGATGAAAAAACTTATTTTAGCATTGGTACTGTTTTTTTCAGGTGCAGCAGTATTTTCGGCAGAATCGCTCAGCAGTGTCTATACATCCACGAAGTCAAAGGACTGCAAACGTCCGGCGGGTATTTATAAAAAGCTTTATCCTATAGATGATGAATACGGTTATGGAGCGGAAGAATGTCCCGGCTATAAAAATATGAAGGTTTTTGCAGTATATGATGATTCAAGAGTCTGGATAGATTTAAGCGACGGAGTAAATACATGGTCAACAATGAAAGAGGTATATAATGCGAATTTTGGACATTTTCCTGCATTAAGAGAAGGAGTTGCCGAGTGGCGTGTGACAAAATCAGGAGAAGCAAAAGCACTAATATTCCGTGTAGATGCTCAGGATCCTGATATTATAGGAAAAACACATTCAAGATTATTTGTAATCAGCTTTGATAAAGGTGTACCCAAATATTGCGGAAATGTAAAGACAAATGAAGAAGCTGTGAAAATAGCCGA
Organism: Sebaldella termitidis ATCC 33386; assembly: GCF_000024405.1. NCBI lineage: Bacteria > Fusobacteriati > Fusobacteriota > Fusobacteriia > Fusobacteriales > Leptotrichiaceae > Sebaldella > Sebaldella termitidis. Next base: position 4,398,279 of record NC_013517.1, on the reverse strand, counting down.
TAGAGGGAATTGTACAATAAAACTAGATTTAACAGAGTGAGATAAATAGTGAATAGATAAGATTATTTATAAAATTTTATAGATAATCTTTTTATTTTTAGTAATATATAAAAGGTGCAGAATAAAAAATTAAAGTAAACAAAAAAGATTTTCTCTAAAGAATATGATATAATAATACAGTAATTTTTATTTTAAGAAAGATATAAAAAAGATAATTTTATAGATGAAGAGGAGAAACAATGAATACAGATTATGATGTGATAGTGGTAGGGGCAGGACATGCAGGGGTGGAGGCAGCTTTGGCTTCGGCAAGACTGGGAATGAAAACAGCTTTATTTACGATTTTTATTGATAATATAGCAATGATGTCGTGTAATCCTTCTATAGGAGGACCCGGAAAATCACATCTTGTTTCTGAGCTTGGAATGCTTGGCGGGGAAATGGCAAGACATATAGACAGCTATAATTTGCAGCTGAAAAATCTGAATCATACCAAAGGACTAGCAGCAAGAATAACAAGAGCACAGGCAGATAAATACTGGTATAGAATAAAAATGAGAGAAATAATAGAAAAACAGGAGAATCTTGAGGTAGTTCAGGGAATAGTTTCTGATTTGATCCTTGACGGTAAAAAAGTCACAGGGGTAAAAGACCAGGTAGGAATAGAATACGGTGCCAAGGCAGTTATATTATGTACAGGAACTTTTCTAAAAGGAAGATTTATAATAGGTGATGTTAAATATGAGGCAGGAAGACAGGGAGAGCAGTCAAGCGAGGAACTATCAGACAGACTTCGTGAATACGGCTTTGAGGTGGACAGATACCAGACAGCAACACCGCCGAGAATAGATAAAAGAACAATAAATTTTTCTGAAATTGAGGAATTAAAAGGTGAGGAAAATCCGAGATATTTTTCATATTATACTTTGAAAGAAGAAAATTCGGTAATGCCTACATGGCTTACTTATACAACACCGGAAACAATCAGGGTAGCAAGCGAGCTTTTGAAATATTCCCCTATAGTAACAGGAATAGTGAGTTCCAAAGGACCTAGACACTGTCCTTCACTTGACAGAAAGGTTTTAAGATTTCCTGAAAAAACAGATCATCAGATATTTTTGGAGCAGGAAAGCACGGAGTCAAATGAAATTTATATAAACGGCTTTACTACAGCAATGCCGCCTTTTGCACAGGACGCTATGCTGAAAACAATAAAAGGGCTGGAAAATGCAAAGATAATGAGATACGGTTATGCTGTGGAATATGATTATATACCAGCTAATCAGCTGAAACTGACACTTGAAACAAAAGTTCTTGAAAATCTTTATACAGCAGGAACTATTAACGGTACCAGCGGATATGAAGAGGCTGCTGTTCAGGGATTTATGGCTTCTGTTAATGCAGTGAGAAAAATAAAGGGGCAGTCCCCTGTTATTATTGACAGAAGTGAAGGGTATACAGGAGTTCTTATAGATGACATCATAAATAAAGATACTCCCGAACCATACAGAGTACTTCCTTCAAGGGCAGAATACAGACTGACACTGAGACAGGACAATGTTTTCCTGAGATTACTTGATAAAGCCAGAGAAATAGGTATTTTAGATAAGGAAAAGCTGGAAGAGCTGGAGAATGCGAAAAAAGAGATAGAAAAAGAGCTGGAAAGACTAAGAAATATAACTGTTTATCCTACAAAAGAAAATAATGAAATATTGATATCACTAGGTCATGACACCATGAATAATCCTGTTTCGGCGTTTGAATTTCTTGCAAGAAAAGAAATGACATATGATGGTCTGGCAAGATTCATAGAGACAGAGAAATTATCTAAGATTGTAAAGGAACAGGTAGAGATCAATTCTAAATATAAAATTTTTATCGACAGAGAAAAAAATCAGATAGAAAAATTTAAAAAACTGGAAGAAATGATAATTCCAAAGGATACAGATTATGAAAAGATAAAAGGTATAAGTAATATTGCAATTTCCGGACTTGTATATTCACAGCCCGAAACAATAGGGCAGGCAAGCAGAATAAGCGGGATAACTCATAATGATATGACACTGCTGATAGCCTTTATAAAAGAAAAAAATAAGTAAATACAGTCAAAAGAGAAGAAAGTTGGTCTTCTCTTTTTTAATATAGTAAAAATAAGGACTTTTATAGTGAAGGTATTATTGTTTTCTGAAATTTTTGAATAAATTTGTATCTCAGAAATGATAAAATTAGTTAAATGAATGTTTACATCTCATGGTAATTGTGAGATAATCAGATTGTAAATAATTTTTATATAGGAGGAAAAATGGACGGTAAAGTAGTAGTGACTGTAATGGGTGCAGACAAGACCGGAATTGTAGCCGGAGTATCTGCAAAGCTGAATGAACTGGATATAAATATAATCGATATATCACAGACAATTTTTGAAAATGAAATATTTGCGATGATAATGCTCACTGAAGTAAAAAACAATCAAAGAAGCATAGAAGATATACAAAATGAATTTAAGGCAGTGGAAGAAAGTTTAAAAGTAAAAATATTTATACAGCATGAAGATATCTTCAAAGCAATGCATAGAATATAAGGAGGTTTATTAGAGATGTTATTACTCCCAGATGAGATATTAGAAACAATAAATATGATTAGTACATATAGTCTTGATGTAAGAACAGTAACAATGGGAATCAGTCTTTTGGACTGCATAGATCCCAGTGCTGAAAAAACAGCTGAGAATATATATAATAAAATAGTAAAATACGGGAAAAATCTTGTGGAATATGCAGATGAAATATCAAGTAAATATAATGTTCCTATAGTTAATAAAAGAGTGTCAGTTACTCCGATTGCTATTATAGGTAATTCTACAGATGCCGAAGACTATACTATATTTGCCGAAGCACTGGACAGAGCAGCAACAGAGATAGGGATAGACTTCATAGGAGGTTTTTCTGCTTTAGTTGATAAAGGATTTACAAAAGGGGATATAAGGTTAATCAATAGTATACCAAAAGCACTAAGCAGTACGGCAAAAGTCTGCTCTTCAGTTAATGTAGGATCAACTAAGTCAGGAATAAATCTGGATGCCATAAAAATGATGGGAAAAACAGTAAAGGAGCTGGCACAGCTTTCCGCTGATCAGGATGGTCTTGCAGCAGCGAAATTCGTGGTATTTACTAATGCGGTACCGGATAATCCTTTTATGGCAGGAGCTTTTCACGGGGTGGAAAATGCTGATGTAGTACTGAATGTAGGGATAAGCGGACCAGGAGTGGTAAGACATGCTTTGGCACAGGTAGATAAAAAGGCAAAAATAGATGAGATAATAGAAACAATAAAAAAAATAAGCTTTAAAATAACAAGAATGGGTGAGCTTATAGGTAGAGAAGTAGCAAATAAGCTGGAAATAGAGTTTGGAATTATTGACTTATCTCTTGCTCCTACTCCGGCAGTGGGAGACAGTGTTGCCAATGTTCTTGAAGAATTCGGGCTTGAATCAGTAGGTGCTTACGGAACAACTTTTGCTCTTGCCATACTAAATGATGCAGTAAAAAAAGGCGGTGCTATGGCAGCAAGCAGAGTGGGAGGACTGACAGGAGCATTTATTCCCGTGAGTGAAGATCAGGGAATGATAGCAGCTACAAGTAAGGGATATCTTACACTGGAAAAACTCGAGGCAATGACATGTGTTTGTTCTGTGGGTCTGGACATGATAGCAATTCCGGGAGATACCACTGAAGCTGTAGTATCAGGAATTATAGCTGATGAAATGGCAATAGGAATGATAAACAGTAAGACAACAGCTGTAAGAATAATACCTGTACCGGGAAAAAAGGCCGGAGACAGGGTTGTTTTTGGAGGTCTGCTTGGAGAAGCCGATATAATTAATATAAATAATCTGGATTGTTCTGTCCTTATAAACAGAGGCGGAAAAGTGGCTCCGCCGATTCAGGCATTAAAAAATTAAATATAAAAAATAGAGAAACCGGATTTTTTCGGTTTCTTTTTTTGCTGAAATTATACAAAATCAGGAAATTATTATAATGAAGTATTGTTAAAATTGTCATAGGATAGTATAATTAATAAAGATAACTGAAATTTTAACAGCGTGTATTAATTAAATTTAAGGAGGAAATCATGAAAAAAAAGACGATTATGGTAATAATGGCAATATTACTGTCTTTTGGCATACTAAAAGCCGAGATGTCACCAGCTGAGGCAGAAATGGAAAGGGTAAGACAGCAATACGGAGAAAAATATCTGGTGGTAGGAACAATAAACAACCTTGTGGGAATCGGTACATTAAAAGTAAAACCCGATATCATGGTAACAGAGTTTGAATTAAAAACTGAAGGAAGCACATTGGAGCAGGCATCAAATGAAAATGCAAAAACGATGACTGAGTTCAAAAAATACTTGATATCATTGGGAATAAAATCGGAGGATATAGAAACATCAAGATATACAAGAAATAATGAAACAGTTCAGGGTGATAAAGGAAAGGGAAGATATGTGACAAAAATAGATGTGCGGATAAATTCCCTTGATACACAAAGATTTTATGATGTTATGGGAATCCTTGAGCAGGAAGAAATAAGCAGACTGGTAAAAAATGACTATGGAAATTACTATACCTATACGGTAGAGTCACCTGTAACAACAGAAAAATCATCAAAGCAGATTGCGAAAGATAAGTATGACAGAATTGAGAAAAAATTAAGAGGAGCAGGGATAGGGAATGTGGAAATAGCCAGTTATAATACAGCAGAGGCAGAACCGGAAAAAAAACAGGTTTATACTGTAACTCATGCTTTCAGGGTAAGAATGAAAACATCTGTAGATATGGGGAAAGTTCTGCAAAAAGGTCAGTCTTATAAAATAAAAAATCCCGGGAGAATAACTTATGATATATCAGAGGATTTAAAGAAAAAATACACATTAGAGGCATATGAAAAAGCAATGCAGGAGATAGTGGATAAATCAAAAGTTATTTTAAGAAACAGAGGATATGAGGTAGGAGACATAAAATACATAAATGACAGCAGTCCGTACTGGAATTATAACAATAATTCAGGCTCAGGAATAGTAATGATGCAGAACAGCGGAAATTTTTCTGCGGATTATAAAGCAGCGAGTGTGGATATTCCTTTTTCAGTTGCTCAGGAAATGAGTATAACCGTGACACTTACAGCATCATATGATATATTAAAATTGAAAAGATAAAAAAAAACAGCTGTTTCCATAAGTAGTATTACTTGGAAACAGCTTTTTATATAGGTCATTTTGATTTTGGCGGACGCAGAGAGCTTCTTTTACACTGAATATCGAGATTTTTCAATTCCTCAAAGATATTTTCAGTTTCTTTATATATTTTATCTGTGTCGATTCCCGAATTTTTCAGTTTTTCCATAATTTCATCCACAGCCTTGGAATATTTTCCTTTGTATTTTGTATTTAATTCTTTCCAGTTTATATTTTTGAAGAATTCAGCAACAGAGTTGTCAAATGAAAGCTTTTTTTGAAGCATAAAGACTGCAATCATGGGATAACCCGCGTATCCCTGCCAGTAAGAAGCATTATCGTTAGATGAATATATATTTTCATTCCATGTAACTGTATATTCTTTACTTTTATCAGAGGAAAAGACTTTTGCAGAGTTTTCTTCCATAATAACTCTGTTATCTGATAAAGCACTGTATGCCTCATAGATCTTCTCCACAGGGGGTAATTTTTTCATATTTATCTCTCCTTTATTATTTTCCCAAAGAAATTTCCCATAAATACAGGGATGCCACTGAACCATACGGGGAGTATCTTTTTTTGTATCTCTCAAAAAGATTTTTATCCAGTTTTTTGTGCCTGTAAAGCATCATAATGCCGCGCCTTATAGCCAGATCATCCCAGCTTAGAATATCAGGACGCTGCATGGAAAAGGTCATAAGCATTTCTGCTGTCCATGTACCAATACCATTCAGGGAGGATAATCTGTGGCAGACTTCATCATCAGGCAGTTCATAAAGTTCGTCAAGATTAAGACTTCCGTTTATTATATCCACAGCTATATTACGGATGTAAACCGATTTTTTCATTGTAATACCGCATTTTTGAAGCTCTTCGGCAGATTTCGAGAGAATACTTTCAGGAGTAACAGTTCCGAAAAGATCTTTTATTCTGTTCCAGATGGTAATAAAAGCTTTGGTAGAAATCTGCTGGCCGACGATACTGTTTACAAGCCCTGCAAAGAGATCAGGAATAATCTCCCTTTGAACCGGTCCGATTCTGTCGATAACTTCAGCAAGACGTTTATCTTTTTTTTTCAGATAATCTGTTTCCTTTTGGCCGTATTGAAAAAATTCCATAATTATTATTCTCCTTGTATAATATATTTGTAGCGGCGGTTTTATTTAGTAAACGGGGCAGAATGAATAGACAAACTAGTTATTATTACAGGCATAACAATATTTACAGCCTGTTCTGCACTGATTATAAGCACCGATATCGATACTTTTTACACAGCTGCAGAATTTTCTCTGTCCTGAATCACGCTTTCCCTGAATGTTCAGGGCTAAAACTTCATTAATATAGTCTTTATCAATGCACGCACCTTTTATTACATTTTTATAGCTGATGTAATTAACCGGTTCAGAACAAACTACAAGCTTTACATCCGAACCATCTACAATATTGTCAAATTCAGTAAGAATCTCTTCATATTTTGAAAAGTCATTTATATTAACATTATATGCAGCTATGAATTTTTTATTTTTTCTGTATTCATCAAAAAAACTTGTATAGCATCTTGCAGTAGAATGCTTTATATTTTGAAAAATATAAGAAAATTTCTTTGTATGATACTTCAGGTCAAAACTGTCTGCGAGAATAACAGGATCATATCTCCACAAGACAGAGCCGGGATATCGTAAATTAATATCATTGAAATTATTAATAATTTTTTCTGTATTGCCGGTATGCGGCTCTATTTCGGGAGGATATCCGTTTATTGTATATTGTATTAAAAATTTTATGTTTTTACTTTTCAGATAATCCAAAACATCTGTAAAATCAGAGCAGTCTTTTGTCCAGAAAACAAAAAGATCAACATCTTCACTTTTTAATGAGACTTTTTTTATTTGATTTCTGTTAAAAGGATTAGTTACATTAACATATTCCTGTTTCAGATTTTCTAGAAGCCATTTTTTCCCGTATTTTGGGATGTCACACCTTCTGCTTGCACTAATAATCAAAACGTTCTCCTTTATTTTTTATATATTTTACCATTGGGGATATACTTTAATCAACCGAAAAATAGACATTATATTAATATAATAAACTAATCAGTATACCTAATGTACGGATATCACAAAAAGATCCGGAGATACAAAATCCGGATAAAGCTGTTATTAAAAAAAATCAGGCATTAATAAGTCTGTCTGCACCGGAATATATGTTCATTTTATTTCCTCTTGCAAAACCTGCCAGAGTCATATTTATACCTAAAGCAGTTTTCACGGAAAAATCTGTCGGAGCAGAGCGTGAAATAATAATTCTAACACCAAATTTTGCACTTTTAAGAAGAATTTCAGATGATACCCTACCCGTTAACAGCAAAATGCTTTCAGACGGCTTAAAATCCAAAATTAAGCTTTTTCCTATAATTTTATCAAGAGCATTATGCCGTCCGATATCCTCTGATATAATTTTTTTATTTTTACTGTATAGAACACAGCAATGCGTTCCCCCGGTTTTTTTGAAAATTTCGGAATGAGAATTGAGATCCTTCATGTAATTAAGAATATCAGAAATTTTATAAAATGGCTCCGAATCAGGAAAATAAAAATTGTCCTGTTCCATCAGCGCCTCGTCAATACTGCCTTTAGAACAGCCGGAAACAATAATTCTATGTTTTTCGGGAAAAAAATTTATAGATTCGTCAAGAGATATAAAAATATTATTATTGCAGGAAACTTCAATATTTTTAATATCTTTGAAACTTGAAATAACACCTTCGGAAAAAAGAAAGCCTGTACACAATTCTGTAAGTTCGCTGTTACTGCAGAGAAGACTTATATAGTGGCTTCCGTTTACGAAAATATTTATTTTGCTTTCTTCGGCAACGTTATCAAAGGTTTTTTCAAGAAATCCATTGTTATATTTTATTATTTCAATATTTTTTATCATTTTGGCAAAGCTCCTTAATGAATACATCAGAAAAAATTTCCAGATCACATGGATAATTCAGATTGGTAAAGATATCAGTATTGCCGGTATATTTTTTGATAGTTTCGCTATTTATAAATTCAACATTGCACATCTTTATAAAATTTGAGATTTTATAATCCTTTATACTGATATTATATTTTATTTTCTCAAGCATACTTTTAGAATAAAAAGAATGAAACGGTTCGATAAAAGATCCGTTCATTGAAATAAGACCGTCTTGAGGAAAGCTTGATTTTTCGAGCTTTTCCGTCAGATAATTAATGTAATTCAGGCTAATAACAGGCATATCACAGGCTATAATAAAAGAAAAATGAGATCCGGCTTCCAGAAGACCTTTGTATATCCCCAGAACAGGAGCATAATCATCAGCATCATCTCCTATAATTTTGTATCTGAGCTTTTTGAATTTATCAGTATCTTTGGTTACCAGGAGAACTTCTTCAAAGACAGATCCGAGCTTTTCCGCACAGATTTCTATAAGAAGCTTTCCATTAATCTCATATTTACTTTTATCAAATCCCATTCTGCTGCTTTTGCCCCCGCAAAGTATAATTGCTGTTCCTGTTTTTTTCATATTGTGACTCCTTAATTTATATAAATAAACCCCTTTTATTTAAATAGAATGTCCAAATCAGGAACAGAAATTTCACCTTGCCTCAGTACAGTCCGCATCTAAATACAGCTTTTCTATTTTTACTGTACAGGCCTTTAGTTCCGGTTCCTTAGCAAAATGGTCAAGAGCATTGTTAGTAAGAATATTAGCTCCGCCGGCAAAGTGAAAAGGAATGAATATAGTATTTTTATTAATTTTATTTGTAATTTTTGCTTTTACTTTGATGGAACCTCTTCTTGAACTGACTTTTACTGTTTCTCCCTGTTTCAGAAGAAGATTTTCAGCAAGCTCAGGGTGTATTTCCATGTAAATTTCTCCGGCTGTTTTCATTAATCCGGAGTTTTTTCCAGTCATTGTCATAGTATGATATTGATATAGAATTCTTCCTGTAGTGAGAATAACAGGATATTCGTTATCAGGCACTTCTGCAGGAAATCTGTGAGCTGCAGGAATAAATTTCCCTTTTCCTCTGGAAAAAGTATTTTTATGCAGATAAGGAGTTCCCTCATGATTTTTTTCAGGACACGGCCATTGAAGACCAAGACCTCGCTCCAAAATACGTTTATGTGTTATCCCGCCGTATTGCGGAGTGAGTGCTGCGATTTCATCCATGATTTCTTCTGTAGAAGAAAAATTTTGCCGGTATCCCATTTTATTCATTAAAAGAAGAAGAATTTTCCAGTCTTCCATAGTTCCGCGAACAGGCTCTATAGCTTTTTGCACATATTGCACTCTTCTTTCAGTATTAGTAAAAGTACCGTTTTTTTCTGCGAAGCTGGATGCCGGTAATATAACATCCGCTAATTTTGCTGTTTCAGTCATGAAAATATCCTGAACAATAAGAAAATCAAGATTTTTTAGTGCTTTCTCCGTATGGCTGCTGTCAGGCTCCGAGACCACAGGATTTTCCCCGATAATATACAGAGCCTTTAAAAGGTTTTTTTCTGCTGAATCTATCATTTCTGAAGCAGTAAGACCTGTTTTATCAGATAGTGAAGAATTCCATGCTTTTTCAAATTTTCTTCTGTTTTCATTATTTTCTACGTTTTGATATCCCGGGTAAACATTAGGAAGTCCTCCCATATCACAGGCACCCTGTACATTATTCTGCCCCCGCAGAGGGTTTATACCTGTATTTTCTCTTCCTATCATACCACAAAGCATTGCAAGATTCGAGACAGAAAAAACATTTTCAGTTCCTGTAGTATGCTGTGTAATTCCCATTGAAAAAATTATTGTGGAGTTTTTTGATCCGGCATAAAGTCTTGCCGCATTTATAATGTCTTTTGCAGGAACTCCAGTTATCTTTTCAGTATATTCGGGTGTGTATATTTCTGTCACAGATACCAGTCCGCTGTAATTTTCACATCTTTCTTCTATAAAGTCTTTGTTTTGCAGATTTTCACTTATGATGACATTCATCATTCCATTTAACAGAGCAATATTTGTACCCACTTTCAGCTGCATAAAAATATCAGCTTTTTCGGCAAGCTCGATTTTTCTCGGATCAGCCACAATAAGATTTTTTCCTGATCTTTTGGCTTTTTGTATATAAGTGCCGATAACAGGATGAGTTTCTGTAGTGTTGGACCCGATGACAAATATAGTATCAGCTTTTTCTATTTCCGAGATGCTGTTTGTCATTGCACCGCTTCCCACTGTTTCTGCAAGTCCTGAAACAGTAGTGGCATGACAGAGCCGGGCACAATGGTCGATATTATTATTACCGATTACAGCCCTCATAAATTTCTGCATGAGATAATTTTCTTCATTGGTACATCTTGCCGAAGTCAGTCCTGCGATACTTTCTCTGCCATAAATTTTTTTAATATTTGTAAGTTTTTCTGCAATAAAGGTAATTGCTTCATCGAAGCTGCTTTCTACAAAAATACCGTCTTTTTTTATCAATGGAGTTTTTAAACGATCTTTATGGTTAACAAAATTATATGCAAAAGCACCTTTGACACATAGAAGTCCGTTATTGGGAACCACGTCAAGAGGCTCTGTTCCGACAACTTTGTCTCCCTTGGTAAGAAGGTTCATCTGACATCCTACACCGCAGTATACACATGTAGTTCTTGTTTTCTTTATCTCATCATTTTCAAAAGGAATGTTTCTTTTAGGAACTAATGCGCCGACAGGGCAGACAGAAATACAATTACCGCAGGAAACACATCTGGAATTTCCAAGGCCGGTGTTAAACGGAGGCTCTATATGTGTAAATACTCCTCTTCCAGAAGCAGTAAGAACATCACGTCCCTGTAATTCACGGCAGACTCTTACACACTTTCTGCAAAGAATACATCTGTTTGGGTTAAAAGAATAAAAATTATTGCTGGTATCGATATCAAAGATTTTGCTTTTTCTTGTATAACTGCTCTTTTTTATATCATATTTCAGACAATATTCCTGTAGCCTGCATACACCGTTTTTAGGACAGTTCGGACAATCAAAATCATGATCTGCAAGTATAAGGTCCAGAATATTTTTTCTGGCATTTATTACTCTTTCATTTTCCGTAAATATACGCATTCCGTCAGAGACTTTTGCAGAACAGGCAGGAATAAGTTTCCCCGCTCCTTCTACTTCAACAAGACAGATTCTGCAGGAAGCTTCGGGAATCAGCCTTTTGTCATTGCAAAAAACCGGAATCTCTATTCCGTTTTCAGAAGCAGCCTTCAGAATAGTATTACTTTTGTCTGTTTTGTATGAAATATTATTAATGGTAATATTGACCATCAGATTTTCAGTCCTCCTTAGATAAAAAAACAAATAACAACCATTGACGATAATTTTGTTCATTGAATAAAAAAACGTCTCGTTAAATTATAACCTGAAATTTTATGTTGTCAATCTATTTTTTTTAATTATATTAAATTTATAGTAAGTATAGATATGAAAAGAAGAAAGCCGGTAAAAAGAAATTCCGTCCTGCAGCCATATCAAAATGGATGTAAACGGAATTTTGCTGCTTATGATAATACTGCCGTCTTTTAATTTATACCGTCTTTTTCTTCCTTGCGGGGTGCCGGGATATTTGGCAGTATTTAATTGATTATATTCAAGTTATTATCTTAAATATTCTCTTCTTCCAAAATTGCAATTTTAACTTTTAATTCTTTTACTTTTCTTGTATGATAACGCAATTGTATTTTTAGAACTTCCAATTCTGTGAGCTCTGATTTCTCACTGTGAGAAATCTCGGCTATTTTTTTTCTGGGATCTTCGCTTTTAACGATTTCTATTTTTTGGCTGGTATCAATATTCATTTTTTTTATATTTTGAACTACTCTTACAGGAAGATTTACGGCATTTCTTATGTTGGTTTCCTGAGCCAGCTTATATTTATCGATCATTCTGTAAACATAGTCTTTTTTTAATCCGATTGTTTCAAACCATTCCACAAAAGATCCTGAATGATAGTTAGCAAGAATCTGCTGTGATTCATATAAATTTTTGGCTATTTCGTATAAATTTTTCATCATCTGTCTTTGGGAATTAGAAATGATCTGTTCGCTTTGCAGCAACAGATCCCTGTCACTCGGCTGTATTTCAAATTTATTAAAGTCAAAATTACTTTGATAAAGATCTAATCCTCCGTAGTTAACACTTTTAGTTAAAATATCTTTTATTGCCATTTTATATCTCCTTCTGAAGCTCTTCTATATATTCGTCAACAAGGTTTCTGTAGTCAATAGCACCGTTTGAAGAATTTCTGTAAGTGAAAATATCAAGCTGTGAATTTACGGCATTTATTATATCCTGATTTTCCCTGATGGCTACTTTTGAAAACTGCTGTTCGTCAAAGAACGACTCCAGACTGTTTTGAAATTCTTTAAATGCAATGGTATTCATCTTAGCTCTTATAAGAAAAACTTTTTTTATTTTTAGTTCTGCATTCTGTCTCGAAATATTTTTACTAAGACCGAGAATATCACGGACACCTGTAAGATCCAGATTACTCGCCTGTGTAGGGATAAAAATATCCTGTGTAGCATATAAAATAGATGCTGTAAGTGAATTTACAGTTCCTTCCGTATCTATAACGATAAAATCATATTCTTTGAAAAATTCGGAAACAAGATTTTTCATTATAAAAGTGGCAGAAACAGTATCAGCATCAAAATAAGAGTCGAATTTAGCAATTTCATAATCAGAAATAACTACATCCACACCGTTTTTATGATTTATATATTTTTCCACATCTTCTACAAAACCCTCATTATACTCTTTGATAAGATCAAAAAGAGTATTTTCATTTTCCATACCGAGGCAGATAGAAACTCCGCCACGAGGATCCGTATCTATAAGAAGAGTTTTGTATCCCAGACGTGACAGCGCATATGCGAAATTTATACTGGAAACAGTTTTACCCGCACCTCCTTTTGGATTTGCGAAAGTGAGTATTTTCATAGTTTCTCCTTTTTTCTTTATATTTAATATAAATATACCATAAAGTATATATTTCTACAACAGATAAAAAAAATAATGTTTCCTCAGATTCTGCAAATAAAAAACGGAAAAATTCTGTTTGCCGGCGGGAAACCGGAAAAATAAGAATAATCCGTTTTTTATATAATAATACAGAAAAGCTGCTAATTGATAAAATGAAGATTATCACCAGTATTATCAAAATATTCTATATTTTCAAATTTGTTATTTTCATCAAAATAAATCCATTCATCATTTTTTATACCGTTATTCCATAGACCGACGGACTTCAAATTTCCGTTTTCATGGAAGTACTTCCATTCTCCGTTTTGGCTGCCCTCCTTGAATTCTCCAAGAGAAGCAGGAATTCCATTTTCAAAATAATATTTCCATTCTCCGTTCTGAAGATCATCCAGCCAGCAGCCTTTTATCATAAGCCTGCCATTGTCGGAAAAATAACGCCAGATTCCATTTTTCTTTCCCTGTGAAAAAAATCCCTGTTCACTTTTTTTGCCGTTTTCATGATAGTTTATCCATTCTCCGTCAGGCAGGTCTTTTCTCCAAAGTCCTTTATTTTTTAATTTTCCTTCAGGAATATAAAACTTCCATATACCATATTGTTTATCATTCACCCAGCGACCTTTGGATTTTATTCTGCCGTTTTCGTGAAAGTATTTCCATTCTCCTGTTTTCATACTGTCAGACCATTTCCCTATTGATGAAAGCTGTCCGTTTTCATGAAAATACTTCCACAGACCTGTCTGATTATTATCTGTCCAGTTACCGTATTCTTTTATACCGCCATTTTCATAAAAATATCTCCAAAGATAGTTTTTTCTTCCATAATTCCAATATCCGGCAGTTTCCTGTGAGCCGTTTTCATAAAAATATTCCCAGAATCCATGCTGATAATCGTTAAGCCAGTATCCTTTTTCCTTGATCCGGCCATTTTCATAGTAATAAAGCCACAGTCCGTTCAGAGTATCATCATTCCAGTTTCCTTCAGAGGAGATAGCTTCATTTTCAAAATAATACTTCCAATATCCTGTCCTGTTCCCTTTTGATATATATCCGGAAGCTTTTTTATTTTCATTTTCGTAAAAATATTTCCATTCACCTTCGGGAATACCGTATTTCCAGCTTTCTATTCTCATTTTATTTCCGTTTTTATAGTAAAAAAACCAGATATCATCTTTCTTTTCATGAATAAACGTACCTGCTGATTTTAATTGATTGTCTCGGTAAAAGGTCATATATGAACCGTGCTTAATGCCGTTATTCCAGAAAATACTATATTCCGGCTGACCGTTTTCAAAATAACCAAGCCATTCGCCATCTTTTTTATTATATTTCCAAAAACCGTTTTCTTTTATTGTACCGTCGCTGTACCAGCTTATCCACATTCCGTTTTTTTCACCTTTTATATAGCGACACTTCCCAAATACCTGACCATTATCATAATAATGCACGGCAAGTCCGTGAGGAGTATTAAGATAATAAGTTATTTCAGATTTTAGGCTGCCGTTATCATGATATGTCTTTCTTTTTTTTATCAGGTGCTTTTTTATGAAAGAAAATTTTTCAAGAATGTAAAAATCTCTTTTATCAAAGATAAAATCCCCGATAATACTCATAAAATAAAAAAGCAGGAAAAGAAATAATAAAAAGATCAGAGTTATACTAATAAAAATAAATATAATCTGAATAAAAAATAAAAAATCCAAGAAATAACCTCCTTTCAAAAACTCCAAATTTGTTACTACTACTATTCTATAATCTTTTTTGCATAATTTCAAGCCGGGTTAAGAAAAAAACAAATAATATGTTATAATATTAAAGAAATAAAAAACATATACAGCTTAAGCATATTCATAAAAAAGAAAAGAATATAAATGAAAAAATCCGGGAGGAAAAAATGATAGTCCATATTGTATTTTTTAAACTAAAAAATTATCCTGTGGGAATAAAAGAATTAAAAGAGAATATAGCAGCCTTAAAGGATAAAATAAAAGAAATAAGAGAATTTCAGGTAGGCGAGGATTTCAGCAGGGAAGACCGTTCTTATGATCTTGCTTTGTACTCTGCTTTTGATACAAAAGAGGATTTAGAGTCATATGCGATAAATAAAGATCATCTGGAAGTGATAAATAATTATGTCAAAGTATACTGCGACCATACAAAGGTCGTAGATTTCGAGAAATAAACTCTGTGAGGTATGAGAATGAACATTGAAAGAACTTTTAAGGGGATAAAGCTAACCAGTAACGATAAAATAATTTTGGATTATATTACAAAAAATATAGATACCTGCCTTGAAGAAGGAGTAAGGGGTGTTGCCAAAAACAGCTTTTCTTCCACTTCATCTATAATGAGGCTTTCAAAAAAATTAGGATACAGCGGTTTTGTGGAATTGATTTATGATTTGAAAAAGAAAATGACAGCAAAAAAATCAGAAAAAATAAATATATCTTTTTTTGACAAAATTACTTTTAATACAAGAAATAAGTCTGAAATAGACCAGTTTTTAAAGCGCATTCACAGAGGAAAAATAATGACTTACGGTGAGGGCTTTTCCGAAATAGCCTCGTCATATATGTACAGAAAGCTTTTGACCCTTGGAAAGATAGTTTATCTGCTCCACGGGATTGATTTTGATATTTTGTGCGAAAAGTCGGCTATGAAATTTGACCTCCTGCTGATAGTATCAAAATCAGGAGAAACAAAGCACTGCATAAAGCTGGCAAAACAGGCAAAAGAAGAAAATATAACAGTATGCAGTTTTACCGGTAATGCTGCAAGCCATCTTGCGAAACTGTCTGATATTTCATTTACATATAATGACCCTCATACATTGGACGATGATGTATATTATCCTAATCCGTTTATCGGATTATGCATAATAGGATTTGAAGAGCTGATAAGAAGGTATTTCGAAAAATATGGTATAGATTAGAAAGCTATATTTAATGAAAAGATCAAAATGAGAACGTGTTGACAATCTGTTTCAACACGTTTTTTATTTTACATTTATAAAAGTGTTTATTTCAATGTTTTTGCTATGCAGAGAAGAAGAGAAAAAAATACAGTACTTTTCAAAAGAGAAAGTCAGGGTATATTAAATGTATATCTGGAAAAACAGAACAAAGGAGGAAAAAAATGAAAATAACAGTATTAGGAGGAGGCGGGGTCAGATCACCGTTTTTGGCAAAATCTCTGATCAGCAATGCAGAAAGAGTCGGACTTACTGAAATAGTATTTATGGACTCAAATGAAGAAAAACTGAATATTTACGGGAAAATAGCAGAAAAAATAGCAGAAAAAATAAATCCCGGAATAAAGTTCTGGCTTACTTCAGATCCTGTAGCGGCATTAAAGGATGCAAATTTCATAATTACTACAATAAGAGTGGGAGAAGATAAGGCAAGAGTATTGGATGAGAGAATAGCACTGAATAACGGTATACTCGGACAGGAAACGACAGGTGCAGGCGGTTTTGCAATGTCTCTCAGATCTATTCCAAAAATACTGGAATACTGTAAAATGATAGAGCAGTATTCTGCTGAAGGTGCAATGCTGTTTAATTTCACGAATCCTTCAGGAATAGTAACTCAGGCAATTCATCTGAGCGGTTTCAAAAATGTATACGGTATATGTGATGCTCCGAGTGAATTTATAAAACAGGTGGCAAAAGTACTGGAAAAACCGTTGGAGGAAGTTTCGGCGGAGTGTTTCGGACTGAATCATCTTTCGTGGTTCAGAAATATAAAGGTAAATGGTAAAGATGCGATGGAGGAGCTTCTTGCTAAAAAAGAACTGTATACCGAAACAGAGATGAAGTTCTTTGATCCGGAGCTAGTAAAGATTTCGGGAAATCTGCTTCTGAATGAATATCTGTATTATTTTTACTATAGAGAAAGAGCTGAAAAAGCAATAATAAACTCTGAAAAAACAAGAGGAGAAACAATTCTTGAAATAAATAAACAGATGACAAAGGAGCTGAAAGAGGTTGATATAGACAAGGATACCGATAAAGCTTTTGAAATATATATGAGAAACTATATGAAAAGAGAGAACAGCTATATGGAAATAGAGTCAAAAACAGAAAAGCTTCATAAAAAAGAACCGGAAACACTGGAGGAATATCTTGCAAAACCTGACAGCGGAGGATATGCAGGTGTAGCACTAGATATTATTCAAGGATTCCGTGAAGGAAAGAGAAAAGAGATGGTAGTATCTGTACCGAATAAAGGAGCAGTTGATTTTCTGGAAGATGATGATGTAGTAGAAATAACATGTATATTTGAGGATAATCAGATAAATCCTATAAAAGTACCCGGAATAGGAAAAATGCAGAGAAATCTTATACAAAGTATAAAGCTTTATGAAAGACTTACTGTAGAGGCGGTATTTGAAAAAAGCAGGGAAAAAGCAATAAAGGCCTTAACAGTGCATCCGTTGGTAAATTCTTATTCGCTGGCTAAAAAGCTGGCTGATGAATATCTTGAGGCACACAAGGAATATATCGGGGAATGGAAATAAAGAGTTTGGAGTAAGTTTACAAAGAGAGGTTAAACATGAAAATAAGCGGTATTTTCAATGAACCAAAGATAGAGATTTTCAGTTATAAAATAAAACTGGAAAATATCAGGGAAAATATATTTATAAAACTTGATTCGGAAGTATTTGAACACTTTTTTCTCATTGTAAAGGATCCGGATAAAAAAATCAGGGCACTTCTCACTTATAAAACCAGAATAAAGGAATATATAATTTCTGCCGGGAAGGAAGACACGTCAAACGGAACTGTCTGCGGAGAATTTCCCGGCGGAATCTGGGAGTTTACAGTGATAAAGCCCTATGATATAAAGGGAGAATTTGCTTTTGAAGTAGAAACTGATGTTAAAACAGAGAAAACAGGATATAATCTTGAACTTTTGAAGTCGGATTTTGATAAAAAATATTCATCGGAGAAAAAATGGTACGAGGGAGACCTTCATGTACACAGTAATTATTCCGACGGGAGACAGAGCTTTGAAACAATTTTTAATGTTATAAAGCAGAAGGAATTTGATTTTTTGTTTCTTACGGATCATTCAATAGTACCTACACAGTTTTATAAATCTGAAGCCTGCATAATACCGTCTACAGAAATAACATTTGATAATTCAGGACATATAAATGTATTTGCTTTGAAGGATTTTATAGATTATACACTTTTTTTCAGAGACTCAGACTTTGATAAAAAGGCAGAAATAATAGATGAAATACTAAAATATGAAAAAATGCAGGGAGGGCTTGTATCCATAAATCATCCTTTTCATCCTGAAACGCCGTTTACACATGATATAGATATGGAAAATGCAGACCTGCTTGAGGTAATGAATTCTCCGTATTATTATGAGGAGATCGATTATAACGGAGAAGCGGTAAGATTTTTGGATTATCTGTGGTTAAACGGATTGAAAATATTCGGAACAGGGGGAAGTGATTCTCATAAGCCGCTTAAAAATGGAAGCGAAACAGTAGGAATTCCTTTGACATATATTTATTCAGAGGGCTTGTCGGTAAAGAATCTTTTATCTGCAATGAAAAAGGGAAATATGTATATAAGTAAAGAACCGGGAACAAGGATAAAGATATATAATAATGATAAAGAAATACTCCCCGGAAATGAAACAGCGGGAAGAGTAAAATTTATAACAGAAGCAGAAGAGAATACAAAATGGAATCTGGTAAAAAACGGGAAGATAATAATAACTAAAACAGGCAAAAGAGCAGAATTTGATTTTGATATTTCAGAAGGAGAATTTTACAGAGTGGAAGGCTGCAGAACAGAAGACGGAAGAATAACAGTATATGTTAATCCTGTCTATAATAACATAAAATTTCAAAATAAACAGACCTGGAAAGAATTAATGTCAAAGTATTTGTCTGAAAAGAAGGAGGATTTTATTTAATGAAAATTATGGGGAAACTGCAGTCTTTTGGGAAAGTAATGATGATTCCCATAGCTGCGATAACATTTGCATCATTTTTTATGGGACTTGGAGGAGCTTTTACAAACAGCGATACAATAAAAGCACTGAATTTATCAGGTATAATCAATGAACAGACAGGGGTAATATATTTCTTTCAGATAATGAAGGCGGCGGGAGAAGTAGTATTCAAATATCTTCCATTGTTCTTCTGTCTGGGAGCATCATTCGGACTTGCCAAAAAAGAACAGGGATTTGCTGCATTATCGGGAGCAATGGGATATCTGGCATTTCATACTGTAATCAGCCAGATATTAAAAATACAGGGACTGACAGCAGATACTGTAACAGTGGATTTTTTGAAAGAACAGGGAATGAATAATATTAATGCTTACAGATTTAACTCATTATTTACTACTGAACTGGGAATATTTACATATAAAATGTCTATATTCGGAGGACTTTTTGTAGGATTGATAACATCAGCAATACATAATAAGTTTTATAATCTGAAGCTTCCGCCTGTGATGGCATTCTTTTCCGGAACAAGAATAGTGCCTATAATAACGCTAAGTATAATGTCTGTACTGGGAGCAGTAATGGCATTTTTATGGAAGCCTGTGGGATACTCGCTCACAGATCTGGGATTTTTCATAAGAGACAGCGGACTAATAGGAAGCTTTGTCTGGGGAGCACTGGATAAGGCTCTGATATCTGTGGGACTTCACCATTTGATTACAGTTCCTATAAGATATACCGAGCTGGGAGGAACTGCATTAATAGACGGGCAGACATATGCCGGAACAACAAATATATTTCTGGCACAGCTTGCATCGCCGACAGTACCAAAACTTCTTGTAAGAAACTTCTCTGCTGGAAGAATACTTTATCAGATGGGTGGACTGCCGGGAGCAGCTCTGGCTATGTATCAGTGTGCTAAACCTGAAAGAAAGAAGGAAGTAAAAGGACTTTTGATTCCTGCTGTAATAACAATGATTCTTTTCGGGGTAACAGAGCCTATAGAATTCACATTCTTATTTGTATCGCCTGCATTATTCTTTCTGGTACATGTGCCGTTATCAGGATTATCAGTGGTACTGGGAGAAATGACAGGAGTAGCTGTATACGGAACATGTATAAAGGATATGTTCATCTCGTTTCTTCAGCCGCAGAAAAATTATATATGGCCGTTATTATATCTGACACCGATATATTTCGGAGTTTACTATTTTATTTTCAAATATCTGATTTTGAAATTTAATATAAAAACGCCGGGACGTGAGGATGAGAGCGAGGATGTAAAACTTTATACAAAAGATGACTATAAGCAGAAGAATCCGAAAATATTTACCAATACAGAATCAGGGAATGGAAAAACAGCTTTAAATAAGGATCAGGAGCTGGCACTGGGAATTCTTGACGGTCTTGGAGGAAAAGAAAATATATCCGAAATAGGAAACTGTATATCAAGACTAAGAGTTACAGTAAAGGATCCGTCGAAAATAGTATCAGATGAAGTATGGAAGAAACAGCTTCAGGCATTGGGAGTAATACGTAGAGAAAATGCAATTCAGGTTGTATATGGAACAAAAGTTACAAATATAATGACAGATATAAATGAAGTGATGGATATGTAAAAGGAGCAGTAAAATGTACAATTATATATTACGTATATTTCTTGCTGTGTTTGTGGGGGCAATAATAGGATACGAAAGGGAAAGACGAAATAAACCCGCAGGATTCATAACTCATACAATGGTCTGTATGGGAGCATGTCTTGTTTCTGTCATGCAGCTTATGATTTTTGATAATATGACTGAACTTGCCATGAATGAGCCGGCATTGAGAGAAGTAATAAAAATAGATACCGGAAGAATAATAGCACAGGTAATATCAGGAGTGGGATTTTTGGGGGCAGGAACAATTATACAAAATCAGGATAAAGTAAGCGGAATAACAACTGCTGCTACACTTTGGGTAAGTGCATGTCTCGGACTTATCATAGGGCTTGGATTTTATGAAATAGCTTTGGTATCATCAGTTTTAGCTATTTTTATACTTGTGATAATGACAAAATTTGAAAGAAAATATATAAATCAAAAGAGGAGAATCAGGATTTTTAGGAAAAGAAATTATATACGTTCTGTAAAAAAATAGATTTATAGAAAAAACAGACTTTATTTTAAAAGGGTCTGTTTTTTTCTTGATTTGTCAGGTAAAAAAATTGACAAAGCATTATAAAAACGATATAGTTAATTATAAAAATAATGAAATGCCGTACTAGAAAGGATTTTTATGGTTGAAAACAAGCTGTTATCGACGATTTGTAAGATGTATTATTATGATGAACTTACACAAAACCAGATTGCAGATATTCTGAAAATAGAAAGAACAAAAATAAGCAGACTTATAAAAAAAGCAAAGAAGACAGGAATAGTAAAAATAGTAATAAGTGAGACTTTTTTGGAGCAGCTGGAAATCGAAACAAAATTAAAAAAGAAATACGGACTAAAGGAAGCACAGCTGGTTTCAACAGATGAGAATACACTGGTAAGCATAGCAGAGACAGCTCATACATATATACAGAGAGTCGCACGGGAGAAAGAGACTGTAGGGATAACGTGGGGAAAGACAATTCATGAATTTTCCGTATATAAGCCTCTTGATGTAAATTGCAGGATTGATTTTATCCCGCTTTTGGGAGGTTATGGGAATTTGAGAGATTATATGCCCATAAATTCTATGATTTATACACTTTCAAGCTCATATAACGGAGAGCCTTATTTTTTGGAGTCACCTTTGATTGTTGATAATCCTGAAATGAAAAGACAGATAGTGAATTCCAGATATTTTCAGAATATAATAAAAAAATGGTCAGAGCTGCGGATTACTGTGGTAGGGATAGGGTCACTGGAAAAATCATCGAATGTTTTTTGGGAATTAGGGCTTCCGGAGCTGCGCGGAGTGGGAAGTATTCAGAAAGAGATAAAAAAGCAGAAGGCAGTGGGGGAAATCTGTTCGAGAATTTATAATATAAACGGAGAAGTCATAAAAACAAAACTGGATGACAGAATAATAGGGATAGATCTTCCTGAACTGAGGAAAGTAGAGTATTCTGTGGGAATTGCCTCGGGAAAGGAAAAAACAGAGGCGATATACGGTGCTTTGAAAGGGAAGTTTATAAATGTTTTGATTACTGATATTGAAACGGGGAAAAAACTGCTTGAAAAAGAATAAGATATAAATACTTAAGGAGGCTATACCATGAAAGAATACCGTTGGGCAACATTAGGCTGCGGAGTAATAGCAAATGAATTTGCCGAGGCAATGAAAAAACAAGGAAGAAGCATCTATTCAGTTGCTAACAGAACATATGAAAAGGGGGCTGCTTTTGCCGAAAAGCATAAAATAGCAAAGGTTTACAAAGATATTAATGAATTATTTACTGATGAGAATGTGGATATTATTTATATTTCAACTCCTCATAATACACATATTCCTTATATGCTGGAGGCATTAAAAAACGGGAAGCATGTTTTATGTGAAAAATCAATTACCCTGAACTCACAGGAATTAACAGAAGCAGTAAAATTAGCAAAAAAAAATAATCTAATACTGGCAGAAGCAATGACTATATATCATATGCCTCTTTACAGAAAATTAAAAGAAATCATAAGCAGCGGGAAATTAGGAGATTTGCAGATGGTGCAGATGAACTTCGGCAGCTATAAAGAATATGACATGGCAAACAGATTCTTCAGCCGTGATCTCGCTGGAGGAGCATTATTGGATATAGGAGTGTATGCAATATCCTTTGTGAGATGGTTTATGTCAGAAACACCGTTAGAAATCTTATCTCAGGTAAAATATGCCCCTACAATGGTAGATGAGCAGGCTTCAATATTATTAATGAATTCAAAAAATGAAATGTCTGCTATCTCGTTAACACTTCACGGGAAACAGCCTAAACGGGGAACAGTAGTATTTGAAAAAGGATATATAGAAATTTATGAATATCCAAGATCAACAAAAGCAGTTATTACTTATACGGAAAATAACGAACAGGAGACAGTCGAAGCAGGAAAGACAGAGGATGCATTATTATATGAGGTTTTAGATATGGAAAAAACTGTTTCAAAAAGCTCTGATGAAATGTATCTCGATTATACAATTGATGTCATGGATATTATGACCAAAATACGAAAAAGCTGGAATATGAAATATCCTGAAGAGGAGAACTCAGAGCAGAAATAAGAGAAATATATATAATAAAAAGAAGGATAATGTCATTCAATCTGATATTATCCTTTTTCTTTAATATATACTTTCTGTTTACAGTTTAATTATTATTATCATTAAAATAATAAATGCTGCTGCTGAAGCTAAATAAACTGTTTTTCCGGCTTTCAGATTAAAAAAAAGAAGAACAGAAAAGATAATCAAAACCGCTGAAAAAACAGCCATACATATATACATGGGAAAATTTCCGCCGTAAAAATAACTGACTTTGCTTATAATAACGAAATATAATGCAATAGCTAACATTAATACCGCAATAACCTTTTTCAATAAAATTCCTCCTTATAGATTTGTTTCTGCTAAAATTAGTATTATATAAATAATATTTTTTTTCATTGGAAAAGTCAATATTATTTTGAAATTCAAGGTAATGAGTAAAAAAGAAGTACACTGCAACAATTAATTAACAAGTGTACTTCAGTATAGATAATTTATATTTAAAATGTCATTTTAAAACCTATTCCTATATTATATTCTTCTTTTTCTTTATCACCGATTCCATATTCGCCGGTTATATACAGACCATATCTTTCCATGAGATCTATTCCCACGCTTCCCTGTACCTTCATTTCACCTTTGTCATCTGATGGTTTTGCCAGATTATGATAATTATTTTCCAGTAAGTTTACTTTTGCACGTTCCTGATTATTCATTTCTCCTAGCTCATATCCATAGCCTATTCCCAGATTTCCTTTTAATTTCCATTCTGAAGCAGCTCCGAATTCTCTGCTTCCCTCTACTCTTATTCCTAAGTTAGGTTTTACACTGTATCCGTCATTGCTGTCTACACTGAGTTTTTCGCCGCTGCCGTTTTCGTCAAAGCTTCCGTGAGTCATATAACCCAGCTCCAGACCAATATATGGTTTTAGCTTAATATTACGGTTAACGCTTATTTCTTTTTCAGCTTCATTCAGCAATGTTACCCCGTATACCTGATAATCAGAATTAAAGCTGGAAACAGTATTGTCATACCATGTTAGATTTCTGTCCGCGCTATGAAAGCTTAATCTTCCGAGAAGGTCATTTTTAAGGTTCCATCCGTCTGAACTGTATTTATTATGTAAGCCCAGCTGAACGGTATCTGCCTGATCTTCATTATCTGTTCCGTCTATTTGAAAATCAGTTCTTGTATAACCCAATGAGTAGCCGAATTTATGTTTATATGTTCTTTCTACTTCTCTTAGAGCCAATACACCTGTTATATCATAATCATATGAATTTACTCCGCTTGTTTTTTCTTTTGTAGTTCCTTTTCCTCCAATGATATTTATTTTCACATTTTCTTTTGTATTATTATCTGAATTTTGTAATGTATATAATGCATTATCCAATATCCCGTAAATATCCTGTTCTCTTTGGTTAATATTTGAATACATGCCTCCTGCAAGCTGTTCAAGACTGTTTCTTAAAACAGTTTCATCAGTTATCAGATCAAGTTTGTCATATACTTTTAGAGTATCTCCTTCTGCATTCAGATATTTACCTTCTATCTCCTTTGCAAAGCCGTCATACCATGCACCAACAGTAAAATTATCATAGTTTATTTTTTCCATCCAGATGTCTATTTTTCCTTTGTCATTCGTTACAGGAACAGCATCAAATGTCAGAGAGTTACTTTTTACCGAGACTTCTCCGGTATTAGTTCCTCCGCCCGGAGTACTCGGGTCAAATACATTTTCAAATTTATACACTCTTGCATTTGTTCCCTGTGTAAACAAAGGATCTATCTGAGCCGCATTATTTCCGAAATCAAAGCTTGGCGCTACTATGCTGACTCTGTTGCTTAGTAAGAATCCTGCATTTGCATCTGATAATTCATAGCTGTTTGCAGTTACTTCGTCCATAGTAGGTTTTCTAAAGCTGGAAGGATCAGGTTTTATTATTAGATTATAACCGTCTAATTCAAATTTTTCATCTACTTTTATTACACCGGCATTTATGATGCTTGGTGCAGTATAAGATGCTTTTCCTTCTATCACCTGTGTAGAATCTATTGTCCCGGAAGATACTATTATTGTTCCGTAATTCTCAAGGGTTGATCCGTCTGAAAGCTGTACACCTGTACTGTTATTTCCGTTTATATATATTTTTCCCGTACTTTCGTTTATTACTGTAGAATTAGCATTAGCATAAATTCCTATGCTATTATCGCCGTTCATTGTTATAATACCAGCATTAGTTACCTGACCGTTCCGCGGAGATGCGATTCCAATACTGTTATTTCCCAGCAGTGTTATATTTCCGCTGTTTCTGACTGCTCCCTGCTCTATATATATTCCTATTGCACTGCTTGAAGATGATGAAATATTTCCTGTATTTACTGCTTCATTTATGTTCCCAGTCGAATAAAAACCAACACTGCTTTCTCCTATTTCTATATTCCCGGTATTTACCATATTTGCTAAATTTTCGCCGTATACACCCACTGCATATTTATTGGAAAACGGGTTTTCCGGATCTGTTATCACTGAATCGCCTATTTTTATATTCCCTGTATTATATAGGCTTCCAGACTCATTATATATTCCTATATTTGCTGTTCCTGAATTTGCTGTTATGTCTGCATTGTTAGTTACGGTTCCTCCGTTTTCCATATAGAAGCCTATTGATTCCGAGCCGTTCATTGTTACAGCCGCACCTGCTTCATTTGTAACAGAGGTATTTCCGTCAGAGTAAAGAAAAACTCCCATATCTCCCACAGTAGAACTATTTCTATTTATAAGGCTTGAGGTTCCTTCAAGAACTATACCGTAAGATTCACTGTCTACATTTATCTCAGAGTTATTATCAATTGCCGATCCGTTAATCCCGTACAAGCCTACTGTATTTTTTCCGTTTACATTTATTATTCCGTTTTTTATATTCATAGTCCCGGAGTCACTGTATATACCCACGCCGCTCTCACCTGTATTCATTATTCCTGAAATATAGTTTATATATCCGCCGCTGTTATAAATTCCCACACCGCCTTTTCCGGCAGTGATATTACCTGAATTAGTGATTACGGCATTGTTGTTGTTATTATATATTCCTATATTTGGAGTTGCTGAATTTGAATCTCCCGTTTCTATTGTTCCTGTATTTTCAAATGTCTTGCTGCCGTTTTCAGAGATATATACCCCTACGGATTTTTCACCCGTAAGCTTTATTGTCTTGCTGTTAGCTCCGGCAGTATTGCTGCTTCCGTCTATGTAAAGAGCTGTTACACCGTCAGAAGAACTGATTATGTTTCCGTCATTGATAATTTCTGATCCGTCATTGTTATATATCCCTACGGAATATTTTCCTATTTCTAATGTTCCGTTATTAAGGATTCTTGTTCCTGCACCATTCCCGTATAGAGCCGCAGAATAATCACCCATGGAAATACTGCCGTCATTTTTTATTCCGGCTCCGCCTGCTGTATAAATACCCACAGAATTATTTTTGAAACTGATCTGTCCTTTGTTTACTACGTCGTAATACTGAGTTTCTCCGTTAATGGTTACCGGAAGTCCGCCTGCATAGCTGCCTTTCAGAGCTATTCCGGTCATATTATCTGCTGATGAGCTCAAAGAGGAATCAGTGTCCAAAAGTACCGCAGAATTAGTACCTGTAAGGAAATTTCCGCCTTCTCCCATATCTGCCGCAGAATTATAATAAAAGACAGTATCTTTTATATTTTGTACTGTATATTGTGATCCTGCCGTGGAATTAACTGTAAAATTCTGGTTGATTCCTCCTGAACCTGCTATATTAAATACTGTAATTCCTTTTCCGTCCACGTTTACAGTTCCTGAACCGTTAAATGATGCTGTTCCGTCTGTATAAACCCCGACAGAATTATCTCCGTACAGATTTAATTCAAGATTGTACAGATTTGCTGCTGCATTTTTTAAATATACTCCTGTGCCATTCTCCCCGACAGTAATTGCCGAATTAGTTCCTGAAATTTCTGCTTCGTTTGAATATACACCGACTCCGCTTTCGGAAGCACTTACATTTATATTTCCTCCTGTTAGATCCAGTGAAGCTGTTCCTGTGGTACCGGTTAATGCATTTTGATTAACAAATATACCTATTGCTTTTTCTCCTGATAAAGCAGTTATTTTTCCTGAATTACTTATAGAAACAGAAGAACTGCTTGTGGGATTTTCTGCTGGGCTCAGAAGAGTTTCAGCATACATTCCGATTCCTTTATTTCCTATAAATATTTCACCGGAATTTTCCGCCTGTCCTGTTACTGCATATATTCCTGTTCCTGAATTTCCTGAAATATTTATAATTCCCTCATTTTTACTTACTCCCATTTTATTATATATTCCTGCTGATTTATCCCCGCTGAGGTTTATTGTTCCAAAGTTATTGCTTTCTATTTTTACA
The DNA here is from genome assembly GCF_000024405.1 of Sebaldella termitidis ATCC 33386. Classification (NCBI taxonomy): domain Bacteria; kingdom Fusobacteriati; phylum Fusobacteriota; class Fusobacteriia; order Fusobacteriales; family Leptotrichiaceae; genus Sebaldella; species Sebaldella termitidis. The sequence goes on along the minus strand of NC_013517.1, from coordinate 4,370,385 downwards.
TCATCATGGGCAAAGCTTTGTACTATTCCTCCGAGTCCCTCTTCAGTACCGCTTACTGTTATTCCGCTGCTAATATCTATTCCTGAATTTCCTATTTCCATATTTGAATAGCTTTTATCTCCAACAGAATTATTTTTATCAAGATTAGAATCAATATCAATTATTACTTTTGATCTGTAAATTTTTGATCTGTCTGTTCCTGTAAAGTTAATTCCCGAGGTATTTGCACTGTTTAACAGACCGCTTAAATTTACTTTAGCATTGTCAATAGCTATTTTATATGAATCAGAATCCACGTTTACAGTAAGGTTATTCCCGGAAGTATCTACAACAGTGTCAAGAAATGAATAAAAGTCTGCTGTATTAGCTGTACCATCTCCTTTGTAATAAAAACCTACTGCACCGTTTTTCAGATTTGCATTTACATTGCTGGTTAGTGTTACTTTACCTAAATAAGGAATTGCATTGCCCCACATGTCTACGTATTCTTTAAAATAGAAAGCAAATGTATTGTTCCCGTCAGCAGTTAATTCCATAGCTTGTCCTGATGTGAAAGAACCTATATTTATATGAGCACTGTTTGAATTCAAAACAGTTCCGTTTTCTCCTTTTACCATAAGCTTATCAGCTTTTATATTTGTATTTGAAATTTGATTTAAACTATTTGAACCAGCATATATAGCTGTTGCCATATTTCCGTTTGCCGTTATATGATCACTTTCCGAAACAAAATTATCATCAAAATTATAGACTGCTGTGGAATAATTTCCTCCCATTTCTATATTTCCACGATTTGATATATATGAATTATAATAAGTATCATAATAGGGAGCAGCCAATCCTATACCTCCGACAGGGATTTCTTCAATCTCTGTAATAGGATTACCTTCATCATCAGAAGTATATGTATATCGTTTATAAATACCATCTGTAGAATAATTCACTATATCGGCATAGTTTTCAGTGGATGAATTACTTGATACTATTCCTTTCATTGCTATGGCACCAGAGCCTATATTGATAGGCATATAGTTTTTTAATGTTCCTGAATTAGTTATGGCTATTGCATTTAATGTTCCTGAATTTATCTGACCTAAAGCATTTGCCAGACTGCTCTCTAAAATTAAGTCTGTAGATCCTACACCTGAGTTATATATTATTGCACTTTGATTTGAATTTTCACCAAATTCCATAGTGTTTATTATTGAATCATTTAAAATTACAGGTAAATATACATTACTTGAACTGGACTGACCATAAATTAAAGCAAAAGTAGTATCACCATTTAAAAAGATATTTAAATTACTTACATTTTCTAATGAGCTGGTTCCGCTGCTGCTAAGATCTCCGCCAAGAAACAGGGCAGTATTTCGTACACCTTCTATTACCAACTGTCCTCCTGTACCGTCTATTTTTACATTTGTATTATAAGAATCCCCTGCTATTTCTAGAGCGTTGGCTCCGGCACCTTTTAATGTTATATTTCCTGGTTTTACCAATACCGAGCTGGAAGATGGCAGGGCAGAGACTAACATACCTGCAGTTCCTATATCACCACCCCAGTAAGTGCCGGGATAAGAAGGGTCTTCAGTACTGCTTTCCACAATTATATGACCTGAGTTTATCAGTTCCCCGTTCCGTATATAGGCAGCACTTGATTTATCCAGCTGCATCCCGATAATAGTTTCGACTGTAGGATTATCTTTTAATGTTATAGTTCCGGTATTTTCTAATACTGCTTTATGGTTATCAGAAACAGGTGATGACAGATTAAGACTCATCCCGACTAATGGAGTGTCTGACGTATCATAGTCTGAAGTTATACCCAGATTAAGGTCTCCGGAAAAAGTAGTCTTAGAATCACCTGTTATGGAGTATGGTCTGTAATTAATAAAGCCGACAGGTCTCCATAAAGAGCCGGTGTCATTTACAGTCATATCCCAGTTTCCTTTTATTTCAAAATTCCCGCTCAGACCTATGTTATGTACTGCAAAATTATCAGTATATCCTGTGTGTGTATAAGAAGATTGTGAAACACCTGAATATAAACCATTTACATAAGACATTTCACCTGAGATATCTATATTACGGGTAGAAGTATCCAAAGTAAGGGATGTATTGTTTGTATTTACATTTAAATTTTCAAAAATCATACCTCCGCTGGTATAATAAGCAACATTGGAAGCATTACTGCCTATACTTTCTATAGAAAGCTCATTTGCATTGACATCAGCGACAAGAATTAAATTAGGAGCAGAAGGAATCTCAATACCGCTGAAATTTACCGTTTGTCCTGTTACCTGCGGAGCTGTTACTGATTGTGTTGTTACTTTTATATCAGGCTCATCTACGGATGTAATATTTAATGAAAGAGGACTTTTTGTCATTCCTGTTACAGGGATAACCATACCCAGATTTACTGATTTTACCTCGGAATTTATTTTGTTGGTTACTGTATCTTTTTCTCCTCCTCTGTCTTTATAGCTGTATACTCCGCTCGTGAAAACCTGCCACTCAAGATATTCAGGCTTTATAATATAGTCAGATTGTAGATACAAATCTTTTAGTTCTTTATTTTTTTCTTTAAGTATACTTTCTATAAGCTTATAGTTTGCACTGTTAGATTTTCCTGTTTGAATGTTTTTTGTAATATTTTTGTATAATCTGTCAGTTTTGGTTTCTGCCGCTTTTCCCGAAACTGCTGCTAAAGTGTTTAATGCCAGTAGAGCAAGCATTTTTTTACTTGTTTTCATTTTTACTCCTTCAGATTTTTGGGTCTTTCTAAAATTAGTCATTGAATTTATCAAATGAATTTTCTTCATATATTATTTTTTATTTTTATATCATTTTTTTGAACGATGTTCCGAAATTTTAAATATAAAACAGCACTGCTGCTATTATATTTTTGGATATTGATTTAAAATTTCCAAACAGTTTAATATTATTTCAAATATTTATAATTTAATAAATGATATGATATTAAATATATATGTTTAACATTATTATATTCCTTTTTTTTATAACTGTCAAATGGTTTAATTATATGCGTAAATTATAAATAAAATTATGATTTTCTTCTATTAAAAGTAATGATTTTTATATGTTTAAAAATAAAAAAAATTTTATAATTATAATTTTTAAGAACATTGTTCCTATAAATTTTTTATCTATAAAATAATTATAATTCAGAGAAAGAAAGAGTTTTGCAGGGGCAAAAAAAGCATAAAAAATAAATAAAACTGAAAATTTCAATTGAAAAATTTTAAATCAGTAAATTTAGTAAAAAAGGATTGACAAAAGAAGAAAATCGGAGTATATATTATTATAGCTAAAAAGTGCTTATATAACACAAAAGTGCAAAAATGTTTTTAGATACTAATAAAGAGTGTACTGTCAGTAAGAAAATAACAAATATAAAATAAATTTCACGTGAAACAGAGGAGGAAGGTATATGGTAAAATATGAAACTGTTGTAAATAAAATAGGAGAAATGGTGGGAGAAGGAATGGAAGAGAATTTGATAATTCTCTTTAATGATAATGCACCGGAGATGTATCACGAGTATTGTCTTCTTCATACAATTACCGAATTAAAGGAAGGGATAGAAGCCGGGGATATATTTTGCATAGATACGGAAGAATATAAAATAACCGCGGTAGGTTCAGGGGCGAATAAAACTATTGAGGAGCTGGGACATGCCACTATAAAATTTGACGGAAGCCCTGAAGCTGAAAATCCGGGGACAATACATGTAGAGGCTAAGGAAATATTGTTAAACGGAGAAAATACAGTATTAAAATTTATAAAATCATAGTAAAAATACAGACAGCTTTCAGATGTCAAATAAAATGTAAGGATAAATCTAAGTCCTGTTTAAGAAGAAAAAGATATAATAAAGAGAAAAGCTAAACAGGAGAAAATTTATGAAAAAACACACTGATTTTATTTTTTTCTTTACTGTGGTTTTCTTTTTAGGTATTTTTGCAGTATTTTTGGAAAAAGCGGAAGCACATAAAAACAATTCTGCAATAGTAAGAGAAATAAAAGAACTGGAAGTAAAAGAAGCTGACGGAAATAAAGTACTATAAAATATGTATAATAAAATTTATTAAAAAAGCAGACTTTATCTTAATTAATTCAGGTATGTCTGTTTTTTATTATTTCTTAAATAAATTATGGCTTGATTGTAGTAAGTAAAATATCATTTTAATTTTACTGTCTGTAAAGATATACCTGCTGCACCTGCCTTTTTCCATGTAAAAAGCTAAAATATTCAGTATCATTACACAGGGAAAAAGCACTGTAAGATTTAGGGAATTCTAATTTTATAAGCTTTTTTTTGTTTATGATTTGTGTTATAATAATTTTAAAAGTTATATTTTTTCAGGAGGACAGATGAGAGAAAAATTAGATAAGCTGAAAGAGCAGGTAACAGAAAAATTAGATCAGATAAATAGTCTGGAAAATTTAGATGAGCTGAGAATAGCCATACTAGGGAAAAAAGGGGAGCTAACTTCCATTATGAAGGAAATGGGAAATATAGCCGCTGAAAAAAGAGCAGAATTCGGAAAGGCAGCAAATGAAGTCAAAGAAAAAATAATGGAAAATTTTGACATAAAGCTTGCAGCATTGAAGACCAGAATAAAAGAAGAGAAAATGAAAACAGAAGTATTGGATATTACTCTGCCCGGAAAAAAGCAAAATGTAGGAACACTTCATCCTATTACTCAGACAATGGGAATGTTAAGGGGGATTTTTCTGGAAATGGGATTTGATGTAATGGACGGTCCGGAAATAGAGCAGACTTATTATAATTTTGATGCTTTGAATTTTCCGAAAGACCATCCTTCAAGGGATTTGCAGGATTCTTTTTATATAGAGGATGATCTGCTGTTAAGAACTCATACATCACCAATGCAGATAAGATATATGCTTGAAAAAAAGCCTCCTTTCAGAATGGTATCATTGGGAAAGGTTTACAGATCAGATTATGATATAACACACACACCTATGTTTCACCAGATGGAAGGGCTCATGATAGGAGAAGATGTGTCATTTGCCAACTTCAAAGCGCTTCTTACAAGCATGGTAAGAAGACTTTTTGGGGAAGACAGAGCAGTAAGATTCAGACCTCACTTTTTTCCGTTTACGGAGCCGTCAGCTGAGATGGATGTAGAATGCGGAGTATGTCATGGTAAAGGGTGCAGATCTTGTAAAAATACAGGGTGGCTTGAAATTCTCGGAAGCGGAATGGTAGATCCCAATGTTTTGAAAGAAGTGGGAATAGATCCTACAAAGTATCAGGGATTTGCATTTGGAATGGGAATGGAAAGAGTAGCAATGCTGAAATTCGGCATAGATGACATAAGAGCGTATTATGAAAATGACGTAAGATTTTTAGATCAATTTAAATAAAAATATAAAAAAGAAAAAGCTGATTTACAGACCTTAGAAGGAGGAGAAATGCTGATCTCGTTAAACTGGTTAAAGCAATACATAGATTTGGAAGGAATATCAATAGAAGAATTAGATAATACCCTTACTATGATAGGACAGGAAGTAGAGAAAATAGAAAGACAGGGGGAATCTCTCGGAAATATAGTAACAGCACAGATAGTGGAGAAAGAAATGCACCCTGATTCAGACCATCTTACAGTATGTAAGGTAGACGACGGAAATGAAGTTCTGCAGATAGTGTGCGGTGCCTCTAATCATAAGCAGGGGGATAAGGTAGTGCTTGCACGTATCGGAGCCGTGCTTGGCGGAGACTTTAAGATAAAAAAGACAAAAATAAGAGGAATGGAATCTTTCGGGATGCTTTGTTCGGAAAAAGAGCTGGGACTAAGTGATAATCATGACGGAATAATGATTCTTCCGGAAGATACAAAGACAGGAATAGAAATAAAAGATTATTTCGGTCTTGATGATACCATATTCGAACTGGAAATAACGCCGAACAGACCGGACTGTCTGTCACATATAGGAATAGCAAGAGAACTGGCGGTATACTATAATAAAGAGCTGCATCTGCCTGAGACAAAAATGCATGAAAAGCACTTTGAAAAAACTGAAAATTTTATACATATAGAGATAGCAGATGAAACTATTTCAAAAAGATATACTTCAAAAATAGTAAAAAACGTAACTGTAAAAGAAAGTCCCGAATGGCTTCAAAAGCGTCTTAATTCTATAGGAATCAGAAGCATAAACAATATAGTGGATGTTACGAATTTTGTTCTTATGGAAATGGGACATCCGATTCATGCATTTGACCTTAGTAAAATCGAAGGAAAAAAAATAATAGTCAGAAGAGCGGAAGACGGTGAGAAAGTAGTCACTCTGGATGAAAAAGAGAGAAAACTGAACCCGGATGATATAGTAATAGCAGACGGAAATAAAGCTGTTGCCCTTGGAGGGGTAATGGGAGGATATAATTCTGAAATAGACAGCAATACAAAAGATGTATTAATAGAAGTTGCACATTTTAATCCTTATAATATAAGAAAAACTTCAAAGAGACTTACTCTGTCAAGTGATGCTTCGTACAGATTCGAGCGTGGAATAGATTTGGAAGATGCTGTGAGAGTAATAGACAGAGTAGCCGAGTTAATACAGGAAACAGCCGGCGGAGAGATTCTTCACGGTATATCCGAGGCTTATCCTGTAAAATATGAGGAAACAATAGTCGAATTTAATATGAAGAGATTTGAAAAATTTGTCGGGAAAGAGATAGAAAAAGAAAGAATAATAGAAATTTTTGAAAATCTGGAAATTACTGTTGATGATAAAGGTGAGGTTTTACTGCTGACACCGCCGAGCTTCAGGAATGATCTCGAGAGGGAACAGGATTTTTATGAAGAAATAATAAGAATTTACGGATTTGACAATATAGAATCTGTTATGCCCAAGTTGGATATAAATCCGATCCGTATAGATACATTAAGAGAAATAGACTTGCTGAGAAGTGCTGCGGTTGCGGTGGGAACAGGTCTGAGAGAGGTAATAAACTACAGCTTTATTCCCCGTAATGCACTGGAAAAAATAAGATACAATGATGCAGCCGGTGATGAGATAATAGAGGTAAGAAAGCCGATAACGGAAGATTTTGTTATTATGAGACCTACTTTACTGTATAGTCTTATAAAAAATGCAAAGGATAATATTAACAGAAATATAACAGATATCAGATTTTTTGAAACAACAAAAACATTTAAAAGAGTAGAAGGAAAAATAGAGGAAGAACAGAAATTTGGTATTATACTGGGCGGAGAACCTGAAAAGTATATCTGGAATGTAAAGCCGGTGCCTTATGATTTTTATGATCTGAAAGGAATAGTAGAGGAAATTTTTTCAAAAATCAGATTTGAAAAATATACTTTGGTAAGAACAACAAAAGAAAGCTATCATCCGGGAAGAGCAGCAGATATCTATGTCGGTAAGGAATATATAGGAACATTCGGAGAACTGCATCCTGATGTAATGGAAAACTTTGATCTGAAAAAGAAGCTTCTTACAGCAGAATTAAGGCTTGAAGCATTAATAAAGTACTCTGATAAAAATATATTCTTCAAGGGAATAAATAAATTTCCTGCAGTACCGAGAGATCTTGCACTTGTGATAGAAGAAAATATTCTTGTGGGAGATGTTATCAAAAGTATAGCAAAATTATCGCCTGTTATTGAAAAAGTAGAGCTGTTTGATGTATACCAGGGAGCAGGAGTAGAAGCAGGGAAAAAAAGTATAGCAATAAGTATTGTTTTAAGAGAGAAAAATAAAACACTGGAAGAAAATGAAATAAATTCAGTAATATCAAAAATACTGGAAAAAGTAAAGAAAGATTTTGGTGCAGAATTAAGACAATAAAAAAGAAAAGATGTTTTCACATGAAGCAAAAGCAGTGAAAGCATCTTTTTATTAGAAAAAAAACTGTTGAATCAAATTCAACAGTCTCAAGGGGGTATATGAAGAAAAATATTTTTATATTTTAAGTATAGCTTAGAAATCTTAGAAAAAACTTTTAATACTCTTAATTTTATTTGTGAAATATTTGAGTTTTTTTATAAATCACAGAGTTTATAATATGAAAATATGGTTGTAATATTAAGTTTTATTTTTTGTAAAGTGTGAAATGCACAATTGGTAAAATAGATTTTAACCTTAGGAGGATATAGATATGAAAAAGCTTAAATTTCCGGAAAATTTTGATTGGGGTACAGCGTCAAGCGGACCGCAGAGTGAAGGGTCACAGGATAAACCGCATGAATCTTTATGGGACTACTGGTATAAAAATGATAAAGAGCGTTTTTACCAGAATGTAGGACCGAAGATAACATGCGACAGCTATAACAGATATAAGGAAGACATAAAAATAATGGCGGAATTAGGCTTAAAGTCATTCAGAACATCTATTCAGTGGACAAGACTTATAAAAAATCTTGAAACAGGCGAGCCGGATCCAAAAGCTGTGGAATTTTATAATAATTATATCAATGAAATGCTGGAAAACGGGATTGAACCTGTAATGAATCTTTTTCACTTTGATACTCCCATTGAGCTTGAGCAGAAATATGGAGGCTTTAAAAGTAAAAAGGTAACAGAGCTATATGTAAAGTTTGCTAAGACAGCTTTTGAGCTTTTCGGTGACAGAGTAAAAAGATGGATAACTTTTAATGAGCCTGTTGCACACACAAAAGGAGCATATCTGTATAATTTTATATATCCTGCGGAATTAAGTACAAAATCCTTTGCACAGGCGAGCTATAACATTCTTCTTGCACATGCGGGAGCTTGTAAAGTATATAAAAGTTTACAGCTGAGCGGAGAAATAGGAATAGTGCTGGATCTTCTTCCGCCGATACCAAGAAGCGCAAGAAGTGCGGATAAGTATGCTGCAAGGGTTGCAGATCTGTTTTTTAATATGATATTTATGGATCCGTGCGTAAACGGACAATACGATGATGAATATCTGGAAATTTTGGAAAAGCATGACTGTATGTTTGATATCCTTCCTGGGGAAAAGGAATTAATAAAAGAAAATACTGTAGACTTTATAGGGATAAACTATTACCAGCCGCAGCGTGTAAATGCTCCTAAATATGCTCCTAATGTAAATGCACCATTTACACCTAACTGGTATTTTGATGATTATGAAATGCCTAACAGACGTATGAATGTGTACAGAGGCTGGGAAATATATCCGAAATCAATTTATGATATAGCAATGCGTGTAAAAAATGAATTTGGCAATATCAAATGGTTTATATCGGAAAATGGCATGGGAGTGCAGAATGAAGAGCGTTTTATAAATAAAGACGGTATGATAGAGGATGATTACAGAATAGAATTCATAAAGGAACATTTGGAATGGCTTCATAAAGCAATGGAAGAAGGATCGAACTGTCAGGGATATCACCTGTGGACATTTGTGGATAACTGGTCATGGACTAATGCTTATAAAAACAGATACGGTTATGTATCTCTTGATTTGAAAACAAGAAACAGAACAATAAAAAAATCAGGATACTGGATAAAAAAAGTAATTGAAGAAAATGGCTTTGAACCGCTTGAAGATGAATTTGAATAAAGCTTCCAAAAGAAAAGCTGATGAGGATTTACTAAGTCCCGTCAGTTTTTTACAAAAAAAAACCAATGGGAATAATTTGTATTAAGATTGAAAATAACGGCTTTTGTCTGAAATATTTACAAAATCTGTAATAAAACCAAAAATAAGCACTTTAAAAATTTTTGATAATACGATATAATTAAGTTATTTAAAGATAAAAATTTTAGGAGATTCAAAACATGAAGGAAATAAAAGTGGAGATAAAAAATGAGGCAGGTCTTCATGCGAGGCCGTCGTCTAAATTTGTAGAGCTGGTAAGTGAGTATGATTCGGAAATAATTGTAAAAACAAACGGAGAAGAAGTAAACGGGAGAAGTATAATGGGACTTATGCTTCTGGCTGCTGAAAAAGGCAGAGTACTGGCAATAACTGCAGACGGTGAAGATGAGGAGGAAGTTTTGGAAGCTCTTAGAATTTTAATCGAAGAGGAGAAATTTAATGAAACTTAATATAGAGATTATCAGAGCCGAGCATATGGGATTTTGCTTTGGTGTAAGGGAAGCAGTGGACGAGGTACACAGATACGTTGATATGAACAGGGGACAGATATATGTTCTGGGTATGCTGGTGCATAACGAATTCGTAATAGAAAAATTACTTAAAAAAGGTGTTATTTTTGTATCTGAGGAAGATGTATTAAATAATAATACACCTCTGAAAAGCGGAGATATTGTAATAATCAGGGCACACGGAACAACACAGAATGTACAGAAAAAGCTCCTGGAAATTGGTGTAAAGCTGATTGACATGGCATGCATTTATGTAAAGAGTGCAAGGGATCAGGTAGTGATCTGGGAGCAAAGAGGATATAAGAGTGTATTTATAGGAGATAAAGATCATCCGGAAGTAAAGGGAATAACCAGCTATGGAATAAAGCCCTTGATTTTTGGAAGCCTTGATGAATTAAAGCAGGCAGAGCTGGACATAAATGAAAAATGGGTATTTTTATTTCAGACAACTTATAACAGATTTATATTTCAGGAGATAAATGACTATATAATAAACAGATTCATTAATTATAAAGTAGTAAAGACTATCTGCGGAGCAACACATCAGAGACAGTCGGCGATTGAAAAGCTGGCACAGGAAGTAGACGCAGTTTTTATAATAGGAAGCGAGCAGAGCTCAAATACAAAAAAGCTTTATCAGATATCAAAAAATCTTAATGAAAAAAGTTATCTGATTGAAAATAACGATGATATAAAGAAACATATGTTAGACGGAGTAAGAAAATTAGGAGTATCTGCGGGAGCATCCACTCCTGAAGAATTAATAGCAATAATAGAAAATAAAATAAAAGAACTGGAAGACTAATACCCTGTCAGTACAGACAAAAATAAGCAGAAACGGGAACAATAGTTTTGATGTTAATAAATATTGGTTTATTTAGTATATAGTTAGACAAAACACTAAGTTTAAAAGGAGTAATAATATGAATGAATTCGAGACGCTGTTAAATGAGTATTTACCGGAGGAAAAGAAGAAAGGGGAACTGATAGAGGGAATAATACTTAGAAAAGAAAAAGACTTTTCTTATCTAGATGTTAATGACAAGCTTGAAGGTAAAATTTATACCAACGAGATTGAAAATCTTAATGTGGGTGAAGTCGTAGAAGTGAAAATCATAAGAAACGATGGTGAAAATATCATAGTTTCTAAGTTTTTGCTGGATAAAGAAAAAGAATTTGCTTCATATGAAACAGGGGATATTATTCAGGGAGAAATAATAGAAAAAATAAAAGGCGGATATAAAGTAAAATTAGGGAAAAATATTGGCTTCCTTCCGTTTTCGATTTCTAATTTAAGACGTGATGATGAATATAAAAATAAAAAATTTAAGTTTTTGATAATAGATAAAGATACAAAAAATCTGACATTGTCAAGAAGTGATTTAGTAAAAAAAGAAGAGGAAGATTTTTATCAGACAGTCCAAAAGGGAGATGTACTGGAAGGAACAATAAAGGAAATTCTGGATTTCGGATTAATAGTAGATTTAGGAAAAACAACAGGATTTATACATATTTCCGAAGTAGACTGGTCATCAGTAAAAGATCTGAAACATTTATTTAATGCAAATGATAAAATAAAAGCCAAAATAATAGAATTAGATAAAGAAAACAAGAAAATAAAAATGAGTATAAAGCAAATGAAGGAAGATCCGTGGAATATATTTATAGCAAAGTATAAAACAGGAGATGTGCTTGAGGCGGAAGTGAGTGAAGTAATGCCTTTCGGTATTGTGGTAGAGCATGAGCATAACAGAGGGTTTATACATATTTCTGAAATAAGCTGGCATCCGATAGAGGAATTGTCAAAATGTTATTCATTGGGGCAAAAGCTGAAAGCAAGAATAATAGAGATAGACGAAAAGGGAAGAAACTATAAATTAAGTGTAAAGCAGCTGGATGAAAACCCTTGGGATAAGCTTGTCGAAAACTATAAAGTAGGAGATACAGTAGAGGGAGTAATAGAAAAAATACTGGATTTTGCAATACTTCCAAGTGTGGATGATGTACTCGGATTTATACATATTTCTGAAATATCATGGGGAGCACATACTGGAGTAATAGAACAGTTCAAGCTGGGAGATACTGTAAAAGCAAAGATTATAGAGCTGAATAAAGATGCTAAGATATTTAAGCTGAGTATAAAGCGTCTGAGCAGTGACCCGTGGGAAACTGTAAAGGACAAGTATCAAAAAGGACAGATTCTGGAAAGAGAGATAAAAGAAATACTGGATTTTGCACTTTTAGTTGAAATGGAGGAAAATGTGGAAGGAATGGTTCATATTTCTGAAATTTCATACAGACGGGTAAATAATCTGAAAGAGAAATTTACTGTAGGAGAAAAAATTAAATTTAAGATTCTTGAATTTAATGAGGAAAAAAGAAGAGTATCATTAAGCATGAAAGCTATTCTGGATGATATATGGGCAAATATACATGATAAATACACTCTGAATCAGGAAGTAAGCGGAAAAGTGATAAATATTCAGGAATACGGAATATTTGCCGAACTGGAAGACGGTTTGGAGGTATTCATACATCGTAATGATTTTTCATGGGAAAAGGAAGAGCATAAAGAATATAAGCTCGGAGATATAGTTAACTTTAGAATTCTGAAAATTGACGAGAAAGAGAAAAAAATCAGCGGAGGAATAAAACAGCTTACTCAATCACCATGGAAAGAAATGGAAAGCATGTATAAAATAGGAAATAAAGTAAAAGTATCTGTAGAAAATGAGATAGAAAACGGTTATATAGTAAAGCTCACAGACAGATTCAGCGCTTTGATTCCTAAAAAGGAGCTTCCGGAAAATACAACACTGGCTGTAGGAGATACAGTAGAAGGAATTATCACGGAAATGCATGAAAAAAGAAAGTCAGTTATCCTTTCTGTAAAGAAGATTTCTGAAATGGAGGAAGAAAAAGAATTAAAAGAGCTTCTCGAAATTTATGGTGTAAAAAAAGAAGAATAATAAAATAGTTTATATAGAAGGGCTGTATCATTTCCAAAGTGATACAGTCCTTTGCTTATATTGATGATTTATGGAGGAGTGAAAAATGTCAGCTTTATTTAGGGTTTTGGAAAAGAAAAACGGAGAAATAAAAGAAATATATGACGAACAGAGTATTTCCGGAGATGTGTATATGGCTGTTCTTGATTATATAGATGAATGTGATATTGTTTTTAATTTTTTGGAGAATTTTAGCGGAAATACTGATTCCTATGCTATGGAAATTCTGGCTGAGCAAGCCCGGCAGGCTTTGAAGGTATTAGAGGAAGGGAAATTCGCAGCTGATGAATTAGCTGGAGACTGGGGATATGCTGTCGAAGATATCTTATATGGAATAAAAGTTTTATGCGTATATTTTGAAAAGTTAATCTCGCAAGCCGAGATATCTGCTTTAATATTTGAAATTTATTAATGATAAGATATCTGCCTGTTTTTAAACAAAGAACGGTATCGGATCAGATACCGTTCCTGTGTGTTATTTATTTAGAGATTGTTACAAGCTAAGTTATTAAAAAAATTTATTATTACTTACTTCATTTTACTTAACGCCAAAAAAATCATTTATGTCTGAAAAATCCCATTCATTCCATTTTTCATTATTATAAAACAGAAAATGGTCATAGTTTGCATATCCTACAGAGCCTGTAATTTTTTCTTTGTCTGTGAAATCAAATAAATCCTCGTTGAAATATAATTTATGCTCCACATCGTCATAAAATATAGCACTTTTTCTTGTTTTCTTATTAAACAGTTTTTTATTGGAAGAATTGCTGATAATTATCTTTACTCCGTTGTCGCTCCATTTTGAGGTAAAGCTTTTGCTCAGGGAATTCAGTATGTTTTCTTTCTCCTCTGAGGGTAATTCTGATAATTTATTTAATTCCTCTTCAAAAGTCTCGTTTTTAGCAATTTTTTCCAGAAAATAACTGTAAAGCTTCTCTGCGGCATACACTTTTCCGGATACTGTATAACCGGTTAATTTGTATGCTCTTGCTTCGGTATCTCTTCCTTTTTTAGTAAACATGTGCAATGGAATTCCGTTTAGATTAAAACCTTGATCTGCATTTACTGTCAGATATTCCGGTCCTGCAATATCAATGTAAACTGTCGAACTAAATGTGAATCCTCCTAATAATACCAATAATATCATAATTTTTTTCATGATTTTTCCTCACCCTTTCATTTAATACTTTACAATATTTATAATTCTGTCTTTTTTAAACTCTGTTACGCTTTTTAAACTTCCGTCTTTGTAATATTCCTTCCATGTGCCTTCTTTTTTATGGTTTTTAAAGTTTCCTTCCTTTAATATCTGACCGTTATCATAATATGAATAAAATTCAATAATATTATCATTATATAGCTTTTTTTGATCCAATATTCCGTTTATATCATATTTTGATATTCTGAGGAAATTATTTTCCAATATTTCACTTTCAAAAAATAAAATATTCTTTCTGTTATAGCATTTTATATTTTGTGTAGAAATACCGTTTTTGAATTCCACGTCAATTTTTGATATTTTAGTGATATTTATGTTTTCTGTATCGCATAAACCGGAAATATTATACCCTTCTTTTGATGCTATACTTAATTCTTCGGGGAAATTTATTATGCTTATTGCTTTATCCAAGATTTTCCCGTCTGAGCTGTATACTCTCTCTTTATTTTTCCCTTTTTCGATTTTAATACTAAAAAAATCTATTTCAGTTGAAGATATCAAAGAAATAGAAATAAAAAAATATACCAAAAACTTCATTATTTACCACCCTTTATTATTTTATCTTTTAAATGTTATTAATTATACATATATTTATATGTATTTGTCAATTATAATTATTTTCTTAATAATGTTTCCTGAGATTTTTATATATCTAATTAACGATTTGGTTATTTTATTCCGGTGCAGTATTATGTACTTTCGTATAAAATTATAATTAGTTTATCAGATGGTCTTTACTAAACAGAAAATCACGTTATAATTAATTAAGAACAAAAAGTAAACAGCATAATAACTTTAAGTAAGGAGGATAGTGATGACAAAGGAATCATATTGGAAATTAATTGATCTTTTCAGGGAAAAAAGCGGTAATGACTTAAATTTCTTCCACGAGTTCGGACATGAGCATATTTCAAAGCTTGATCAAAAAGAAAGAATAGAGTTTTATCTGTATACCGGAAAATATCTGGAAAGTATCAATGAATGCGTATGGCTGGATATGGCCTGTAAAGCAATAAACGGATATGTCAGTGATGATACTTCTCTTTATTTTAATCTATGGATGATTGCCCAGGGAAAAGAAGTGCTGCTCAATGCTTTGAGAGACCCTGATTCGCTGTCGGAGCTGGAATATATTCCTTTTATGGGGCTGCCTGATTTGGATAAATATATTAATATGGAGCTTTTTGACGGGGAAGATGAGGAGTATTTCTCTGAATCTGAAATGCTGGGAGAATTATCACCGGATATTCTGGAAGAATTAAGCAGGGAGACGTATGGCGAGGGTGCCCAGTTTGAAAATCTTGCTTCTATGGGACTTCTGGAGGAGGATTATGATTTGATTGCATACAGCGGGGAATATTACGATTCGGGAATTCCTCATACAGATGATAATGATGAAAAAGTGAAGCTGTCAAAGGAGCAGATAAAAGAGATAGAAGAAGATATCGTATTTATGGATGATTCCAAATATGGAGATTACGACTCGTTTGAAGATGCAATGGATGATCTGGAGAATGTGGTTCCAAAGCTTTTGAAGAGAAGAAAGGATTTGGGGCTGGAACTGGATTTGTTTTAAAAACGAATTGCGAAATAAAAAATTTCACAGGTATTGAAAAGACAGGAAAGGATATATAAATTCAGATCCTGTTTTTTAATTTCTTTCTATTTGATATGATAATTAATCCTTATGCTTTTTCAAAAAATTAATATTTTTCAGTGTTCAACAGAAAGATTCAGAATTAAATTAAAATTCTGTTTTTATAGCATAAAACATGGTATAATCATAAAATAAAAAAAGAAAGAGGAAATACAATGATTTTAGACATAATAAAAGTTTTTATTCTGAGCCTTGTGGAAGGTCTTACGGAATTTATTCCGGTAAGCAGTACAGGGCATATGATAATCGTGGATCATTTTATAAAGTTATCTTCAAATAAAGAATTTACTGATTCATTTTTGATAATAATACAGCTTGGAGCAATATTATCAGTACTTGTATATTATTTTCCCAGATTATGGCCCTTTTCAAATGACAAGGAAAAAAACAAGGACATATGGAATATGTGGATAAAAATAGCAGTAGCAGTATTGCCGGCAGTAGTTCTCGGACAGTTATTCGATGATATTTTGGAAGAAAAGTTTTTTAATCCTTTTACTGTATCCTTAATGCTTATTATTTACGGTGTTATTCTTATAATTATAGAAAGCAGCAAAAAAGTAAAGGTAAAAACTAAAACTATACAGGAGCTCAGCTTTAAGACAGCTGTGGGAATAGGATTTTTCCAATGTCTGGCGATGATACCGGGAACATCAAGATCAGCAGCTACCATAATAGGAGGAGTTCTTCTGGGACTGGAAAGAGTCTTGGCAACAGAGTTCTCATTTTTTCTTGCAATTCCGACGATGTTCGGGGCAAGCTTCTATAAGATAATGAAATCAGGGTTTAATCTTTCGGGATATGAGGTATTCCTCATAGCTCTTGGATTTGTTTTGTCATTTATTATATCTTATATAGTAATAAAGCTCTTTCTTGATTACATAAAAAAGCATGATTTTAAAGTTTTCGGATATTATAGAATAATATTGGGAATAGTGATGCTGGCATTCATGTTTATGACTAAGTAAACAGCAGTATCTAAATGATAACGGAATGAGGGCAGACAGAATGTTTAAAATGTTAAGAAAACTGTGGAACTATCTGTTTTCTAAAAGGAAAGAAGTAAAAGACCTGGAGAAAAAAGATATTTTTCTTGCCAAGTTTATGATAGATGCCGGGAGAAACAGGAGAAGCTCTGAGTTTCTTATGGTTCCGCTGAACAAGATTGACAAAATACACATAATTGACAGGGAAAATGCAATATCCAAGCTTAACGAAAGAATAGCAGTGCTTGAAGAAAATAAAACGGAAATAAAGGAAAAAAAGAATATTGACAGGGAATTTCTCGGGAAATATCTGCCCTCTATTTCATGGATAAAAGCAATAAAGAGAAAAAATGATACATATATAGCTTTTGAAGGAAACGGCAGACTGGAAGCCTTTAAAAGAATTTTTGACAAAAATGATAATATTAATATAGAAGTAGAAGTATATACATTCAGATCATATAAAAAAATGCTTAGGAGAGCTGAAAGAGTCAGAAAGTATAACGGAATAACAGGTGAATAAAAAATGGTAAAATCAAATATAAAAATGAATCCGGGAAAGCTTACAGAATTCATAAGGATACTGGTACCTGAAGCTGAAGAGGAAGCAGTAAAGATAGAGGGTATGGAGGATGATGAAAAATGCACAGTAATAACTTCAAACGGAAAAAAAACCGTGGAGTTTTCATATGAAAAAATAAGCGATTCTTTTGATGACCAGCTGGATGTGATGGCGAGGATTTCACTGCTGAAATTATATGATAAGGATTATAAATGGGGGTCCCTTATAGGAGTGCGTCCTACCAAAATAGTACATAAATTCTTTGATTCAGGTTTTAATCTTCATTATATAGAAAGTATACTGACGGATTTTTATCAGGTGAGCAGGGAAAAAGCAGAACTTCTTATAGAAATCGCCAAGCGTGAACTGAAATATATGGAAAACAGGACAATAGGGATTTATATAGGGATAGCATACTGTCCGAGCAGATGCTCTTACTGCTCGTTTCCTTCATATCTTAAAGAAGGAAAGTATCTGGAAAGATTTGAGGAATATTATAATACACTGTTATATGAAATAAGAGAGATAGGAAAGCTGGTAAAAGAACTGGGTCTTGAGGTAAATACCATATATGTGGGCGGAGGAACCCCGTCTATACTCTCAAAGGAAGAAATGGAAAAAATGCTGAGAGTAATAAATCAGAATTATGACATAGGCAAACTGAAAGAGTTTTCATATGAGCTGGGAAGAATAGATACAATAGATGAAGAAAAACTTGAGGTTTTGAAAAACTGGAATGTAGACAGAATAAGTATAAATCCTCAGACCTTTAATATGAAAACTCTGAAAGAGGTAAACCGGTACCATGATCAGGAAAAATTTGACCGTATATTTAATGAGGCAAAAAGAATGGGGTTTATAGTAAATATGGATCTGATATTGGGTCTTCCCGGAGAAACTACAGATGATATACTTTACACTTTACAAAAAGCCGGAACCTACAATATGGATAATCTTACAATACATAATCTTGCCATAAAGAAAACAAGCGGACTAAATAAAGATAACTATCTGCTTGCAAAAAATCTGAATTACAAAAAAATTTACGGTAACATATATAAAATAACCAGAGAAAAAGGACTTTATCCTTATTATATGTATAGACAGAAAAACAGCTTTGAATGGGGAGAAAATATAGGCTATTCATTACAGGATAAAGAATCTGTTTATAATATAGAGACTATAGAAGAAAATAAGACAATTATCGGAATAGGTGCAGGTGCAGTAACTAAGCTGATAACCGGCGATATAAGAAACAGAACAATAGAAAGACTTATTAATCCTAAAGATCCGCTGATGTGGATAGATGAGCTGGAAGAGAGACTGAAAAAGAAAAAAGAGAGAATAAGGGAGGCAGTTAATGGCAGATAATTGGTATCCTATAATAAAAGGAAATTGTACAAGATGTAAACAATGTATAGAAAAATGTCCTATACAGAATATGACGCTGGTAAATAATCAGATAACTATAAACAATGGATTTGAGTGTCCTGACGGGTGTGAAGACTGTAAAGATATATGTGAATATAGTGCAGTTTCATATTATGACGGAACTGATGAAAGCATAATGAATGCTTTCGGCGGAGAATGCCATTGTCATAATCATAAATAAAATATAATAAGGAGAGGAAATGAATTCTTTAATTGGAGAAAGTAACTATTGGGTTTTATGGACTGTAATAATAGGCTGGGCAGCAGTAAGTATAGTACTTGAACAAAAGTATAAATGGGCCGCTAAAATAACAGGGGCGATTATAGCACTGCTGGGAGCGATGCTTCTGGCAAATTTTAAAATAATACCTACATCAAGTCCGGTATATGATACAGTATGGGATTATGTAATTCCTGTGGCTATTCCGCTGCTGCTGTTCAAAGCAGATATAAGAAAAATTTATAAAGAAAGCGGAAGAATGTTTGGAATGTTTAATATTTCCGCAATAGGGACAGTTCTGGGAGCTTTTATAGCAACATTTGTATTTGGGGCCTTTGTTCCGCATCTTTATAAAATAGCCGGAATGATAACGGGAAGCTATATTGGTGGAGGAGTGAATTTCGTAGCAATGACAGCCGCTTTTAATGCACCTGAAAATATAACAAATGCCACAATTGTTGCTGATAACATGGTAATGGCGCTTTATTTTCTTATAGTAATGAATCTGGCATCGTCAAAATTCCTGATAAAAAAATTCGGACTGGAAAGCGGAGAAAACAGCAGTGAAAATACAGGAGCAGCAGATTACTGGAAGGGAAAGGAAATTTCCCTGAAAGATATAGCAGTATCACTTGCGGTTGCTTTTTTTATAGCATGTATTTCCAATATGGCTGCCGGATATTTTAAAACAGTTATACCAAAAGATAATACAGTCATGGAAATAATAAATACTATTTTTGGAAATATGTATTTGATAATGACAACACTGACACTTATTCTGGCTACTGTATTTTCAAAATTTTTCAATAAAATAAACGGTTCAGATGAAATAGGGACTTTCTTAATATATTTATTTTTTGTAGTTCTGGGAATACCTGCTTCAATAATGGAAATATTAAAACACGGAGCTGTGTTATTTCCGTTCTGTCTGCTTATTGTAATAGTAAATCTTTTATTTTCACTGTTTGTGGGAAAACTGTTCAAATTCAAACTGGATGAAATATTACTTTCTACCAATGCAGCAATAGGAGGTCCGACCACAGCTGCGGCTATGGCAATAGCCAAAGGATGGAATACACTTATTATACCGGTTATGCTTTCTGGTATATGGGGATATATTCTGGGAAATTATATGGGAGTAATTGTAGGAAACATACTTAAGTATACTGTAGGGTAAATCAAGTATCATCCGGGAATATACCAAGAGGAGTGGTAATAATGGCTTATGAATATTTGAAAATAGCGTTTAGCACAACTGTAGTATATTTTTTTATTATTCTGGCTTTAAGGCTTTTTGGGAAAAAAGAACTGGCACAGCTGACAACAGTAGATCTGGTTTTTATTCTGCTGATAAGCAATGCTGTTCAAAATGCAATGGTAGGGCCTAACAGTACTTTAAGCGGAGGTATAACAGCAGCAATTACACTTTTTATATGGAATTATCTTTTGAAATTGCTTCTGTACAGATCTAGGAAGCTGGATGATGCAATACAGGGAAAACCGATTCTTCTTATATATAAAGGTTATGTAAATGAGGAAAATCTGAGAAAAACCAGAATAACATTTGAAGAGTTATATGAAGCAGTGAGAGAGCATGGTGTGAAAGAAGTAAAGGAAGTGGATCTGGCTATGCTTGAAAGAGATGGAAATATAAGTGTGCTGTCAGACTCATTCAGCAAAAAAACACTAAAAAAGAGAAAAAGTCATAGGGCAGTAAAGCAAAATACAGAATAAAAGCAGAGCAATAATATTTTGAAGTTCATCGGGGGTGAATATGAAACTGAAAATTACAGTTTTTTTAATAGTCCTTGTATTGGCAGGAAATGTACTGAAAATATTCATAAGTGACAATATTAAGACAAAAGTGGAGATAGATGAATCGGGACTGACTATGAAGCAGAAAGAATACAGTCAGGATTATGATAAAATGGATATAAACAGGTCTGAATATGAAGATCTTATTACAGCAGGATTCAGCAAGTCACAGGCAGAAAAAATATCTGTATATAAAGAGTTCGCTGGTGATGTTTTTTCAATTAACGAGCTGTCGGCAATAAAAGGTTTTGGTAAGGCAGGAATGGAAAAAGCAGAGAAGCTTTTATATGTTTCACGTGAAGAAAAGGTAAGAAACCGACACAATATCAATAAATTGGATGAAGATACCCTGAAGCTTACAGGTTTTACAAATAAAGAAATAAAAATAATACTGCCTGTAATAAAAAAGAAGAAAATCAGGTCTAATATAGAATTGATAGAATTAATAGGCTCTGACAGATATACAGAAATAGAAAGCAGACTAAAATATTATGATTAAAAAAATACGGCTGAATGAGCTGCTGCACTGGTATACTTAGCTTATAAAAGACGATTTGCCGATAATAAAGGGATTGTAAAATTTTTTACAAATTACAGATAAAATAAAAAACATGAAATATATTATAAATACTGAATTGACAAATTTAAAATTATTTTATATACTATATAGGTATTGCCGAAGTGGTGAAATGGTAGACACATCAGACTCAAAATCTGACGAGCTTAGGCTCTTGCGGGTTCAAGTCCCGCCTTCGGTACCATTTGATAATAAAATGATTACATATAGAACAGCCTTTTGGTCTTATGACAGAGGCTGTTTTTTGATATATCCCGATAAAATTTTTACATTTTTTTTACATTAGATTTATACTCTGTTTACATAAATAATGTAAAATTACCATAGAAAAAAAGTTAGCGGGAGGATATATAATGAAAAAGATTTTTGCTTTAATGTTAATTTCACTGGGTCTTTTAGTTTCTTGCGGAGGCGGAGAAGGTGAATCATCAGGACTCGGCGGTGAAGTAATAATAGACGGATCATCTACAGTAGCACCTATTACAGAGGCTGTAGCGGAAGAGTTTAGAAATGTAGAATCTGGTGTAAATGTTTCTGTAGGAATATCAGGTACCGGCGGAGGATTTAAAAAGTTTACAGTCGGGGAACTGGATATCAGCAATGCTTCAAGAGAAATGAAGCCGGAAGAAAAAGCACTGGCTGAAAAGAATAACATTGAATTCACAGAAATCCAGGTAGGAAAAGACGGAATTACAATGGTTGTAAATAAAGAAAATACTTGGGCACAGGATTTAACAACAGATGAGTTAAAGAAAATCTGGTCTGAAGGAAGCACAATAAAGACATGGAAGGATGTAAGACCTGAATGGCCTGATACACCTATAAAATTATATGCTCCAGATGAAGATTCGGGAACTTATGATTACTTTATAGAAGCGATACTTGGAAAAAATAAAATAAGAAAAGATTATACACCAAGCTCTGATGATAATGTATTGGTACAGGGCGTGGAGGGAGATAAAGGATCACTCGGGTTCTTCGGATTTGCTTACTATGAGGAGAATGCAGATAAGTTAACAGCTTTGAAAATAAACGGTATCGAGCCTACCCCTGAGACAGTACAGAATGGTACATATAAGCCGTTATCAAGACCAATATTTATTTTTGTAAATAATAAGTCTTATGCAGAAAAACCACAGGTAAAAGCTTTTGTACAGTTTTATCTTGATAAGGTATCAGATCTTGCCAGAGAAGTAGGATATATACCGCTGGATGATTACTCGGCAGAAAAAGCAAAATTGAAATAAAAAAATAAATAACAGAAGGAAAATCGCTAAAAGAGCGGTTTTCCTTGTTTAGCTGTTACAGATAATTTTAGATTTATTATAACGAAGGAGCCGGAATGGAAAATAAATACTTAAAAGAAAATATAGTAAAGGTAATATTATTTATTTTTGCTTTTATATCCGTAATAACAACAGCTGCCATTGTTGCCAGTTTATTTTTGGAGTCAGTACCGTTTTTTAACGGAGAGAGACTAAAGCAGCTTTTTTCTTATGGTGAACTATGGGATCCGAGAGGAGAAAAATATTATGTACTTCCTCTTGTAGTGGGAACAATGATGATAGTGGTGTTTTCATGCTTGTTTGCCATTCCCCTGGGCTTGGGAAGTGCAATATATCTGAGTGAGTATGCCAACCCAAAAACAAGAAATATACTAAAGCCTGTATTGGAAATACTGGCAGGAATACCATCAGTAGTGTATGGCTTTTTTGCTTTGTTTTATATAACGCCTTTTTTAAAGAAAAATATTTCATGGCTGGCAAAAGCAGCACTTATTTTTCTTGTACTTTTCTCCTTATACATGATGATAAAATGTGTAAAAGGATTTATTGATAAAGATTTTATCAGAACAAAAATAATTTTCGGGATATTATTTTTGATTTTTTTAGTCCTTTTTTTGTATCTTGCATTTAATTTTGTGGGATTTTTTAAAGAAACATCAAATCTGAGAGTGGATACATTTAATGTCTTAAGCTCGAGCTTTGCCGTCGGTATAATGATAACACCTCTGGTAGCGTCAATAAGTGAAGATGCACTAAAAGCGGTACCCAAAACAATGAGGGAAGGTTCATTGGGATTAGGGGCAACTAAGTTTGAAACGGTATGGAATGTAACGATTCCGGCAGCAATTTCGGGAATAGTTTCTTCTTTTATTCTGGCGATTTCCAGAGCCGTGGGAGAAACAATGGTAGTTGCAATGGCAGCCGGAGCAAAGCCTGTTTTGAATTTCAATCCTCTAGGACAGGTTCAGACAATGACCGGTTATATGGTAAATAAAAGTTTTGGAGAAGTAATGGTAGGCAGCCTGGAATTTCAGACAATATTCGTAGTAGGATTAATTCTGTTTTTCATGACATTTCTGCTTAATGTTATAGCTAAAACGGTAGTTCTGAAATTTAGGGAGGAATATTAATATGATGGAAAAAATGGCTATAGATAATTTAAGAATAAGAAAACTAAAAGATAAGATCTTTAAGTATCTGTTTTTCAGCTGTATTATATTCTGTATAGTTTTTCTGGTACTGCTGCTGTTTGGAATAATAAAGCAGGGGATAAGATGGATGAGCTTTGATTTTTTAACTAATTTTCCTTCAAAAATAAGACCGCAGCGTGCAGGTGTTTATCCCGCATTACTTGGAAGCTTATGGCTGGTAGGTCTTGTAGGATTGATAACAATACCGGTAGGGGTAGGAGCAGCAATATATCTGGAAGAGTATTCCAATAAAAAAAGTAAACTTTATAATTTTCTGGAAGTAAATATATCAAATCTTGCCGGAGTACCTGCTATAGTTTACGGTCTTTTGGGGCTTGCACTTTTTTCAAGGCTGAAAGGATTTCGCGGAAGCATACTTGCCGGAGCAGTAACATTATCTCTCATGGTTCTTCCGGTAGTAATAGTTTCTTCAAGAGAAGCCATAAAAGCAGTACCGGGGATATTAAGGGAGGCAGCATACGGTCTCGGGTTAACAAGATGGCAGATGATAAAAGCAGTTGTTCTTCCTTATGCTTCACCGGGAATATTCACTGGAATAATACTTTCTCTTTCCAGAGCACTGGGGGAAGCAGCACCTTTACTGGTAGTCGGTGCAGCATCATATGTAACGAGAATACCTAACGGCATAATGTCAAGGTATACAGCACTTCCGATACAGATATACCAATGGTCGGGAATGCCGAAAAAAGAATTTCAGGAGCTTGCAGCTACAGGAATAATAGTGCTTCTGGTTATTCTTCTTTCTGCCAATACACTGGCAATAGTTTTGAGAAATAAGTATCAGAAAGAAAGAGGAGAATAATTAATAAAAATCACAGGCTTATCTGAAGACGGGCCTGTGATTTTTTAGTTTTATTGCCGGAGTTATTTCAAAAGAATATACGGAAGCTGACATGAAAATTTTTTAAGCTTTTTATATTTTAGTTTCTGCATTTGCTGTAAACTAATTCTGCAAACTGTCCGTATTGATTCAATTCTTCAAGATAAAACCGTTTTAAAACTTCTTTTTGTGTAAATAAAGGTATACCAGCGCCTAAAAGGACAGGGGCAATTTGTATTATCATTTTGTCAACCATATCATTATCCAGTAATGGAGCTAATATTTGAGTTCCTCCGATAATCCAGATATTTTTTGTACTGCTGATATTTTTTACAAACTCTGCAATATTACCTGAAACAGGCTTAAATCCATTAACAGCCAGTTCTTTTGCATGTGTAAAAACATAATTTTCAGTTTTATGATAAACCAGATGAGGGTTTTCCATATGTAATATTTCATTGAATGTCTTTCTGCCCATGATGGTAATATCCATTTTCTCATAAAAATTGTCATAGCCTGTTTCTTCAATTGTGCCTGTCTGATAAAGCCAGTCTAAATTATGGTCTTTGTCAGCGAGATATCCGTCCAGTGTAATACAACCGTAAAAATATACACTCATACAGTTCGCCCCATTTCTTTTTTATTAATTAGTGATGATGTTTTATATGCATTATAGCATAATTAAACAACAGAAAAAAAGCAGATAAGTATAATCATAATCATTACAATAAAACAGAAGATACCAATAGTATAAAAAAATATTTATTTTGTCTGTTGACAAAATGAAAAATGAGGGTATAATGTTAATGATAAAATTACTAGAGGAGAGAGAAAAGCAGTTTTTTAAATAAAAAATGACTTTTCTCTCTTTTTATATTATTATAATAAATGAATTTAAAGTTAATTAATGGAACGGATAATGGGAATAATGCTGAAAAAACAGTAGTATAGCTGTAAACCGAGAAGTTTGAACAAATAAAGGAATTATGTTAAAGTATAAAAAAACTGTCGGCAGCATAGACAGGGCAAAAAATATATATAATAATCATATAAAGCCGAATGGAGTGATAAAGGTGTTTACAGGCAGACAACTGTTAATATTGTCTTATATAATAGGAAAGCACGGAGAAACGACAAGTGCGTTTTTATCTGCTACATTAGGCGTGTCTACAAGAACAATAAAAGCAGAGATAAAAAATATTAATGAAGAGCTGCCGGATGAGGAAAGAGTTGAATATGCTCCTAAAAAGGGATATATTATTAAAAATCTTACGGAAAAAACAAGAAATAAACTTATTTCGATAATCGAAGAAGAGAGAATGAACTCTGATGAGTTCAGACGTATTAACAAAATTTTGACAATTCTTCTGTTCGAAAAAAATTATATAAGTATGGGGAAAATAGCAGATAAACTTTATTTTTCAAAATCTTCCGTGAGAAAAATTCTGGATGATTCATGGAGACTGGGGAAAAATATAGAGGTATCACAGTCAAAGGGTCTGAGGATAAATGCTCCTGAGTCAAAAAAGCGCTATTTGCTGTCTAAGACGCTGGAAACAGATAATTCTATCTTTGAGGTTCTGTCACTTAAGGAAAATTACATGTATCTCAGCAGTAATCTCTCTTCAATACTGGAAGAGGCATTTATAAAACATCATTATATAATTTCCGGAGACTCGATGAAGATATTTCAAAACTATATGCTGATTACAATTATCAGGAGTTACTATGATTTTGTTATAGAAGAAGATAGAGAACCGGTTCCGGTCTCTTCATTAATGCAGGAAATTAAGGAAAAAATTTCTGAAAGAATAGGATTCAGACTAAGTGATAAGGAAATAGTGTATTGTCAGAAAAAATTAAATGAATGCAACGTAATCAGTGCATTGCCTAAAAATCGGGGATTAGAAGCCGTTTATGCAGATATAAATGCCAGAGTGGATATTTTTATAAAAATAGTCAGGGAGAATCTGTCTTTGGAGCTGGAAATGAGTGAAAATCTAAGAGAAATATTTCTGCTTCATATGCATAAATTAAAGCTTCGTACTAATTACGGGCATGATAATGTAAATTATTCAAAAAGAGAAATTATTCGTAAATATCCTATGATTACACATATAATTTATGAATATTTTGTACCTTTATTTGATTTTGTGATTGCTGACTCGGAAATAGCATATATAATATCATATTTTGCAGAGTTTGAAAGTAACAGGAAACCAATAAAAGCTGTACTAATAAGCGATCTTCCCATGAGCATGCTATACAGGGCGGTTACGGCCGTTGATAAATATTTTCAGAATGAGATTTATTCCCTTGAAATAATACCGCGGTATTTGTATAAAGCAAGGGGAGGAAATGAAGATTATTCTCTTGTCATAACTACTGAAAAAGAAATGCTGCTGCAAAACAAAGAATTAGTGCTGATAAAAGCGGTCATGGACGACAGGGATATTCATGAAATGGCAGAACAGATAGAAGTATCTGTGAGAAGGATAGAGGCCGGCAGATTTGAGAAATTTTATTTTTCATATATCAACGAAACAATGTTTATGAAAATTAATCAAAAGCTGGAAACCACAGATGATTTTTTTAAATTTTCAGGATTAAAGCAGAATAAAAATAACTATGATTTTATTTTAGATTCAGGTATTATATTAATTCCCGGATTTTTATATGATGATGAGAAAAGCTTTATAAAAATCTTTATTCTTAAATATCCTTTGAGATATAAAGGCAGAGATATAAAAATGATAATAGCTTCGGGATATAATATAAAAAGCAGCAATATAAAAGATTTTTATTCGGTTATAAACAGACTTCTTAATCCCGGGGAGGTAAAAGAAATACTAAAAAAGTACAGGTATAATAAAAAATAAATTGAGCTGTTCATTCTTTTTCACGCTTAAACGGGAAAAAAAGTGAATGGCTTTTTTTATATGTTTTCAATATAATTAATGTGTAAATGTATTTATGAAGGAAGAGAATAAAAACAAACCGGAGTTTTAGATTTTTCCGATAATATAAAAATATTAAGATTGGAGACTTTTTAGGATGTATCATAAGAGAATAGAAAAATTTCCTGATGACTTTCTTTTTGGAGCAGGAACATCGTCTTTTCAGGTAGAGGGCGGAATAAAAGAAGGCGGGCGCGGAATTGCCGTGCATGATCTGAAAAAACCGAAAAAAGGAATAACTGATTTTTCAGTTGCCAGCGATCATTATCACAGATTTGAAGAAGATATTGAGTTAATGAAGGAGCTGGGACTGAATTCTTATAGATTTTCAATATCATGGGTAAGAATTCTTCCTGACGGGAAAAATATAAATAAAGAGGGGCTGGATTTTTATAACAGACTGATTCAAAAATTAACAGATTCAGGTATAGAGCCTATTGTTACAATTTATCACTTTGAATATCCGAAGGCACTTGTGGATAAATACAAAGGCTGGTTATCCAGAGAAAGTATAGAGGATTATGTTAATTTTGCCGGAATATTGTTTAGCAATTATGGCGACAGGGTTAAATACTGGCTGACGATCAACGAGCAGGATCATCTTTTGAAAATACCTGAGCGTATAGGGTTTCCTGCGGAAATGACAGGGCTTGAATATGAACGGAATGCACAGACAGCTAATTATAACATGTGTGTCGCAGCTGCCAAAGTAACAGAATTATGCCATAAAATGATTCCCGGTGCCAAAATTGCTCCTATTATAAATCCTATGCCGGCAATTCCGGCAAGCAATCTTCCTGATGATCTTATAGCCTCAATGGAATTTAACGAATTATCTGCATATTATATGCTTGATTTAAACTGCCGGGGAAAATATTCGCCTGTTTATCGTAAATATCTGGAAGACAGGGATATTTTTCCGGAGATAAATGATGATGATATGAAGCTGATGAAAGATAATCCTCCGGATTTTATAGCAGTAAATTATTATATGAATCAGACAATAGCCGTGAGCAGTATCAAAGAAATCGCCCTTAGAGGGAAAGAGGTTTTTGTTTCGGAAGAAGTGGGAATCTACAAAATAGCTAAAAATGAATATATTCCGCAGACAGACTGGGGGTGGAATATATGTCCTGAAGGGCTGAAAATAGCAATAATGGAAATATATAACCGTTATCAGCTGCCCATGCTTATCACTGAAAACGGACTCGGAGCCTATGATAAGCTGGAAAACGGAGAGATACACGACAGCTATCGTATAGACTACATAAGCAGACATTTAAGCCAGGTGAAGGATTGTATAAGTCTGGGATTTCCTGTTTTTGGATATTATGCATGGTCATTTATTGATTTGGTCAGCGGCAGAGAAGGTATGGATAAGCGTTATGGATTTGTTTATGTAAACAGGGATAATGATGATTTAAAAGATTTGAGCCGTATAAAAAAAGACAGTTATTATTGGTATAAAAAAACAATTGCAGAAAGAGGACAAGATCTGTAATTTTTTATCTGTCTGATTAAGGGTAACGGGAGGAGAAGTAAATATGACGAATAAAGAAATAGCAAAGAGTATTTTAGAAAATATAGGAGGCAGCGGGAATATCTCAAATGTCACACATTGTGCCACAAGACTGAGGCTGAATTTAGTTGATGATAAAAAGATATCAATGGAAGAACTTGAAAAAACAGAAGGAGTAATAAAAGTACAGATGAGCAGCGGACAGCTTCAGGTCGTTCTTGGCGGAAAGGTAACCGGAGTATATGCTGAATTTTTAGAGACAGCAGGAATTAGTAATTCAGAAAAAACAGCATCTGTTCATGAAAAAAGAAAATTTGGCTTAAATAAACTGATTGAGACAATTTCAGGTGTTTTTAGTCCTGTTCTTCCAATATTGGTAGGCTGCGGTATGGTTCAGTCCCTTACAGCTGTAATAGCTACTTTTCAGCTTGTACCGGCGGATTCAGGTTTTTTTCTTGTATTGAAAATGACAGGAGATCTGATATTTTACTTTATGCCGTTTTTCCTCGCTGTAAGTGCTGCACAAAAATTTAAGACAAGTATTTATCTTTCAGTTGCACTGGCAGGTGCTTATATGTATCCGACAATTATGAACGGAGCAGCACAGGCGGCGACTACAGGAGTAAAATTTCTTGATTTTCTGGGACTGCCTATATTATTTGTAAATTATAAATCTACAGTAATTCCTATCATAATATCTGTATGGGTTTTAAGTTATGTTCACCGATTTATAGATAAATATGTTCCCGAGATGTTTAAAATTATTCTTACATCTATGCTGACTCTTCTTATAATGGTTCCTTTTGAGCTGATTGTTATCGGGCCTGTAGGATCTTACCTTGGAATGTATATCGCTCAGGGAGTAAAAATATTATATACTTCATTTGGTTTCGTGGGTGCTTTCCTTTTGGGAGCATTTCGGCCTGTGCTGGTTATGTTTGGTATGCACTATGCTATTACGCCGATTATGGTTCAGGAATTATCCGAGACGGGGAAAACAATTATTATTCCGGCTCTTCTTGCAGGAAACCTTGCACAGTCAGGTGCAGCATTTGCTACATTTGTACTTATTAAAGATAAAAAAGAGAAGTCAGGAGCATTTTCTGCGGCTCTCTCTGCATTTTTCGGGATTACGGAGCCGGCTATGTACGGATATAATCTGAAATATAAAAAACCGTTTTATGCTGCATTATTTTCTGCGGGGACAGCGGCAGCATATATGAGCGTTTTTCATGCATACAGTACTGCTGCTGCACTTCCCGGGATATTATCGCTGCCTACCTATAATGCAGACAGCTTTGTATATATTATCACGGGAGTTCTTATTGCAGTCATAGGTGCCTTTGTTTTGACGCTGATTCTGGGAATAGACGATGGTTCTAATTTGAAGCTTTTCAGAAAAAAACAGAATGTTTTTAGCACAAGTGAAAAGAAATAAATAGTTTTATCCGAAAAAACAAATATAAAAGAAAAACCTGTCTGAATGCTATAATTTCAGGCAGGCTTTTTTATTTCGGAATTTTTTATAAAATTTCATAGATACTTTTATCAGAATATATTTTCTCTCCGTTTTCAAGTAATTTCTTTATTTTTAGTTTTTCTTTTACAGGAATAAACTCAAAAAATATATTTTTCTCATTTTCCAGCTTCATTATTTCTTTTGGAGTTTTTAGAACAACATTTTCCGGAATAACAAAGCTGAAGTCAATTTTTTCATAATTTTCATTTTCATAATCATCTGAAATGATGATATTTCTTTCATTAATTTCTGATTCCGGGGCAGAATTAAAGAATACGGTAAAAGGATAACCGTCTTTATATTCTTTATTTATATCAAAGTAATGCTTTAGAAATAAATCAGAAAACTGCATACTTTTACTTGAAGTAACAATCTGTGATTTCAGGTTATTTTTTTTCATAAAATATATACCAAAGGTCAAAAATGCATTTTTAAAATTATAGGTTTTATCATTTGGGATAATAAGATTTTTCTCACCTTTAAAAAAAGATGCAAGCACTGTTTTGGTAAAACTGTCATATTCCATATTTCCCAGAATAAAATTTTTAATATCTATAAAAAGTCTTTTTTCATTATAGGCATATGATAAAAAATCATAGTTTTTTTTGATTAAAATATCAACTGTATAGTGGATATCTGTTTTTTGAATATCTTCTATCTGAATTTTAAAAGTATAATTATAAAACTTCATAAGCTGTGTAAGCAGATTAGAAACATTATAGTCAAGTCTGCCGACGAACTTATTGCCCTGAAAAAGAGAAATCTGTTCAAAATCCATTTTTGGTGTCAGGGGAATATCCGGCTCAAGCTCGATATTAGTATAAAATATAGATTTTAGCGGAAAAACTGTATGATACAGAGAATAAAAATATGAATATCGATCGTCGTTTAATTCAGAATTTTTGATATCGTCAACATAGACTTTAGTATAGGATTTATCCATATAATCTTCTACCTTCAGCTTGAAAGCAAGATCATAGAAAATATTCTGGTTCAAATCCTTAAAATTACTGCCGGCACCAAACCATACAGCATTTCTTGAAACAAATCCGTTCTTTTTTATATTAAACATAAGATGGTTTTTATTTTGACCGATATGCTTGATATTTTCAAGTATAATATTTTTTACTGCAAAAGTAGGATTGGGATTCCCGAAGCCAAAAGGTTTCAGCAAGTCTATAATCTGATAAAATTCATAAGAAACTTTCTGTATAGGTATTTCTTTATCAATATTTATTAATTTTACAAAGTCATTCTCATCAAGCTTTTTCTTAGCATAATCATTTATTTTTTTTATAAAGCTTTTGATATTTTTTACCGGAATTGTGAAACCTGCTGCACCGGCATGACCGCCGAATTTCAGGAAAAGCTCCGGCATAGTCTGGAGAGCTTCTATAAGGTTAAAGCCCTCGATGCTTCTTGCTGAAGCTACTGCAATATCCTCATCTTCCTTTACTTCCATAATGACAGTAGGTTTATAGTAGGTATCTATGATCTTGGAAGCCACGATACCGATTACCCCGTGATGGTATTCCGGAGAATAGTCGACTATTACATAGTTATCATTAAGTGAATTTTTTTGTATATTTTCTTCTACATCTGCAATAATTTTTTCCTGAAGAACTTTTCTTTCATTATTTTTGGAAATAAGCTCTTTTGAAATAATTTCGATCTCTCTTTTATTATCAGTGGTAAGAAGCTTTACTACCATTTTAGCATCCTTGAGTCTTCCGGCAGCATTAAAAACCGGTGCAAGGATAAAGCCCACGTCATAAGTGGTATATTCTTTTTTACCGGGATCAAAAATAAGTGAACATAAATATTTCAAACCGGGAATCTCTGTATGAAGAAGCTGCTCCAGACCGAATTTCACGAAAATACGGTTTTCCTGAACCAAAGGAACAATATCGGCGACAGTTCCTATCGCTGTGAGATCAAGAAGACTGTATACCTCGTCTTTTTGTCCTGCCTCTTCAAATAAGCCGGCAGCCAAAAGAAAAGCTACTCCAACCCCGGCAAGATACTTAAATGAAAATTCATTGTCTTCTCTTTTGGGATTTATTACAGCGCTTGCTTTCGGCAGTTTTTTGTTTATTTCATGGTGATCGGTAATAATAACCGGAAGCTTCAGAGAATTGGCAAAATCAATCTCTTCAAAAGAAGTAATTCCGCAGTCTACAGTAATGATAAGATCTCCGCCTGAATTTTTGATCTGCTCAATTGCATTTTTATTCAGACCGTAACCTTCATCACGGATTGGAATGTAGTAGTTAATATTGTTATACCCCAGTTTTTGGAAAACAAGATAAAGCAGTGAAGTGGATGTAATTCCATCTACATCGTAATCCCCGTAAATCCAGATGTTTTTTTTATTTTTCATTGCATCAAAAATAATATCAACGGATTTTTTCAAATCTTTCAGCAAATGGTGATCCTGAATATTTGAGAGACTGGGATTCAAAAATTCGATGATATCTTTTTTGTTTGAGATATTTCTGGAATAGAGAATACTTAAGATATCCTTATCCAGAGGCAGCTCATTGTTTTTGGCAATTTCAGCATTGTTTACTTTTTTAAAATTCCATTTAGTGTTTTTCATGAATTCCCCCTATAAAAAAAGGAGCTGAGAAGCCCCTGAATATATAAAAATTATCTTAAAAGTCCTCTTAAATCAGCTAATTCAAAAGGTAAAAAAACCTGACCATCAGCAAAATCAGTATATCGATATGGTTCAAAGAAAAATACGATTCCTGTATTTTGTACATAAAATTCCTGTTTTTTTGCAGGACCGTCAAATGATGCATTTACGGGAACACTCAGCTGAACTACTTTGTCACCGAAAACTGTACCAAGAGATTTTTCATATCCGCTTACCAGAAGGTCGCCGATTTTTAACTCTTTACCTGTTACGGCATCAAAAGTAAGTGCGCTGTAGTAATTCTCAACTGTTCTGTCTTTACGGTCTGTTCTCTCTACAGTAAAAAGTATACTTACAAGCTTGCTGTTATTAGTAGTGATATCGTATGTAACGTAATATTTTCCGTTTTTATCACCAGTCATTTTTTTAACGAATTTATCCATTGATTTTTGGATAGACTTTGTTGCTTTAGGATTTTTTGCACTTATTCTGGGAAAATCAATACTGTTTCCATTTAGTTTACTTATTGAATCTCTAACTCTGACAACAGACGGAGACTTAGGATCATACTCCTGAAATGAAAATTTCTCTGCACCTACAGTCAGCATGAAAACTGAAAGCATCATACCCAAAATCAAAAGTTTCTTCATATATTTATCACCTCATAAATTTTTAAACACAATATTTTAGTACCTGAAGTACCGGTGTTCTGAACTTGTTTCTACACATGATAGCATGAATACAGGAACAAATACAAGTATTTTGACCATAAAAGTTACTTTATGCTAAATATTATGATTAGCCAATATACTAGTACTATTTTACAATATTTATAAAAAATAATCAATAAAAAATCTTGATTCTATTATTAAAAGAATAAATAAATGTGTTTTTATGTCTACAGACTATATAAAAAACTCAAAATTTATATATTTATTATTTAAAAATTAAAAATAGAAAAGATATCTTTCTGTTATGAAAATAAATTTGAAAAAAATAATTATTGGAAAAAGTATACTTAATCCAGAAAAAATGCATTACTTTGAAAGTAAAAGTATTAAAAATAGTTGACATTCTCGCTTTTGTATTATAAAATTGTAATGAATTCAAAAAGTATTACCTTAAAATACAAAAAAAATATAACAGATTTTACAAGGATATCTATACTTACTGATGTAAAAAAACAAGGAGGTGAGATAAATGCATGTAGAAAATATTGCAGAGCATTTAAAAGCCCATGGAATAAAGCCTTCATTACAAAGAATCAAAATATACGAATATCTGTTAGGTACTTATGCGCATCCTACTGTAGATGTTATTTATAAAGACCTGATGAGTCAGATACCTACACTATCGAAAACAACAGTATATAACACATTAAATCTGTTTGTAGACAATGAAGTAGCCAATGTTATAATAATAGAAGACCATGAAGCCAGATATGATGCTGTAGTGGAGCCGCACGGACATTTTAAGTGTAAGGTGTGCGGAAAAATAGAGGATTTTGATATAGATTTATCAAAACTTGAGTTAAAAAATCTTGGAAATATAGAAATAACCGAGACACATTTTTATTTACGCGGAATATGTGAAGAATGCAATAAAAAAATGAAATAGAGGGTGATCAAAATGTTAAACAAAAAATTGGAGAAAGCTCTGAATGAACAGCTAAATATGGAGTTACAGTCAGCATATATATACCAGTCAATGGCAGCATATTTTGAGGGAGCTAACTTCAAGGGATTCGCAAAATGGATGGATCTTCAGGCAACAGAAGAACAGGAACATGCCAGAAAAATATATGATTATATTTTTTCAAAGGGAGGAACTGTTACACTCACAGCCATAGATGCTCCTAAGTCTTCTTGGAAAAATGCAGAGGAAGTATTTAAGGATTCACTTGGGCACGAACAGGCAGTAACAAAATCTATAGATAAAATCTATGCATTAGCAAGAAAAGAAAATGATTATGCTACGGAAATATTCCTGCAGTGGTTCATAACAGAGCAGATAGAAGAAGAGGAAAATGTAACTGAAATAATTGATAAAATAAAATTATTAGGTGTTTCAAATACTACATCAATGTATCTTCTTGACAAAGAATTAGGAACAAGAGCTTAAATAAATAAAATACTTGAAAATACAGGAGGAAATGAGAATATGAAAAAATGGGTTTGTTTAGTATGCGGATATGTTTATGATCCTGAAATCGGAGATCCTGACAGCGGTATAGCTCCAGGGACATCATTTGAAGATTTACCCGAGGATTGGGTATGTCCTTTATGTGCTGTAGGAAAAGATCAATTTGAAGCTTTAGATTAAATAAAATAAGGGCCACGAGAAATCGTGGCTTTTTTTCTTGAAAGAAAGTCAATAAATTGGTATAATTGTAAGAAGTTAATCAAAAATAGGAGGAAAAATGGCACTTAGAAAATTTAAAAAGCTGATGGTACCACTGTCTGTTTTATTCATTGCAGCTATGCTTGTACCCATTTTCTTGAAAATAGGCGAAAGCATCAGAGCAGGAAAAAATATCCAGCAAAATAATGAAGTCATTGCAGAAGTGAACGGGCATAAAATACATAGACTGGATCTGGAACGTGGTGTAGCCGGAGTAAAGAATAAAATAATGCAGATAAAATCAATGAAAGCGCAGCAAGGAATAGAAGATAACAGCGAAGTACCTGATGATATTATTAAAAAGGTCATTTTGGGAGAATTAGTATCGAACGCCTTACTGGTAAGCAGTGCTGAAGATTTGAAAATAAAAGCAAGCGATAAAGAGATTAATGATAAAATAAATGAGATAAAAGCCGGAGTTGCCAAAGGGGAGAGTTTTCTTAACTATCTTCAGTCAATGGGAATTGCCAATGAAAAAGAATTGAAAAGAATGATAAAGGAAAGCATCGAAGTGTCAAGAGTTCTTGAAACACAGCAAAAAGCGCATAAGCTTTCCGAAGAAGATCTGAAAAAATATTATGAAATGTATAGATATACTGATTTTCAGGATCAGACTTTTGAACAGGCAAAACCAACAATAGAGGATTATGTGGGAAAAGAGTATTCTGATCTTATAAGAAATTCATTAATAGAAAAGCAGAGAGAAAAAGCAAAAATAGTTTTTAAAGATGATGAAATAAAGAAGCTGTACGAAGAAATGGTAAGACCGATCGCGGAAAAAGAAGGGTATTCATTCAAAGAAGCACTGATGGATACAAGAATTCTTATGATGGTAGTTTCTACCGGAACAGAATACAGTGAAGACCTTATTGCAAAAGTTCGTGAAAGCATACAGAAAGATCTTGATAATCTTGTTGCGGTAGGTAAGGCCGCTAAGGAAAAGGGAATTAAGGCATCACCGGATTTCGTGGGCGTAGATGAACTAAGAGATCTTGGAAAGAGATATTTTGTATATCTTGTAGATTCATACAACCCGTCTGATGCGGACTTAAAGAAAATATACGATGCAGATCAGGGAAAATATGATATAAGACATAGTGTAGGCGGATATGTGGTAGGGGATTTCTTTGATCCTACAGAAGCAGATAAAGAAAACACAAAGAA
Source organism: Sebaldella termitidis ATCC 33386 (assembly GCF_000024405.1). Lineage (NCBI taxonomy): Bacteria > Fusobacteriati > Fusobacteriota > Fusobacteriia > Fusobacteriales > Leptotrichiaceae > Sebaldella > Sebaldella termitidis. Next base: position 4,333,262 of record NC_013517.1, on the reverse strand, counting down.
GAGCGCAGAGGAGCTGAAAAAGACCCTTACTCCTGAGAATTTTGTCGAAACAGCCAAGAAGGTAAGTGAGGATCCCGGAAGTAAAGATCAGGGCGGAGAATTGGGATGGGTAGATTCCAATACTAATTTCGTGCCGGAATTTCTTGAAGCAATAAAATCTGCACAAAAAGGACAAATAATAGGTCCTGTTCAGACAGAATTCGGATCACACATTATCTATGTGGAGGATGTAGATTCAGCTAATCCTGACAAGAAGAAAGTAAGTCATATACTGTTACTTCCAAAGCCTTCGGAAGCTTCAAGAAAAGAGCTGGTGGACAGACTTGATACACTGAAAAAAGAGCTGGAGGAAAAGAAAGTAACATGGACAGATGTAATAGATCAGGACAAATATAAATATGAAGTAAAAGAAGTATTTAAGAAAATATATGAAAACTCTGCAGTGCCGGGAATAGGATTCGTAGAAGAAGCCAATAAAAAATTATTTGCCTCAAAAGTAGATGAAGTTTTGTCTTATGAAGTAAACGGAGGTTATTTCCTAATGGTAAAAACTGCTGAAGTTCCATATAAAAAGCGTACCTTTGAAGAGGTAAAGGGTCAGATCAGAAATGAAGAGGCATTGAAATACGCAACACAGGAGCTTGATAAATTATTATAAAATGGGCCTGCTTTTCCATTAACGGGAAAGCAGGTATTTTAAAAAAGAAAATATATTAAATAATACAATACAGTAAAAATAAGAACAAAATTAATGACATGATTGTTTTTGATTAGAAATGACGATATATTAAATAAGTTTTCTGTACAAAAAAGTCTTTGAAAAATGAAGTATAATATGGTAATATTATTATGTAAATAAAATTTATGGAGGTAGTATAATGACTATTATTGAAGATATCCACGCTAGGGAGATATTGGACTCAAGAGGGAACCCTACTGTAGAAGTGGAAGTTTATCTGTCAGGAGGTGCGATGGGAAGAGCTTCTGTACCATCTGGAGCATCTACAGGTGAACATGAGGCTGTGGAATTAAGAGATAAGGATGCAAGCAGATACCTTGGACAAGGAGTTCTAAAAGCAGTAGAAAATGTAAATACAGTTATAGCAGATCATTTAATGGGAATGGATGCTTTAGACCAAGTAGCTGTGGATAAAGCTATGATAGAATTAGACGGGACACCAAATAAAGGAAAATTAGGAGCAAATGCTATTTTAGGTGTATCTTTGGCAGTGGCTAAAGCAGCTGCAAACCAATTAGGATTACCTTTATACAGATATTTAGGTGGAGTAAATTCTAAAGAATTACCAGTACCAATGATGAATATCCTGAATGGAGGATCACATGCTGATTCGGCTGTAGATGTACAGGAATTCATGGTTCAGCCGGTAGGAGCAAAAACATACAAAGAAGGATTAAGAATGGGTGCTGAAATTTTCCATCACTTAGGTAAAATCCTTAAAGAAAACGGAGATTCTACAAATGTTGGTAATGAAGGTGGATATGCACCTGCTAAAATCAACGGAACAGAAGGAGCACTTGATATTATTTCTCAGGCAGTGGAAAGAGCAGGATATAAATTAGGTGAAGAAATCACATTCGCACTGGATGCAGCTTCAAGTGAATTCGCTAAAAAAGACGGAGATAAGTATACTTACCACTTCACAAGAGAAGGCGGAGTAGAAAGAACATCAGAAGAAATGGTAGAATGGTATGCAGGTCTTGTTGCTAAATATCCTATTATTTCAATAGAAGACGGTTTAGCAGAAGATGACTGGGACGGGTTCAAAAAACTTACTGAAAAATTAGGGAAAACTGTACAGTTAGTAGGAGACGATTTATTCGTAACTAATACTGAAAGATTATCAAGAGGAATCAGAGAGGGAATAGCTAACTCTATCCTTATCAAAGTTAACCAAATAGGAACATTAACAGAAACTCTTGATGCTATAGAAATGGCTAAAAAAGCAGGATATACAGCAGTTATCTCTCACAGATCAGGAGAAACTGAAGATGATACTATAGCTGATATAGCAGTAGCTACAAATGCAGGTCAGATCAAAACTGGTTCTGCTTCAAGAACAGACAGAATGGCTAAATACAACCAGTTATTAAGAATCGAAGATGACTTGGCTGAAGAGGCTATCTATGAAGGAATTAACACTTTCTATAACATAAGAAAAAAATAGTTAAATAAATAAATAACAGGATTACATTATTTGATGTAGTCCTGTTTTTTTAGAAGAATTTATTTAAAGATATTACTTTTCTACAATATTTTTTATAATTTCCAAATCACATTTTGGTTCACGCTCATAAGTAAGAAGACCGTTTATTTCCTGTTCTACATCAGTAAACTGTGTATAGCAGAATCCGGTTAATACTTTTGATTTTCGCAGGGCATCGAAGACACGCTCTAAATCATGAATAAATTCTGCTTCACTGGAAGCAACTGTGTATCCCCAGCCGTCAGGACGGATTTTATCATAGCCGATCCCGCCGAATTCTGTGAGCATAACAGGCTCGCCGGTATATTCGAATTCGTCAGCATAAATATTACGCCCCGCCGGTACAGAGTCCAGTATGTCTTCTTTTGTACTCAAATCTTTGATAAATTTCTCATATTTTTCTTTCTCATCTTTTGTACCATGTTGGTAATTATGTACAGCGCAAATATCAGTTTTTGTAGCTTCCCATCCGTCATTTGCAATAACCGGTCTGGTATTGTCAAGCGAGTGAAGCATATAATATAAAGAAAGTGAGTGGCTTTGCTGCATTTTATTATAATTAATTTCCGAAACACCCCAGCTTTCATTTAATGCAACCCATGTAACAATACAGGGATGATTATAATCTCTGTCTACGGATTCTATCCATTCATTTGTAATTCTGGAAACAGAATTCGAATCATATGAGATAGTGCTGGGCATCTCGCTCCATACAAGATAGCCGAGTTTATCAGCCCAGTAAAGAAAACGCCGGTCTTCTATCTTTTGATGTTTTCTGCATCCGTTAAAGCCCATCTGTTTTGCCAGTATAATATCTTTTTTAAAATCCTCATCAGAAGGGGCTGTCATAAGGCTGTCGGGCCAGTAGCCCTGATCCAGTACCAGTCTTTGATAATAAGGTCTGTTATTCAGGTATACTTTTCCGTTTTCAGTATGTATTTTTCTCATTCCAAAATAACTTTCTATTTTATCTGAGACTTTGTCATTGGTAAGAAGAGTAAGTGTAACATCAAATAAATTAGGATTTTCAGGAGTCCATGTCCATCCGGAACCATGCGTGCAGCCTCTGAAAATTTTCTTTTGAAAAATATCGTAGATACGTTTAGTTTCAATATTATTGACAGTTATTATATCTTCAGCTATCAGGGTATCCCTAAATGAGATTTGTATCATGATTTTTGTATTTTTTTTGGCAGATTTTGTTTTTATGTTAAATTCTACAGAACCCTGATCAAATAAAGGAGTACATCTAAAGTCTGTGATATAGTTTTTATTAACAGGTTCAATCCAGACAGACTGCCAGATGCCGCTGGAACGCTTATACCAAATACTCTCGGGATTTTCAAGCCAGTATTGCTTTCCCCTTGGGATAGTCTCATCATCAGAAGGATCTTCTACATATACAGTTATTTCCTCTTTATTCCATGTAAGATAATTGGTGATATTCAGATAAAAGGAAGTGTGTCCGCCTTCGTGGCTTCCTGCCAGCTCTCCGTTGATAAAAACATGACATCTGTAATCCACGGCTCCGAAATGCAGTAAAATATCTTTATTTTTCCAGGAATCATCTATTGTAAATTCTCTTTTATACCAGATAAAATCGTGAAAATCATTTATATTGATATTACTTAGCTTTGATTGAAAAACAAAAGGAACATTGATTTTTTCAGTAAGCTTATGATCTTTTTTATACCATTTTGATGACATTCCGATATTATTATCATCAAATTCAAAATCCCATATACCGTTTAGACAAGCCCAATGTTCCCTCACAAAATCCGGTCTGGGATATTCATTTCTATGCATATTCCGACTCCTTTAAATTTTTTAGATTTTATTATCTGATCAGTTTCTATTTAGTATGAATTATAGTACAAAAGTTTAGAAAATCTATAGAAATAGATAAGTTTATGTTTTTCTTATTTCACTTTCAAAGCTGATTATTTTTTGCCGGTATTTACTTTATCGTGATTCAGAGCCTGATAACTTATTTAACCGGAATATTATTTCAGCTTATGATATTTTAGAATACAGAAATAATCAGAATTGTAAGAAGAAGGCCTAAATCGTGCAGTGGCAGAAAATTCTTATAAAATAACCCGGGAATAATCTGATCCCGGGTTATTTTTTAGATGATTTTATTTGAAAAAATTTTGTCAGGATTGTGCTTCCCGAAATTTATCTAATCCGGCGAGGACAACTTCTTTTGTATGGGCTGCCAGTTCCTTTTCGGAAAATTTTACAGGTAAAAGTTCAAATGTATCGTGTGCCAGAAAAGCTAAGGCAAAAGGTGATACAGTACTGAGTATACAGCTGTATAATTTGAGATCCGTAATAGGTAATTTCGTATATTCACTGAATATTTTTGCTACAATATTTAATTTCAAAAGAGTTTTCTTTGATAATATCTGAGTTATAAAAGGTGACGGGTTGACAATTTCCCTTGCCCATACCTTTAAATACCAGTTTTTTTTATTGGATAATCTTTCTATAAAAATATCAATAAAAACTTCGATTTTTTCTTTTGCGGTTATGTCGCTTAAATGCAGTTTATTCAGTTCGCTGACGCTGATTAAAAAATCATGTGTTTCCTTGAGGACAGCTCTGTATAATCCGTCCCGGCTTCCAAAATGATAATTGATAGCCGCCATATTCACTTTAGCTTCTTTACAGATACTTTTACTGGTTACATTAGCATAACCGTATTTGGCTATTAGTCTACCAGCGCAGTTAATAATTAAACTCTTTGTTTCCTTATTAGCAACTGTTTTTTCTTTTTTCATATAATACCTACTTTACAAATTAAGTTAATTTATTTCTAAATAAACGGACTGCCAGCGGAAGAGTCACTGCTGCGACTGCCGTCATAGGAATAAAATTATGGGCAACCTGAGCCAGAGTGCTGCCTTCAAGATAAACTCTCCTTATGGCATCCACTCCAAAACGCAGCGGATTAGCATAAGTAGCAATCTGAAGAATTTCAGGCATGTTACGTATAGGTGTTGCCAGACCGGATAACAGAACCATCGGCATCATAAGAACAAAAGTGTACACCATTACCTGCTGCATACTTGTAGAAACTGCCGAAATAGATAATCCGATACCGATACAGCTGAGCATGAAGATAAAAACTGTGAGGTAGAGTGTAAGCAGTGAACCATTCAGAGGTATTTTAAACCAAAATACACATAAAATCATAATAAAAGTCACCTGCATCATGCCAATGAGTAATGGCGGAACAGCCTTACCAATTAAAATTTCAGTTGAAGAAAGCGGAGTAACAAGAAGCTGGTCAAAAGTTCCCTGTTCTCTTTCTCTGGCAACAGACAGGCCTGCAAGCATCAAAATCTGTATCAGGCTGAGTGCTGCTATCATTCCCGGCAGAAAGCTCCATCTTGTAATAAGGTTAGGATTGTACCATGCTCTTGTTTCAATATTTATCAGCTGCTCATTTCCGTTTCTTTCAGCATTGAAATCTCCTATAATATCATTAATATATCCTAAAGCTACAGCGGCTGTCATGGTATTACGTCCGTCTATAATTACCTGAATTGCAGCAGAACCGCCTTCTGCGAGCTTTCTTTCAAAATCAGAGTCTATGCTGATTACCATCATTGCTTTATTAGAATCTATACTTTGTGCGATTCCGTCGGCATTCATAAGGGTCTGGACACGCTGAAAAACACCTGTTCCGTCAAGTCTGGAAAGAAATTCGACGGATGTTGCACTTCTGCTGTTATCAATACAGGCATATGGAACACTGTCAAGATTATAAGTTGCCGCATACCCGAATAAAATACCCTGTAAAACAACCGGAAGAAAAAGTACTATTCTTGTGGCAGGATCTTTCAAAGTAGTTAAAAGTTCTTTTCTGCACATATTTCTAAATTTTAATAAAAATGTCATAATATTATCCATCTAAAATCACTCTCTTATTCTACAGTTTTTTTAGTTACTTTAAGTGCGGCAGATACAAAAAATACAGCATAAGCAAATAGAATGAAGCAGTTTTTAAAAATCAGATTCCAGTTGTTTCCTGCAAGAAAAAGTGATTTAAGCAGCTGTAAATAATATGTTGCCGGCAGTATCTGTCCGACGCTGCGGATAAAAAAAGGAACACTCCGTAAATCAAACAAAAATCCTGTCAGCATCATTGCAGGCAAAAAGCTCACTACCAATGCTATCTGGCTTGCCAAAAACTGATTTTTGGTAATGGATGATATGGTCAGTCCCATTCCCAAAGTGGCGAGCAGATAAAGCATGGAAGACAGTATAATAAGGGTCAGGGAACCATGTATAGGTACTTTGAATAAAAACCGTGCAGCAATAAGACAAAAAGCAAGCCCGATCATGGCAATACAGAAATACGGGATCATTTTTGACAATAATATTTCTAAGGGTTTTACTGGTGAAATAAACAGTGATTCCAATGTTCCGCGTTCCCATTCACGTGCCATAACAAGCGAGGTCAGAAACACTCCTACAATAGTTATTATAAGCACTATTAGTCCCGGAATAAAATACCAGATGCTTGAATTCGCATCATTAAACCACATTCTGTTTTCCACGGTTATGATTCCCGCAGTGGAACCGTTTATGAATCTGGCTTTGTTTAATGCCTCCCACTGCTTTACGGAACCTTCCACATATCCTTTTACCGTTGTAGCCGTAGTGGAATCCACACCATATAAAATCAGCTGCATCGAGCTTCCGCGAGTATATAAATTTTTTGAAAAATCAGATGGGATTCTTATAATAGCATCAACATCACGGTTATCCATTAGTTCTTTTGCTTCATGCATAGAAGTCACATAAATAGGGGCAAAATATTCTGATCCGTTAAGGAAGCTCAAAACTTCATGAACTGTAGGGGAGGTATCTTCAAGAACCGTTGCTATGGGAACTTTTTTTACATCAAGTGAAACACCATATCCTATAATAAATATGAGAATAATAGGTAAAAATATTCCGATTAAAATACTGCTGTTATCCCGCATTAACTGATGAAATTCTTTATTTGTCATTGCGGTAAGACGTATTAAAAAATCATTCTTAATCATAATTTCCTCCTAGTGGGGTGAACGGCTTTCCCCTATTATTTCGATAAAAGCCTGATTCATTGTTTTTATATCCTTACCGGCTTTTTCTCTTACTTCCTGAGGGGTTCCCAATATCAGCATTTTACCCTGATCCTGTATCATAATACGATCACAGTACTCTGCTTCCTCCATAAAGTGTGTAGTAATAATTATTGTAGTACCTCCTGCAGCAAGAGCTGTTATTTGGCGCCAGAAAGAACGCCGTGCTAAAGGATCAATACCACTGGTAGGTTCATCAAGAAAGAGAATTTTGGGTTCATGCAGAAGTGCTACAGCCATTGATAAACGCTGCTTAAATCCTCCGGGAAGCTCGCCGCTCGGCTTCGCTTCCAGTCCTCTCAGATCAAACTGTTCCTTTACATCTTCCATTCTTTTTCTTAGTTTTTCTTTTTTCAAGCCGTAGACTCCGCCGAAAAATTTTAGATTTTCATCTACAGTCAAAGTAGAATATAAGGAAAATTTTTGTGCAACATATCCAATATTTTTTCTGGCCTGAGTTCTGGCTTTACGCAGATTAACACCGGCTACAGAAAGAAAACCGCTTGTCGCCGGAAGCAGACCGCAGAGCATTCTGAAAGTTGTTGTTTTACCGGCACCGTTTGGTCCCAGAAGTCCGAAGATTTCTCCTTTATGTACCTGAAAGGAGGTGTTTGCCACAGCTGTAAAATCTCCGAATTTACGGACAAGGTTATTAACCTCTATGTCAATCTGGTCTGATATTTCGAAAGTATCAGGAAATTTTACAGGAAGTATCTCTTCTGTATACTCTCTATGATTGTCTTCGTATTCATGGAGTAAAAGCATGAATCCGTCTTCCAGACCGGCATTAACCTTCTGAATATGCAGATCATTTGTTATATTTTTAATGCTGTTAACAGCATCTTCCGAACGGGCAATAAATCTTACCTCTCCTCCCTCAGGAACGGCATCAATAATGCTTTCCTTATAATCAAGAAGCTTTGTCTGTAAAATACGCGAGGGCATTTCTGCAGGAGGCTGAACTATAAAACATCTGTTTTCAGCTTTCAGACATAATTCTTTTGGTGTTCCTACAGCTAATACCTGGCTTTTATGCATTACTATTACTTTCTGGCACAGCTCTGCTTCATCCATATAAGCAGTACTTACAAGAATGGTGATTTTTTCATCTTTAACAAGTTTTTGTAAAATTTCCCATAATTCTTTTCTTGAAAGAGGATCAACACCCACTGTGGGTTCATCCAGCAGTAAAAGCTCCGGAGAACGGACAAGAGTACAGGCTAATCCCAGTTTTTGCTTCATTCCTCCTGACAGTTTTCCGGCCTGTCTTTCGGTAAAAGGCTCCAAACCTGTCATTTTTAAAAGCTCGCTGAAACGTTTTTTGCGCTCCTCCTGCGATACTCCGTGCAGATCAGCATAAAGATTCAAATTTTCCTGTATGCTCAAATCTTCATAAAGACCAAAACGCTGAGGCATATAGCTTATTTTATTCTGGATTTCCTGAGGATTATCTTTAGTTTCCATGCCAAGTACTGTGAGCTTTCCGTCACTTGGAAACATAAGTCCGCAGACCAGCCGGATGAAAGTTGTTTTACCGGCACCGTCAGGACCTATCAAGGCAGTAAGCTTTCCCCTTGGAATTTCAATATTAATATCTGTGAGAGCATCTGTTGTCTTTTTTGATGATTTAGAAAAAAAGCTTTTATGTAAGTTTTCTGCAATAACTATATTTTCTTCATTCATAAAAACTGCTCCTTAGTATTCAGGCTTCCTGTCACAGGGTCAACCGGACGCGGAATTTTTATTGTAGCCGGCATTCCCATACGCAGAACATCTTTATTGTCATCTACATAAACCCTGATTTCGTAGAGCAGAGAAGTTCTTAATTCTTCTGTCTGAACAGTTTTAGGCGTAAATTCAGCTACTGAGGATATATAGCCGACCTGACCTTTTATAGGGCTGTCTGAGTAACCGTCAATATAGATGTCGACTTCCATTCCGGGTTTAACAATTTCCAGCTGTGTTTCCTGAATATATGCACGTATCCATTTTTTTTCATTCAGAGCGAGAAGGTAAGTCGCACGCTGAGGCGATGCCATATCTCCGGGTTCCTGCAAACGGGAACGAACTACTCCGTCGACAGGCGATCGTAATTCAGCCTGGCTCAGCTGATATTCCTGTATTGCTAATTCAGCCATTGCTGCTTTTAATTCGGCCTCTGCTTCAGCTATATCTTCTTTACGGGGTCCGGCTGCAGACAGCTGATAAGCATCATTAGCCTCTTTTACTTGGGCTGAAGTTACTTTGACTCTTGATCTCGCATCATCTATTTCCTGTTTGCTCACTGACAGACCGTCAGAAGCTGCATGAGCACTCTGAACTCTTTGCAGCAGTATTCTTGCATTTTCTGCTTCAGCCTTAGCGGCATTCAGTTTTGACAGCTGTTGGGAAATTTCTTTAGGTCTTGTTCCGTTTTTCAGACGTAATACCACATATTTCTGTGCTTCAATTTTAGCCTTGCTTTTTTCTATTTGAAGCAGTAAATTTTCTGTATCCAGACTTGCCAGCAGCTGTCCTTTTTTTACTGTATCGCCTTCTTCTACATACATTATATCTATTCTTTCACTGGCATTAAAAGACAGCGAAACCTGTCTGATATCCACGTTTCCATACAGTACGACTTCCTTGCTTTCGCCCTCTCTGGTATATATATACAGTCCGATGAAAGCTATTATTAAGACAATTAACAGAAGAATTATTTTTTTCTTATTTTTTATTTTTGAGAATATTTCTTTTTTGTCCATTTTCTCCTCCTAAAAAATTCCTAGAAATTATTTTTTGTCTGCTGCTGCCGGCTCTTCCTGAGTAAGAGGTTTCCAGCCGCCGCCCAGTGCTTTAAATAAACCGACTAAATTAGAAACCTTCTGTCCTTTGCTTATTGCATACTGATCCTGTAAAGACAGCAATGATCTTTGGGCATCAAGGACACTCTGGTAGTCCGTAAGTCCGTTGTTATATTTATTTTGTGCTATTTTCAGGGCTGCTGATGCATTCGAAACTCCGTCTTTTAACGAAGTATTTTTTTCTGATTCCTGAGCTACTGCTGTTAATGCGTTTCTTACCTCGGCAGCGGCATTTAAAACTGTATTCTCATAAGCGGCAAGATACTGCTCTTCCCTCGCAGACTGGACATTTATATTTTTTCTAATCGCTCCCGCATGAAAAATAGGAAAGCTAATCTGTGGAAGAAGCGAAAATCCCTTACTTGCTCCTGACAGCAGCGAACCGCTGGTCAGACTTTCCAGTCCTATGGAACCAAATAATGACAGTTTCGGCAGTAGATCTGTTCTTGCAGATTTGGTACGGGCAATTTGGGATTCCAGCTTATATTCCGCAGCCTGTATATCTGGTCTTTGTCTTAGCGCTTCTGCCGGGATTCCTACATATATCATTTCATTTACATCAGGAAGTTCTTTTCTTTCCGTCAATGTTTTTTCGAGACTTCCCGGAACCTGTCCGGTAAGTATTGCCAGATTATTCAGTATTTCCTCTATACTTATCTTAATGGCAGGAATAGCGGCTTTAGTCTGATTCGCGGTGTATTTTGCCTGATTCAGGTTTAGTTCGTCTGTTAATCCGGCTTTATTTTTCGACTGCAGCAGTTTGATTGAAGTTTCCTGTAGAGCTAAGTTGCTCTCGGCTATTGCAAGACGTTCCTGTAATGTTCTCAGAGAAAGATAGTTAACGGCTACTTCAGAAGAAATGCTGACCCATGTAGAATGAAGAAGAGCATTCTGTGCAAGTAAATCCGATTCTGCGGCTTTTACTTTATATCGGTTTCCTCCAAAGATATCAATCTCCCATGAAGCATCAATCCCGAGTCTGTAAATATCGGTTATACCGATTTCAGGGGTAATGTTATCGGAAATTTTTGCTCTTCCCCAGAAATTATTACTGTCAAGCCATGGGAGGAGCTCAGCCTGACTAATCCCGAGAGCAGCTCTTGCTTCATTAACTCTGGCTCTGGCTTCCATGAGATTTTTGTTATTGTTTAGCGATAGTGTTATGAGCTGTGTAAGGGTATCGTCATCCAGAATATTCCACCAGTCGGCCAAAGCATCGGGAGAAAGATTATTCTGTGTTTTAGTGTTGAAATAAGGACTGTCATATTCTGTAGAGAGCTCAGTCCATTTATTCTGCTTTGATTCCAGATATTGTTTTTCTGTCGTACCGATCTGGGTATTGCTGCAGGAAATGATAAATAAAACCATAAGTACAAGACAAGATAACCGTTCACATAATTTTTTCATAAATTCACCTTCCTGATATTTAAATTTATATTTTTGATGCATTATAAACGGACTATGATAAATTAATAAACCTGAAAAGATAAAGACAGCAAAAAAACAGACATTTAAAAAATGAGAGACTTTTTAGGTATCTTATATATGTCAGAATGGAATGTAAATATAAATTGAGTTATTTTTTTATAAATGTATTTAATCGTCGGCCGGATTACGAAGAACAAAAGAAGTAAGAGCTTTACCGGTAAAATTTAATTTGAAAAAGAAAAAAGATTTCTTGAAGCTTGAAAAGTGAATTCAATAATCATATATATAATCAAACTGCTGAGATTTTTGCCGAAAAACAAATTTGAATAAAAAATATATATGATAATGAATCTGCTGAAAGAAGAGTTAGCAGATTATATCACTGGTTTAACAATTAAAATACATTCAATACATTACATTTACTTCCATATGATTTACAGAACCAAAAATTGCCTAAATTTTACTGTTATTCCAATTAATCTTAACTGATCAGATTATATCAAATTCTAATTTGAATTTCAAATTTTTATTTAGAAATTAAATTAACATATGCAGAGAAATATCAGTATTCATTGTATAAATGCAAATAAAATAAACGGTAAAATTTTTTATTTTTCCGAAAGGGAGATAATAATTAATAGAAGTAACAAATTTTATGCAAAAAAAGCAATATTTTTGTCAAAATAATGCAAGATAAAAAAATATATTATTTTTTTCTATATTTTTTAATGTTTTAAAAAGCTTTAATATACAGGAAAAAGCGAAATTTTATATATAAAAGCAAAATATTTTTTTGTGATGACTATTGCATTTTTGAATTAGTATGGTAGTATATTAGTATAAAATGTGTAAGGAGGAAAATATGAAAAAGTATGAAACAATAAAAAATATACTGGATTCCGGTGTAGTAGCAGTAATAAGAGCTGAAAACGGAGAAGAAGCAGTAAAAGTATCCAGAGCCTGTATAGAAGGCGGAATCAGATCCATAGAAGTAACTTACACTGTTCCCGGTACCAGTAAAGTAATAGAAACTCTGAAAGCTGAGTTTGGAGATACGCTGGAGATAGGAGCAGGTACTGTTTTGGATAGCGAAACTGCCAGAAACGCCATATTATCAGGAGCGACATATATAGTAAGTCCCGGATTTGACGAAAATACTGCAAAGCTTTGTAACAGATACTGTATACCTTATATGGCCGGCTGCCTTACAATAACAGAGATGATAACAGCTATGGAGGCAGGGGTGGATATCGTAAAATTATTCCCGGGAAGCGCATTTGGAGCAGATTTTATAAAAGCAGTAAAAGGGCCTCTTCCCCAGGTAAATATAATGCCTACAGGCGGAGTAAGCCTTGATAATGTAAAGGACTGGATAAATAAGGGAGCTGTAGCAGTAGGAATTGGCTCGGATCTGACAAAAGGATATAAAGAAAACGGAATATCCGCAGTAGTAGAAAATGCAAAGGCTTTTGTAGACAGGGTAAAGGAAGCAAGAGAGGGGAGATAAAATTGAAATTTATTTCTTTAGGAGAAATAATGGGCAGATTATCAACAATAGATTATGAAAAAATTCTTCATTCAAAGAGATTTGATATGAATTTCGGAGGTGCGGAAGCTAATGTTTCCGTCACAATGGCGAATCTTGGCGTGGAGAAATCAGCTTTTATATCTGCTCTTCCTGATAATGATCTAGGAAATTCCGTAATAAGATATTTAAAGTGCAATAATGTAGTGACAGATCATATAGTGAAAACAGAAGGAAGGCTCGGGCTTTATTTTGTGGAAACCGGTTTTTCACAGAGAAATTCCACAGTAATATATGACAGAAAAGATTCTGCCATAGCAAAAGCCGATCCGGAAATTTTTAATTTTGAAGAAATTTTCAAGGACTATACCTGGTTTCATATAAGCGGTATAACTCCTGCAGTTTCGGATAATGCCCTAAGGCTCACTAAAAAAGCAATGGAAGCAGCAAAGAAATCCGGATTAAAGATAAGTCTGGATCTGAATTATAGAGAAAAATTATGGGATTTTCAAAAAGCAAGAGATATATTGTCAGAGCTGGCAGAATATGCAGATATGTGTATAGGAATAGAGCCTTTGAATCTTCCGGGAGCAGACGGGACAGATATTAAAAACGGACTTTCCAGAAATAATCCGTCCCTTGAAGAGATGGACAGAGTTTTTCATGAAATGGAAAAAAAATTCGGCATAAAAATAATAGCAAGGACAGCAAGAAAAAGTATATCATCAAACAGAAATGCATTAAAAGGGTTTTTATATATAAACGGGAAGACAATAGAAACAGACTGGGAGGAATTCGATATTCTGGACAGGGTAGGCGGAGGAGACAGTTTTGCAGCGGGATTGATTTATGCGGTAAACCATTTTGAAGATCCTGAACAGATAATAGAATTCGCACTGTCATGTTCTATATTAAAGCATACAATAAGAGGGGATGCAGGAACATTTACTCATAATGAAGTGGAAAAATATTTAAAAGAAGGTATGGATATAAAAAGATAGTTTTATAATTATGTTAACCGCTCTGCTATACTGGTGTTTGGAAAAATTAGTGATCTTAAATACCAGTGCATGATGCCGGATGTTTAATTTTTCAATACAGGCGATGCGGGATATCAAATAAAGTACACGATAAGTGAGGGAAAAATGTTAGGAAAAAAGACTAAAACTACAAATGAAACAATAAAAAATTATGTTTATAATATTTTAAAGGACAGTATTATAAATGCACGCTTAATACCCGGAGCCCAGGTTTCGGAGCAGGAGCTGGCAGATAAGCTGGAAGTAAGCAGAACACCAGTAAGAGAGGCTTTGATACATCTTCATCAGGAGGAGCTGGTAGAGATAATTCCGCAAAAAGGTACATATATCTCCAAGATAAATGAACAGTCCGTGGAAGAATCTAGATATATGAGGGAAATACTTGAAGTGGAGATAACCAAGCTGGCAGCGGAGGTCTTTCCTGAATCATATCTGTTTTTACTGGAAGAAAATCTGCATTCTCAGGAATTATATCTGAAGCAGAAGAATTATGAAAAACTTTTTCAGTATGATAATGATTTTCACCGAATAATATATGAAGGTAGTAACAAAATGAGAATCTGGGAAAGTATACAGAATATAAGCGGTCAGCTGAACAGAGTAAGAATAATGGGATTAACGCTGGATTCCGAAGAAATATGGAATCTTGTTTACACAGAACATAAGGAAATATTCAATAAAATAAAAAATCATGAAAAGGAGGGATTGTCAGAAATATTAATAAGACATCTTGAAAGAGGAAAAACACATATCAAAACTATTAAAGAACAGTATGCCGAATATTTTTAAGATAAAAAGGAAGGAAAATCCTCCCCTTTTTATCTATATAATGTATTATTTTTCAAAAAAATTTCCATATTTTTCCATAAAAGACGGAAGCTCTCCTCTAAAATTAGTCAAATGACTGAGCAGGATGGATTCTACCCGGGAAATATCTTTTTCTTTAATGATTTTTACTATTTCCTTATGCTGGTTCAGGAGATTTATGAGATTTATTTTTTCAATAATATCCAGATATCTCAGTCTGTCATAATGAGTGCTGAAAGTCTTAATAGTAGTCCAGACTCTGGACTTACTTACAGAATCGTAGATAATAGTATGAAATTCATTATCAAGTGAAAAAAAAGCACTTTTATCTTCTTCAATATTAACAACAATTTCCTGAAGGTAGATATTTTTTTCAAGTTTTTTCAGATATTCGGTTTCACAGGATTCGCAGCAAAGTTTTAATACTTCGGTTTCGACTATTTTTCTTAAAAAGAAAGCTTCCTCAACTCTGTTCAGATCAATTAATGATACAAAAGAGGCCTTTTGGGGATATACATCTATAAGAGCTTCGTCTTTTAGCTTGAAGATGGCTTCTCTTATGGGAGTACGGCTGATTTTTAAGATATCAACTAATTCATTTTCATTTATAACCTGTCCCGGAGACAAAGTAAGGTTCATAATATTGTCTTTCAGGACTCTGTAGGCATACTGACTGTTATTTTCACCAATATTTTTATTTAGGTTATTTATATTTACCGACATTGATCCTCCTTATAATTTTTAACAATCAAAACTTATATATTAGTATATAACTATAAAATTATACTTATTTTACTTTTTAAATTATAGACACATTTTTAGAAAAAAAACAACAAAAAGAAAAATTAATTTAGAATTTTAGAATAAAAATAATACATGGAGAATGTGTAAATATAAATAAAAAAATTAGTTTGACGGAAAAAAACAAATTTTTTTTTCTGTATATCAGGCAGTGTTGACTTTTAAAAAAAATATGTTATATATTAGTATATAACATAAGATTATATTATTAATTTTATGGAGGTTAGTTATGGCAAAGGTAACATTAAAAGGAGTAGAGAAACAATATCCAAACGGATTTAAAGCAGTACACGGGATAAATCTTGATATTAAAGACGGGGAGTTTATGGTCTTTGTCGGTCCCTCGGGATGTGCTAAATCAACTACGCTTAGAATGGTAGCAGGTCTTGAAGAGATCACGGGAGGGGAAATATATATCGGTGATAAGCTCGTTAATGATGTGGCACCAAAAGACAGAGGAATAGCAATGGTTTTTCAGAACTATGCCCTTTATCCGCATATGAGCGTTTATGATAACATGGCTTTCGGGCTGAAGCTAAAGAAGACACCAAAGTCGGAAATAGACAAAAGAGTAAGGGATGCAGCCGAAAAGCTTGAAATAACAGACCTGCTGGACAGAAAACCAAAGGATATGTCAGGAGGGCAAAGACAAAGGGTGGCACTTGGAAGAGCAATAGTAAGAGAGCCGGAAGTATTCCTTTTTGACGAGCCTTTAAGTAATCTTGATGCAAAGCTGAGAGTATCCATGAGGGTAAGAATAAGCCAGCTGCACAAAGAGCTGGGGTCTACAATGATTTATGTAACACATGATCAGGTTGAAGCAATGACAATGGGAGATAGAATATGTGTCTTAAGAGAAGGAAAGATCATGCAGGTGGATACGCCGTTAAATCTGTATAACCATCCAGCGAATAAATTCGTAGCAGGCTTTATAGGATCACCGACAATGAATTTTTTGAACGGAGTAATAGAAGAAAAAGACGGGAAGCTGTTAATGAAGGTAAAGGGGACAGAGCTGGAATTTCCAGAGAGCATGAGAGAGAAGATAAAAGGACATACAGGAAAAGAGGTGTCATTTGGAATAAGACCGGAACATATCTCACTGGGAAAAGAGGGTGAGCAGAATGCACTGAAAGGGAATATACTGGTAAAAGAACAGATGGGTAATGAAGAGATAGTGTATTTTGAGAGTGAAGGAAACCAGATAACAGCAAGACTGACGCTGAATCAGGAGGAAAGTCTGAGCCTGAAGGAGACCGGAATATTTAAGATAGATATGGAAAAATGTCATTTATTTGATACAGATACTGAAGAAGCTATCTGAATAAGTTATTCAAAAAATTAAGGAGGAATCATGCAAAAAACAGACGGAATGAATTATGCACCAAAGGGAAAACCGAAGCCGGTATGTAAAGAGGGGGAATTTGTTTTTGCAGCAATAGCACTGGATCACGGACATATTTACGGAATGTGTAACGGCTTAACAGAAGCTGGGGCGACATTGAAATATGTATATGATCCGGATCCCGCAAAAGTGGAAAATTTTTTGAAGGTGTATCCTAATGCAAAGGCAGCAGCTTCAGAAGAAGAAATTTTTAATGATCCTGAAGTAAAATTAATAGCAGGAGCAGCAGTACCGTCGGAAAGATGTGCTCTGGGCCTGAGAGCAATGGATCATGGAAAAGATTATTTTACAGATAAATCACCGTTTACTACAATGGAACAGCTGGAGGCAGCAAAGAAAAAAGCAGCTGAAACAGGATTAAAATATTATGTGTATTATAGCGAGAGACTGCATGTAGAGGGAGCAGTTTTTGCGGGAGAACTGATAAATCAGGGTGCAATTGGGAAAGTCCTCCAGGTAATAGGTCTGGGACCACACAGATTGAATAAAAAAGACAGACCGGAATGGTTTTTTCAAAAGGATAAATACGGCGGAATATTATGTGATATAGGAAGCCATCAGATAGAACAGTATTTATATTTTTCAGGAGCTAAAGATGCCACGGTAGTTTCCAGTGAGGTTGCTAATTATGGAAATCCCGATACTCCGGAACTTGAGGATTTTGGTCATGCCAATCTGCTTGGGGATAACGGAACAACGAATTACTTCAGGATAGACTGGTTTACGCCTGACGGTTTAGGAACATGGGGAGATGGAAGAACAATGATCCTCGGAACAGAGGGATATATAGAAATTAGAAAATATATAGATATAGCAAGGGATAATAAAGGAGATAACGTATATCTGGTAAATAAAGACGGTGAAAAACGTTATTCCGTAACAGGGGAAATAGGATTTCCTTTTTTTGGGGAATTTATACTGGACTGTATAAACAGAACAGAAAATTCTATGACACAGGAACATGCATTTAAAGCAGCAGAATTATGTCTTATTGCACAGGAAAAAGCAGTTAAGATAAAATAATTTCAAAGGAGTACGGTATGCAAAAGTTAAGAGTAGCTATAGTAGGAGGAGGATCTATAAGTAAAGTCCATGCAGAAGCAATAAAAAACAGCGGACTGGCAGAAATAGTATGTATCGTGGAAAATAATTCCGAAAAGGCCGAGGAGCTTTCCCGGGGAGATAGTATACCTGTGATATGCGACTACAAAGAAATACTGGACAGGAAAGATATAGACACAGTTCATATAACCACACCGCATTATAATCACTATGAAATTGCGATGGATTTTATAAAACACGGAAAAAATCTTCTCATAGAAAAACCCCTTGCATTAAGTGTAAAAGAAGCTGAAAACTTAGTGGAAGAGTCGGAAAAAAACGGGGTGCTTTCAGCTATAGTCTATCAAAACAGATTAAACAGAACATCTGTATATATGAAAAAGCTGCTGGATGAAAATAAATACGGGAAAATTCTTGGAGTAAAAGGGCTTCTCGCCTGGTGCAGAGGACCGGAATATTATCTTTACAGTGACTGGAAAGGTACTATAGAAAAAGAAGGCGGAGGGGTGCTGATAAATCAGGCTATCCATACTCTTGATCTTATGCTCTGGTTTGCCGGGGATATAAAAATACTCAACGGAAGTGTACACAAGCACCGTACAACAAATGAAATAGAAGTCGAAGACACTGTGGAAGCATATATGATATTTGAAAACGGGGCAAAAGGTGTTTTTTATGCTACAAATAATTATTCGTATGACTCGGGGGCAGAACTCGAAGTTCATTGTGAAAAAGGGATATTAAATATAAAAAACAATAAATTAAGATTATTTCTGGAGGATGACGAGGTACTTCTTGAGGAGGAAAGTTTTACAAAAAATGAATTTAATAAAAAATGTTACGGGAATTCCCATGAAATACTGATAAAAAACTTTTATGAATCTATTTTGAACAAAACAGATAATTATATAAACATAAAAGAAGGAATAAAAGCTTTGAAAATAATAGAAAAAATTTATGATAAGGAGGAAAAAACTTGGTAAAAATAGGTGTCATTGGCTATGGAAACATAGGATCAATGCATGTCAGAAATTTTGAAAGCGGTGTGTTTTCAAATGTTCAGCTTACTGCAGTTTTTGATATAGATTCTGAAAAAATAAAAAAAGCAGAAAATCTGTATGGGAATAAATTAAAATACTTTACAAAAGAAGAGGACTTTTTTGGAAGTCATGAATTTGATGCTGTGTTAGTGGCTACTCCGCATTATGCGCATCCGGTTCTTGCAGAAAAGGCACTGGATAACGGATACCATGTTTTGGTAGAAAAACCGATAGGGGTTTATACAAAGGCCGTAAGAAGACTTTATAAAAAGGCTGCTGAATCTGATAAAATTTTTGGAGTGGTATTTAATCAGAGAACGAATCCGCTTTATCAAAAAGTAAAGGATCTGGTTTCCAGCGGCGAACTGGGAACTTTAAAGAGAATAAACTGGATTATAACAGACTGGTACAGAACACAGGCTTACTATAATTCCGGGACATGGAGAGCAACATGGGGCGGAGAAGGCGGAGGAGTATTGATAAATCAATGTCCGCATCAGCTGGATCTGTTTCAGTGGATATTTGGAATGCCGAAAAGAGTGAGAGGCTTTGCATATTTTGGGAAAAACAGAAATATAGAGGTAGAAGACGAAGTAACAGCTTACTTTGAATATGAAAACGGGGCTACTGGCGTGTTTATATCTTCAGTGTCCGAAGTACCGGGCTCAAACAGACTGGAAATAACAGGGGATAAAGGAAAAGTAATAATAGAAAACAGTCAGATAGAATTCTACAGATTACGGGAATCTGAAATAGAATATAATAAAAATCTGAAAGTACAGGGATTCGATAAGACAGGAAATTTTATAATGCCTGAGTATTGGAAATGCGAAGTTCCTGTGGAAAAATCAGATGAATCACAGCATGTTCTTGTAATAAAAGACTGGATAGATACAATAATAAACGGAACACCTCTTCTGGCTCCGGGGACAGATGCAATAAATGAATTAATGATATCAAATGCGGTATATCTGTCTACATTTATTGATAACTGGGTGGAGTTTCCGATAGACGAGGATTTATTTTTAGAAAAGTTAAATGAAAGAGTGAGAAAGTCAAAGTATAAAGTAGAAAAAGATTACGAATAAAATCATCTGCAGTTAATGTTTTTTGGAAAGTCAAAATAAAATAAAAGGAGAAAAAATATGGGAAAAAGAATATTTTGGTTAATGATGCTTATTTTGGTTTTAACAATAAGTTGTGGTGAGAAAAAAGAATCTTCAAAAGGTGCGGGAGCAGAAAAAGAAATTACGCTGAGATTTTCATGGTGGGGCGGAGATGCACGTCATAAAGCTACTTTAGATGTAATAAAGCTATATGAGGAAAAAAATCCCGGAGTAAAAATAAAAGCAGAATACAGCGGATGGGACGGACATTTTGAGAAAATCTCTACACAGATAACAGGAAATACAGCACCGGATATAATGCAGATAGACTACAACTGGTTATATAACTTTTCAAAAAACGGAGATGGTTTTTACGATATTAATACATTAAAAGATGATTTTAATCTTGATAACTATGATGAACAGGCTTTGAGCTATACTATTATAAACGGAAAACTTAATGCAATACCTGTGGGAATGAACGGAAGGGCATTTTTCTTTAATAAATCTTTATATGATAAGGCAGGAGTGGAAATTCCAAAAACATTCGACGAATTACTTGCCACGGATAAGGTAATTAAAGAAAAAGTGAGTAAGGATGCCAAATCACTGGATATTACTTCTACTGACAGCGGAGCATTGTTTTTTATAGAATATTATGTAGAGCAAAAATACGGGAAACCGATATTAACTGCTGAAAATACAATAGGGGTCACAAAAGAAGAGCTTGCGGATGCATTTAAGTTTTATAAAATGCTGGTTGACAGCGGAGCTGTTGTTTCGGCAAAAGACAGAGCGGGAGCGGGAAATTTTCCCGATGATCAGAATCCTTTGTGGATAAACGGCGAGCTGGGAGCTGTTTTAACATGGAATACAATGGTGGGGCAATATGAGAATATGCTTAAAGAGGGCGATACATTAGTCTCGGGAGATTTTCTGACAGGAATCGGAGAACATAAATCTACATTCATAAAAGTAAATATGGCTTTTGCAATAAATAAAAATACAAAATATCCGAAAGAAGCTGCAAAATTTCTGAATTTTATGCTGTCAGATCCTGAAGCAGCAAAAATACTGGGAACTGTAAGAGGAATTCCTTTGAATAAAAGTGCTTTTGCCGAACTGGAAAAGGAAGGACAGACAAAAGGGCCTCTTGCGGAAGGACTTACAAAAGCACTGGCTTTCGCCGGACCAAAAACAAGTCCCTATATAGAAGACGAAAGAACAAGAAAGCTGGGACTGGAAATTACGCAAAAAGTGGATTATAACGAATTAACACCGGAACAGGCAGGAGAAAGATTATATACTGAATTGGAAAAATTATTAAAACAAATGACAAGATAGACGGAAAAAGAATCGATATAGGTTATTAAATATTCTTATGAAAATTATTTTCGTATAAGGCAGATGAAAAATACGGTCATGCAGACAGGAATTCATTGCTTATTTGGAGAACGAAATAAATATAATAAGGAGAAAAAATATGAAAAATAAAATATTTTGGTTAATAATGCTTATTTTGATTTTAACCGTAAGCTGCGGAGAGAAAAATAATACTTCCGGTAAAGATGGCAGCAAGGAAATAGTACTGAGATTCTTATGGTGGGGAAGTGAATCACGTCATAAAGCAACTCTTGATGCTATAAAGCTTTTTGAAGAGAAAAATCCGGGAATAAAAATAAAAGCAGAATACGGCGGTACAGATGGCTATTTCCAGAAGCTTTCGACACAGCTAACAGGAAATACAGCACCTGATATAATGCAGGTAGATTATATATGGCTGTTTAATTTTTCAAAAAACGGGGACGGCTTTTATGATATTAATCTGTTAAAAGATGAATTTAACCTTGCTAACTATACAAAAGAAGATCTGAGCTATACTACAATAAACGGAAAACTTAATGCAATACCTGTGGGAATGAATGGAAGAGCATTTTTCTTTAATAAGTCTCTGTATGAAAGGGCAGGAATAGAAATACCTAAAACATTTGACGAACTGCTTGCTGCCGATAAAATATTAAAGCAAAAAATAGGTCCGGATACTAAATCACTGGATATAGTGACTTCTGACAGCGGTGCTATGTTCTTTGTGGAATATTATGTGGAGCAAAAATATGGAAAAACGCTGATAAATACTGATAATAAAGTAGGAGTTACAAAAGAAGAACTTGCAGATGCATTTAGGTTTTATAAAATGCTTGCAGACAGCGGTGCAGTAATATCGGCAAAAGACAGGGCAGGAGCAGGAAACTATCCTGACGATCAGAATCCTTTATGGATAAATGGTGAGTTAGGCGGTGTTCTAAACTGGAATACTATGATCGGGGCATACGGTGATATGCTTAAAAAAGGAGATACAATGGTAGCAGGAGATTTCCTGATAGGAATAGGAGATCATAAATCTGCTTATTTGAAAGTAAATATGACTTTGGCGATAAATAAAAATACAAAGCATCCCAAAGAAGCAGCAAAATTTTTGAATTTCCTTCTGTCTGATCCTGAGGCAGCCAAAATATTAGGGACTGTAAGGGGAATTCCTTTGAATAAGAGTGCTTATGCTGAATTGGAAAAAGAAGGTCTTACTACAGGACCTGTTGCAGAGGGACTTACAAAAGCCCTTAATTTTGCCGGACCTAAAAAAAGCCCTTATATAGAAGATGAAAGAACAAGACAGCTTGGTCTGGTAATTACACAAAAACTGGATTACAACGAAATAACACCTGAACAGGCAGGAGAACAGATGTATACAGAATTGACAAAATTATTGGAACAAATGACAAGGTAGTGCTGTTAATTGTAAATATAGCATTACATTGAATAATTATGAAAAGAGGCGGATATGAAAAATAAAATTAATGTGGGATTATTATACATACTACCGTGGATATTGGGAATATTACTGTTAAAAATATTTCCTTTCGGGTTATCGCTGTTTTTAAGCTTTACAAGATATGATCTAATATCAAGCCCGCAGTTTATTGGAATAGAAAATTATGTGGAGATGTTTAAGGACGAATTATTTATAAAATCCCTTTTGAATACTATAAAATACGTAATAGTAACAGTTCCTCTGAAACTGGCTTTTGCATTGTTTATAGCAAGTATACTTAATTTTAAGATAAAAGGAGTGGGGATTTTCAGAACAGCATATTATCTTCCGTCAATACTGGGGGGAAGTGTAGCGATATCTGTATTATGGCGATTCTTGTTTGCAGATAACGGATTGGTAAATATTATGCTTAAGATGCTTCATCTGCCTACGGCAAGCTGGATGGGAGATCAGAAGTATGCTTTATTTACTATAGGACTTTTGAGTGTGTGGCAGTTTGGTTCATCAATGGTAATATTTCTTGCAGCGTTAAAAAATATACCGAATACGCTTTATGAAGCTGCAAGAATAGACGGAGCATCAAAGGTAAGAATGTTTTTCAGTATTACATTCCCTTTGCTGACACCGGTAATATTCTTTAACTTCATAATGCAGATGCTGAATGCATTTCAGGAATTTAACGCACCTTACATAATAACAAAGGGAGGACCTTTAAATTCGACATACCTGTACTCATTACTGATTTATGACAACTCATTCAGATACTTTAATATGGGGTATGCAAGTGCACTGGCATGGTTTTTCTTTATAATCATAATGGTTTGTACTGCAATAGTCTTTAAATCACAAAAATACTGGGTATACTATGAGGATGGAGGTAATAATTAATGGAGAGCGTAGGAAGAAGCAAAAGTAAAACGAAAAAAACAGCAGATGCAGCAATTAAGTATATTATACTGATCGTGGTAGGACTGCTTATGATATATCCCCTGTTATGGCTTATAGGGGCATCATTCAAAGAAAATAACGAAATATTTTCTTCGGTGGGAATTATACCTAAAAAATTCGATGTTACAGGGTATATAAACGGATGGAAGACATCAACAGAGTATACTTTTACGAAATACTTCATGAATACATTTGCCATAGTAGTACCTAAGGTGATACTTACACTTATTTCGTGTACACTGGCAGCATATGGGTTCGCAAGATTTAAAATACCCGGGAAAAAATTTCTGTTTTCAATACTGATCGGGACATTATTACTGCCGACTATAGTTCTTAATATACCTCAGTATATAATGTACAGACAGATAGGATGGCTGGATACATATCTTCCGTTAATAATTCCTTCATTACTTGCTACTGATACATTCTTTGTATTTATGCTGGTACAATTTTTGAGAGGACTTCCTATAGAATTGGAAGAGGCTGCGAAAATAGATGGATGCAACAGTTTTCAAACATTGATTTATATATTGGTTCCTATACTAAAACCAGCTTTAATTTCTGTGGCTTTATTTCAGTTTATATGGTCAATGAATGATTTTATGGGGCCTTTAATCTATATATCAAGTGTAGAAAAATATCCTGTGTCCATAGCATTAAAAATGTCAATGGACAACAGTGCGGTAGTACAGTGGAATCAGGTAATGGCAATGGCTGTAATAGCTCTGGTACCTTCTATAGTAATATTCTTCTCGGCACAAAAATATTTCGTGGAAGGTGTATCGACAAGCGGATTGAAATAATAACAGGAGGAAATAATAATATGAAGATGACGTTTAGATGGTACGGAAAGACTGATCCTGTTTCTTTGGAATATATAAGTCAGATACCGGGGATGACAGGAGTGGTAACTGCGATTTATGATATTCCTGTAGGTGAGGTGTGGCCTCTTGATAAAATAACAGAACTAAAAGAAGAGGTAAATGTAAAAAATCTGGAAATGAAGGTAATAGAAAGTGTTCCCGTACATGAAGATATTAAGATGGGACTTCCTTCAAGAGAGAAATATATAGAAAATTATAAAGAAAATATAAGAAATCTTGCTAAAGCAGGAGTAGAGGTCATCTGCTATAATTTTATGCCGGTTTTTGACTGGACAAGATCAAATCTGGATTATAAACTTCCTGATGGTTCTACTGCCCTTGTTTATTACAGAGATGAAATAGAAAAGATGGATCCGAGAAAGGGTGAACTTTCTCTTCCCGGATGGGATGCAAGTTACCAAAAAGAAGAACTGAATGCGATACTGGATAAATATAAGGAGATATCTGAAGAAGATTTATGGAATAATCTGAAATATTTTCTTGAACAAATAATTCCGGTAGCTGAGGAAGTAAAAGTAAAGATGGCAATACATCCTGATGATCCGCCGTGGCCTATCTTCGGACTTCCCAGAATTATAACAAATGAGGAGAATATAGACAGATTTCTTAAGCTTTATGACAGTGAATATAACGGACTTACACTATGTACAGGCTCACTTGGAGTGGCAAGAGACAATGATATGCCGGGAATGATAAGAAGATTTGGTAAAAAGATTCATTTTGCACATTTAAGAAATATAAAAATAATAGATGACAGAAGTTTTCAGGAAAGCGCCCATATGTCAAAATATGGTTCGCTGGATTTTGTGGAGATATTAAAAGCATACAAAGAAACAGGCTTTACCGGTTATGCCAGACCGGATCACGGAAGAATGATCTGGGGAGAAACAGGAAGACCGGGTTACGGATTATATGACAGAGCTCTTGGAGCAGTGTACATTCTGGGAATATGGGAAACTCTGGAAAAAGGATGCTAGGATAGGAGGAATATAAAGAGAGAGGTATTCTTATTATAAAATCAGATAGTATAAGGGTGCCTGAACATCAGTTTTATTTTTGTTTCTCAGAATTTAAATGATACAGGGTACTAAAATTAATTGAAGTATATTAAACTTGATTTGCCGGAGTGCCTATCCCGACAGGAAGATTTTTATAATTAACCAGTCAAGCAAATACGGCGGCTTCGGCAGTAAAATATTTTGAAACATAAAATTTTAAATACAAATATAGGAAAGGAGATCAAAATGCAGGTTCCTTTTAAAATAAATCTGGAAAATAAAGTAGCAGTGGTTACAGGAGGAGGCGGAATACTGTGTGCGGTATTTGCGAAAGCTCTGGCTGCATGCGGTGCTAAAGTAGCAGTTTTGGATTTGAAAAAAGAAGCGGCAGATGCTGTTGCAGATGAAATAAATAAAAGCGGCGGAAGGGCTTTAGGCGTACAGGCTAATGTCCTGGATATAAACAGCCTGAAAGAAGCAAAAAAGACAGTAAATGAAAAAATGGGAAAATGTGATATTCTGATAAACGGAGCAGGCGGAAACCACCCTAAGGGAAATACAAGCAAGGAATACTTTGAAGACGGTGATCTGGATAAAGAGGATATAATGACTTTCTTCGATCTGGATCCGGAGGGTATAAAATTCGTATTTGACCTGAATTTTATAGGGACATTGCTGACTACTCAGGTTTTCGCAAAGGATATGACTGGAAATAAAGAGAGCAGCATAATAAATGTATCATCTATGAATGCATTCACACCGCTTACAAAAATACCGGCATACTCAGGTGCAAAAGCTGCTATATCTAATTTTACACAGTGGCTGGCAGTACATTTTTCAAAATCAGGGATAAGAGTAAATGCTATGGCTCCGGGATTTTTTGAAACTAATCAGAATAAAGCACTGCTCAGAAATACTGACGGATCATATTCAGAAAGAGCAGAAAAAATAATTTCACAGACACCAATGGGAAGATTCGGGGAACCGGAAGAATTAACAGGAACATTACTTTGGCTGATAGAACCAAAGGCTTCGGGCTTTGTTACAGGAGTAATAATACCGATAGACGGAGGATTTTTAGCATATTCAGGAGTTTAACATATTTGGGAAAAGTATTTATTATAAATTGATAATATGGGATGCAGGGACTTTTTATGATGATATAATATGAATTAAAGTTTTTGCATAGTCAGGAGAGATAATGAATTTAGGAATCAGAGCACATGATTTTACAGCAGTTAGTGCAGAGGAGCTGGCTGAAAAAATATCAGCAAAAGGTTTTAAAAATGTACAGCTGGCTTTGCCGAAAAGCTTTGAAACAATTAATTCTGATCTTGGAAATTTGAGTCCGGGATTTGGAAATTATATACGAAATGCACTTTCTGAGAAGAATATTCATGTGGCAGTTTTAAGCTGTTATTTTAATATGGTGGATCCTGATGAGGAGTTTAGAAGACATTGTATAGATAAATTTAAAGAGTATATAAGATATGCTTCTACATTTGGAGCTAAGATAGTAGGAAGTGAAACAGGCTCTTATAACAGGGATTTTTCTTATCATGAAGATAATCATAGTGAGAAAGCTTTTCAGACAGTGAAGAGAACTATAAGAGAGCTGGCAGATGAGGCAGAAAAATTCGGTATAATAATAGGAGTGGAAAATTCAGTAACTCTTACTATTCATACTCCGGAACGAATGAAAAGGCTTTTGGATGAAATAGGATCGAATAATGTTCAGGTGCTTTATGATCCTATAGGCTTTATACGAGCAGATGAGATAATGAATCAGGATGAAATAATAACAAGGTCTCTCGATATACTTGGAGACAGGATAGCAGCAGTGCATGTAAAAGATTTTATAGTAGAAAACGGTGAAAGAGTAATTGTTCCACCGGGAAAAGGTATTCTGAATTTTGAATTATTATTTAAATTATTGAAAAAAAAGAAACCATTCATAGAAATAATACTGGAAAATATAGAAGTAAACGAAATGGATAAAAGTATAAACTATATGAGAGGTATATATGAAAAAGTCTAATTTATCATTCTAGATTTCGCACTGTGAGAAATCTGGAAAAAGATTTGGATTTTACAGATAGAAAATGACGGATTTATTATCTGTCATTTTTTAATAGTAAGGAATATAAATTATATGGTTTTTTTTAAATACTTATGATACGATATTTATGAAAATAAATTAATCTTTTGTAATATATTTTTTATAATCAGAAGAATATTATAAGGAAGAGTGGAGCTAAAAAATACAAAATTTCGAAAAAGATGGAGAAAATTATGAAGAAAAGAGTTCTAATTTGGTTATTTATATTAACTAACATAGGAATAAGTGAAGAAATAATAAACTCTAAAAATGAAAAAGAAAATAATAAAATAGTAGTTGAAGAGGCTGTAATCAAACAAAATGAAAATGAAGATAAAAAATATTATGAAATGATTGATGGAAAAATTTACTATAAAGAATACTGGGATACCCCTGTATTAGTTAAAGAAATTGATGTAAAAACTTTCGCTGAGTTAGAATATTCATATGCAAAAGATAAAAATAATTATTATTATAAAAATAAAAAAATACTTGTGGATAAGAATAGTTTTGTTATAGAAAATTATTTTATTGCTAAGGATAAAAATAATGTTTATGTGCTGGGCAGAAAGATACCGGGGTTTGCATCAGAAAAATTGAAGATTTATGAGGGGGATACCAGATATATAACAGACGGTACAGATGTATATTTTATAGACACGAAGTTGATGAATTCCGACCCGAGTACTTTTGTAATTTTAGATAATGAAACAGCAAAAGATAAAAATAATGTGTATAAGTATGGAGAGATTTTATACGGTGCAGATTCCGAAACTTTTGAAATATTAGGAAATATATACTCAAAAGATAAAAATAAAGTATACTCGATATCATATCCTATGGATAAAGCTGATGCTAAAAGCTTCAAAAGTATAGGAGATTGGTATGGAAAGGATAAAAATTTTGTATTTTACAGAGATGATATAGTGGAGAATGCAGACTCCAAAACTTTCAAACATTTGGAATATAAATACGGGATAGATAAAAATTATGTCTATTATTCAAATAAAAGAATAGAAGATGCAGATCCTCAAAGTTTTGTATTATTGAATAAATATGTAAGTAAAGACAAAAATTATGTCTATTATCTCACATCAAAAGTACTAAATTTTAAACCTGAAGATCTAAAAGACAGAAATATAGATACTGATAAATTTGTTATCCAAGAAAAAGAATCTGAATATAATATGGCAATTTTAATTGATGAATATGAAAAGAGAGAGAAAAAAAGACTAGAAGATTTAAGTGATAAGGGAATTACAGAAATGGGTTTTGATTATTATATGTATAAAAACTTGATTTATTATAATGATAAATTTAGCAGGAAAATCTTTTTATACAAAGCTGATATAGAAACTTTAGAAGCAGTAGAAGATAGTTATAATGAAATTTTGAAGGATAAAAACAGAGTATACATAGCCGGGAGAATGTTAGAAGGGGCAGATCCGGTAAGTTTTGAAGTAATAACTGGAAGATATTATAAAGATAAAAAAATGTTTACATAGGATGGAATAAGATAAATAATGCAGATATAAAAACTTTTGAAGTAATAGACGGAAATTATTCATGGGATAAAAGTAGAGTTTATTTTAATGAAACAGAAATTCCGGACATAGATAAAGAAAGCTTTAAAACAATAGGAAATTCATATTCAAAAGATAAAAATCATATTTATTATGAGAAAAAAATAATAAAAAATGCAGATATAGAAAGTTTTGTACTTATACTTCCGGAAAATTTACATGGAGAATATGCTAAAGATAAAAACAGAGTGTATTATTTAGGCAGAGAATTAGAAGGAGTGGATCCAGAAAGCTTTCAACATGTGAATTCAATTATTAGGAAAGATAAGAAAAATGTATATTATAACGAAAAAATAATAGAGGGAGCAGACCCTGAGACATTTCAGGAAATAGAAGGAGCTAGTTTTTATAAAGATAAAAACAGAGCTTATTATGGTGTATATGGAGTACAGACAATGGATGTAGATATAAAAACTTTTAAGATCTTGAATTTTTATTATTCAAAGGATAAAAAAAATGTATATTATGAAGATAAAAAATTGGAAACATTAGATCCTAAAACGTTTGAAGTGATTGATTATTCATATGGAAAGGATAAAAACGGGGTTTATTATATTGATTATCCTTTAGATCTAGATATAAACCATATAAAAACAGAAGCCGGTATTATCACAGACGGAAAAAAAACCTATTATGACAACAAAGAATTAAAAGGTATAAATCAGCAAGAATGGGAAAATCTAGGAGGAGGATACAGTAAAGATAGAGATAGTATTTATTATACAGGAGAAAAAATAATTAACAGTGATGCTGGGAGTGCTGAAACAATTCAAGAATCACTTAAAGAAGAGTGTACTTTGAACTATGGATGGTCTGATCATATAAGAGACAAGAATTATGTTTATTATAGGGGAAAATTAGTGGAAGGAGCAGATCCGGAAACATTTAAATGCATATCTTATAATGTATACTCAGATAAAAATAATATTTATTTGAAGAATACAATATTGAAAAATGTAAAAGAGAATGAGATTATTTTTTTTGATAAATGGGATAAAGGCTATTACATAAGAGGAAATGATATATATTATGAAGCTATAAAATTAGATGGAATAAATATAAATGATTTTCAATATATAAATCCTGAACGTTCCTTTAGTTATATAAAAAGTACTAAAAATGTGTATTTATACGGGAAGAAAATTATAGGAGCTGATCCAAAGACTTTCAAAATAAGCTTTGAAGGGTATCTCATTTCACAAGATAAAAATCATGTTTATTATAATGGTGAGAAGATACCCGGAATTATTCCGAATTCTTTTAAAGTGGATCACGGATATTTATCTGATGGAAAAATTGCTTATTATAATGGAGAAAAAATGGATAAAAATATAAATATAGAAAATATACAATATTTAGGCGGATCATATGTAACAGATGGTATAAATGTATTTTATGATGGGAAGTGGCTGGAATCATTTAATGAAGGAGAATTTTTGGTATTATCATATGATTATGCGAAAGGAAAAAAAGAGATATACTATGACGGAGAAAAAATAGACGGAGCTGATTATGATAGTTTTCAGGAGTTAGAAAAAGAATACGCTAAAGATAGTAAAAATGTTTATTTAAAAGGAAAAATAATGCAGGCAGATGTGAAAACTTTTAGAGTGTTAAGTTATAATTTTTCTAGGGATAATAAAAATTGGTATGGAGAAAATGGAGAGAAAATTTTGAAATAAAAAAATAAATATAATTTTTAAAGTAAGATTTTAAGAAAATATAAAATTATTAAGAGAAAAAAGGCGAGGTTTATTTTCGCCTTTTTATTTATGCCTGTTATTAAATTTAAAGAAAAATTGAAAAGGCAGAAGAAGTCTTCACACTGCCATAATTTTTATCTATTAGAAATATCAATAGCGGTATTAAAAAAGCATTCTGCAATTTCTGACATTTCTTCGCTAAATTTCCGAGCTTCGTCAGAATCTACAAGTATCTCGCTGATAATCAGTCCTCTTTCACCGAGTTTTTGGGCAGAATCGGTAAAATTATATATTTTTTCAGTGTTTTTTTCATTTATAGCTTCAGTGTAAAGAGGCAGCAAAGCTCTGTAATCATCGACATATTGCTGAACCAAAGAATCTTTGTAAGAATATTTATTTTTATAGCATTGATCAGCACCAAATCCTGTGCTCCCGCAAAAACTTAAAAATACAAATAAAGTAAATAATTTTTTTATCACAATAACCTCCACAATTTATATAATTAACAAAGTTTATTTTTTCAGCTTTAAAAAATTAATGTTCAAAAAACCGAGTATATTTGAAATACATGCTCCAAGACAGCATGAATCTTCCTTTAATTCAGATAATTCAATAGAAGCTTCTATTTTATTATATTTATAAATCTTCTTTTTAAGATTTTTTACAAGAGCAGGATAAATATTAAGAATCCTGTTATATATCAAAATCAGCTTCGGGTCAAAAATATTAATGATACTGAGAAGTCCGGAATAAATATAATTCTCATAATCGGCAAGAAGCGCAGTAATTTCTTCATCTATTTCATTATTATCAAGCATTTTTGAAAATTTATCATAAGAAATATTCTTTTTTTTCAATTCTTTTAAATCTTTAAAAAATGCATTTTCACATGCATATGTTTCCCAGCAGCCTCTTCTGCCGCAATAGCATTTTCTTCCGTTCAGTTCTATTGAAACATGACCGGCTTCACCGCTGAGACCGTTTACACCCAGAAGAATATTATTATCAATAACTATTCCCATGCCTATTCCTGCAGACATATTCAGAAAAATAAACGGATCATTAGGAATATCATAAAAAGATTTTTCAGCAAGCACTGAAAAATAATTATTATTTTTTATATTAATATTCAGATCGGGAAACTTTTTTTGCAGCATTTTTTTTAAATTAATATTTTTCCATTTTAAATTGTTGCATTCAATAATAATATTATTTTTATCTATTTTTCCGTGGACTCCCACAGAAAGACCGATAATTCCAAATTTGGAATTTTTTATACTTTTAGTATAATATTTAAAAATTTCTTCTATTTTATCTGCAATAAATTCAGGGGAAGTTTTTTTCACAGAAAAAGCTTCTTTCTGTGTTATTTCTCCGTTTAAATTAGTGAGAACAGAAGAGATGGAGTCTTTTTTCAGTTCAAGTCCCAGAGAATACGCGCATTTTTTATTCAGAAATAATAAAATAGGCTTTTTACCGCCTGAAGTTCCGGGAGAATTTTCCGATTTTTTTTCTATAAGTAATTTTTCATCAAGAAGATCAGATATCTGTGATGAAATGGTAACTTTATTTAGACCGGTAATCTTAGCCAGATCTGATCTGGAAACCGGTTCATTTTTTATTATTTCTTCCAGTATAATAGCCCGGTTTATATTTTTTATAAATTTAGAATCTGCAATTTCCATAGTACCTCCGAATCTATTTAATAATAACATTATAAGAAAAAAAAATCAATTGCGGATTTTTTTATATCAGATATTGACAAAATCAAAAATAACGATATAATTGTAATGTTAGTTTACCAAACTAACAAACTGAAATAGAACATAATAATACTGCAAAACAAAAAATAAACTTATAAAATAATATTAGGAGAGTGGTCTATGAAAAAGAAATTATTTTTATTCATGGTATTAATGTTAGGACTGATAATCAGCTGTGGTGAAAAGAAAGATACAGCAGGAGACGGCGGCGGAGAAAAAGAAGTTGTACTGAGATTTTCATGGTGGGGCGGAGATTCGAGACATAAAGCAACACTTGATGCAATAAAATTATTCGAGGAAAAAAATCCCGGAATAAAGATAAAAGCTGAGTATTCGGGATGGGACGGGCATTTTGAGAAAGTATCAACACAGGTTACGGGAAATACTGCACCTGATATTATGCAGATAGACTGGAACTGGCTTTATATTTTTTCAAAAAACGGTGATGGTTTTTATAATTTCAATGATTTGAAAGAAGACTTTGATCTTTCAAATTATGATGAAAATGTTTTGAGCTACACTACAATTAACGGAAAAGTACCTGCTATTCCTGTAGGAATGAACGGAAGGGTATTTTATTACAATAAAGCACTATATGAAAAAGCCGGGCTGTCGGTACCTGCAACAGCAGATGAATTGATTTCTTCTACAAAAATCTTAAAAGAAAAATTCGGCAATGATACATATGCTCTGGATATTTCAACAACTGACAGCGGAGTATTGTTCTTTTTGAAATATTATGTAGAGCAGAAATTCGGAAAATCCCTGATAGACAGTGATAATAAAATGGGAATTACAAAAGAGGAATTAACAGAAGCAATACAGTTTTATAAAAAGCTCGTGGATGAAGGTGTAGTACTATCAAGTAAAGATAACGCAGGTGCGGGAAATGTGCCGGGAGAACAGAATCCATTGTGGATAAGCGGAAAGGTCGGAGGAGTTTATGAATGGAATTCAGCGATAAGCAAGTATCAGGACACATTAAGCGAAGGAAACGAACTTATAATTGGTGATATGTTAACAGGAATAGGACCTAATAAATCAGCATTTGTAAAGGTAAACATGGCTCTTGCAATAAATAAAAACACAAAGCATCCTAAAGAGGCTGCAAAATTCCTGAACTTTTTACTATCTGATCCTGAGGCTGTAAAAATTCTGGGACTCAGCAGAGGAATACCATCGAATAAAAAAGCAATAGAAACTCTGGATCAGGAAGGATTATTAAAAGGGATAGTACCGGAAGGTCTGGAAAAAGCTCTTGCTTTTGCAGCACCAAAATCAAGTCCTTTTATAGAAGATGAAAGAATAAGAAAAATAGGAATGATGTATACACAAAAAGTAGATTACAATGAATTAACTCCTGAACAGGCAGGGGAACAAATGTATGCAGAGCTTGAAAAAGTCATTGCCCAGATAAGCAAATAATAACTGACACAACTTAGGAGGATAGAAATATGGATAAAACAGAGGTCTTGAACAAGCTCTATGAGAGACTTACAGCTTTGGAAGAGGATGAGGGGATAACACCTGTATATAGATGGGAATGGGAGCAGGGGGTAGGCTTATTTTCAATATATAAACTATATGAAGCAACAGGTGATAAAAGATGTCTGGAATTTTTAAACGGATGGTACGAGAAAATGCTTGGAAAGGGCTTTGATAAAAATATAAATACAATGTCTCCTTTACTGGCACTGACTTATTTATACGAGGCAGAAAAGAATACTGATTATCTGGAAGTGATAAAGGAAAATGCCGAATGGCTTATGAACAAAATGCCCAGAACAGTGGAAGGCGGAATGCAGCATCTGACTACGCATACTATAAATAATGACCAACTGTGGGCAGATACTTTGTTTATGACAATACTATTCCTCGCAAGAGCGGGAATGGTTTTGAACAATCAAAAAATGCAGGATGAGGCTGTATATCAGACTATAATCCATATAAAATATCTTTCTGACTGTGAAAGCGGACTGTGGTATCATGGCTGGTCACTTACAGAGAGACATTTCGGAGGTATTTTCTGGGGAAGAGGTAATTGCTGGATAACTATAGCAATACCGGAAATATTAACAATAGTGGAAGAAATAAGTATGACTGATAGGAGGCTGCTGGAAGAAGCGTATAAAAGACAGGTCGGAGCGTTGATAAAGTATCAGGACATATCAGGTATGTGGCGTACAATTATAAATGACGAGGATTCTTACTTTGAAACTTCTGCTACAGCAGGGTTTGCCTATGGGATACTTACAGGAGTGAAGTACGGGGCGATTGATAAAAGTCATTATCTGAATTCATATATGGCAGTACGTTATATAGTAAGCAACTACCTTGGGGAGGATGGTTCTTTGAAGCAGGTTTCCGCCGGAACGGCAATGGGATATGACAGCGAACATTATAAGAATATCGGATTCTGTCAAACTCCTTACGGACAGGGTCTGATGATTCTGGCAGTTTTAGCTTTGGAAGATACGGAAAAATTTTATAACTAATTATTTATATTCAAATGTTTAAAAAAGGCATAAGAGCTTTTACCGGACAGATCCTTAGAGTTTCAGCCGAATTTCCAGTAAAAGCCCGCACTCAAAAGGTGCTTATATTATATTGAGGAGTGAAATAATATGAAAAATTTAAAAGTACTCATACTTATGGTATTTTCAATATTCATTTTAGTGTCATGCGGAGGGGGAGACTCCAAGGTAAAAACAATAGATTTTATAATATCTGATGATTCCCTTGAAGGGGGAGCCATGGCAAAGGCAGTGGAAAGATATAATAATTCACAGGACGAAATAAAAATAAATCTTATAGAACTTCCTTATGACAGTGTAAGAGCAAAAGTAAAGACAATGGTAGCAGGAGGAAAGGCGCCGGCTCTTATGAGAACATCAAATATAGATGAATTTGAAACAGTTTTGGCAGATCTCTCAGATACAGTGAATCCTGCTGATTTTACAGATAAAATGGAAGAAAATCTTATGGACGGGAAATTTTTGGGAGTACCTTTGAATTTAACAGTAAACGGGCTTATTTATAATAAAACATTATTTGATAAGGCAGGAGTAAAGGTACCTGATTCACAGGATAATATCTGGACATGGGATGAATTTGTGCAGGCATTAAATACCGTGAAAGAAAAGAACAGTTTAAAATACGGAATGGTAATGGACTTTTCTCAGAACAGATATCAGACAATGCTTTATCAGTTTGGAGGAAGAATATTTGATGAGAACGGGGATATAGTGGTAGATCAGCCTGACAGTATAAGAACTCTTGATTATTTTATAAAGCTTCATAAAGATAAGGTAATGCCTGATGATGTATGGCTTGGCGGGGAAGATGCAAGCAATCTTTTCAAAACAGGAACT
Organism: Sebaldella termitidis ATCC 33386; assembly: GCF_000024405.1. NCBI lineage: Bacteria > Fusobacteriati > Fusobacteriota > Fusobacteriia > Fusobacteriales > Leptotrichiaceae > Sebaldella > Sebaldella termitidis. The sequence goes on along the minus strand of NC_013517.1, from coordinate 4,296,664 downwards.
ATTCCTGCATATTACTCGGGAAGCTGGAAAATAAATGAATATAAAAATGATATAAAAGATTTTGAGTGGGGAATAGCATATATGCCGAAAGAAAAAAACAGATCTTCAATAGCAGGCGGAAATTTTCTTGTAGCATTTACTAAGTCACCTGATCTTGAAGAGGCAAAAAAATTCATTAAGTGGTTTTATCAGGACGAGAATTATAAGCAGTATTGTGAAGACGGAGCCTATATATCCGGGAAATTAAGCGTACACCCGTCTTATGACTACGGTCAGGAATTTTTTGATATTCTTGATAATGAAATTGTGAATACACCTGAATTAAGTCCTAATGACAAAAAAATGATAAAAAAATATAAAGCAGCAGGAAATATGATGAGAGATTATATCGTATATGCTATTCAGGGAGAAAGAACACCAGTACAGGCAATGACTGAACTAAAGGAAAAATGGTCTGAGCTGAAAAAATAAAATTGATAATATAAATTTTAGAATTTTGCTTGACTTATACTTATTCCTGATTATTTATGATTCCGGATAGACAGAAAAGGAGAAAGCCGCGTGGGAAAATGGGATTTTAGTTATAAAAAAAATGATTTTATTGACAGATGGACTGTGTCAAAGCTGGAGGAAAAAAGATTTATCACAGAGCCTGAGGCTTTTGATACAGCCCTTAATGAAGGGGCAGGTTATGTTCAGATAATTTATCCTGTAAGAAAAAGATATCTTGAAAATATACCTGATAAAAATTATGAAGATATTGAAATGAAAGATATTAATAAAGTTTATTTTCCATTTGAAAAAGCAAGAATAGATTACTCCGGTTTCTGGAAAGAATGTTATGAACTTAATTTTTTCGCACAAATGTTTATAATTACCGGTAAAAATAAAAGGAAAAATTTTGAAATAAAAACCTGCGGAAGGGCAAAAATATGGGTAAATGGTGAAGAACAGGCTGATTTTTCACCATATGAAAGAAATCTCGGAAAAAGTACCGAGATAAGTCTGGAATTTAAAGAAGGTATTAATGAAATTACAGTTTGGTGTAACGATCTTGCTGAAAGAGATGCGAATGTTTATTTCCAGATGAAATATAAAGATGAAGGGGAATTAAATACGTTTATTTCTGTAACAGGTGATATCAGCAAGGCAGCTGTGGCAGAAAAGATACTGAAAAGCTGTTATCTGGATAAAAACAGCTACAGAGACAGAGAAATAAAGGTATTATTTACTGCATCTCATAATGAAAATCTGGAGATTGATACAGTATTCTATGTTAATAATACACATCTGGATACTAAGATACCTGCAGGAAAAGCAACATTGAAATCAGGGGAAACAAAGTTGGTGCTCAGTATCCCAAAAGAACTGAATATAGGGTATATTTCCGTGATTTTACAGATAAGATTAAGCAAGGATATTATAATTGAAAGAATATTGGGAACAGAGATTTATATTATGGAAAATTTTCCGGAAAATATAGAAAATATAAAAGAACGAAAAAAAGAAGCACTGAAATTCATGTCGGAATACGGCGACGGAAATCTTCAGAAAGTTATTGCTATTATAGAAGATAACGGAGAATACAGCAGAATAAAGGAGATTTTGGATTTAGAAACAGATGCTATAAACCGGAGGTTCGACTGCAGTGACTTTAGAATGCCGGCTTTAATATGGATTTATAAAAAATACAGGAATCATTTTAAAGAAGATGATCTGAAGATAATAAAAGAGAGTATACTGAATTACAGATACTGGCTTGATGAACCGGGAAATGATGTGATGTGGTGGTTTAGCGAAAATCATGCATTGTCATTTCACGTATCAGAGCTTCTTGCCGGAGAGCAGTTTAAACAGGATATATTTCCTAACAGCGGATTAACCGGTTTTCAGCACATAGAAAAAGCTAAAAAATTATTAAACGAATGGTTTTCGAATTTTTTTCTGTATGGATATGGCGAATGGAACTCAGCGGTCTATATACCAATTGATTTAATCGGGTGCTTTGCTCTTTATGAATTAACAGAGGATAAGGAGATAAAAGAAAAAGCAGGCCGTGTTCTGGATCATTCCTTTGAAATAATGGCATTTAACAGCTTTAAAGGAGTCATGACTTCAAGCCATGGAAGGATATATGAGAAAGAGCTGAAAGGCAGAAGAACTACAGAATCTACAGCATTAAACTGGATTGCATGGGGGGAAGGCTACTTAAACCAGAGTATAATGTCCACAGTATTTTTTTGCATTTCATCTTATGAGCCTCCTGAAAAACTTTTGGAATATGAAAAATGGGAACAAAACAGGAGGCTTATTATAAGTAATGTACAGGGTAAAGAAAAGGTAAATCTTTATATGTGTAAAACAAAGGATTATTCTATTTCTTCGGCTTTGGATTACAGAAAAGGAAAAAACGGGCATCAGGAACATATTTTTCAGCTGAATATAACAAAGGATCATGATATACAGTTTTGGATAAATCATCCGGGAGAAAAAGAACTGAATGGAGCAGGAAGACCGAGTTACTGGGCCGGAAACGGGACAGTACCAATGGTGGAACAATACGAAAATAATGTTTTTCTTATGTTTAGAATATCAGAGGATCAAATGGTAGATTTTACACATGCCTATTGTCCGTTTGAAGATTTCGACGAATATATTTTCCGGGGAAATATGATTTTTCTTAGAAAAGACACTGTTTATACAGGTATTTATATAAAAAATCCGTATAAAATAACTGACAGCGGGCCATTGAAAAATAATGAAATAGTATCAGAAGGGCTGGCTAATATATGGTTTGTAAAGGTAATGACAAAGGAAGAAGCCGGAAGTTTTCAGGAATTTACAGACAGATTTTGTAATATGAAAATTACTGCCGGAGAGCTGTATATGGAAATAATTGATTTTGAACATGGAAAAATGAGCATGGACTGGGAAAATGGTTTTAGAGTGGAGAAAGAGGAAAAGGTATTTTTAAGAGTCTGAGCTGAACACAGCATTATTATGATATCAGGAATATTCAGGAGGAACGTAAATGAAAAAATCTTTTGGAATGCGTATAACACCTTATTTATTTTTATTGCCGAATTTTATTATTTATTTGTTATTTTTTATAATTCCTGTAATAATTGCATTTCAGTATGCATTTACTGATTATGACGGTTTAGTAACCATGAATTTTGTGGGATTTGACAACTTTATAAAATTATTAAAAGATCCGTTATTCTGGACAGTAATAAAAAATACATTTTTTTATGTGATTTGTACTGTACCGCTGCTTTTTGTGGTTTCACTTATGATGGCTGTACTGCTTATACAAAAATTTCTGCCGTTTAAAGGACTTTTTAGGGCGGGTTACTACTGGCCGGTAATGATATCAGGAATAATAGTAGGGTTAATGTGGAAATGGATATTGGGAAATAATTTCGGAGTATTAAATTACTTTCTTGAAAGGCTTCATATGCAGCCGGTAGCATGGCTGACAAGCAGTCTTCCGTCTAAAATAGCAATAGTAATGGCCACAATATGGTCGCGGGCAGGATTTTTTATGGTGATTTTTATGGGTGGTCTTGAAAGTATTCCGGAGGTATATTATGAAGCAGCAAAGATAGACGGTGCTGGCAGAATAAAGATATTTTTTAATATTACACTTCCGCTTTTAAAGCCTACAATATTTCTGGTACTTATGCTCGGAGCAATAGATGCTTTTAAGGAATATCCTTTGATATTATCTCTTACAGGCGGAGGGCCGGGGACAAGTACTACCCTTATGATACAGTATATATATCAGCAGGGATTTGAAAAACTGAATGTAGGTTATGCAAGTGCTGCATCAATATTTATGTTTATAATATTATTTATATTTACAAGCATTCAGTTTAAGGCAGCTAAAGGAGGTGCAGTAGAATAATGGGAAAAACGGACAAAAATATGAAAATAGTCTGCATTACTGTAGTTTTTATGATGTTTATACTGATGCTGTTTCCTGTTTTCTGGATAGCATCAAGCTCTTTTAAAGGACCTTCAGAGCTGTTTTCATATCCTCCTACAATATTTCCAAAAAACTTTACATTTGAAAATTATGCGAAGGCTTTTAAAGCAGGAAATTTTGGTATATATTTTATGAATACAGTTTTTGTTACTGTTACTTCTACGATAATAACTGTAATAATAAATACAATGGCGGGATATTCATTTGCAAAGTATAAATTTAAGGGAAGAGACATAATATTTGTAGCATTTTTGTGTACGACAATGATACCAACTACGCTCATAATGAATCCAACCTTTACTGTAATAAATAAAATGGGGCTTTATGACAGTCTTTGGGGAATAATTATACCTCCGGCAGCTACGCCTACAGGAATATTTTTGATGAGACAGTATTTTTTATCAATGCCTGACTCACTTATAGAATCAGCGAGAATAGACGGAGCTTCCGAGTGGTCGATATTTTTCAGGATAATACTGCCGCTTGCCAGACCGGTAATAGCAATACTCACAATTTTTTCATTTATGTGGAGATGGAATGATTTTATCTGGCCGTTACTGGTAATAAGTACTCCGAAAAAATATACATTACAGCTGGCAATATCAAATTTTGCCGGTGAAAATAATATAGACTGGAGCAGTCTTCTTGCAATTTCAGTAGTATCAATGATACCTGTGCTGATTATATTTTTGATATTTCAAAAACATATAATAAACGGAATGATGACTTCCGGAATGAAAGAATAATTTTAATGAAAAATATTGACGGTTATGAAGAATAATAATAGATAAACTTGCAGGAAACTTTAGAAGCAGTTCCTACTTTATTGTAGGGACTGTTTTGTTTTTAGTGAATAAAAAATATAAGAAAAATATAGAGAAACAGAAGCAGAAGTTATCAGGGGAACATTTCGCTCTGAGCGAAATCTGTTTTTACAGGGAAAAGAAGATATAAGGTTTATTGGAATAGTTTTATTATCGTAAAAAGTTTTGACATATAATATAGAAAATATTTTGTGTAAAAAAATAAACATTTGGAAAATAGGAAGAAATATTAAAAAAATTTGTATTATTTCGTTATTTTAAAAATTAAAAAAAATTATTATATTTTTAATATCAATCGAGAGCCACAATTGTTATGTAATGAGTACAATTGAATTTTCATAATGAACTTTGCAGAGTTTCTTTTTTGTATAAAATATGGTAGAATTTATTACTATTCAAAAAAATAGAAAGTGGAGTGTTATGAGGTAAAAAAGCAATCATTAAAAAATAAAATTTTAAGATAATAAACAGCAATATTTATGTTTTTCTGATTTTTTATAAAAGTAAAATACAAAAAATATAAATTAGTAGAAATCTCAAAAGTCTGATAACCTTTTCAATAAATGAAATATAGTGTTAGAGAGGTGATTTTCTGAAAATAAAAAATAATTTGGAAATCAGATATAAATATGCTTTTTTATGCAATAAAACACAAGGGTGAAGTAATTTTTGCCGAATTTTTTAACCGTTAATAGATCGATCATTCGATTAAAGAGTTAATTTAAAATAAAAAGAAATAGTAAAAAAATGTAAGGAAGGGATGACATGAAGAATATTTTGGAACGTGTGGAGAAGGAATTGAAATCCGGTTTGAAGCATAATAAGAATTTCAAGTTTTCAAAAGGGCTTGCTTTAACTTTTTTGATGACAGGAAGTTTTATCAATGCAAGTGAGAATCTTGATCTCACAGTTACAGCAAAAAATCTTGAAAAAAAGATACAAAAATTGCGACAGGAAAATAAAAAGAAGCTGAAATACAGCAGATTAGAACTCGAACGTCTGGAAAATGAAGGAGATCAGGTGATTAAGTCACCATGGGAAAGCTACATTTTTTCGACACTTTTCGGATATAAGGATATGGACAGCCAGTCTAAGGACTGGAAATACGGAAGCAGGGAAAATACTTCACAAGATATGGAAAGAGCTCTTTTAAGAAGCTTTTTGGGATTATCAAGTGTGCGTCAGGGGACGACCGGCTGGATAACAGAAACAAATACAAGCGGGGAAGACGGACACGCATGGACAACAAATACAGATATCTATGATAATACGGCAACATTTACAATAATACCGACAATAAAGGTTCCGCAGGTAGAAACACCGCTGACACCTCAGGTGGAACTGCCGTCGATAAATGCACCATTTGTGCCGCCGGCACCAAATGTAACACTGGCACCAGTGACAGTAAATCCAATAACAGTAAATGTAACGGCACCGGGAACAGTGAGCAGCGTACCGGCAGTAGCACTTAATTCACCGGGGAATATAGATATAGGAACAATATTGGTGGATGTAAATGTAAATGTAAATGACGTAAAAACGCCTATATTTACAGATGTACAGCCTCCGGTTCTGAATCTTACGCCTCCGAGTCTTAATGTGGCACCAGTAACACCGCCGAGCATACAGGGAGCAAATCCTGATGTACCTCAGGCACCTGCAGTGTATGCACCTCAGTGGGATCCTTACAGTGCACCGGGGCAAAACTGGCTGGGAAGAGGAAGTTACTACAGAAACTATTTATCTGTAGATAAAATATCTATGTCTCTGCACAATAATTTTGACAGTACTCCAAGAAGAAACTACGGGACAGGAGCAGTAGGAGCAGCGACAACTCAGGTACACAGCGAAAGAACATCACCGCTGTTTAATGAGGTAGGAGCAAAAGGCGGAAAATTCGTAGCAATAAATGGAAGCATAGCCACTACAGGACAGACAGTAACATTAACAGATAAAGACGGTACAGTAAGATCAACGGCCGGGAATAAAGTACTTTCGGGATGGAACGGAGTAGCAGGAAAGCTTCTTAATAAAAGCGGAGGAAATTATACAGGATATACAGATCCTATCACAGCAGCAGATTATATGCCCGGTTACAGTCCTGATGCCAATGAGCTGGCTGCAAATGGGAAGACATTTACTATAGATAATAACAGGGCTGTGGAGCAGGCACATACGACTATATTTACGACATATGGATATCATAATCCTGTGTTTGACGGGATAGAAGCTCATTTTGGCGCAGGAGCGACTTTAATGAACACTACATATACAACAGGTACTATTTCTATGAAGCATTCAAACCTGAATATGTACGGAAGTGCTGCGATAACTGCGGGACTTCTTGGACAGAGTGCAGCCAAAATTGATTTTACAGGAACAAATGTTAATGTATACGGAAGTAAAAATACATTCTTTTCATTAAACAGCAGTACGGGAGCAAACAGTCATGCTGATATAAATCAGTCAGGGCAGTTTAGTTTTGTAATGGACAATAATATTGATATATCAAAATCGGAAACTGTAATTTTAAAAGTGGATAATTCACATAATGATCCCGGAAATGATGCTGCAATGTCAAATCCGGCTGAAATGGGAAGAAAATGGTTCAAACAATATGTATATCTTCCGTACCTTGGGGCAATTGACTATAAAAATACAGGAACAGTGAATATGTATGGAGCAAAAAACGCTGCCATCAGAATAAATGCAGCAGTTTTGGGAAATAAGAATGACGCCGCTCCTGCATATAATCCGGTAAATAATATAGAGTCGAGCATAGAATTCGGCGGAGACCAGAATGTAGGAATATATTTTGGAAGAAATAATTTACTTCCTGCTTCCAATGGTATATTTAACGGAACACTAAAACTTAATTTCGGTTTTGGAAATAAACTGTCATCAGGAGCAGTACAGGAACAAAACAGTGACGGAAATCTGAGCGGCGGAGATACCAAAAGAGCTGAAAGTTCTGTGGGAATGATAGTAGACAGCGGACAGCGTTCGGAATTGAACGTAAAAATGCTTTATCCTGCTACTGAAAGATACACGGAATATAGAAATTTCAACAGTCAACAAACTCCTTTACTCGGGACTACTTACACAGGAGATGGTGTGGGTGCTTTTACTGTGGCAACAACTGCAGGTCAGGCATATATATTTGACGGTGCAGGAAATGTCAGATCAGAAGCCAGAATAAAATCAGTAAACCTGAATGATTTTAAGGTAACATTCGGGAAATATTCAAAAGATAATATTGCAGTGGTATCAAGAAACGGAAGTGTGGTAGACTGGAGTTCAAATGTAACTGATAATGCACCGATGGTGTCAGGGACTGATGAAAGCTCTACGGCAATAGGGTCTACACTTGCTTATGCTGAGGGAGTCTGGTTTAACCCGAGACAAAGAGGACTTCAAAACTCCTCTTATGTATGGAGAGGAATAGCATACGGGATATTATCACAGCAGGGCGGAAAGTATTATGTGCCCGAATTCAGAAGTACAATTAATATCACAAATAATGCAACTGTAAATTCAATAAAATCAGTTCCTTTTTATGCTAAAGACGGAGGATATATAACTACAAAATCACTGACTTTGAACGGATATGGTTCTACAGGTGCAATGGCATACGCAGAAAATCATAAGGCGGCAACATTAAGCAGTACAGAAGTGATAAAGGACAAAGAAGGAAATACGATATATGACGGAAACTCAGATCATACAGGTACTGGAAATACAAATGCCGGAGGGATAAAATGGAGTTCCGAGGATGCATATTACGGACCGACAATTACAGATGCAGCAGGAAATGTAATATCACACAGCTCAGTTCTTCCAAAGACGGAAATAACAGTAACAGGAGATATAACAGCAACAAAGCAGGGACCTAAAAGAGATGCTCTTGGAAATATAGCACCCGGTACAGATATGGTTAATGATAATACAGCAGCGGCAGCAGTGGTTAAAAACGGAGTGAATGGTGCTGAAATAAAAATTTCTGGGAAGATTAACGTAAACGGAGTAGGAGCTTTTGCTAAAGGTACAGGAGCTCTTGTAGATATTCAGGGCGGCGGAAGTATAATTAACACGGGACAGAACGGAGCCCTCATAGCACTGGAAAAAGGAAAGGTAAATTTCGGTGGTGGAACAATAGAGCATAAAGATACATATACAGATTCTCATGAAGGAAAGCTGGTATTTTATGCAGATGAAACAGCAGGCTCAAATATAAATTTCAAAGGTGCTACAACAATGAATGTCTATGACGGTGTAGTATTCTACGGTTCAAAAATTGATTATTCCTCAGGAGCAAAGCTTGCAGGAGAAAGCGGAAGATATACAGGAATGAGTCAGGTAACGGTAAATCTTAAAAATCACGGAGTAAACCTCGGAGTATTCGTAAATCCTGGAACTCTGACATGGGACGGAACAGATGACTTCTTGAATAATCCTGTAACAGGTCTTAGAAACTTCCCTAAAGTAGCAGCAATAAACACAGGAAGTTACTGGTATAAAACATCACTTGACGGAGCAGTTCTAAATGTAACAACGAATGTAAACAGAGACAGCATATCGTCAGGATCTACAGCAGGAGATGGATTTAACGACTTGATAATGGAAAGAGTAATGGTAAATATAGGAGCTTCCAAGACAATAAGTTCAGCAGCAGGAAACGGACTTGCTATCGGGTCGAATTCTAAAGCTGTAAATAATACAGAAGCAGGGTATACAGTAAATGGAAAAATAAGTATTTCCGGAGGAGCAGGAGCAAATACAGGAGCCTATGTAAGCTACGGACAGATAAATAATAAGGCAACAGGAGAAATCATAGTAAACAAAGGTGTAGGAGTATACGGAGTAAACGGAAGTAAGCTGGTAAACGAAGGACTAATCCAGATATCAGGAAAAACAAGTGCAACAGAAGGCGGAGTAGGAATAGTAGGATTATCAAGAAAAATAAATTCTTTGGGAGTACCTACAGCAGATACATTCGGGACAGATCTGGGAAGTACGCCGACAACACAAAAAGTAATAGAAATTGAGAATAAAGGAACAATCAAAATATATGACGGAGGAACAACACCTTCATCGAATGCTATAGGAATCTATGCAGATAATAATACAGGAGCAGCCAGAAACAGAGTAACCGTATTGAATAACGGTGAAATAGTTCTTGGTGATAAAAGTGTGGGAGTATACATAAAAGGGACAACACAAGGGGGAGAATTAACTCTTAAAACAACTGCACCAGCTTCAGGAGCAGATATAACAGTAGGAAAAGAAAGCTTCGGAGTACTTGTGGAAAATTCAAAAGTAATTCTGGACGGTAACTATTCGATAAAAGTAGGAGAAAACGGAGTAGCTTTAAATCTGAAAGATGATATGTCTACTTTGAATACCGGACCGGCATCAGAATTGACAGTACTTTACAATCATGCTGACCCGTCATCTGCAACAACAAGAAAATTCGGAACAGGGTTGTATTATGAAGGAGCAGTAGGAAAAACTCTTACTAATGATTTGAATATTACTGTGGGAAATGTATCAGGAATAACAGCATCAGAAAATGCTATTCTTGGAATCTATGCTAAAGGAGCACAGACAACAGCAGCTAATCTGACAAAACTGATAAATACAGGGAAAATAACGCTGACAGAAAATGACTATGGAATATATGGTAAAACTGTGGATATAACAAACAACGGTCAGATAGAAGTAAAGAAAAACGGAGCAGGAATCTATGCAGAGGATGCTAATATTACTACAAAGGACGATCTGATAAAAGTAACCGGTGAAAATAGTGTAGGACTTTATCTGAATGGAAACAACAATACTACATATGAAAGAGTACTTACATTAAATCACGGAACTGCGAATATGAATATTACCGGTGAAGAGGGAATAGGAGTATTTGCCAAGGACGGAGCAAGAATAAATATTCTTGGTCAGATATTGCTGGGAGATTCTAATACTGTTCTTCCGTCAGGAGACATGAGAAGAAAAACAGGAATATACCTGGAAAATACAAAACGAGCCAATGAAATAGGAGCAGCAGGATTACTAACAGTAGGAAAAGATAATATAGGAGTGTATTTAAATAATTCCAATCTGAAAAACAGCGGAAAAATTTCTGTAGAAAACGGGGCAGCTGCCCAAAATATAGGAATATATGCATTTGCAAAAGATAAAAGCGGAGTAGCAGACAGCTTTACACTTGAGAATACAGGTACAATAGAAGTAAACGGATTAAAAAATATAGGGATATACGGGAAAACAGACAGCGGAGTATCAGGAAATCAGGGAACGATCAACTTATCTTCGGGAAAGATAAATGTAACAGCTTCTGATCCGCTGACAGCGGCTAATGTACCATTAGGAGTATACGTAAAAGGTGAAAATATAAATGTAGCTTCCACATCCTCAGTAACAAAGATAAGTGAAAACGGAATAGGAGTGTATCTTGAAGGAAATTCTACTCTTGGAAAAGCAGGAGGAGTATTTAACGGAGACTTCACATTAAAGTCAGCAGCTAATTCTAAACCGGCAATAGGAGCTTACTTTAAAGACGGAGCACAGGCACTGTCAGGAAATATAAAAGTAGTAAGTACAGGAACAGCCTCAGACAGTTCGGGAAATCCGATAAGACCGATAGGATTATTCTATGCGGCCAATACAGGAACACTTAATAATGGTGTAAATATAACACTGGCAAATGACGGAGTTACATTAAATCAGGAAACAATCGGAATATACGCTGCAAAAGTGGCAGATATGAATAATACAGGAAATATCATAATAAATGCCAATGCAAAAGGTATAGGAGGATACTTCAAGGAAACGAATCTGGTTAATACAGGAAATGTGACTGTAAATGCTGACGGAGCATTCGGATTGTACATGAAAGCAGACGGAATAACAGCTTCAGTATCATCAAACGCAGGAATAATAGCTGCTAATAATAAAGATTCAGTAGGAATAATACTGGATGATAAAGCAGAACTTACAAATACAGGAACAATATCATCAAACTCAGGAGGAACAGCATCACAAAGCGGTTCTATAGGTGCATATGTAACGAATCAGGGAAAATTCATCAATGACAATACAGGAAACCTGACTTCAACAGCAGCTTTATCTGGGGCAAATCCCGGAAGTGTGGGGATATATACTAAAAACGGAATAGTAGAGAATAAAGGAAATATAACGTCGGAATACCTTGGAATATATGGTGAGAAGGACAGCAGTCTAAGTTCATCAAATACACTGATTACCCATGAAGGCAGCCTGAATGTAAACTCAGGAATAGGGATATATACAAAGGATACGGGAACAAAGACAAATCTGAAATCAGGCGGAACAATAACAGGAACAACAGCAAGCCTTGCAGGTGTTATGGCTTATGATAAAGCAGAAGCGACACTAGACGGAACAAATATCTCATTAACAGGTGATTATTCAAATGCAGTAATACTAGGTAACAGTATCAGTAATACAGATAAATCTTCTTTAACACTGAAAGCCGGAAATATAACTGTAGGTAAAGAGGGAACTGCGATATATTCCAAAAACGGAAATATAACAATAGACAGCGGATATACAGGATTAATTACAATAGGAGAAAAAGGAACAGGAGTATATGCTGACAGAAATACAACAATAGGAGCAGGAACTCTGGAAACAGTATATTCACACGGAACAAACAAAGGAGTGGGAATATTCTATGACGGAGGGACACAAAACAATCAGGTAACAGTAAAACAGCATGCAGGAAATAATAATCTGATAAATATTTATGCACAGGATATAGCTCTTGTAAATAATGCAGATCAGGAAGTATCACAGAACGGAATAGGAATTTTCATAAAAGGACCTGGTATTGCATCAACACTGGAAAATAAAAAAGAATTATCATTGACAGGATCAGATTCAGTAGGAATAGTAACAGAAACAGGATCAAGCGTAATTGCAGCAGGAAAGATAACAGGAGTAAACGGTGAGCATGATAAAATCGGAGTTTATGTAAAAGGCGGAGATATTTCCGGAACTTCTGCATATGATTTTGATATAGACGGCGGAATAGGAATGTATCTGAATAATGCAGTAAGCTATACAGGAACAATGGATCTTAAAGGCGGAATATATGATAATGGTACAAAATACAGAACAATAGGAATTCTTGCAGCACCGTCATTTGGAACAGGAACTCTTGCAGCAAATATAGACATGACAGGAGCAGGCGGAATAGGAGTATATCAGGAAACAGGAACGAATGTAACGTATAACGGAAAAATTGACCTTCTTGGAACAAGCACACTGATTGATCAGGGAATCGGAGTATATACTAAAAACGGAAGTACATTTACTCTTGGAAGTCTGGGAGAAGTAAAGGTAGGCGGAACAAATAACATAGGATTCTATGTAGAAGCCGGAGGAACACTGAATATATCAGGAGGAACGGTAACTAATACAGAGGACGGAATATTTGCTTATCTTGAAGGCGGAAGTATGACGTTTACTTCAGGAAGTTCAAATATAAATTATGCGAATGTAATAGTAGCTTCAGGAGGAAGTCTTGTAAACCAGACAACTATAGCAACAGGAAAAACAGGATTACAGGCAACAGGAGTGAGTTCGTTACTGGTACCTTCGACAATACTGAATGACACAGGCGGAGTAATAAATTCATCAACACTAAGTGCGGTAGCTATGACAGGACTGGATGGTGCATATATAGACAACAAAGGTAAGATCAGTCTTACAGGAGACGGTGCAATAGGTATTTATGTAAGAAATGCCAAAGGAGTATCATCAGGAGAAGTAAACATCAATGAAAAATCAGTAGCATATTATGCAAATCAGGCAGGCGGAGAACTGACAATAACAGGAACAAGTAATATAGGCAAGCATTCAACACTTCTTGCAGTGGAAAACGGAGGAAAGATAAACTACCAGAGCGGAGCAATAAATCTCGGGGATGAAAGATACGGAGCCTTGATAGACGGAGCAGCAAGTGTGATAGATTTTGGCGGAAATGATATAACAGTAGGGGAGAAGTCAGTAGCAGTAATGCTTCAAAATGGCGGACAGCTGAATAATACACTTCATAATATAAATGTAGGAAAAGCAGGAGTCGGAATATATCTTGCAGATGCTACAAACATTATTTCACCTGCCTCAAGAACAATAAATCTATCTGAAAATGCGACAGGAATATATGGAGATAACGGAGGAAATATACAGCTTGACGGAAATATACTGTCAGTATCAGACGGAGCCAAAGGAATAGCCTCTAAAAATTCAGCACTTTCTACTATTGAGAATGCCGGAAATATAGATTTGTCAGGAAAAGCAAGTGTAGGAATGTATGGAGAAGGAATAGATACGATAAAAAATAATGCAGGAAAGACAATAAAAGTAGGAGAAAGCAATACGGCAACTGGAAAAGCAGGAGTAGCTTTATTCGGATTAAATTCATCAGCATTATTAAATGAGGGGACTCTGGAATTCGGAAAAGGTGCAGCAGGGATCTATGGTGAAAATATATCTTCCGGAATAGAAAACCGTACAGGGGCAATGATAACAAATAACGGACAAACTAACGGAACAGGAATATTTGCAAAAAATTCTCTTGTGGAAAACAGGGGAGATATATTACTGGGAGATACATCAAACGGAATATATGCTGAAAACGGCCAGATAGATAACTACGGAAATGTAACAGCAGGAAATGAAAAATCATCAGGATTATTCGGTGCGGGAACAGCAGCAGTAAATCATAATTCCGGAACAGTAACAGTAGGAGCAAATTCAGTAGCTCTTGCATCAGAGAACGGGAATATAATAAACAACAGTATACTCACATCAACAGGCGAAGGAAGTACATATATCTACAGTAAAAACGGTAACGGGGAAACAAATGCCGCATTGACACTAACTGATAAGAGTGTGGGTATGTATGGACAGTCTGGAGTTATGACAAATAACAATATTATAACTGTAGGTAAGTCAGATGTAGCAGCTAAGGAATTTTCTGTGGGAATGGCAACAGAATCAGGAAAGATAGTAAACTCGGCAGGAGCACAGATCATAGTAGGAAAAGAGGCCGGGGTAGGGATGTTTGCCAGCGGTGTAGAAGTAAAACACCCTGACGGAACAACAACTTACGGACCGTCAGGAACGGCAGAAAACTACGGGACTATAGATGTAACAGGACTGAAAGCATACGGAATGCTCGGTACAAATGGAGCAACAGTATACAATGCAGCTACAGGAATAATAAATGTAGACGGAACAGGAGCAAAAGGAATAATAGGAACAAATGATGCTAATATCATAAATGACGGGATAGTAAATGTAAATGGAGCAGGGTCTCAGGGAATCTATATTGAAAGAGGAGCTACATTAACAAATACTGGTCAGATAAATGTAAACGGAGACGGAAAGATCGGAGTATTCATAGGAATGGGAAGTTCTTTTGTAAATACTGCGGGAATAACAATAAGCTCTGGAGGAACAACAGTATTTGACGGTGGAGGAACACTAGCTAATATAGGAGATATAGTCATAGACGGACCAACTGCTACTGTAAACGGGATTACAATAAATAATACAGGAAAAATAGAAATAACAGGTTCACTGGACTTTACCGGAAATATTCTTCTGGAAACAACGCCTGGAAAAGCAGGAACGATAAATGTAGGCGGGCTTTCAGGAACCGGTCATATTATACTAAGCCCTGATGCAACATTAGGTAATAACTATGATATGCATCATGTACAGCTTCTCGGAGGACTGAGCAATCCGGAAACAGAGACAATAAGAGTAACATCACAGTCAGTATCATTTATAGCGGAGAAATATTTTGACAAGGATCTGAACAGCTATGTACTGACACTTACAAGAATACCGTATGCACAGATGCTTAAAAATACAGAGGCGGTAGAATTCGGAAAAGGACTGGACGAGCTTCATTCAAAAGGACCGGGAGATACAGAAATGGATATGTTTGATGCATTGAAATCAGTATCTGATAAGGATGAACTGGCTGAAACATTTGATATGCAGCTGAGAGGTAATGTATATGCGAATATCCAGCAGAGAATGATGGATGTAAGCGGAGTTCTTGATACAGCATACAAGCAGCTGAAAAGCGAAGAAAATACAACTAAGGATATTACTAAGGTATCAGCGATTTATTCGGGAGGAAATATTACAGATAAGAATCCGGGAGTGGAGGAATATGATTATCAGTCACTGGGAATCATGTATCTGAAGGAAAAAGAAACATTGAAATATGGTACAAACTTTAATTATTCACTTGGAATACTGCAAAGTAAGTTTGACTTTGATCAGGGATCAAAAGAAGACATAACAAGTCTGAAAGCAGGAATAGGATATGAACAGTATCTGAAGCAGGGCAGCAGATTCAAATATATGACAAGAGGAGAGCTTGGGGTAAACTACCATGATATGGAAAGAAAGATTTACTTAAGCAATGGAACATATAAGAATAATGGAGATTACTTCTCTGGAACAGCAGAATGGAAAAACAGACTGAACTATGAACTTCCAATAATATCAAAGAATTTTAAGATGGATATATTTGGAAGTCTGAATACAGGATACGGGAAATTCCAAGGCTTCAAGGAAGACGGAGACGGAATGTATCTTGATGTAAAATCAGAGGATTACTTCTCATTAAGACCAGGAGCAGGAGTAGAGGGGGAATGGTCATATACAACAGTAAAAGGAAGTAAGTTTATGCTTACGGCAGGAGCAGCTTATGAATATGAGACACAGGATATCTATGGAGACGGAAATGAGGTAAAAATAGCCAATACAGATGCAGGGTACTACAGACTGGAAGAACCTGAAAAAATAGATAATATATTTAAGGCAAATGTCGGAGTAGGCTATGAAACATCAGGAGGGTTTAAAACAGGAGTAAGAGTAGAGAGAGAAGAAGGAAGTGTAAAGGGTACAAAATATCAGTTAGACTTTTCATGGAAATTCTAAAATAAAAAATATAAGAGAAGTGAGGTTTTACCCCATTTCTCTTATATAAAAGAAATATCAGGAGGAGAAATGAGAAAATTATCTGCACTACTACTGTTAAGTATAGGGATAACAGGTTATGCTTATACAAGAATGTCAACAATAACAGATGAAGTGGAAAAAATTAACAAGGCAGAATCAGTGCGAACAGAAAGAGTGATGAAAAGAAAAGCAAAACTTGAAAAAGAATTAGCTGATTTATATAAAAACTATAACAGCAGAACAGAAATGACAGAAAAACTCAGAATGGATTCAGAAGTAAGATGGTACAGGGATGAGTATAAGGAGATATTGAAAAAATATGACACTGTGCAGACAGAGCTTGAAAAAGAGATAGAGAAAAGAGAAAAGGAACTGGCTGTTATAAACAGCGGACTTAATCTGATGACTGAATAAGAACGAAAAAAAATTTATTGCAGCCAAAAATTAAGTATGGCACAGAGAATAAAGACATATCGGGAAACTAATGTCCATCAGTTCAGGATCATTTTGGAGGTCAGGGGTTGAAGACCAGACTGTTATTTTAGCCTTAATAGTGTTAGGACTAAAATAAGAAGTTTACTGATACCTCTCTGTTTTATAGCTAACAGTATGGGAATTTTGGGAAAAATCTCCATTTATGGAGACTGGAAGGAGAAAATATGAAAAAAAGAGCATCAGTGTTTTTGTTATTAGTATTATTTGGTACACAGCTGTCAATAGCTGCACCGAAAATAAAAAGAGGCAAAAAAACAGAAAGTCAAAAAATGCAGGAAGAAATAGACAGAATAGAAAAACGTGTAAATGAGATAAATAAAAATATAGAGGATTATAAAGTAAATGAGGTTAAGCTTGATGAGCTTGAAGAAAAATATAGTGGAACAGTGAAAGATTTAAGACTGGATTAGCCAGGGTAAGATCATCAAATACTGATAATCTCTTTTAATGCAGGAGGAAAGTATGAGGAAAATAATAATAACAGCAGTTTTAATGCTTTTGTCAGCGGGGCTTTATGCACAAAATGAACCGGATTTTGTATTTGAGCCGGAGGATATAAGTCCAGCATCATTAACAAAGCTCGAAAAAGCAGAAGCAGAACTTGCACATATGCAGGAAAAGGTTGATTTTTATAAAAGAGTGGTAAGAAGTGTCGAAAGAGAAGAAGAAGAATTAAAAGAACTGAAAAAGCAAAGAATACGAAATATTAGGAAGAAATAATAGTTAACAGGAAGAAATTTATAACATGACTGTCTGAAAATGTTGTTATGTTTATAATAATTCCTGTTTTTTTTAAAGTTTTATAATAATACAGAAATAAAAGCATAAATTTTTCAGGAAAGTCTGTTCATAATGTGCTGTATAATTTAGCGGCCCCAGTGTTTCATTACTGCTGTGTCTCTTGTCATTCCTAATCAAATGCCAAAATATCCGACCCTGTTTAATCAAAATGATCAGATAACATACTAGGACATGTGTCCTATTAAAAACAAAATAAATGCGTTATATTAAAATAACGGAAGATTAATTACCGCTATGCAGTGTGTAATTGATTTTTATATTTTAAAATTAAGGATGTGATGTATTTATGAGAAAATTATTTAGGTTTTTGACTGTTTTTTTTATTTTGTCTCTATTTTTTACAGTTTATGGAGCGCAGAATAAAAAAAATACCAATGCAAAAAAGAACATAGAAATGACAATACTTTACACAAATGATTTACACGCCCATGTAGATCCTTTTTTATTTCGTGCAATAGATGAGAAAGAAAAGGTAGGTGGCTTTGCCAATATTACAGCTTTTGTAAAGGATGTAAGAAAGAAAAAGGATACGGTATTCTTTTTTGACGCAGGGGATTATTTTACAGGACCGGCAATTAGTACACTTACAGAGGGAGAAGCTATAGTTGATATAGTGGATACCATGGGGTATGATGCTGTTTCTGTAGGAAACCATGAATTCGACCATGGGTGGAAAAATGGTCTTGAGAAATTAAAAAAATATAAAACACCAGTAGTTTTATCTAATATATATATAGAAGAAAACGGACAGCCGTTTTGGGATAAGCCATATACAATAATAGAGAAAAACGGGATAAAGCTGGGAGTAATAGGGATTCACGGGAAATTTGCGTTTTATGATACTATAACAGCTAATGCCATAAAAGGGCTTGAAGCCAGAGATGAAGAAGAATATCTGAGAAAATACATTGCCGAAATAAAGGATAAAGTAGATTTAGTAGTAGTTCTGGCTCATGAAGGAACTCCTGCAAGACAGTCTTCAAAAGGGGCAGAGGATGTAGCAAGAGCTTTGAAAAAGGATATAGAACTGGCCGGGAATGTACAGGGGATAGATATACTTATCACAGGACACGCTCATCAGGGAACACCGGAAGCTCTTGTAGTAGGAAATACCCTTATAGTTTCTACTGATGCTCAGGGAACAGAGGTAGGAGAGCTTGCATTGGTACTTGATTCAAAAACAAAAAAAGTATTATCTTATACTAATAAGCTTAATATTATTTATGATAAGGATATAACAGCAGATCCCGAAACACAGAAGGTAATTGATAAATGGAACAAAATAATTGATGAAAAAACAAAAGAAGTAGTGGGGAAAACAGAAGTAACACTGACTAGATCATATGGTACGGAATCGCTTCTGGGGAATCTGATAGCTGATGCTATAGTTTACAGTGCGGAATCTAAAGGTGAAAAGCCGGATTTTGCAGTTACGAACAGCGGGGGAATAAGAACTGATATAGAAAAAGGAAATATTACTCAAAAAGATATAATAGGAGCATTTCCTTTCCCAAATGCACTGACTGTTCTAAATCTCAGCGGAAAAGATATTATCAGCATGTTTGAGCATGCAGCGGGACTGACTAACGGAGTTCTGCAGGTATCACACGGGCTTGTAATGGAATATGACCCGGCAAAAGAAGCAGGGAGCAGAATAACAAAGCTGGAGTTAAACGGTAAAAAAATTGATCCGAATAAAAAATACAGAGTAGCTACGAATGATTTTCTGGCTAATGGAGGAGACGGATTTTCACAGTTTTTGTCAGGAACAGAAAGAAATGATGTTAACGGATATATGATGTACAATGCCATTATGGATTATTTGAAATATAAAAAGGTCGTATCACCAAAGCTGGAAGGAAGAGTAGTTGCTAAATAGGGGATTAGTAAAAAACAGGTTTTGGAAAAATAAAACATATAATAATAAAGGATTAGTCATGATTATATGGTTATCAGTTTAATTTTTAAGATATCAGATAATGATTAATTAATGGATTCAGACAGTATTTAAAAGAATACTGTCCTTTTTTATTACAAAAAGATTAGGTACTTATTGTCAAAATAGTAAAAAATAATTGACAATAATAAATATATTGTTGTATAATAACAATTAACTAAGGAAAATCAAAGAATATAAATTAATTTTAAAATAGCAAATAGAAGAAATATTAATAGTAACATATTAGGGTAACACTAATAACAATTACTAAGTATCTCGTTTATTTGTTATTTTTTTTAAAGGAGAAAAAAATGAAGAGGAAAATAATAGCAGTTTTTTTATTGGGGAATATTGTATTTTCAGCAGGAGTGGGAGATATAATAGAAAGAAACAATGCTGCAATAGAAAATGAAAGAAGACAGCAGGAGCTGGAGAGAAGGCAAAAGGAACTGGAAAGAGAGAACTTCGGGAAAGAGCCTCAGATAATAGACGGTACTGATGAGATTGATACAAGTGTAAGGTTCTTTATCAGAAAGATAGAAGTACAGGACGAATATAATCTTCTAAGTAAAGTAGAAATAAAAGTCGTAACAAGAAAATATATTAACAGAAAGCTGAGCTCCAAGGATATAAATAAGCTTATGACAGATCTTAATAATAAATATATAGAAAAGGGATATATAACAACAAGGGTAAGGCTTGACGAAACACAAAACCTAAGTGAGGGAACAATAAGACTGATAACAATACCCGGAACAGTGGAAGGAGCAAGTCTTAATGAAAATACCTTCTCTGACAGGATGAAGGTATTTATGTCAGTTCCAAAGAATAAGAAGAGAATATTAAGATTACAGGATACAGAACAAGCTACAGATCAGTTTAACAGGGTATCAAGTAATAATGTAGAGATAAAAATAGCACCTGGACAGGAAGCAGGAGGCTCTATACTACAAATAGAAAACCAGCAGACCAGGACATTTAATGCAAATATCTCATATAATAACTATGGAGATGAATCAACAGGAAGAGACAGAGCAAAGATAGATATTACGAAGGATAATCTTTTGGGAATAAATGACAGTTTTTATGCCTCATATCAGAGAGGGAGGAATAAAAGACCTCTGAGAAATGATTATACAGGCTCGTCATCAATACCGCCGGGAACGATAATCAAGGATAAGGATGATCTTCTTCCTGCAGATACAGAAGCGGAACCGGAAAAGTTCAATGAGGACTGGTCATTGAATTATTCATTTCCGTTCAGATACTGGACATTCAGTACAGGCTACAGTCATTCGTACTATATAAGCAGCAGTGAAGGATATAACGGACTGTATGATACAAGCGGGAGATCAACCCAGTTTAATCTGAATGCAGACAAAGTGGTATATAGGAATAAAATGAGTAAGATAAGTATAAACGGAGGACTAAAGCTAAAGACAAACCAGAATTACTTTGAAGATGTCCAGCTTGTGGACAGGAGACTGACAATAGGAAGTCTTGGAATAAATTACAGCAGAGGTTTCTTTGGAGGAATACTGGGATTTGATGTTTCATATGACAGAGGACTTCCATGGTTCAGATCAGCGGATGATCATGAGAAGGAGATATATGATTCAAAGGGAAGATTTGACAAGTATGGAGTTAATATAAACTGGTATAAACCGATGACAATAGGAAAGCAAAGATTTACCTATAGACTGGTAGGAGTGGGTCAGTATACACAGGATGTGCTTTATGGAAGTGAAAAGATAAGTATGGGAGATGAATATACAATAAGAGGATATAAAGGAGATTCCATATCAGGAGATAAAGGATATTATGTAAAAAATGAGCTGTCATATAACTTAAATATATCCAAGATAGGGAGTATATCGCCATATATAGGCTATGATTTTGGAGAGAGCTGGAATAATGAGGTACATGATGTGTACAGATATGGATATATGAGAGGATTTGCAGTAGGAGTAAAGTATTACGGAGAAATATTTAATTTTGATATAGCATATACGAAACCTGATAAGGCATCAGGTTATGTAAGTAAGCCAGAGGATGAGGTATATGTGACATTTGGAATAAAATTTTAATAAAAAGGTGAGGAGCTTATGAAGAGAGGAAAAAGGTATAACATTGTAAAAAGAAATGTAGCAGTAGGGCTACTGCTTGGAATGTTGAACAGTATGTTGTTTGCAGATATAAAGGTAGATAAAAATGTACCACAGAAAACAAGTGTAGACAGAGCACAAAACGGTGCTAACATCATTAATATTAATACTCCTAATAATAAGGGCATTAGTGTTAATGATTTTAGTGAGTTCAGGACAAAAGACCCTACAGTATTTAATAACTTTGGTCAAGGAGTGGGAAGAAGTTATCTTGCAGGAATGATGGCAGCTAATCCTAACCTTACAAAGGAGCAGGCAGCAAGATTAATATTAAACAGGGTAGGCGGTAATAACAGAGTAGAAATAGAAAACTGGCTTGAAGTGATGTCGGAAAACAAAACTGATATAATTTTTTCGTCACAGAATGGTTTTTATTTAAATAATACAGGCTTCATAAATTTTGATAAAGCAATATTTACAACATCAAGAGTAGATTTAGACGAAAACGGAGATCTTCTTCCTTTCAATATAAGAGGAGGAAAGATAGAAATTGGTCGTGAAGGAATAAATGCAGAAGGAGTAAGATATTTAGCACTGTTATCAAGACAGATGTATATAGACGGTCAGATATATGCAAAGGATGCAGATATAGACCTGATAGCAGGAGACTTTGACTATAATCCTCATACTAGAGATTATACAAAACAGGGGGTAAGTAATAATGAGCTTTTGATATCTTCATCAGCATTCGGTTCAATCTATGGAAATCAGATAAAGATAGTAGGAGTAAATGGAAATATTGGAGTTGCAGGCGATGTCATTTCTGAACGTGTATTAAAAATCAATGCTGACGGAACAATAGTAACTAATAAAACACAGGCTAAAGAAGCCATGGAAGTAAAAGCTAAAGAATTTACCCAGAATACTTCTACATATACAGAAGGAAACCTTACAATAGATGCAGATAAGGTAACTTTGAAAGGAAACGGGACACAGGCTGGGAATATATTAATAACAGGTGATCTTGAAAATGAAGTAAATATCTATTCAGGAAATGATATTAATATTGGAAAAGGGCTGGTAAATAAATCAGGACAAATAGTAGCCGAGAGAAACATATCAGTAAACAATAAGGCTGATAACAAAGACTTGCTTTATGCCAAAAATAATATAACAATAGGAAAAGAATTAGATAATACAGGAAATATACAGAGTAATGGAAGTATAAAAACAGGTGGTAATACAACAAATACAGGAAAGATACTATCGGAAAAAGAGCTTGAAATTAACGGAAAACTGACTTCATCAGGAACTGTATACGGGAAAAATAAGGCAGAGATAAAAGGCAACCTTGATAACAGCGGAGATATCCAGAGTGAAGGAAACATAACAGCAGGGAATACAAAAAATACTGGAAGAATAATCTCTGATAAAAATATAGAAATATCAGGGAATCTAGAAACAGAAGAAACAGTATATGCTAAAGAAAATCTGGATGTAGCAGGAAATCTTGTAAATAAAAAGGATATTCAGGCAGAAGGAAATGTAACTATAGGAAAAGATGCAACAAATCAGGGAAGACTTTTATCAGATAAAGAAGTGAAAATAAAGGGAAATGTAAATAACAGCGGAACTCTTTATGGTAAAGATAAAATATCAATAGATAAAAATTTGACAAATACAAATAATGTTCAAACATCAGGGGACTTATCAGCTAAAGATACAATAAACACAGGAACAATGATATCAGAGGGAAACATATCATTAAACAGTCTTGATAACAGCGGAGAAATAACATCAAATAAAAAATTAACAACTACAACACTGGAAAACAGATCAGGAGCCAAGATAAGTACAGGAGAAGGAATACAGAATAACGGAACAAAAAACCTTGGAGAAATAAATACCAATGATAATTTTGTAATATCGGGAAATCTTGAGAACTATAGTGTAATGAATATAGGCGGGTTATTAAGTACAAATAATTTATTAAATACAGGAAGCTTAAAAGCAGTAGATAAGATATATACATCAGGAGTATCATTTAATAACTCGGGAGAGATACTGACAACACTGCTTGATATAAATAACACGGGGATATTGAATACCAATAAAATAACTGTAATAGATAATGCAAGGCTTAACGGTAATAATATAACAAATAACGGATATATAAGCGGGACAAATATAGAGATAATAACAGCAGGCTTGACTAATACTGGGACTCTTGCAGCGGATGAACTGATAAAAGCTAATAATACTACAATAAATAATACAGGATATATAGGTTCCAACAGTAAAGTAAACTTATCAGGATCAAACTTTACAAACAGCGGTACAGTGGAATCATCAGAAATAGAGCTGTATAATATGTCAGGATACAGTAACATAAATCTGATAAGAGGCGGAAATGTATCCTTAACAACAATAGGAAACCTAACTTTAACAGGAACACTTCACGGAGAAAACTGGCTTCAGGTTCATGGTTATGACATATTAAATGCAGGAGCAACAACAGGAACAGGATATATAGAGATAAAAGGAAGAGATATTACTAATAATACCTGGCTTTCTTCAGATACAATAGTAGTGGAGGGAACAGGGAATGTAATAAATAACAATATAATAGAAGGAGAAAACGGGAGAATATCCGGATATAATATTGTGAATAATGATCTGATAGCTTTTTCAGATCAGTTAGGATTAACAGCAGCAGACAAGATAACGAATAACGCAGGAAAAGCAATCTATGGAGGAAATCTTTTAGATGCCCAGTTTAATACATTTGAAAACTTAAGCGGAGAGCTGTTATCAACAGGAGTGATAAATTTAAGAGGAAACTATCTTCTGAATCAGACAGGAATGATCCAGAGCTCGGGAGATATATCATTAAATGTAACAAAGATAGATAATATAGGAAGAGTAGAAGGGCTTAATGATTATGAGATATATTATGAAACATGGGACGGGCAGATACTTACACAGGCAGAAGTTTTGGCAACTTGGAACCTATACAGAGATGACTCTGCGGGAACTAAAGGTAACAGAAGAGATAAAATACCCGGTTTAACAGCAGATTCTAGATATAATTCATTGTTGATTCACTATTACCAAAGTACAATATTTTCTGATATAAACAATAATGATTCGGGAAGTGCATATTCGAATACAACGCAGTATCAAGGAATACCTTTGAAAGGAAAGCTGAGAAGTAATGCAGTAACAACATATGCCAATATATCAGCAGGAAATAATATATCAATAAATGCAAATGAGCTTAATAATAAAGACGGAAAAATATCAGCAGGAAATACAGCAGAATTAACAGCAATTATAATAAAAAATGAAATAACTCTTGGCAATCAAATACAGTTAAAAGATGGAAGAGAATATTTTACATGGTCGAAGAAAAAAAGCTCGACAGGAAGTACAAGTTATCCGATAAAATACTACAGAGATATGGTAAACGGAGATATTGCATATGTAACAGGACAGGCAAGTGTAATAGAAGCAAGAAACCTTTTAATAAATACAGGAAGTTTGATATTGACATCAGAGCTTCCGACAACAGATCAATTAATAAACGGAAGTATAACATCAGGAAGCTCTGTAGCCGGAAAAACTATTAATACAGGAAGCAGTAACGGGACAGGAATGGTAAATATAGTAAAGAACATAACACCTGTAACGGATATAATAATATCGGGAGTGCTGCCAATAGATCCTTTGGGCGCAGTAAGCAGTTTATTTACAATGACGAAAGCTCCAGATGGTAATAACATAACTCAGGGAGATTCAACATCAAAATATCTGATAGAAACAAGAAGTAAGTATATAAATCTTGGAGAGTTTTATGGAAGTGACTATTACTTATCAAGAATAGGATATGATGAAAACGGTGACTGGAACAGGGCAAGAAGACTGGGAGATGCATATTATGAATATCTTCTGGTAACAAGAACTATATCGGATAAGCTTGGGACAAGATTTATCAATGGTCTTAGTGACAGTGAGCTTATGAAGGCAATGCTTGATAATTCAGTAGAATTACAAAAAGATTTACAGTTATCAGTAGGAGTAGCATTAACACCTGATCAGGTAAAAGCTTTGAAAAGTGATGTAATCTGGTATGAATATGAAGTAGTAAACGGGGAAAAAGTTCTTGTACCAAAAGTATATTTAAGTCAGGCTACACTTGCTACAATAGATACAGACGGAAGAAACAAAGTAGGGGGACTTGAACTAACTGCAATAAATGCAGATGAATTAAGAAATAACGGACAGGTAATAGGAAACGGCGGAGTAACCTATGTAAATGCAGGAAGAGTCTATAATGTAACAAGCACAAATGAGCTTGCAGAAATAAAGGGAAATGAAGTAACAGTAATAGCTACAGCAGGAAATATAGAGAATATAGGCGGAAGAATAAAAGGAATAGATTCTGTGACGTTATCAGCAGAAAATGGAGATATAATAAACAGCTCAAGTATAAGAACTGTAAATTATGATAACGGAGATTTGAACAGAACAAGACATGACGAGATATTAAGTGTGGGAAGTATAGAATCAGATGGTACAACATATATAGAGGGAAAAAATTATATCTCAGAAGCCGGAATGGTGTCAGGGAAAACGACAGTAATAAATGCAAAAGAAAATATAACAATAGGAAGTATGACACTTCAGGGTGATGATGAATATGGAGCTGATAGTGATAACTATCAGGTTTATCAGTCAACAAGAAAAATAGGATCTGAGATATCAGGAACAGAAGCTGTAATACTGGAAGCAGGAAAAGATATATCTGTAAAGGGAAGTGTAATAGGTTCAGACGGTCTTGTACAGCTTACTGGAGAGAATATAAATATACTGAATGAGAAAGAAAGTGAATATAAAGAAACAAAGAATAAGAGCGGTAATACATTTTCAAACAGCAGCATGGAGGAAAAAAGCTATCAGGAATACGCAGCAGCAAGTACAATAATAGGAAATAATGTAATACTGGATGCAAATAATGACATAAATGTGAGAGCTTCCAATATAATAGCAGTAAAAGAGGGGCTGGAGAATACTGGCGGAAATATATCAATGACAGCCGGGAATAATGTGAATATACTGGCAGATACTTTGGATAACAGTTATTCAAGAAAAGACCAGAAAAGCGGGTTTAGCACGAGCTTTGCAAGCGGTGGAGGAAGCTTTACAGCAGGAGTGAGCTATAGTCAAAATAGTCTCGAACAGCAGAGAAACGGAACAACAGTAGCAGTATCAACAATAATATCAGAGGGAAATACAGTAATAGATGCAGGAAACAGAGTAAGAACAGAAGCAATGCAGGCTAATGTTGGAGAAAACCTTGTAATAAGGGGAGTAAACGGGGTAGAACTTCTTGATGCACAGGAAGTATACAATGAAACGGTAAAGCAGAAAAGTACGAGTGTAGGTGTAAGTGTAAATGTAGGATTTACTCCAGCACAGTTTGCTAATACAGTGAGTAATGTGACAGATAATGTAAAAGATTATGGATTTGGAGGAACTTCTCAAACAATAAATACATTAGGAAACGGTTTTCAGGATTTAAGAGATCTTGGAGGATTAAGCAGTAATTTAAGATCATGGTATGAGGGAATAGGATATATTTCAACAAAAAATATATTTGAACATGGAGATCTATCACCCGATAACTTAAGAAACGCAGCTAAAGGACTGGTAAGTGCATCAGTATCAGCTAGTTACAGTCAGAGCAGTTATGAATCAAATACAAGCGGGACAAATTCAGTGGCAGGAAATATAAATGTAGGAAAGAATTTTATACTACAGTCAGACGGAGATGTAACACTTGTAAATCAGAAGATAAATGTAGGAGAGAACTTTGTAGTAGATGCCAATAATTTTATTATAAGAGCAGGAGAGAATACATATAAGAATGATACAAAATCAAGTTCAACAGGTGGAAGTGTAGGATATGATATAGTAAATCAGAATGTAATAGGTGGATTAAATATATCAGGAGGAAACAGCAATACAAGTTCTAAGTACTTTGATAATTCTGTAATAAATGTAGCTGGAACTTTCCAGTTAACGACTAAAGAGGATGCATTATTTGCAGGAGTGAATGTAACAGCAGATAAAATAAACTTTGATATTGGAAGAGATTTGAGTATAATATCCTTACAGGATGAATACAAGTCAGATGGAAAGAACTGGGGAGCAGGCTTAAATGTATCAGGGAAGCTGGAAGGAACTCAATTTGAGACAGGATCAGCAAGACCGTCAATAGGCGGGAATTATGGAGAAAACCATCAGGATAGTAAATGGGTAAATAATCAGACTACAATAATAGCAGAGAATGGTGGAAATGTTAGGGTAGGAGAGACTTTAACTAATATTGGAGCCTTAATAGGAAGTCTGAGTGAAGAAAATAAACTAAGTATAGAAGCTAACAAAGTAGTAGTAGAGAATCTAAAAGACCATAATGAAGGAAGTAATTACGGAATAAGTGTAAGTGGTATAGGACTGGGAAGTAAAGAACAGGGGAATAAAACACCTATAGGGCAAACAGGAATCCAGTATGGAAGCCATGACAAGCAGCAGGACAGTAATGCAACATTTGTTAATACAGAAATAACAGAAGCAGGGAAGAAGCTGAATCTTGAGGAACTGGGAATAAATACAGATATTAATAAAGCTCAGATAGTGACAAAAGATGAGGTCGTAGAGCAGATAGACACTGTACTTCATACAGATTTGCTAAATGAGGTGACGAGAAATCAGGTAATTAAAGATTTGAATGGATTAGTACAATTACCAGCTGATATAATCAAAGCAATAGCAATTACATCTAATGTAGAAGGAAGTAATTTCTTAGATAATTTAGTAGGTACCCTTAGACATACAGATGCTAATTTAATTAAATACCAGGAAATGAATAAAAAATATCAAGAACTAAAAAACTTACCAGAAGATGAAAGAGCAAAAGAATCTTTGAAATTAGTTAATGAAATGGCTAATGCATTGCGAGGAGTCAATGGAATTGATAATGATACTAAAATTGTTATTAATTTTACAGATCAAGCAAAAGATGATGAAATGGGAGCTTTTGTAAAAAAAGACGGAAAAATAGAAATCTATATAAATGTAAAAGATGTAGATGTATCAGACATGGAACAGGTATACAATGCATTGGCTTCAGAATTAAATCATTACAATCCGAGTAATCCATATGTTTATGATAAAAAAGAAAGTGAAATAGGCAAGAATGGAAAATTACATGAATTAGAAGAGATGTTTACATTAATAGGAAGAAAGCCACTTGATGGTGAAGGAAATTCTTTTTATGGGGATATTTTAGATGGAAGCTTGGTTTTAAACTATGGAAATAGCCTTTATGGTGAATATAGTGATGAGGATTTGGATTATCTTGTTCATGGAATAGTAAAAGGAACATGTAATGGATTAGGAATAATGGGATTTTGTCGAAAAGCAAAAAATACAGCAGTTAAAGGTGTAGATTATATAGGATTAGGAACTCCTGCCAGAGCAGTTTACAACTTAGATAAGAAAATTTTAGATAAACCAGGAGAAAAAATAGGTAGTGTTGTAGGAAAAACAGTAAAAGAAGAAGTAAACAAGGGAAAAGAAATAATAATAACCATCAAAGAAATTGAAGCTAAAAATAATAATAAAAATTCAAATAAAATATCTAATGACCCTGAATACATAACACCTGAAACTTTTGATAAAATAAAAAGCTTAGATCAATTTAAAGAATTTAATTCATACTATGGGGTTCCAGATAATGTAGAAATTGTCTTTAAAACAGAAGAAGGAGAAACAATAAAATTCAATTCATTTGATGAATTTGTACATTGGGGAACAGCACAGGAAAAATTAGAACATGAAAAAAATGTGACATTAGGTAATGCAGCATTAGAAAAATCTAAAACAGCGACAACTAAGGAAGAAAAAGCAATGTATGAAGCTCAGTATGAATATTATTATTCCTTGGTACACGAAAAGATGCAAAATGTTGATAATAGACAATCATTAGCGGGAAAATACACAACAGGTAATTACTTAGCAAATTCAGCAGTATCGTATAATGGGAAAACTTTAGTAGTATCTGCGGAAAAATATGCTGCTGAAATAGGTGCAGAACATATAGGAATATTCTTTGATGCTGGTGGAAAGGCAATAACACAGCCAATAATAAGTAAGATTATAGGAACAACCGGGAGCTCTAAAACTAAAGAAACAGAAAAAGTAGAAATTAAGTTCACTGAATCAAAAGATGGTGCAAAATATTATGAAGATAGTAAGGTTTATGATAAATATGTACGTCAAGAGCCGGATGTTAGTTTTGAGACGAAATTAATAAATTCAAAATCAGAATATGAAAAATTTGAATTTAAATTATTAAGTAATAAGATAAATGAAGCAGGTTTAAATAATGATCATTTTACTGAATTTAAATTTAATGCTAGAGGTGAAATTAGTGGAAGTCATGTAGAAAGTGTTTTTACTGACTTAAATAATTATGCTTCAAAAAATAAAGTATTGAGAATAGATAGTGTGATCCCACATCCAGTGACTTCGGAAATAATGGAGGTAAAATATTCTACTGCTTCAACAATAGATGCAAAAGGAAAAATAATACCACAGGATCAGTTAAATTTTAAATCAGCATATACACCTAAAACAGTAGTTAGTGATGAATTGATGTCAAGTGGCAAATTAAATATTTGGGCAAATGAAGCAGTTAATAATATATATTATATAAAAGATAATAAAGGTTATGGAATTTCTGATAATGGAGTTATATTTGAATTTTGGACTCCTGAAAAATTAGGAGATCCTTTTAATTTTTATCCTACTTTGGGAATTCCTCAAAAATAGAAAGTTGGTTATGATATGATGACATTAAAACGACTCATGGAGTATAGATCAAATGGATTAGAGTCTACATTTTTAATGATATTACGAACAGTAAGTGATAGGAAAGAGTATTTGGTAAAAACACTATATGAAGACATAGGCTGGGGCGGTTCAGAATATGAAAGTATTTTTTTTCCTAAAAATGAAGTTTATACCAAGGATCTTGCTGGATATTTTGAAGATGGTGTTCAGTTAGCGTTTTTTTCTCCAGAGAGTGAAAAAGTATATGATGGAAAAGAAAAAGTGTATAGCTTTACAATGAGTTATGAAGTGGCATATAGATATTTAAGATTAGGATGTGAGGCATTAATTGAACAACATCCAGAAGATAAGGAAGAAATAGAAGATGCATGTAAAATATTTAGAGAAAGACATAACATACCAGAAAAAGATTCTAAGTTTAACTATTATGATATATTAGGAAATATGAGGGAGTATTTAGTTTGGTATTGGTAAGCTTAAAGTTAGGATGGATAGCCTCATTAATTTGATGTTATCCTTTCCTTTTATTTCAAGTCCATTTTAAGCTCTTCGAATTTCAGAGACAGGGAAACAAATGTAGTCTTTTCCATAAAAAATGCTCTACGGGCTCAGGACGAACTTAGAAGGAGTCTAGTTATGGAATCCAGAAAATAAATTTGATGGGATATGTCTAGGGTAAGTCGGCATAAAAATGGATTGGACCTAAATTTTAGGACAACGAGTGTAAAGAAAAGTGAAGTTACGATAAACTAAAAATTGGGAGTGATAGGAATGGAAAAAAACTTAGGGAAAAGGTATACAGAAGAATTTAAGAAAATGATAGTAGAACTGTATACTCAAGGGAAGACGAAAAAGTATCTATCTCAGGAGTATAGAGTAAGCTCAAATACAATAAGAGAATGGTTAAAACGAGAGAAGAAAGAAATAAAAGAGAAGAATAAAGATAAAACAAGTTATTTAGAAATTGTGAAATTAAAGAAATTATTGGAAGAAAAAGATAGAGAATATAGGAGAAATTGGGTTATTTGAGTCCAGTAGAATACGAAGAACAATTAAAAAAAGAAATTAAAATAAATAGAGTTAGTTAAGTAAAAAAGTAGTCCTAAATTTGGGGACTAGGACAAAAAATAAAGGAAGAAATGTTCAAGTTATGAATAAGAAACCATATTTAAATTAAACAAAGAGGAATAAAATGAAGAATAAAAATAGACAACTATCTATGAAAGAACGTTGGGAAATAGATAGAAAATCGGGGGCAACATTTTTAGTGTCTTCACCACAATGTGAAATTTGCGCCAATGTGATTAAAAATGATGCTGTAAAGTGCTTAGCTTATAAGGAGATAAAGCCAAATGATGTTCGGAGATGCAAAAAAGAATGTCCTAAATTTAAATCAAAAGACCCATTATTAATAAAGAAAAATAATAAAGAACTGGGAGACTTATTATCAGGAATCTTTGGTTTTTGCGTTGGTGATGCATTAGGTGTCCCTGTAGAATTTGAATCGAGGGAAGAAAGAGAAAAAGATGAAGTACATGAGATGAGAGCCTATGGCACACATCATCAATATTTTGGAACTTGGTCTGATGATACATCTTTAACTTTATGTTTGATTGATAGTCTAAAAAATGGATATGATTTAAGAGATATTGCAGATAAATTTTTAGAATTTTATTTTAATGCCCTTTGGACCCCTCATGGCAAAGTATTTGATATTGGTAATACAACAGTTTTAGCAATTCAGCAGATATCCATGGGAGAACCTTTGGAATTTTGTGGTGGCAACAGTGAGAATTCAAACGGAAATGGTTCTTTAATGAGAATACTACCATTAGCATATTATTTGAAAGATACAGGAAGTTTTGAAAAAGTCAGAATTATTGAAGAAGTATCATCATTAACTCATGCACATAAGAGATCAAATCTAGCATGTATAATCTACACGGAAATGGCAATAAACCTTATTAAATCAAAAAGTAAAATGGAATCATATGAAGAATCTATAAAATTTGTGGAAAAATATTGTTTTGACAAATATCAGGATGAACTATTATATTTTCGCAGATTGCTGAATGGTGAAATATATTTATTATCTAAAAATGAAATTTCATCTTCTGGATATGTGGTAGATACGTTAGAAGCTGCTATATGGAGTTTTTTATTATCACATAATTATGAAGAATCTATATTTACAGCAATAAATTTAGGAGATGATACAGATACAATAGGAGCACTTGCAGGAGGATTAGCAGGAATTTATTACGGATTTGATTCAATAAATAATAACTGGATACAATGTTTAGCTCGGAAAAGAGATATATATGAATTATTGTTGAGTTTTAATAAAAAATAGAGGTATTAATAGAAGATGAGGATAATGTCATTTCGATGTTATCCTTTTTCTTTTTCCTCAGAGCCGTTTTAAGCCCATCAAAATTCAGAGACAAGGAAGGCAGGTAGTCTTTTCCATAAAAAACGTTCTATGGGCTCAGGACGACCTCAGAAGGAGTTCGAGAATAGGACTCAAGTGGATCGGACCCAAATTTTAGGACAATGAGTGTGAAGAAAAGTGAAGTTGTGATAAACTAAAAATTGGGAATGATAGGAATGGAAAAAAACTTAGGGAAGAGATATACAGAAGAATTTAAGAAAATGATAGTAGAACTGTATATTCAAGGGAAGACGAAGAAGTATCTATCCCAGGAGTAAGTTCAAATACAATAAGAGAATGGTTAAAACGAGAGAAGAAAGAAATAAAAGAGAAGTATAAAGATGAAACAAGTTATTTAGAAATTGTGAAATTAAAGAAATTATTGGAAGCAAAAGATAGAGAATACAGGAGAAATTGGGTTATTTGAGTCCAGTAGAATATGGAGAACAATTAAAAAAATAAATTAAAAATAAATAGAGCTAGTTAAGTAAAAAAAGTGGTCCTAAATTTGGTGACCAGTCCACCAATGAGTGAACTATCTCTATTTAGAAAATTATCGAAATAGTTCTTGATTTTTCATCTTATAGATGCTACAATCTATTTAGAAAAACATCTAAATAGAATTGGCAAGAAAGGGGAAATTATGGGATTTCATGAGATGTTTAAGGCATTAGCTGATCCTGTAAGACGAGATATACTGATACTGCTCAAAAAACGAAAAATGTCTGCAGGAGAGATTTGTGAACACTTTGATATGACAAATGCAACAATTTCATATCATTTGTCGCAGTTAAAAAAAGCGGGTTTAATTTTTGAAGAAAAGAAAAAAAATTTTATATTTTATCAGTTAAATGCCAGTGTATTTGAAGAAATCATGCTTTGGATCTCACAATTTGGAGGTAATAATAATGAAAAAGAAAATTGATATGTTATTAATATTAACAACAAGTGTTTGCTTACTGCCGATAGTTTTATCAACTGTATTATATCCGGAATTGCCGGGTGAAATTCCTGTTCATTTTAATATAGCAGGTCAGGCTGACAATTATTTGCCAAAAGCTGTTGTTTGCTTTGTTTTACCTTTTATTTTTGCAGGGATAAATTTATTTGTATATTTTGTACCCAAAAAAGCAGATTTACCAGCAATGATGAAGACAATTAATATGTGGATTATACCAATATTGTCAGTAATATGTATACCAGTATCTTTGTTTATTGCTCTCGGACAAAATAAGCCTGTTCAGCTTATAGCACCAGTATTGGCAGGTATATTAATTCTTTTATTCGGAAACTATCTGCCGAAAAACAGACAAAATAAGGTTGTAGGAATAAGGGTTCCGTGGACACTTAATGATGCTGATAACTGGAATAAAACTCATCGTATGGCAGGATTTTTATGGGTAACAAGTGGATTTGTGATAATAATTTTGAGTTTTTTACAACTTATTACTATGTGGGCAATTTGGATTGTTGTTCTTTTTCTAGTAGTCATTCCTACAGTTTATTCATATATTATATATGTTACAGGTCATAAAAATTAAATAAAACTTTGATAAGCAGTCTGTTTTTATATCAGAAGTAGGTATACTTTTTTATTGAGAAAACTTTAACTTTATTGACTTTTTTGGGGAAAACGGAGTTGCCTTGTACTGATGAATTTTTAAAAATTTAGAATCAGTATTTAAAGATGCAGATAGCAATTACAATACTATATTCAATAGACAGATTGGAGAAGAATCGCTAAATAGTTTAGAAATTAATATTATAGAAAAGAAAGATAATCTTTTATTAAAAGCGGATAAGGATAAAGGTGTAGGAAGTATATTAATAGATTTTTTGTGAAAAAATTTAAAATAATAATTACATTATTAAATAGTCTATGCTAACTTAGAAAAAATAAATTTTTAAAATTTTATTAATAATTATATTGGCTAGAAATAAAAGGAGATTTGATAAAATGATTGAAAAATCTTTGTATAAAATTTATTCAGAAAATATTGAAGATGTAGCTCTTGATATCAGTCAAACATCATATTGGAGAAATAAACTTTTAAAAAGCAACTATGAAGAAAGAATACTTATTAGTAAGAAAGATGAAGAATATATTCCACAATATATTAAACACATATTCATTGAATTTAATGTTTTTAGTTTCTAAAACTAAACATAGTCTGGAATTGTTTGATAGAGATAGTATAATATTTAAATTTGAATCTCTGCCGTTTCCTTCAATAGTGAGATTTACAGGAAATTAAAGTTCAATAGAGAGGATAACATCATTACTTTGATGTTGTCCTCTTATTTTTTTAGAGTCATTTTAAACCGCTAAAATTCCAATGTAAAGGAGGCAGACAGTCTTTTTCAAAAAATTTATATGATTTAAAATAATTTTAGAAAAAAATATAAAGTTAACAGATCAATTCAAAATTTATTCCTTTATTTTTAGAACCTACATGTAAAAATATAACAATTTCAAATATTTTCCTTCCCATTTAGTGAGATTATTTTATATTTACTTATTTATCGTTTACACCCTGCATAATAACGGAATAAATCCGCAGAGCTAACTATAAAGTTTATCTGTGGCTCTGAAAGTAACCGGTCAGAGCTCCCTTTTGTAATATATGCCCCTGCATAGCAGCAATTAAATTACCTTTTCTGGCTTTGAATGATAAATCTAATAAACAATCCAGCACATAAACATTAAATTGATAAAGATGCAGCCAGTTGAAAGGAGGTTTTGGTCCGCGATAACGGTTTTTTCCATATCCGCGTCCCTGGACAGCACCGCCTAATTCGGCAACATCCGCTCCGTAAGCAATATTTTCAGGAATTATCTCCATCACGGGAATATTCCAGATAATCCAATGATTATAAGCCGGAATGGGATGATTCATATCATCCATGATGACAGCTAAAGATTTTGCTCTCCCATCTATCGCAGACAGATACAGCTCCGGTGAAATATCTTCTCCGCGCCCGGTATATTGTATTGGAATTACAGCCTCATTTTCAAAAGCCGGACTTGTTACAGTCAGAATATTACTCATATCATATTCTCCTTTTTCACTTAAATTCGTATCAGGAAAATCCTGATTATTTTTATCAAAAGCAGCCATTTTAGCAAACTTTTTATTTATAAGTATCCATGTCGTTAACAATTATTTCATAAACACAATTCGGAAAATCACATCGTGTGAACATTAGAAGCCATTTTATATTTTTCCGGATTAATTTTAGTATACATTATTTTTAGCCTTTTAAATACTATTTTATATTCTATTTTCCCGCATTAATTATTGAAATAAAAAAAGAGCTGTGTAAAACAGCCCGTTAGTAACTGGTTATTTTTTATTTTGATTTTCTGCTGTCAGCAGATTTATTTTGTTTTTTCTGAAGAAATCAGTGTATTTTTTCGGCGGGGTTTTATCTGTGATGATATAATCCAGATTTTCAAGCGGTGAGTAAGTCATGAGTGAAATACTGTCAAATTTTGATGAATCTACGATTAGAAAAATCTCATCACTCTTTTCTACTATTAGTTTTTTCAGTTCATATTCTTCAACAGATGAATTCGTAGCTCCTCTGGCAATGGAAATTCCTGTAGCTGCCATAAAAGCTTTGCTGATATTGTAATCTTTCAATACCAGAGAAGTAGAATTTCCTACAAATGAATTTGTTTTTCTTTTCAATGTTCCGCCAAGTGAAATAATATTCAAATTCGGATATGGAAGCGCCGAAACTATTGCACTCAGATTATTCGTAAGTATAGTGATGCTTTTATTCTTAAGGAAATCAATGAGCCACATAGTGGTAGTTCCGGAATCAATAAAAATAATATCTCCGTCATTTATATATGCGGCCGCTATTTCTGCAGCAGCTTTTTTTTCTGCATGGTTCTTTATGTTTCTCTCCTCGAAGGGAACCAGTTTCTTCTGGTTTATCGTAACTCCGCCGTATATTTTCTTTATTTTCCCTTTTTCTAAAAGCTCCTTAATATCTCTTCGAATAGTGTTTTTGGAAACTTTAAATACATCACATAATTTATCCAGTGAAACAGATTCGTTTTTTAGTATGTATTCTTCTACATTCTTAATTCTGTGTGTTTTCATAACGCCATCCTTTCAAAAATTGTCAAAGATATAAAAAAATGGAATCTTTTCGGAGTTTGCAATAAAAAAATGGTTAAGTTCTGAGACTAAAAGGAACATAGTTTTTTTAATATCTTTACTATCATTATAGTATGAAACTTGTAAAAAGTAAATATATATTATAAAAAAAAGAATATATTTTTGGTATAATATTATTTTTTATGGTAATATTTTGGTTAAGTTTGATAAAGTTTTTTAAAAAAATAAAAAATAAAATTGACAAAATAAAAAAAATAGGGTAAAAATAAGTAATTATGATGAAAAATAAAATGACCAAGAAGTGACAAAAATATAATCATATATACTGCGAAGGAAAGCTTTGGGAAAGGAAGTATGGAAATGCCATTATTAGACATGAAAAGTCTGCTTGTCAAGGCACAGCAGGAAAAATACGGAGTGGGAGCTTTTAGCATAGCTAATATGGAAATGATAATGGGGGCAGTAAAAGCAGCTGAAGAGCTGAACTCACCGATTATACTCCAGATAGCAGAAGTAAGACTAAACTATTCGCCGCTGAATCTTATCGGGCCTATGATGATAGCAGCCGCCAAAAGTTCGAAGGTACCGATAGCCGTGCATCTGGATCACGGGATAAGTATGGGAAAAATAGAAGAGGCACTGGAGCTGGGCTTTACTTCTGTTATGATTGACGGGTCGGCACATCCTCTTGAAAAAAATATAGAGTTAACAAAGGCAGTAATGGAAAAAGCAAAAAAATATAATGTAACTGTGGAAGCTGAAATAGGGAAAGTCGGCGGAAGTGAAGATGGAAAAGAAGATCATGGAATGATTTACACTGATGTAAGGGAAGCACTGAAATTTTATACTGACACGAACATTGATGCGCTGGCAGTGGCGATAGGAAATGCACACGGAGAGTATAAAGGTGATCCTGAACTGAATTTTGAAATTTTGGATAAAATAAACAAGGAAGTGGATATTCCTCTTGTTTTGCACGGCGGTTCCGGAATAAGCGAAAAAGATTTCAGAAAGTGCATAGAACTCGGGATACATAAAATAAATGTGGCCACATCTACATTTAATTCAGTAGAAGCTATGGTAAGAAAAATGTATTCGGAAAATAATAACGGGAAAATAGATTATTTCAAGCTTCATGCTGCGGAAATAGAAGGTGCTTATGAGAATGTAAAAATGCATATAGAGATATTCAACAGTAAAAATAAGGCTTGAGTATAAAGTGAAGTTGGGCAAAATACTGGTACTTTATGGGTGCCATAGGAACAGATACAAGTATTTAGACATTGGTAAGATATAAGTTTTTTAAAATAATATTAGACAAAATACTAGCACCTTATGTAGGTACATTCTTAAAATATGGGTATAGTAGGAACAGGTACAAGTATTTTGTCATTGTTGGGATATAAGCTTTTTTAATATAATTTTAGACAAAATACTAGGAGGAATAAGTATGAAATATTTAAATTTTCACGAGGACAGAAAAATTGATGTTATTCCCATAGGGAGAATAGCAATAGATTTTAATCCTGTGGATATAAATATGACATTGGCGCAGAGCCAGACATTTAAGAAATACCTTGGAGGATCACCGGCTAACATAGCTGTGGGACTCGCAAGACTCGGCAAAAAGGTAGGTTTTATCGGAAAAGTATCTGAGGACAGATTTGGTGACTTTGTGACTGATTATTTCAAAAATGAAGGCATAGATGTATCAAATGTGTTCAGGGCAAAGAATGGTGAGTCTTTGGGACTGACTTTTACTGAAATTCTCAGCCCTACAGAAAGCAGCATACTTATGTACAGAAATGAAATAGCTGATCTGGTTCTGGAATCAGAAGAGATAAGCGAGGAGTACATAAAGAATGCAAAAATGATAGTGGTTTCAGGAACTGCCCTGGCAAAAAGCCCGTCAAGGGAAGCTGTGCTTAAGGCAGTGGAATTTGCCAAAAAGCATGAGACAATTGTGGTTTTTGATATAGACTACAGAAGCTATACATGGAAAAATGACGATGAAATAGCAATTTATTATTCTATG
Source organism: Sebaldella termitidis ATCC 33386 (assembly GCF_000024405.1). Classification (NCBI taxonomy): domain Bacteria; kingdom Fusobacteriati; phylum Fusobacteriota; class Fusobacteriia; order Fusobacteriales; family Leptotrichiaceae; genus Sebaldella; species Sebaldella termitidis. Next base: position 4,256,961 of record NC_013517.1, on the reverse strand, counting down.
GTAGCTAAAAACAGCGATATGGTAATAGGCTCAAGAGAAGAATTCAATCTTACCGAAAAACTTATAGCACCAAACAGCAGCGATGAGGAAACTGCCAAAAGATGGCTGGGCTGCGGCAATAAAATAGTTGTTATAAAGCATGGTAAGGAAGGATCAGTGGCGTATACTGCCGACGGGAAAAATTATAAAATAAAGCCGTTTCCTGTAAAACTGCTGAAATCATTCGGCGGAGGAGACGCTTATGCATCAGCATTTATGTATGGACTTCTTGAAGGATGGGATATAATGGATGCCCTTGAGTTCGGAAGTGCATCGGCAGCAATGCTGGTCGCAAGCCACAGCTGTTCGGAAGATATGCCTACAGCTGACAGCATAAAAGAATTTATCAGAAAAGCGAAGGAAGAGTACGGGGAAATGGTGGCAAGAGGTTAGGAACGCGCTGCATCATGCTGTAAATAAAGAAGCTTCTTTGTTTGATATAGTGATACTGCAATTTTAGGAGGAAAAAATGATAAATTATTTGAATGAATTAAAAAAAGGGGAAAATGTACTTACGAAAGTCGGGGAAAAACATGATGATATGCTTATGGATATAAGCGTTTTCAATATGTCAAAAGGTGAGGAAAAAAAATTATCAAGTGAAACTCAGGAAACAGCAGTTCTTCTTCTTACAGGAAAGATAGAGCTTTCATGGGAAGGGAGAAATTCTGTTCTGGAGAGAGGGTGTATGTTTGACGAGAATCCTGTGTGTCTTCATGTGCCGAAGGACATAGCGGTGGACATAAAGGTCCTGGAAGACAGTGAGGTTCTTGTGCAGAAAACTGAGAATAACGGGACTTTTGATTCGAAATTGTACAGTAAAGAGGACACAAAAAGTGAAATTTTTGGTGACGGAGTATGGGACGGTACTGCAAGAAGAGTGGTAAGAACTGTGTTTGATTATAATAATGCACCGTATTCCAACATGGTTTTAGGAGAAGTAATAAATTATCCGGGAAAATGGTCAAGCTATCCGCCGCATCATCATCCGCAGCCTGAAGTTTATTTTTATAAATTTAATAAGCCTCAGGGATTCGGACTGTGTCTTGTAGGAGAGGAAGCTTATAAGATAAAAAATAACAGTTTTCTTACAATAGACGGCGGTCAGGTACATCCGCAGACAACAGCTCCCGGTTATGCAATGTTTTATTGCTGGATGATAAGACATTTCGACGGAAATCCGTGGACTGAAAGAATAGATGAGGAAGATCACAAATGGCTTTTGGAAAAGGATGTAAAAATCTGGCCTGAAAAATAATATGCCTGTTTCCGATTTGATTATTTCTAAAGAGGAAAGGGTTCATATTCAGACAGATTATCATAAATAAAAAAATTATAGGAGGAAAAAAATGCAAAAATTGAAATTTTTTATAAACGGTGAGTGGAGAGAATCAAAAACTGATAAGTATTATGATATATACAATCCGAGTACTGGTGAAGTAATAGCACAAACTCCGTGCTGTACAAAGGAAGAAGTAGAGGAAGCCGTACAGGCAGCCAAGGACGCATTTGAATCATGGGCGGCAATTCCTGTAATGAAAAGAGTTCAGATTTTATATAAATTTAGAGATCTGCTGGATCAAAGAATGGACGAGCTTACAGAAATACTGTGTAAAGAACATGGTAAAAACTGGGCGGAAGGACAGGGAGATTTATTAAAGGTAAAAGAGCCCGTAGAGCTTGCATGCAGTGCTCCGTTATTAATGATGGGAGAATCTCTGATGAATACTTCTACAGGTTATGATACTGTACTTTACAGAGAACCGCTGGGGGTATTTGCAGGAATAGCTCCGTTTAATTTCCCGGGGATGATACCAATGGGATGGATGGTTCCGTTATGTATCGCTACAGGAAATACAATGGTGCTGAAAGCATCAAGTACTACTCCTATGACAAGCTACAAGCTTGCAGAGCTTTTTGTGGAAGCAGGACTGCCAAAAGGAGTATTAAATATAGTGACAAGTTCAAGAAACGAAGCAGAAATTCTGTTATCGCACCCTGATGTAAAAGGAATCTCATTCGTAGGATCGACATCTGTGGGACTTCATGTATATTCTACAGGAGCTGCACACGGAAAAAGAGTACAGGCATTATGCGAGGCAAAAAACCATGCATTGGTACTGGAAGACTGTGTACTTGAAAGATCTGTAAGAGGAATTATAAACTCGGCATTCGGATGTGCAGGGGAAAGATGTATGGCTCTTCCTACAATATGTGTTCAGGAAAGCATAGCTGATAAGTTTGTGGCAAAATTAACAGAAGTGGCAAAAGAACTGAAAATAGGACCTGCATATGATAAAACAACTGATCTCGGACCTGTAGTTACAGCAGATCACAGAAAATATGTGGAAGGATGGATACAAAAAGGTATAGACGAAGGAGCAAAGCTTGTTCTTGACGGAAGAGGAGTAAGCGTACCCGGATATGAAAACGGATTCTATATGGGGCCTACAATTTTTGATTATGTAACAGAAGAGATGGAAGTAGGACAAAAAGAGATATTCGGTCCGGTGTTATGTATAAAAAGAGTAAAAGACTTCGAAGAAGGAATAACAATAATGAATGCAAATGAATTTGCAAACGGCTCTGTTATTTACACTAGCAGCGGATATTACAGCCGTGAATTTGCAAGACGTACTGACGGAGGAATGGTAGGAATAAACGTAGGAGTGCCGGTGCCGGTAGGATTGTTTCCGTTTAACGGACACAAGCGTTCTTTCTTTGGAGACCTTCATACACTTGGAAAAGACGGGGTAAAATTCTTTACTGATGCCAAAGTAGTAACAAGTACATGGTTTACAGAAGAAGATAATAAAGCTAAGGTAGACACATGGGACGGTTCAGTAGTAAAATAGGAAATCAGAGTTTAAAAAATTTCTTTTGATACCTTTGATATCATTAAGGAAAACTTTCGATAATCGTTAAAATTCTTAGCATTGGAGGAGAAATGAAATATATAAAATTAACTACCGCACAGGCATTAGTAAGATTTTTGGATAATCAGTATGTGAGTTTTGACGGACACGAGGAAAAATTCATAGAGGGAGTCTTTACCATATTCGGTCATGGAAATGTACTGGGAATAGGACAGGCTCTGGAAGAAAATCCCGGTGACCTGAAGGTACATCAGGGAAGAAATGAACAGGGGATGGCACTTGCTGCCACAGCCTTTGCAAAACAGAAAAACAGAAAAAAAATATATGCCTGCACTACATCTGTAGGACCGGGAGCTGCTAATATGCTTACCGCTGCAGGAACGGCAACCGCAAATAATATTCCGGTGCTTCTGCTTCCGGGAGATACATTTGCTACAAGACAGCCTGATCCTGTATTACAGCAGGTAGAACATACAAATAATCTGTCTGTGACTACAAATGATGCTTTTAAAGCAGTAACAAAATACTGGGACAGAGTGACAAGACCTGAACAGCTTATGTCAGCGATGATAAATGCAATGAGGGTTCTGACTGATATAGGAAATACAGGAGCTGTGTGTGTAGCCATGCCTCAGGATGTACAGGGGGAAGTTTACGAATTTCCTGAAAGCTTTCTTGCCAAAAGAGTGCATGTGATAGACAGAAGAATAGGAACACCTACAGAATTTAAGAATGCAGTGGAATTAATAAAAAGAAAGAAAAAACCGATTATAATATGCGGCGGCGGAGTAAGATACTCTGAAGCCGGAGAAGAAATGAAAAAGTTTGCTGCGGAATTTAATATACCAATAGGCGAAACTCAGGCAGGAAAAAGCAGTATAGAAAATGATTTTGAACTGAATATGGGCGGAATAGGAGTAACAGGAAATCTTGCAGCAAATATGCTTGCAGCAGAGGCTGATCTGGTAATAGGGATAGGAACAAGATTTACGGACTTTACTTCAGGGTCAAAGGCTTTATTCCAAAATGAAAATGTAGAATTTCTTACTATTAATGCTTCGGATTTTCATGCTGAAAAGATGGATGCGGTAAAGATAGTGGGAGATGCAAAGGTGTGTCTTGAGGAATTAAATAAACAGCTGCGGGAAGAAGGCTATAAAAGTGCTTACGGCAGTGAACCTGAAAGAGCAAAAGCAGACTGGGCAAGCGAGCTTTCAAGACTTCACGGAATAAAATTCACTAAAACAGGATTCAAGGCAGAGGTGCCTGATCAGATAGAAGAAGCTCTTAATGAAATTTATGATCTGTACGGAGGAGCTCTTACACAGACAGAAGTACTGGGTGTAATAAATGATTTTCTAAAAAAAGATTATGTAGTAGTAGGATCATCGGGAAGTCTTCCGGGTGATCTGCAGAGAATGTGGGAAACAAATGAAAAGTACAGCTATCATATGGAATACGGGTATTCATGTATGGGGTATGAAATAAACGGAGCCCTTGGTGTAAAAATGGCTGAGCCCTCTAAGGAGGTTTATGCAATGGTAGGAGACGGAAGTTATTTAATGCTTCATTCGGAGCTGGTAACTTCTATTCAGGAAAATAAAAAGATAAATGTTCTTTTATTTGATAACTGCGGTTTTGGATGCATTAATAACCTGCAGATGGGAAATGGAATGGGAAGCTTTGAGACTGAATTCAGAAACAGAGGAAGCAAAAAGCTTATTCCTGTAGATTATGCAAAAGCAGCTTCGGGATACGGAGTAAAAACTTACTCTGTAAAAACTCTGGATGAACTGAGAGCAGCTTTGGAAGATGCAAAAAAACAGGAGATTTCTACTCTTATAGATATAAAGGTACTTCCGAAGACGATGACAAACGGATATGAGTCATGGTGGCATGTAGGAGTAGCCGGTGTATCTGAAAAAGATTCCATAAAAACAGCTTTTGAAGAAAAAGAAGACGGGCTGAAAAAGGCGAGAAAATATTAAAAAATAAAGGAGAGATCTTATGTTAAAAATAGGTATTATAGGTGCTGGAAGAATCGGTCAGGTTCATGCAGAGAGTATTACAAAGTATGTAAAAGAAGCAGAAGTAAAGTCAATAGCTGATGTGTACCTGAATGATCAGGTAAAAGAATGGGCAGCAAATATGGGAATCGCAGAAGTATATAATGATTATAAAAAGATATTGGAAGATAAAGAGATTGATGCGGTATTAATCTGTTCTTCCACAGATACACACTCTCCTATATCTATAGAAGCTATAAATGCAGGAAAGCATGTGTTTTGTGAAAAACCTATAGATCATGATGTAGATAGAATAAAAAATGTAATAAAAGCACTGGAAAATTCAAAGGTGAAGTATCAGGTAGGTTTTAACAGAAGATTCGACCATAACTTCAGAGCTGTAAAAGAAGCAGTGGCAGCAGGAAAAATAGGGCAGCCTCATATTTTGAAAATAACTTCAAGAGATCCTATGCCGCCGGCAGTGGAATATATAAAAGTATCGGGAGGAATGTTCCTTGATATGACAATACATGATTTCGATATGGTAAGATACCTTCTTGACAGTGAAGTGGAAGAAGTATACGCACAGGGAGCGGTTCTTGTGGATAAAAGAATAGGCGAAGAAGGAGATATAGATACTGCAATCATAACAATGAAAATGGAAAACGGAGCACTTGCAGTAATTGATAACTCGAGACAGGCTGCTTATGGTTATGACCAGAGAGCTGAGGTTTTCGGATCAAAGGGTCAGGTAGCAGCTTATAATGATACTACATCTACAGCAGAATTATCAAATGCTGACGGTGTAACTAAGGAAAAACCTCTGTTTTTCTTCCTTGAAAGATATATGCAGGCATATGCACAGGAAATGAGAGAATTCATAGAAGCAATTACAGAAGATAAAGATGTTCCTGTAGGAGCAATAGACGGATTAAAGCCTGTACTTATCGGTCTTGCAGCAAAAAAATCAATAGAAGAAAACAGACCGGTAAAAATATCTGAAATAAGCTTTTAAGCATCTGAGCTGTGAATAAGTTTTATATGTCAAAATTAATATAAAAATCAATAATCCCGGTGTACTGACTTAATACCTCTTAAAAATAACAGTACCCGGGAATAATCTTAAAAATTCAGGAGGAAAATATGTTAAGTGAGAAAGTAAAATTAGCTATTGCACCTATAGCGTGGACAAATGATGATATGCCTGATCTGGGAAGTGAAAATACATTTGAACAATGTGTAAGCGAAATGGCATTAGCTGGATTTACAGGGACAGAAGTGGGGAATAAGTATCCTAAAGATACAGCAGTATTAAAAAAAGCATTGGAATTAAGAGGACTTAATGTAGCCAGTGCATGGTTTAGCGCATTTCTTACAACTAAACCATTCGAAGAAACTAAAACGGAGTTTATTAAGCACAGAGATTTTCTTCATGCAATGGGAGCAAAGGTAATAGTAGTTTCTGAACAGGGGCACAGTGTTCAGGGTCAGATAGATACTCCGGTTTTTGATAAGAAGCCTGTATTTACAGATGAAGAATGGAAAAATCTTGCTGACGGACTGAATAAGCTGGGAGAAATCGCTAAGGAAAAAGATATGAAAATAGTATACCATCACCATATGGGAACAGGAGTGCAGACAGAAGAAGAGGTAGATAAGCTTATGAGCATGACTGATGAAAATCTGGTATATCTGTTATATGATTCAGGACATCTGAAATTTTCCGGAGAAGATACAATTTCCGTGTTAAAAAAATATATAAACAGAATAAAGCATGTTCATTTAAAAGATACAAGACCTGAAGTAGTGGAAAAAGTAAAAAATGAAAAATGGAGCTTTCTGAAAGCTGTAAGAGAAGGAGCATTTACAGTTCCGGGAGACGGATGTATTGATTTTGAACCAATTTTCAAAATACTTGATGAAAATAACTATGAAGGATGGTTCGTAGTGGAAGCCGAGCAGGATCCAGCCAAGGCAAATCCTTTGGAATATGCAATAAAAGCCAGAAAGTATATAAAGGAAAAAGCCGGGATATAAGTGTAAAATAAGGAAGTATAATTGATAAGAAAATAACGGGACAGGTGGAAAATATTTATGGTTGTGAAAAGAAAAATAAAATTGGCACTTTTCATCATACTTCTTTTAATAATTCATATTAATGTATTTGGAGATGAAAAAATGACGGAGGAATTCAAGATAGCATTTATATCAGACGCTCATTTTCATGATGTATATGCTGATTTTGAAGATGGATCATTTGAAGGACTGAAAAACAGCAAAACTGGTAAAAATGCCAAAATAAGAACAATGGAAGCGGAATTAACTTCCACAAGACTTTTTAACGAAAATTATTATGCTTTGACAGCTGCTTTGGATAAGGTAGCGGAACAGAGAATAAAGTATGTGGGACTTGCAGGAGATTTCAGCGATGACGGGCAGATAGTTCATATAAGAGGACTGAAAAAGATACTGGACTCATATACTGAAAAATATGATATGCAGTTTTTTGCGGTTATGGGAAACCATGATCCCGTGAAGCCGGTAGACAATCCAAACGGAAAAAGTGATTTTCTGGGAAAAGGCGGAATGGAGCAGAGAATTTTCAGCAAGGGAGCCAAGGAATGTGTTAATTACAGCGGAGATAAGGCTTTGATAGACACAGGAAGCGGCAATCCCACAGTATGTACACAGGAAATCCTTGAACTGGGCTACGAAAAAATAGCGGGAGAAATGGGCAAATATGGTTTTATGCCGCAAAAGGACTACATATACTGGGCAACTCCTTACAGTACTTATGAATATAAGGATTATACATATGATAAAGCATTGTCGGAATCTCCGATGGCTAAGAGAAAATATGAGGAATGTCTTGAAGGTACAGGCGGAAAATATAAGAAAGGATCGTACACAAACTGTTTTATGGTAGAAGATCCTACTTATGTGGTAGAGCCTGTTAAAGGAATATGGCTTCTTGCAATAGATGCAAATGTATATCTTCCTGTAAAGGATGCAGATACAAAGAATCCGTCAAATCCGGCAAATTTTGAAGGCTCGGGAAATGCAGGATACAATAAAATGATTACGCATAAAGCAGCAACTGTGGAATGGATCGCAGAAGTAGTAAAAAATGCTGAAAAAGAAGGAAAAACACTAATTACATTCAGTCATTTTCCTATGATAGATTTTTATGACAGAAATGCAAAAGATCTGGAAGAAATTTTCGGGAAAAATAAGCTGGATCTGAGAAGACTGCCTACAGAAGAAACAGCAGAGAAAATGGCACAGACAGGAGTAAGATTCAATGTAGCGGGACATCTTCATTTCAATGATACAGGCGTAAGAAAATATGAAAACGGTGATTTTCTGGTAAATATACAGGTTCCGTCACTTGCAGCCTATGTGCCGGGATATAAGGTTCTTACCATGAAAGGACAGAATATTCTTGAAGTAGAAACTGTAGAAATAAAAGATGTACCGGGATTTGACGAGTTATTTGAGCATTACAGGGAAGAGCATAAATATCTTTCTGAAAATAAACCGGAAAAAAACTGGGATATAAGAGTACTTGATTCTAAAAATTACGGGGAATTCGCTGACTGGCATCTGGTAGAGCTTACAAGAAAGAGATTTCTTCCGCAGCAGTGGCCTGAGGATTTGAGAAAAATACTGGATACTGTGAACGGTAAAGACATACTGGTCTATTCAGAGCTCGGCGGAGTTATTTCCATGGAAGATATGAACAAAATAAAATCCGGAAATACGGCAGATCTTGATAAAAGTGTTCTGAAATTATGGAAAGATGCAGAAAAGAAGGCACAAAGCACTGCCAAGAAAAACGGACTGAATATCAAAAATTTTGAAAAATGGAAAGGCTTTGATCTTGCAGTAGACTTTTACAGATTTATGAATGCAGATGAGCTGGCTTTAAAAAAGGTAAGCAGGGAAAGAGTGAAGGAATATTCGCTTATTTATCATAATTTTAAGGGGAAAAACAGTACTGATGTATCAAATGATACATATAACTATTATTTTAGCAGACTGTTCAGAACTATGTATAATTTTACAAATGATACACCAAGTGATAAATTTATAGTGGATTTTAATAAAAAAGAGATTACGGACTTAAGTAAAAATACAAACAGAATGAAATAAGAGGGAAGGCAACAGGGTGGAAGATATAATTATTTTAATGATCTAAAAATTGAACAATCAAAAATAGATAATTATATGCATAATAAAACTTAATAATACGTACTGTGGAAGCTCTAAAGGCTTTTACAGTTACAGTACCAGTTTACACGCTATTTATTTAAAATAATAATTAAAAATACTCCGGACATAATCGACACTCATCTCTGATCATATTTCCAATAATATGAATCAGGGATGAGTACAGATGTTTTGACATTGAGGACTCAATATATCTCAGACAAAACACAGATATACATAATCAGGTATAGTTAATTTTGCCCGGAGTTTTAATATTTTTGGGAGGTAACAAGGTATGAAAAAGTTTAGAAATTATGTAATAATGGGATTAGTGTCAATGCTATCTATTTTTTTAATAAGTTGTTCGCAAAAAGGGGACACGGCTGATGGTGGACAAGGTGGAAAAAAAATAAAGGTGGGAGTATCAATAGCTAATTTTGACGATACTTTCCTCACATATATGATGGACGGAATGAAAAAAGCTGCTGAAAAGGAAGGTGATATAGAGCTTGAATTTGTTGATGCCAAGGAGGATATCGCAAAACAGATGAATCAGGTGGAAAACTTCGTAACTCAGGGAAAAGATGTAATAATAGTAGTACCGGTAGATACAAGTGCGGCAGATCCTATGACTAATGCAGCTGTAACTAATGGTACAAAAATAGTATATGTAAACAGAAATCCGGGAAATCTTCCAGACGGTGCTTATTATGTAGGATCAGAGGAGAAAAAAGCAGGAATAATGCAAATGGAATATCTTGCCGAAAAAATGGGAGGAAAAGGAAATATTGTTATTCTTATGGGAAAACTGGATAACGAGGGTACTATAAAGAGAACTGAGGGTGTAGAAGAAATAGCAAAAAAATATCCTGATATAAAAATTCTGGATAAACAGACAGGTTTATGGCAGAGAACAGACGGAATGGCTAAAACTGAAAACTGGCTTAACAAATATGGAAATGAGATTAATGCAATAGTATCTAATAATGATGATATGGCTCTCGGAGCAGTTCAGGCATTAAAAGATTCAGGTAAAACAGGTATATTTGTAATAGGTGTGGATGCGACACCGGATGGACTTGCTGCACTGGCAGCAGGTGATATCAGTGCGACTGTATTCCAGGATGCTGACGGACAGGGCGGAGGAGCAGTAGAAGTAGCCAAAAAAGCAGCTAACGGAGAAACAGTAGTAAAAGAAACTTGGGTTCCGTTCAAATTAGTAACTCCTGAAAATATAAATGAATTTAAAAAATAAACTTTTTTAAAATTTCCGGCTGTCTTTCTGTAAAAAGAGGGCAGTCGTGAAAAACATTTTATTATTAGGAGGGATTTTGATTTGGAAGAGAGAAGAATACTGGAAATGCGCGGTATAAGCAAGGAATTTCCGGGCGTAAAGGCTTTGGATAATGTGGAATTAACGTTGCACAGAGGAAGAGTATGTGCTTTGATGGGAGAAAACGGTGCGGGAAAGTCTACCTTGATGAAGGTGCTTCTTGGTATTTATACTCCCAATAGCGGAAAAATAACTTTCAGAGGTAATGAAGTAGCAATAAAAAATCCTCATGAAGCTTTGAATATGGGAATTTCCATGATACATCAGGAGCTGAATCCCGTGATAGAAAGAAGCATAATGGAAAATATATGGCTCGGACGCGAACCATTGAGAGGAAAAGTGGGACTTGTAGATCATAAAAAGATGTACAGCGACACAGTAAGACTTTTGAAGGAGCTGGAGCTGGATTTGGATCCGAAAGAAAAAATGAGAAATCTCACAGTAGCACAAATGCAGATGGTGGAAATAGTAAAAGCGGTTTCTTATAATTCGGAAATAGTAATAATGGATGAGCCTACTTCATCACTTACTTCAAAGGAAGTGGACCATCTTTTCAGAATAATAGAAAAATTAAAGGAACAAAATAAAGCAATAGTATATATTTCACATAAAATGGATGAAATATACAAAATAGCCGATGATATAACTATTTTCAGAGACGGAAAATATATTGGTACATATGAGACAAAGGATGTGAGCAGGGAACAGCTCATAAATCTTATGGTGGGAAGAGAAATAAAAGATATGTTTCCAAAAACAGAATGTACCATTGGAGATGTTAAGATAAAAGTAGAGAATCTTTCGGCAGGAAATGTTTTTGAAAATATAAATTTTGAAGTAAAAAAAGGAGAAATACTTGGTTTTGCAGGGCTTGTAGGATCAGGAAGAACAGAAGTAATGGAGACTCTTTTTGGAGTGAGAAGAAAAAGCGGCGGAAAAATAACTATAAATGATAAAGAAGTAGAAATAAATACTCCAAATGACGGAATAAAGAACAAAATAGCAATGCTTACCGAGGACCGGAGAGATACAGGGATTTTCCCCATGCTTTCGGTAAAGGATAATATTGTTATTTCCAACATGGATTTATACTTACGCGGAATATTGCTGAATAATAAAAAAATACAAAAAGACTGTGAAAAATATAAAAATGAAATAAGAATAAAAACTCCGAGCATAACAGAACAGATAAAAAACCTGAGCGGGGGAAACCAGCAGAAAGTGCTTATAGCAAGATGGCTTCTTACAGAGCCGGAAATACTGATACTGGATGAACCTACAAGAGGGATAGATGTGGGAGCAAAATCAGAGATTCATTCGCTCATATCAGCTCTGGCAGGTCAGGGTAAGTCAATTATCTTAATATCGTCTGAACTTCCCGAAATTCTCGGGATGAGTGACAGAATAGTGGTTATGCACGAAGGTAAGATAACAGGTATTTTGAACAGGGGAGAAGCTACCCAGGAACTTATTATGAAGTATGCGACTGGAAATGTTCCGGCATAAAGGAGGAAATTATGGAAGATATGATTAAATATGAAAAAAAGGGAACTAATATAGATTTAAAAAAAATAATGTCAAGGTACGGGATATACTTAATTCTGTTATTTATGATAGTAGTAATAAGCATGATGAGACCGGTATTTTTGAGCCAGAAGAATCTGCTGAATGTAGTAAGGCAGGTTTCTGTGATAGGACTGATTTCACTTGGAGTTACTCTGGCAATAATAGCTAAAGGAATAGATCTGTCATCAGGATCTGTACTTGCATTGGCAGGGGTTATAGCTGCGAGCTTTGCACAGACAGCAGGCTGGACACAGAAAATGTATCCTAATATGGGGGTTCTGCCTGTAATAGTTCCGATTATTGCAGCTTTAGCAGTAGGGAGTATCTGCGGGTTAATAAACGGAAGTCTTATAGCAACCACGGGAATTCCGCCTTTTATAGCCACGCTTGGGATGATGGTGGCGGCGAGAGGAGCGGCTCTTTTGTATACAGACGGAAGACCGGTAAGCTCACTAACACCTTCATATCAGTTTATAGGTCAGGGATATGTATTGGGAATTCCGGTACCTGTTCTTATATATCTTGTTATGATAGGGATTACATGGGTAATGCTTAATTATACCAGATTCGGAAAAAATGTATATGCAATAGGCGGTAATATAAATGCTGCCGAAGTATCGGGAGTAAAAGTAAAGAAGAATATAATAATGATATATCTGTATGCAGGACTGCTTGCAGGTCTTGCAGGTCTGGTACTTACCGCGAGAGTAAATACAGGTCAGCCCGGGATGGGAGTTTCATACGAGCTTGATGCAATAGCGGCTACTACAATAGGTGGAACAAGCCATTCAGGAGGAATAGGGACAATAGGCGGAGCCTTTGCAGGAGCACTGATACTCGGGGTTCTGAATAACGGTCTTGATCTTCTGGGAGTTTCGGCATACTGGCAGCAGATAATCAAAGGGGCGATAATAGTAGGAGCAGTTGTTATCGACATGAGAAAACATGCTAAGAAAGCTTAAGGGGGCAGATATGGAAAAAGTAAAAATTGGGGTAATAGGTCTGGGAAGACTCGGTTATAAGCATGCTGAAAATCTGGCTTTCAAGATTCCGAATGCAGAGCTCACAGCAGTGTGTGCCATGGAGGAAGACAGACTGGAACAGGTAAAGAAAGACTGGGGAGTACCGTATACATATAAAAATTTTGAAGATATGATAAAGAATTCAGAACTGGATGCAGTTCTTATAGCATCACCTTCGGGGCTTCATACAGATCAGATATCAAAAGCTCTTGCAGCAGGGCTGCACGTATTCTCTGAAAAACCACTCGGGACAACAGTAGAGGAATGCAGAGAAGCTGAAAAGGCTGTGGAAAAATATAATGATAAAGTATTTATGCTCGGCTTTATGAGAAGATATGATGCCTCATATAAATATGCAAAAGAAAAAATAGACAGCGGAGAAATAGGCGTACCGATTTTGTTTCGGGCATACAGCCAGGATCCCGAAAGGTTCATAGAGGGAGCCATTGCTTATGCAGGACACAGCGGAGGACAGTTTATAGATATGTCGGTACATGATATTGATCTGGCAAGGTGGTATCTGGGAGCAGAGCCTGAGGAAGTTTATGCTATAGGAGGGTGCTATGCTCATCCTGAATTTGCACAGTATAAAGACGGGGATAACGTATCTGCCCTTATGAAATTCAAAAACGGGGCAATGGCGTTTTTATTTGCCGGGAGAACAGCACCCCATGGTTATAATGTAGAAACAGAAATTATAGGTACGAAAGGAATTCTCAGAATAGGAAGCGTTCCTCAGAAGAATATGGTGGAAATACTGGACAACAGCGGGGTAAGAAAAGAATGCTCGCAGGATTTTCTCGAAAGATTTGAAGAATCTTATCTAAATGAAGTGAACGAGTTTATAAACTGTATTATTGAAAAAAGAAAACCCGGTGTTACAGTTTATGACGGTACTAAAACCACAGAAATAGCATATAAGTGTAAAGAGGCTTTTGAAAGTGGTAAATTAACAAAGATATAGCATGAATGTACTCCTTATTTATCAGAGGTTTTGCATGATTTTCTATATTTGTAACATTCTCATCCTTTGACAGCTGTAAATGAAAAAACAGCGGACAGAAAGATACCTTTTAAAGTGTCTTTCTGTTTTTTTGAATTTATGTGTCCGTAGTACTTTAAATAACAGAATATAATTTAAATTTAAAAATTAAAGGATTTTTTAGATATTGATGCTATATTTGAATTATGAAAAATTATATATTATAAAGTAAAAAATACTAAAAGTCGGAATTGCTTTGGATTAAGAAAAAAAGGCATTTTAAAAAGTGCTGAAAATTTTGTAAATATAAAAAAAATTGAAAAATACTGAAAAAACTGTACTTCTAAAGAATTAAGGCTTTACTTTTAAAATCAGATATGCTAAAATAAACTAAGATTTGGCTTCTACAATATATTCAAAAGAAGGCTTGAGTAAGGCCTTTTTTTGTTTTGTAAAAAAATATTACTTAAAAGACTACTAAATAAAAGAAAATTATACTATAATATTTATAATAAAAAAATGGAGAAGAGTATAATGGCTATAATTCAATTAAAAAATGTATATAAACAATTTTCCGGGGAGTATATACTGAATAAAATATCATTCAGTATAGAAAACAGAGATAAGATAGGTCTTGTGGGACTAAACGGAGCCGGAAAATCCACTCTTATAAGAATACTTCTGGGTCTTGAGACACATGATCAGAATGAATATAATGAATTCGGAGAAATAACAAAGAGTCCCGATCTGCGTATAGGATACTTATCGCAGGAATATAATTTTTCCGATGAAAAAAATACCGTGTATGAGGAAATGCTTTCTGTATTTCATGATGAGATGGAATTATGGAGAAAAATACAGAAGACTAATATGAAGCTTTCCGTGGCAGAGCCCGCAGAGCTTGAGGGATTGCTTGAGGAACTGGAAAGACTGAATTCGGAATATGAAGCAAAAGATGCCTACACTTTAGAATATAAAATAAAGCAGATTCTTACAGGTCTGGAACTGGGAACGGAGTATTACGACAGAATGCTGGAAAAATTAAGCGGAGGAGAAAGAGCAAGGGTTTCACTTGCAAAGCTTCTGCTTCAGGAGCCTGAACTTCTTATTCTCGATGAGCCTACGAATCATCTTGATTTATATTCCATAGAATGGCTGGAAGACTTTTTGAAGAAATATAACAAGGCATTCCTGCTTGTATCTCATGACAGATATTTTTTGGATAATGTATGTAATAAGATGTTTGAGCTGGAAAATAAAAAATTATATAAATATGACGGAAATTTTTCTGATTTTATAATTCAAAAGGAGCTCATATTAAAAGGGGAAATGAAAAGATACGATAAGGAACAGGAGAAAATAAAGAAAACAGAAGAATACATAGCCAGATATAAAGCCGGTATAAAGTCCAAGCAGGCAAGAGGAAGGCAGAAAATACTGGACAGACTTGAAAGAATGGATGATCCTGTTTTTAATCCCGGGAGAATGAAGCTGAAATTTGAAATATTGTCAGCTACAGGGGATAATGTATTAAAAGTAAAAAATATAGAGAAAAGCTATAACGGAAAGAAAGTTTTGAATAATATAAGCTTTGACCTTTACAAAGGCGACAGGGTAGGGATAATAGGAAAAAACGGAATAGGAAAATCCACTCTTCTGAAAATAATAACAGGAAACGAGAAGCAGGATAACGGAACGGTAGAATTTGGAAGCAGGGTAAAAACAGGTTATTATGATCAAAATCATCAAAATCTGGATTACAGAAATGATATAATTACAGAGCTTAATACAAGGCTTGATCTTACAGAGGAGTATCTGAGAAACATGGCAGGAGGTTTTTTATTCACAGGTGAGGAGACTTCCAAGAAAATAGAAAATCTGAGCGGGGGCGAAAAAGTAAGAGTGTCTTTTATGAAGCTTATTATGGAAAAGCCCAATTTTCTCATATTAGATGAGCCTACGAACCATCTGGATATTTATTCTATAGAGGTACTGGAGGATTCATTGGAGGATTACGAGGGGACAATGCTTATAGTTTCCCATGACAGACACTTCCTGGACAGTATATGTAATAAAATATACTATCTTGATGAAAATGGTCTTGAGGTATTTGACGGTAATTATGAAGATTACAAGGAAGGTATTGCGGGGAAAGCCGTAAAAGACAGTGCGGATAAGCAGGAGAAAAAGTTAACCTATGAAGAGCAGAAGGAAAGAGGACGGCAGGTTTCAAGACTTAAAAATGCCCTGACGAAGCTGGAAAAAGAGATAGAGGAAATAGAGCTGGAAAAAGAAAACCTTGCAGATGAATATGATAAAGCAGGCAGAAAAAATGATATTGGACTTTTGATGGAGATACAGGAAAAAATAGGTATTCTGGAACAGCAGGAAACTGATAAAATGGATGAATGGGAAAAAATAAATCTTGAGCTGGAAGAAATCGAAGGGGAGCAGCTTTAGTCTGGAAATTATATAACCAAAAATTTTATATATTAAGTAGAATAATAAATATAAAATTTTTGGTTTTTTTCATGAGAAAATATAAAAAAGAGGTGTTTTAATTGAGGAAGTTTTTGAAATGGATATTTATTTTAACAATGCCTGTAGTAATAATTTTTTTGATATTATCAAATATAGTAATGCTTTTTAAATATGAAAATGAAAAAAGCTCGAAAAAAGAAATACAGGAGCTCTTAAATAATTATGACGGGGTAACTTTTATAAAGTATAAGCCTACACTGTTTACTATATATAACAGGGGAGGATTTGAAATAGACAACAATATTGACAATCTGATATATGAAAAAGAACTGGATATAGAGGAAATAGAAGAAGCAGGAAAAGCGGGAAAAATATCGGAAATCACTGTGTCAAAAACTGAAAATACAGTAAATATTTCCTGCAGGATAGACATGGAAAATTACTGGTATTCCATGAATGACTGTCTGTTTGTATTTAGCAGAATGACTAATGAAAGAATAAAATATCTGAAGCAAATGGAGCTAAATAATATTCATAAACAGATCAGTTATAATTATTCCGGAACTGATAAGTCTTTTTGGAGTATAAAAATAGGGAGAAACAGATATTATGAACTTAAATTTTCTGAAATTCACAGATTGAGAATACAGGAAACTTACCGAGTTGAGCTGCCGGATAAAATATACGGCATTTTAACAGAAAATCAGTTTAAAAAAATAGAAAAATTTAGTTTTGAGAAAATAACAACAGATGATGAAGAAGGGCTGAGAGAATTATGGGATATATTCCCTTTTATTTCTTTTTCGTATAGATATAAAGATGTTATAGATACAGGAAAAATGAATTGAATATAATAATCTGAAAGTATATCTGAATACTACCTGTCAGGAGAAGCATATTTTCATAAGAAGAAAAAGGTTTGTAAGAAAGAGAATTTCTGCAAACCTTTTTATATTATTCGGTTAAATATATCCGACTCCGGATTCTTCCAGTATAGCAACAAGCTTAGCATAATATTCGGCAGATGTTTTGTATTGTCTTTTATCTTCAGCCTGTGAAGCGAGTATCTTGTAAATATCAGTGAGTCTGTCATGAACTCTGTATTTTTCATAATATGGTACGCATATTTTCATATATTCCATAAATTTCTCCTCGTTTTCCTTTGAAGCCTCAATGATACCAAGGTAAAATTTCAGGGACATATCCTGATCAAAATTCCTGTCCAGCTTCACGAGAGTTTTTAAGGCAGTCTCAAGTGCGGGCAGATTATCTGTCTGATAATAAAGCTCACATTTATAGCAAAGAACCTGTGTGGAAAACTGGGAGTTATCTTTGACATTTCTGCTTATTCTTTCATAGACATTGATATCATTGTCCATTTCATGCCAGAGCTTCAGCTTCATTTTCATAATAATGCGGTTATTGGCAATGGTTACCGAATAACCAAGCTGATCTTCCAAGGCATTGTACTGCAGTGAGCTTTCAGCTTTTTCAAGATATTTCAGGGCCTTATTTATAAAGCCTATTTTATAATAAAAACCACTGTACATAATATGCAGCTGAGTCAGCTGAAAAAGAAGACCTTCATAATAACAGTAAGCAAGAGCTTTATCTATTAATCCTTCCACTGCCTCAAATCTACGTATCTGTATAAGAAATTCTATTTGAAATGTCTGTAAACGAACCAAAACATTGGGATTATCATATGAAAATTTTTGAAGCTCCATACAGTAACGCAGGGAATCCTCTGAAAACTGCTCTGTTCTCGAAGCCAGCATTTGGTAAAAAAGTATTGCTTTTTTCAGGGGAAGTGAGACTTCTGTTTCAGAATTTTCAAACTGTTTCAGATAAAAGTCTAAATATTCTTCTGATATAGTCGCTGCTTCCTCTTTTCTGGACATCAAAAGTAAAAAAGAAGCTTCAGCCAGTTTTTGAATAAGCTCTAATGTGAGGAAATCACTGCTTTTCGGAAAGCTGCTTATGAATTCCTCGTTCAAATCATAAGAAAAAATTTTATTGGTAATACTTTCTGCCTGACTGAGAATACTATCATCAATATATCCGGCTTTTAGCAGATAGTCTTTCTCTACTCCCAGCCTTTCGGCAATTTTTTCGGCAACATCCTCAGGGAGCGGGTAACGCCCGGCAAGTATATTGGCAAAGTGTGTGGTGGCAACAAGACCGTGTACCAGCTCTTTCCTGTTTATGTCTTTTTGTCTGCACAGGTAATTGATTCTTTCTTTTAACATGTAAAAAACTCCTTTATCAGTGTAATGACAGCAATACACCGGATGTAAATTATAGTTTAATTATATAAGAAAACTATATTTTGTCAAATTTAACAGTATAAAAAAAATGGAAAGACCTGAAAAAATATGAAAAATGCCAATATAAAATTTGAATAAAATACTTTAAATTCATAAAAATAAAAATTATATTGTAAAGATAAAAAGCATTGTGAAATATGGATTTGATCATGTTTTTTAAAAAATATAGCCGGAAAATCACAACAAAATAATTTTTGAAACATCAGTTTTAAAAAGTGAAAAAACAGAATGTATTGTATTAGCTGAAAACATTGAATTTGTGGACTTTATATGATATTATTAATTAAGCTTAAGCCAAGGAAAAAAAGTTAGCAGGGTACCCGAAAATTTAAATTCATATATGAAGAATCAGACAACGGAGGAACAGGGAAATATGAAAAAAGTATTATTAAGTCTGCTGTTACTGGGAGTTATGTTTTCCTGCGGGAAAAAAGAAGAAAGCAGTATGGAAAACAGCGGAACTGTGAATGCAGAAAGCGAAAGCAGCACACCAAAGTTCAAGGATCCTGATGTGCAGAAGCTAGCAGAAGCATATACAGAACTTTCAAAGGAGTATGATAATATGACACCTGAGAAAGCAGGGGAGTTATCGCAGAAATTTCAGGAATTGTCATCAAAAAGCAGTGAAATAACGCAAAAGTTATCGTCTGATCCTAAAGAAGCAGAAAAATTTGCAAACTATATGACAGAAATAGGCAAAGAGATACAGTCAAAGATGATAAAGTAAATTTGAAAAAAGTTTAAAAATAATGTATTTGGAGATGTGTTAATGTGGAAGAGTAAAAGATCCGGTGTATCTTCAGCTGTCTGATGATGATAGTTTTATTTCGGACAGGAACATCCTGAGGATAGACCGCAGGCTTTTAGAACAGATGATATTAATATTTTAAAAGAGTTTTTTGGGATTAAAGCATAAATATATTCCGGAATTATAAGCCACCATAATTTTTGGTGGCTTTTTATCTGTTTTTATGTTATAAAAAATAGAATAAACATACAAAAAAAGTAAAGGAGAGAACGTTATGAAAACTGTAGGATTAATAGGCGGAATGAGTTGGGAATCAACTTCGGAATATTATAAAAAAATAAATGAAGGAATAAAAGAACAGCTCGGCGGATTTCATTCCGGTAAAATACTGATGTACTCTTTTGATTTTGATGAGATTGAAGCTCTTCAGCATAAAAATCAATGGGATGAGCTTACTGAAATGCTTGTAGATGCAGGAACAAGATTAAAAAAAGCCGGAGCAGATTTTTTGGCAATATGCACAAATACAATGCATAAGGTAGCTGATGAAGTAGCAGAAAAAACCGGACTGAAAGTTCTTCATATAGCAGATGTCACTGCAGAAGCTATAATACAAAAAAATAAAAATATAGTAGGGCTGCTAGGAACGGATTTTACTATGTCTGAGGATTTTTACAAAAAACGTCTGAATGATAAGTATAATATAGAAGTAATGATTCCTGAAAAAATGGAAAGAGAAAGAGTGCACAGGGTTATTTATGACGAGCTTTGCTGCGGGATAGTAAAAAGCCAGTCAAAAGCTGAATTTATAACTATAATAAATAATCTGAAGGATAAGGGTGCGGAAGGAGTCATTCTTGGCTGTACAGAAATACCAATGCTTATAGAGCAGAAGGATCTGGATATAAGAGTATTTGATTCTATGAAGCTGCATGCCGATGCAATAGTAAAAGAGATGTTAAACGGATAGGCAATATAAGGAGGAAAAATGGAAAAAAGTATAAAAACATTAGTTTTTTTATTTAGCTTATTATTTTTATATACAATAGTATTGGCAGAAGTAAAGGTACCGTCAGAAATAAAATTTAATAAAGAAGTCTATAAACAGGTTTATCAGGCTGGGAACGGGAAAACTTCGGACAAGGTAACGGAATATTTGAAAAGCGGGGAAACGCTGGAAAAATTTGAGAAGATGTTTTCTATATGGGAATATCCCAACGCTAAGGATGTAAAGATATTTACAGGGAATCTGATTAGAAACTCCAATACCTCTTACAAAATCACGCCAAGAGAAATTCTTGAGAATGATGATAATACGGAAACAATGGCAAGTCTTATTATTACAGCGGGGAATGTATCGGAGTATAATATTTACAGAGTATTAATAAAAGACGGACATGTGGTGACTTATCAGTTTTCATACAGAATATATGACAAGCCCGGAACGCCGGCTTATAAAAAGTGGCTTGAAAGCTTAGATAAAAATGAGACAGAGTGGTTTAAGGCAATGGCAAATATGAAAGATATAAAATAAGTAATAAAATAAGGCTGTGTTAAAACAGGAGATATCTGTATAGGATATGTAAAACTGCTGATTGTACACAGGCTTTTATTATATGTAAAAAAATAATTTTGCTTTTTAAAAATATAGGTTAAAATATAGTAAGTATTATTGTTTAAAAAAATAATAAGGAGTGATGTAATGAGTAAAAAGTTATTGTTAGCATTTTTTATGATTTTAGGAGTAATTATCCGGGGAAATGAAATAAGCAGTATCAGGCTTGAAATAAAAAATCCCGGTGAAAAAGCTGTTGTTTTGGATACAATGTCTGTTAATGTGGAAATAAACGGCGATATAAGTGTTACCACATATGACATGACGTTTTATAATCCAAACACCAGAATTCTGGAGGGAGAATTCTCTTTTCCTCTTCAGGAGGGACAGAAGGTAACAAGGTATGCTCTTGATGTGAACGGAAAGCTCAGAGAAGGTGTGGCTGCGGAAAAGGAAAAAGCAAGAACAGCATATGAAAATACAATAAGACAGAAGATAGATCCCGGAATAATAGAAAAAACAGCTGGAAATAATTACAAAACCAGAATATATCCAATACCGTCAAACGGCTATAAAAGAGTGGTAATAGCCTATACGGAGGTATTGAAAAACAAAAACGGAAGCCTTGATTATTTTCTTCCGCTAAATTACAGTCAGAAAGTAAATAATTTTTCTCTTGAGATAAAAATGCTTAAGCAGGAAAGCAGACCAAACTGGATAGAAAAAATAGACAGACTGGAATTTGATAAAATGGAAAGCGGTTATTATGCGAAAACTTCACTGAAAAACTACACGCCTGATAAAAATGTAAGGATCAGTCTGCCGCTTGATAAAAAGGATAAGGTTTATACTGAGAAAGCTGATGACACTGCTTATTTTACAGCTAAGCTGAATCTGGAAAATAATTATTATACAGAAAAACCAAAGGCGAAAAATATTGTGCTTATCTGGGATACTTCAAATTCAGGTGAAAAAAGAGATACTGAAAAAGAGCTTACACTGCTGGGAAAATATTTTTCCTATCTGGGAAATGTAAATATCAGCTTGTATTCAATTGATAATGATTTTTTGAGCAGAGGAAGCTTTCAGATAAAGAACGGCAGCTGGGATCAGCTGAAAAATACAATAAATAATTTTGTATACGACGGAGGGACGCGGTTTAATAAGATAAGCTTTAAAGATAATGCCGATGAGGTCATTTTTGTTACAGACGGTGTGAATACCATAGATTCCAGTGAATTTAAGCTGGCAAATATACCGTTTATAGTTATAAATTCATCTAAAGAATCAGACAGCGGGTTTATAAAATATATGGCTGATACCAGTAATGGAAAAGTAATAGATCTGAACAGAGAAGATATTGATACGGAATTTGATAAAATGAAATATAACTACTTGAATCTGATATCATATGAATATAATAAATCTGAGATAGATGAGGTATATCCGAAATCAGAATCTGATATCAGAGGAAGCTTTGATTTTTCAGGTATACTTAAGGGCAGCAGGGCAGAAATAACTGTAAATCTCGGCTTTGGGAATATTATTACAGAAACAAGAAAAATTCTTATTTCAGCAGATACTAATTCGCATAATATAAGTAAGATATGGGCAGAGAAAAAAATAGAGAATTTAAGCGGAAATTATGAAAAAAATAAAAAGGAAATATTGAAAACTGCCAAGAAATATACTCTTGTTACAAACGAAACTTCCCTTATAGTACTGGACAGAGTAGAGGATTATGTCAGCTATGAAATAATCCCGCCTGCAGAGCTGCTGGATGAATATAACAGACAGATGGCATACAGAAGGAAAAATGAACAGGATGAAAAGAAAAATGGTTTGAAGGAAAGTGTGGAAGTGCTTGAAAGAAGAAAAGAATGGTATGTCAAACCTGTGCTAAAGTCTGAAAGAGCAAGAGAAAATGTTACGAAAGTCGAAAAAAATACAGCTGTAAATGATTATATACCGCAGCCTTCAATACCTGCTGCCGAAATGCAGAGTGAACCGGCTTTAAATAAATCGGCTGTGACTTCAAGCGGAAAGGCTGCTTATTCTGATATGAAACAGGATGAAACAGCTGTCGGCAGTAAAGACACAGGCGGAAAAAATCTGAGAGTAATTGTTTATGAGGATAAGGACAGAAACAGTGAATATATTAATGAATATAAAAAAGTAAAACCGGAAAATATTTATGAAAAATATCTGGAAATGAAAACAAAATATGGAAAAAATCCTTTCTTCTACATAGATACAGCTGATTATCTGATTAAGAACAATCAGAGAAATACGGCTCTGAAAGTATTGACAAATATACCGGAGCTGTCTTTGGAAAACCATGAGTATTACAGAATTCTCGGATATAAGCTTTTGGAAACAGGAGATAACGGACTTGCGGTAAAAATATTTGAAAAAGTTCTGGATCTAAAGGGAGAGGATCTCCAGTCGATACGGGATCTGGCCATAGCCTATGAAATAAACGGAGAAAAGCAGAAAGCGCTTGAGCTGATGAACAGCATACTGGAGAAAAGAACTCCGAATGAACTGGAATTAAAAGGGATAGTAATAAATGAAATGAATAACCTTATAGAAAAAAATAAAAACAAGCTGAATACAAACATGATAGATAAAAGACTGATTTATCCGATGCCTGTAGATTACAGGGTGGTGCTGGACTGGTCAAAGGATAACCAGGAAATAGATTTGTGGCTGACACAGCCTGACGGAGTGAGAGTTTATTACAGTAATTCACAGACGCCTGATAATAATGCAGTTATTTATAACCATACTACATTCAGATACGGGCCTGAAGAGCTTCTTATAAAGAAAGCCAAAAAAGGTGAGTATGAAATAAAGGTGGAGTATTATGCAGATCAGTCGCAGACTTTGAGAGAGCCTGTAATAATCAGACTGGAAATCATTACAAACTACGGGTCAAAAAATGAAAAAAGACAGATAATAACAAGAAGAGTAGAAAATGTAAGAGAGTTTATTGATATAGGAAAATTTATGTATGACGGAAAGTAAAAATAAGATGTAAAAATAACAGGGAAATGTATCTGGAGAAAACTTTGGTGCATTTCCCTTTTTTAATAGAATAATGCTCAAATAAAAAATAAACAGACTGCTGCATTGTTTTGAAAATATACTAAAAAAATTTTATTTTATAAAATAAAAAAATGTGTTGAAACATAATAGAAATACTGAAAATAAAAAACTATATAATTGATATATCATAATGATATAAAAAATATATAACATATAAGATAAATTTGAAAATAATAGCTGAAATATTCTTGACATTGGAACTGAAATGGTGTAAACTAACTAAGTTATGACTAAAAATCATGGCAATTTTTGTGTAATTTTGTTAATGATATTTTTCATATATAAAATCTAAAATTAAAAATTTGGGAGGAGGAAAAATGCCTACTATTAATCAATTAGTTAGACACGGGAGATCAACTTCGGAAAAAAAGAAAAAATCACCAGCTCTAAAAGGTAACCCACAAAAAAGAGGAGTTTGTGTAAGAGTATATACTACTACACCTAAGAAACCAAACTCGGCATTAAGAAAAGTAGCAAGGGTTAAATTAGTAAATGGTATTGAAGTAACTGCTTACATACCTGGAATTGGGCATAACTTACAGGAACACTCGATTGTGTTAATCAGAGGAGGAAGAACAAAAGATTTACCGGGGGTAAGATATAAGATAATCAGAGGTGCGCTGGATACTGCAGGAGTAGTAAACAGAAAACAGGCAAGATCAAGATACGGAACTAAGAAAGATAAAAAATAAGATTAGGAGGTAACTTTAGGCATGTCAAGAAGAAGAAGAGCCGAAAGAAGAGATGTATTACCAGATTCAAGATATGGAGATAAATTAGTAACTAAATTTATTAACAGCCTTATGTATGATGGTAAGAAATCTATATCAGAAAGTATTTTCTATACTGCATTAGATCAAATTACAGCTGAAACTAATGAAGAAGGTATAGAAGTATTTAGAAAAGCAATGGAAAATTTGAAACCGCAGCTAGAGGTAAGATCAAGAAGAATCGGTGGAGCTACATACCAAGTACCGGTTGAAGTAAGAGTAGAGAGACAGCAAGCTCTGGCTATCAGATGGCTTATCAGATACTCAAGAGAAAGAAAAGAATACGGTATGATAGAAAAATTAAGAAAAGAAATAATAGCAGCTGCTAACAATGAAGGCGGAGCTATGAAAAAGAAAGATGACACTTATAAAATGGCAGAAGCAAACAGAGCTTTCGCACATTATAGATGGTAACTTTAAGACAAGGAGGATATTTTAAAAATGGCAAGAGAAGTTGCTTTGAAAGACACAAGAAATATCGGAATCATGGCACATATAGATGCCGGGAAAACAACAACAACAGAGAGAATTTTATTTTATACAGGAGTTACACATAAAATAGGAGAAGTACACGAAGGTGCCGCTACAATGGACTGGATGGAACAGGAGCAGGAAAGAGGAATCACAATAACATCTGCTGCGACTACTTGTTTCTGGAAAAATCACAGAATTAACATAATAGACACACCAGGTCACGTGGACTTTACAGTAGAGGTAGAAAGATCTCTAAGAGTATTAGATGGTGCTGTTGCGGTTTTTTCTGCAGTTGACGGAGTTCAGCCGCAGTCTGAAACAGTGTGGAGACAGGCTGATAAATACAAAGTTCCAAGAATGGCATTCTTTAATAAAATGGACAGAGTCGGTGCCGACTTTGACATGTGTGTAAATGACATTAAAGAAAAGCTTGGAGGAAACGCACTTCCAATACAGCTTCCAATAGGAGCTGAAGAAGCTTTTGAAGGTGTAATTGACTTAATAAAAATGCAGGAATTACTTTTCATAGATGAAACAATGGGTGCAAACTATGATGTGAAAGAAATAAGAGCGGAATTAGCAGATAAAGCTAAAGAAGCAAGAGAATACATGATAGAATCTATCGTTGAAACTGATGATGAGTTAATGGAGAAATTTTTCAGCGGAGAAGAAATTACAGAGGAAGAACTGATAAAAGCATTAAGAAAAGCTACAATTGAAGGAATAGTAGTACCTTGTGTATGCGGAACAGCATTTAAAAACAAAGGGATACAGCCTTTACTTGATAAAGTAGTAGAAATAATGCCTTCACCTGAAGATGTAGGGGAAGTAAAAGGAACTAACCCTAAAACAGATGAAGAAATCACAAGAAAACCATCTGATGATGAAAAATTCGCAGCCTTAGCATTTAAGATCATGACAGATCCTTTCGTAGGAAAGCTTGCTTTCTTCAGAGTGTATTCAGGAATACTTGAAAAAGGTTCTTATGTACTAAACTCTACTAAAGGTAAGAAAGAAAGAATGGGAAGACTCCTTCAGATGCATGCTAACAAGAGAGAAGAAAAAGATGAAGTTCACGCTGGGGATATAGCAGCAGCAGTAGGATTGAAAGATACTACTACAGGAGATACACTTTGTGATGAATCAGCTCCGATTATACTTGAAAAAATGGAATTCGCAGATCCGGTTATCCAGGTTGCTGTAGAGCCTAAAACAAAAGCTGACCAAGAAAAAATGGGAACAGCACTATCTAAACTTGCAGAAGAAGATCCTACTTTCAAGGTAACAACTAATCAGGAAACAGGGCAGACACTAATAGCCGGTATGGGTGAGTTACACTTGGAAATTCTGGTAGACAGAATGAAAAGAGAATTTAAGGTAGAAGCAAATGTCGGTAAACCGCAGGTTGCTTACAGAGAAACTATCATTGGCGAAGCTAATGTAGAAACTAAGTATGCAAAACAATCAGGTGGTAGAGGACAATACGGACACGTTAAGATAATAGTAGAACCAAATAACGGAAAAGGTTATGAGTTCATTAACAAAATTACAGGGGGAGCAATCCCGAGAGAATATATTCCTGCAGTAGACAAAGGGATACAGGAAGCTATGGAAGCAGGAGTAGTTGCAGGATATCCTGTGCAGGATGTAAAAGTAACATTATATGACGGAACTTACCATGAAGTGGATTCGAGCGAAATGGCATTTAAAATCGCAGGATCGATGGCGGTAAAAGACGGTATGAGAAAAGCAACTCCAATATTACTTGAACCTATCTTCAAAGTAGAAGTAACTACTCCGGAAGAGTACATGGGAGACGTAATAGGAGATCTTAACTCAAGAAGAGGTCAGGTTTCAGGGATGACAGACAGAAACGGAGCAAAGATAATAAACGCATTTGTACCGTTATCAGAAATGTTCGGATATGCAACTGACTTAAGATCAAAAACACAAGGTAGAGCATCATATTCAATGGAATTTGAAAAATATGAGCAAGTGCCTACAAACATAGCTAATCAAATAATAACTGAAAGAAAAGGATAAGCCTTTAAAATAAAATTTTAAATTTTTAGGAGGAAGAGTAGAATGGCAAAAGCTAAATTCGAAAGAAGTAAACCACACGTAAACGTGGGAACAATCGGTCACGTAGATCACGGAAAAACAACAACAACAGCAGCAATATCAAAAGTATTATCGGATAAAGGACTGGCTCAAAAAGTAGATTTTGAAAATATTGACCAGGCACCTGAAGAAAGAGAAAGAGGAATAACAATAAATACAGCTCACATAGAGTATGAAACAGAAGCAAGACACTACGCACACGTAGACTGTCCAGGCCATGCGGATTATGTAAAGAACATGATAACAGGAGCAGCACAAATGGATGGAGCAATCTTAGTAGTATCAGCAGCTGACGGTCCAATGCCTCAGACAAGAGAACATATCCTGCTTGCAAGACAGGTTGGAGTTCCTTATATCGTAGTATACTTAAACAAAGTAGATATGGTAGATGACGAAGAATTATTGGAATTAGTAGAAATGGAAGTAAGAGAATTACTAACAGAGTATGGATTCCCTGGAGACGATATACCGGTAATACAAGGATCATCATTAGGAGCGTTAAACGGAGAAGAAAAATGGATAGATGCAATAATGGAATTAATGAATGCAGTGGATTCATATATACCAACACCTGAAAGACCGGTAGATCAGCCGTTCCTATTACCAATAGAGGATGTATTTACTATAACAGGAAGAGGAACAGTAGTAACAGGAAGAGTAGAAAGAGGAAAAGTTAATGTTGGAGAAGAAGTAGAGATCATAGGAATAAGACCTACAACAAAGACAACAGTAACAGGAGTAGAAATGTTCAGAAAGTTATTAGATTCAGGAGAAGCAGGAGATAATATCGGAGCATTATTAAGAGGAACAAAGAAAGAGGATGTGGAAAGAGGACAGGTACTAGCTAAGCCGGGATCAATAACACCACATACTAACTTTAAATCAGAAGTATATGTATTGACAAAAGAAGAAGGCGGAAGACATACACCATTCTTTACAGGATACAGACCGCAGTTCTATTTCAGAACGACAGATATAACAGGAATGGTAAATCTGCCAGAAGGTATTGAAATGGTAATGCCTGGAGATAACATAGAAATGACAGTAGAATTAATCCACCCAATAGCAATGGAAGAAGGATTAAGATTCGCCATCAGAGAAGGCGGAAGAACAGTTGCTTCTGGTGTAGTTGCTACTATTACGAAATAGTTTATTAAGTAGGAGGGAAAAACTTTGGATAAATTAAGAATATATCTTAAATCGTATGATCATAAATTGCTGGATCAATCAGCAAAGAAAATAGCTGAAGTTGTTAAGAAGAATGGCTCAGAGGTAACTGGGCCCCTTCCTTTACCAACTAAGACAAAGAAATACACAGTATTAAGATCAGTGCATGTAAATAAAGATTCAAGAGAGCAGTTTGAAATGAGAGTTCACAGAAGAGTTGTGGAAATCAAAAACTCTAGTCAACAAATAATTTCAGCATTAACTTCATTAAGTCTGCCGTCGGGTGTAGGAATCGAGATAAAGCAATTATAGGCTTAATACAAGTTGGCTTATAAAAAAGAGCAGTCAACCAATATATTAAGGAGGAAAAATAATGTTACTAGGAAAAAAAATAGGGATGACACAAATATTTGAAGGTGAAAAATTAATACCTGTTACTGTTATAGAAGCAGGACCGAACTTTGTTATCCAGAAAAAGAACGTCGAAAAAGACGGATATAACGCATTAACTTTAGGTTACGACGAAAAGAAAGAAAAAAATACTATAAAGCCAGAAATGGGAGTATTTAAAAAAGCAGGAGTAACTCCAAAAAAATTCTTAAAAGAATTCAGAACTGATAATTTAGATAGCTATGAATTAGGACAGGAAATCAAAGTAGATTCATTCGAAGGAATAGAGTTTGTAGATGTTTCGGGAACTTCAAAAGGTAAAGGAACAGCAGGGGTTATGAAAAGACATAACTTCGGAGGAAACAGAGCAACTCACGGGGTTTCTAGAAACCACAGACTTGGAGGATCGAATGCCGGCGGTGCCGCATCAAACAGTAATGTACCAAAAGGTAAGAAAATGGCAGGAAGATTAGGAAATGAAAATGTTACTGTTCAAAACCTGAGAGTAGTAAAATTTGATGTGGAAAATAATCTTTTATTAGTAAAAGGTGCAATACCGGGTCCTAAAAACGGATATTTAGTAATAAAAAAATCAGTGAAAAAATACTAATTGAGAAGAAAGAGAGGAGGACAAAATGCCAGTTTTAGATATATATACTATTGACGGTACAAAAGCAGGAACTGTCGATGTAAAGGAAGAAATATTTGGTATAAAGCCTAACAAAGCAGTAATGCACGAAGTATTAACTGCAGAACTAGCAGAAGTAAGACAAGGGTCAGCTTCTACAAAAACTAGAGCTGAAGTAAGAGGTGGAGGAAGAAAGCCTTTCAGACAAAAAGGTACTGGAAGAGCAAGACAAGGTTCGACAAGAGCTCCTCACATGGTTGGCGGCGGTGTTTCACACGGACCGAAACCAAGAGACTATGTAAAAAAAGTAAATAAAAAAGTAAGAAAATTAGCTATAAGATCAGCTTTATCAGCTAAGGTTAATAAGGGAGAAATCATTATAATAGATGCTTTTGAACTGGAAAAACCAAAAACAAAAACAATTATTGATTTTTCTAAAAAATTAGATATGGCAGGGGCAAAACAGCTTTACATACTAAATGACTTATATATAGAGAATGAATATAACGCATATCTGTCTATAAGAAATATAGAAAAATCATATGTACTAATGCCAAATGAGTTAAGTGTTTACTGGTTATTGAAACAGGACAAAATAATCATGACAAGAGAAGCACTTGCACAGATCGAGGAGGTGCTAGCATAATATGAATATATTTGATGTAATCAAAAGACCTGTTAAATCTGAAAAAGGTGAAATGATCAGAAGAGAAAATAATGAATATGTTTTCGAAGTAGACAGAAGAGCAAATAAAATCGAAATCAGACAGGCAGTGGAAAAATTATTTGATGTAAAAGTAGTAAGCGTAAATACACTTACAGTAAAATCTAAAAATAAAAGATTCAGATTTTCTATGTATAAAACACCTATAGTAAAAAAAGCTATGGTTAAGCTTAAAGACGGAGACGAAATCGCAGGATTTGAATTTTAATAAAATAAATAAATAACACGGAGGGAAGTATTAATATGCCAATTAAAAAATTAAAAGCAATGACTAATGGTACAAGGCATATGTCTATATTAGTCAATAATGATCTGGATAAAGTAAGACCGGAAAAATCATTAGTAGAACCGTTAAATTCATCTTACGGGATTGATAACTACGGTCACAGAACTGGAAGAAACAGACACAAAGGACATAAAAGACTTTACAGAGTAATTGACTGGAAAAGAGATAAAAACGGAGTGCCTGCAAAGGTAGCAACAATAGAATATGATCCTAACAGAACTGCAAATATTGCTCTTTTACACTATGCTGACGGAGAAAAAAGATATATTCTTGCTCCAAACGGTCTGAAAAAGGGAGATACTGTGTTATCTGGAGAAGGTGCGGAAATCAAACCTGGAAATGCATTAAAATTAAAAGACTTACCGATAGGTACAGTTATTCATAATGTGGAACTAATACCCGGAAAAGGCGGACAGCTGGCAAGATCAGCAGGAACATCTGCAAGACTGGTAGCAAAAGACGGAGTTTACTCACACGTGGAACTTCCATCTGGAGAATTAAGACTAATACACAGAGAATGTACAGCCACTATAGGTTCTGTAGGAAATTCAGAACATTCGCTTGTATCATTAGGTAAAGCAGGAAGAAACAGACACTTAGGAAGAAAACCTCATGTTAGAGGATCAGCGATGAATCCGGTAGATCACCCGCACGGAGGGGGAGAAGGAAGATCGCCGATAGGAAGAAAATCTCCTGTTACACCTTGGGGTAAACCAACATTAGGTAAGAAAACTAGAGGTAAGAAATTAAGCGATAAATTTATAGTAAGAAAAAGAAAAAAATAAATCTAAATTAGCAAGGAGGAACTAAATGGCTCGTTCATTAAAAAAAGGACCATTTGTTGATGGATACTTACTAAAAAAAGTAGAAGCAATGGGTGAGAAAAAGCAAGTAATTAAGACATGGTCAAGAAGATCAACAATTTTTCCACAATTTATTGGACAAACTTTTGCAGTATATAACGGAAAAAAACATATACCAGTTTATGTAACTGAAGAGATGGTGGGACATAAATTAGGAGAATTCGCACCTACTAGAACGTTTTACGGACACGGAAAAGATGCAAAAAAAGACAAGAGAAAATAGTAAGGGTTGGAAAGGAGGCCTATCGTGGCAGTGGTAGCAAAACTTCGTTATCAAAGATTAAGTCCTCAGAAAGCTAGGTTAGTAGCTGACATAGTAAGAGGAAAAGACGCTTTACCGGCGTTAGCAATGCTTAAATTTACAAATAAAAAGGCAGCAGTTTATATAGAGAAAACATTGAAATCTGCTATAGCAAATGCAGAACATAACTTTGGAATGGATCCTGATAAGCTATATGTATCAAGAATACTTATAGACAAAGGACCGGTACTAAAAAGAGTAAATCCAAGAGCTATGGGAAGAGCGGATATAATAAGAAAGCCAACAGCTCATATTACAGTGGAAGTGAGCGAAAGAAATTAATTAAGGAGGTATTTCTGTGGGACAAAAGGTTGATCCTAGGGGAATTAGATTAGGAATTACTAGAACATGGGATTCTAAATGGTTTGCTGAAGGTAAGGAATATTTAAATAATTTTCACGAAGACCTGAAAATAAGAGAATTTATTAAAAAGAATTATTATCATGCCGGAGTTTCGTGCATTCAGATAGAAAGAACATCACCGACTGAACTTACTATAATAATAGATACAGGGAAAGCCGGGATATTAATAGGTAGAAAAGGTGCAGAAATCGAAGCATTAAAAGGAAAAATAGAAAATCTGACTGGGAAAAAAGTGCAGGTAAAAGTACAGGAAGTAAAAAATCCTAATAAAAATTCACAGTTAGTTGCTGAAAGTATAGCCACAGCAATAGAAAAAAGGGTTGCTTATAAAAGAGCTGTAAGCCAGGCAATACAAAGAGCAGAAAAATCAGGAGTAAAAGGGATCAAAATAGCTGTTTCTGGAAGATTAAACGGAGCAGAAATCGCAAGAAGCGAATGGACATTATCAGGAAGAGTACCATTACACACTTTAAGAGCTGATGTTGACTATGCTACAGCTACTGCATTTACTACATACGGTGCATTAGGGATTAAAGTATGGATATTTAATGGAGAAGTACTTCCTAGCAAGAAGGAAGGAGGAAATGCATAATGTTAATACCTAAAAGAACGAAATACAGAAAGCAATTCAGAGGAAAAATCGGCGGAGTTGCTACAAAAGGAAACAATGTAGATTTTGGTGAATACGGACTTGCTGCAAAGGAATTTGGATGGATAACATCAAGACAAATCGAAGCGTGCAGGGTAACTATAAATAGAACCTTCAAAAGGGAAGGAAAAATTTGGATCAGAATTTTTCCTGATAAGCCTTATACAAAAAGACCAGAAGGAACAAGAATGGGTAAAGGTAAAGGAAACACTGAAGGTTGGGTAGCAGTAGTAAAAAGAGACAAAATTATGTTTGAAGTTGGCGGAGTACCTGAAGAAAGAGCAAAAGAAGCATTAAGAAAAGCTGCTCACAAACTGCCTATAAAATGTAGATTTGTAAAAAAAGAAGAAATGGGTGGTGATAATTAATGTTATCTAAAGAAATTAGAGATTTGTCTATCGATGAATTAATATCACAGGAAAAAGATTTAAAAGAGGAATTGTTTAATTTGAAATTTCAGCACTCTTTGGGACAATTAGAAAATACAGCTAAAATCAGAGATATGAAGAGAACAATAGCAAGAATAAAAACAATACTTACTGAAAAGAAAAATGGATAATTGAAGGAGGTAGACTGTGGAAATCAAACGTAACTATAGAAAAGTTAGAGAAGGTATAGTTGTTTCTGATAAAATGGAAAAAACTGTAGTTGTTCTTGAAGAAACAATGAAATTCCATAAATTATACAAAAAAAGACTAAAAGTTTCAAAAAAACATAAAGCACATGATGAAAATAACGATTGTAAAGTCGGAGATAAAGTGAGAATAATGGAAACTAGACCATTAAGCAAAGACAAAAGATGGAGAGTAGTAACTATTTTAGAAAGAGCTAAGTAGAGAGGAGGATTAGGATGGTTCAACAACAAACAGTACTTAATGTTGCTGATAATACGGGTGCCAAAAAAATTATGGTAATCAGAGTTCTTGGCGGATCAAGAAGAAGATTCGGAAGAATCGGAGATATCGTAGTAGCCTCTGTTAAAGAAGCTATTCCTAATGGAAACGTAAAAAAGGGAGATGTCGTTAAGGCAGTTGTAGTAAGAACAAGAAAAGAATTAAAAAGAGCAGACGGTTCATATATAAAGTTTGATGACAACGCAGCAGTTGTATTAAACGCTAACCTTGAAATAAGAGGAACAAGAATATTTGGCCCAGTGGCAAGAGAATTGAGAGCGAAAAACTTTATGAGAATAGTATCTCTTGCACCAGAAGTATTATAGGAAGGAGGATTTGCTGTGATAAAATCAAAAGTAAAATCAGTACCTAAAAAATTACATGTGAAAACAGGAGATATGGTAGTAGTAGTAAGCGGAAGATCAAAGGATGCTGCTGAAAAGCCAGGAGACAAGGATAAAGTGGGAAAAGTGCTAAGAGTAATGAGAAGCACAGGAAAAGTAGTTGTTGAGGGTGTAAATGTAAGAAAGAAATATATTAAACCTAATCAAATGAACCCACAAGGTGAAGTTGTAGAGAAAGAAATGCCTATTTTTGCATCAAAAGTAATGCTTTGGGATGAAAAAGCAAAAAAAGGTACTAGAGTAAGAAAAGAAATCAAAAATGATAAAAAAGTAAGAATTTCAGTAGTTTCTGGAAAAGAAATATAGGAAGGAGGATAATACACAGTGGCTGAAAAATATATACCAAGATTCTATGCTATGTATAGAGAAGAGATTGTACCTGCATTATTTAAGGAATTAAACCTGAAAAATGTAATGGAAGTACCGAAATTGGATAAAATAATCGTAAATATCGGAGTTGGTGAAGCAGCTGGAAATGCAAAATTACTAGATGCAGCAATGAACGATCTTAAAATAATTACAGGACAGCAACCTGTTGCCAAAAAAGCAAAGAAATCTGAGGCAGGATTTAAATTAAGAGAAGGTCAGAAGATCGGTACAATGGTAACTCTTAGAAAAGAAAAAATGTATGAATTTTTAGATAGATTAGTAACAGTAGCCCTTCCAAGAGTTAGAGATTTCGAGGGAGTTTCTAAAAAAGGATTTGACGGAAGAGGTAACTATACTTTAGGAATAAGAGAACAGATAGTTTTCCCTGAAATAGAAATCGATAAAGTAGATAAAATGTTTGGATTGGGAATAACTATTGTTTCTACAGCAAAAACAGATGAAGAAGGACAAGCATTACTGGCAGCATTCGGTATGCCATTCCAAAAATAAGGAGGTGTTGAAACAAGATGGCTAAAGTAGCAATGATGGAAAAAAACCTTAAAATAGCAAAAACTGTAGAAAAATATGCAGCAAAAAGAGCCGAGCTGAAAGAAAGAATCAGAAAAGGCGACAGAGAAGCAATAAAAGAGCTTGCTAAATTACCTAGAAATGCATCACCGACTAGACTTAGAAACAGATGTATGGTAAATGGAAGACCAAGAGGATACATGAGAGAATTTGGTGTTTCAAGAGTTGTATTCAGAAAATTAGCAGGAGAAGGATTAATTCCTGGGATAAAAAAATCAAGCTGGTAAAAATTGAAAGGAGGCACATTTAATGAACTTAACAGATCCTATTGCAGATATGCTTACAAGAATTAGAAATGCTAATAGTGCTAAGCATGAAAATGTTAAAATTCCTTATTCAAATATGAAACTTGGAATAGCTAACATATTGAAAAATGAAGGATATATAAAAGATTTTGAAATAAAAGAAGATGGTTCTAAAAAAGATGTAGTCGTTTCACTGAAATATGTTGACGGTGAAAATGTAATAAAAGGACTAAAAAGAATATCAAAACCTGGAAGAAGAGTTTATTCAGGTGTGGAAGATTTACCTAAGGTATTAGGTGGATTGGGAATTGCAATTGTCTCAACACCAAAAGGTGTTATTACAGACAAGGAATGCAGAAAGCATAGCGTAGGCGGAGAAGTTCTTTGCTACGTGTGGTAATTTACGCATTTTATATATTAGGAGGAAAAATAAATGTCAAGAGTAGGTAGAAAAGTTATAACTATACCTAGCGGAGTTGAATTGAAGCAGGAAGGTAATAAGATAACCGTAAAAGGACCTAAAGGACAGTTAGAAAGAGAATTCAGCCCGGAGATAACTGTAAAAGTAGAGAATGGTGAAATAAATGTAACAAGACCAAATGATCTGCCAGATATCAGAGCACTACACGGAACAACAAGAGCAGTTTTGAATAATATGATTGTTGGTGTAAACCAAGGATTTGAGAAAAAATTAGAGCTTGTGGGAGTAGGATACAGAGTACAGGCAGCAGGAAAAGGGTTAACATTATCATTAGGATTTTCTCATCCGGTAGAAATAGAACCTGTAGAAGGAATCACTTTTAAAGTAGAAGGAAATACAAAAATATCAGTAGAAGGTATAAATAAAGAATTAGTAGGGCAGATTGCCGCTAATATCAGAGCAAAAAGACCGCCTGAACCATACAAAGGAAAAGGTGTAAAATATGCTGATGAGCAAATAAGAAGAAAAGAAGGTAAGAAAGGATAGGAGGTAGTTCATAGTGGTAAAAAAATTAAATAGAAATAAAGCTAGACAAAAAAAGCACGGTAGAATCAGAAACAAAATAGTTGGAACTGCTGAAAGACCTAGATTATCTGTTTTCAGAAGCTTAACTAATATTTTTGTTCAAGTAATAGATGATTCAACTGGAAAAACTATTGCATCTGCGTCAAGTATTGACAAAGAACTAAAAGCCGATATAGCTAAAGGCGGAAATATGGATGCTGCTAAAAAAATAGGCGAAGCAATAGCAAAAAGAGCAATAGACAAAGGAATCACTGAAGTGGTATTCGACAGATCAGGATATGTTTATACTGGTAGAGTGAAAGCCCTAGCAGATGCTGCAAGAGAAGCAGGATTAAAATTCTAGAAAAAAGGAGGACTTGTTTTGGCTAGAGAACCTAGAGAGACTAAACAAAGTGAATATAAAGAAAGTCTTTTAAGAATAAACAGAGTTTCTAAGACGGTAAAAGGAGGAAGAAGAATATCTTTTTCTGTTTTAGCGGCTGTAGGAAATGAAAAAGGAAAAGTAGGTATAGGACTAGGAAAAGCTAATGGTGTACCTGATGCTATCAAGAAAGCGGTAGCTAATGCGAAAAAAAATCTTGTAACTGTATCTTTAAAAGGTGGAACACTTCCACATGATCAAATAGGTAAATATAATTCAACAAGTGTATTATTAAAACCTGCATCGAAAGGAACAGGAGTTATCGCCGGATCAGCAGCAAGAGAAATTCTGGAGCTTGTTGGTGTACATGATGTACTTACTAAAATAAGAGGATCAAAAAATAAAGATAATGTGGCAAGAGCTACAATCGAAGGATTAAAGCAGTTAAGAAGCGTAGAAGAAGTAGCAAGATTAAGAGGAAAATCAGTAGATGAGATTTTAGGATAAGGCTAGGAGGTAAAATTAATGTCTAAAATTAGAGTAACGCTAGTAAAAGGAATTAATGGAAGAAAACCTAACCATGTCGAAACTGTTAAATCACTTGGCCTGAGAAAAATAGGGCACAGTGCATTACATGAAAAAACAGCGGATATAGAAGGAAAAATAAAATTAGTTTCTTATTTACTTCAAGTAGAGGAGGTTTAGGATGAACATAAATGAGTTAAGACCTTCAGAGGGTTCGAAAAAAGGAAGAAGAAGAGTAGGAAGAGGACACGGATCTGGTTGGGGAAAAACAGCCGGAAAAGGTCACAACGGTCAGAAGCAGAGATCAGGAAGTTATGTATCTCCAGCTTTTGAAGGCGGACAAATGCCTTTGATCAGAAGAATTCCAAAAAGAGGGTTCAGTAATTCACCATTTAAAAAAGATTTAATAGTATTAAATATTAAAGATATAGTAAACAGATTTGAAGATGGAGAAGAAGTTAGTATTGCTACATTAGCAGATAACGGAATCATAAAAAATGCCAGATTCATAAAAAAATACAGCGATGAAAAACTAAGAAACCTTAAAGGTAGAAAATTAGTAAAGGAATATCTTGAAGAAAATATCGATTCTTATGTAAAAGAAAAAGATTTCAAAAGTATTCTGAAAATCATCGGAGAAGCAGAAGTTACTAAAAAATTAAATTTCAAAGTTCACAGAATTTCTGAAAAAACTAAGGAATTAGTGGAAAAAGCTGGGGGAAAAGTAGAAATTTTAGAAATAAAATCTTATTCTACTGTTGCCGGGAACAATAAAAAAGAGGAAAAGTAAGAATATCTTACTTTTTCTTGAGAATGAGGTGATAACTTGACTTTAGTAGAAGAAGTGGTTCATAAAGTAAAATCTATAATTGAAATTCCTGAGCTTAGAAAAAGAGTAGTATTTACACTAATTATGTTTTTGGTTGCCAGAGTAGGAGTTCATATTCAGGTACCGGGAATAGATGTAAGCAGACTTTCCAGCGCAATGCAGGGAAACTCGCTTGCAGGATTTATTAATACTTTTTCGGGCGGGGGATTTCAAAATGCCTCTATGTTCGCCTTAGGGATAATACCTTATATTAACTCGTCAATAATTTTCCAGCTACTCGGGGTAGTTGTGCCAAAATTAGAGGAGATGCAAAAAGAGGGCGGTAAGGAAAAAGAAAAAGTTACACAGTGGACAAGATATCTTACAATAGGTGTAGCAATTGCACAGTCTTTTGGTTTGACTATTCTTTTGCAGCAGCAGCAGCTTGTATACGAACCGGGACCGATGTTTACATTGGTAACTGTAACATTGATGACCGGCGGTACTGCATTCCTGATGTGGGTAGCAGAGAGAATATCATTAAAAGGTATCGGAAACGGAACTTCTATGCTTATATTCCTGAGTATAGTATCAAGATTGCCTGCTGAAATGTATCAGATAGGGAAAAATCTGTCAACAAGCGGGGGAATGGGTCTTGTTTTAATGCTGATAACAATAGTATTGTTTGTGATCTTAATAGCAGTAATAGTACTCATACAGCTTGCTGAAAGAAGAATACCTATTCAGTACGTGGGAAAAGGCAGAACAGGAAGAAGCAGCGTAGGACAGAAAACTTTTCTGCCGTTAAAAATAAATATGTCAGGGGTAATGCCTATAATCTTTGCTTCAGTATTGATGGCAGTGCCGTCTGTATTAATTAGTCTGGTAAAAGATCCAAGTCTGAATGCCAAACTAAAAAATCTGTTTTCTCAGACAGGAGTCGGATATCTTGTGCTTTATGCAGTCCTTGTGGTATTATTTGCATTTTTCTATACATCAATAGTTTTTGATCCAGAAAAAGTAGCAGATAACTTAAAGCAGGGAGGAGCAACAGTGCCTGGAAAAAGACCCGGAAGTGAAACTGTAGATTATCTTGAAGGGGTAGCTACGAGAATTACTTTTGGAAGTGCTGTATTCTTAGCAGTTTTAGGTGTACTGCCAAATATTTTCTTTGGTTATTTCCTGAAAATGCCGGTACTGATGAGTGGAACAAGCTTACTGATCCTGGTAGGGGTAGCAGTAGATTTACTACAACAAATAGATTCACATTTAGCAGTAAAAAGTTACAAAGGGTTTATATCAAAATAAGATATAAGCCCCAGCTTTTTATTTTATTTTTTAAATAAATTTATAAATATTCTATATTTTGTAAGTGACTTTTAAGAAATAAAATAGATTTCTTCAAAATACTGAATTTTCAGCAGGGTTGCTAAAATATAATTTTTGAAGAGTATGATAAAGGGACAAAAAACAGGAAGGATAGGTAGAGTATGAATATTATTTTATTTGGAGCGCCGGGGGCAGGAAAAGGAACACAGGCAAAGTTACTTGTTGAAAAATACGGAATACCGCAGATATCAACTGGAGATATGTTTAGAGCGGCTATAGCCAATGGTACGGAGCTAGGAAAAAAAGCGAAGACATATATGGATGACGGACAGCTTGTTCCTGATGATGTAACAATTGGAATAGTAGAAGAAAGACTTGCAAAGGAAGATTGCGGAAAAGGATTTATACTTGACGGGTTTCCGAGAACTCTGCATCAGGCTGAAGAATTGCAGAAAATATTGGATAAGCTGGGAAAAACAATAGATAAGGTAGTAGTTCTTGATGTAGATGACAATGAGATACTTGAAAGAATTACCGGGAGAAGAATGTCAAGAAAGACCGGAAAAATATATCATGTAAAATATAATCCTCCTGTGGATGAAAATGAAGAAGATATCTACCAAAGGGAAGATGACAACGAAACAGCAGTGAAAACAAGGCTGAAAGCATACAAAGAGCAAACGTCCCCTTTATTTGACTACTATAAAAACCTTGGGAAAACAGTAATAATCAACGGAAAACAGGAAGTAGCCAAAATTACAGAGGACATTCTAAGAGTATTAGACTCATTATAAGGAGAACATAATGACAATTATAAAGACTTTAGATGAAATAAAGAAAATAAAAAAGGCTAATGAAATAATAGCCAGATTTTATGAAGATATAATTCCGAAGTATATAAAACCGGGGATATCTACATTAGAACTGGATAAAATAGCAGAAGACTATATAAGAAGTCAGGGTGCAATTCCCGGAACAAAAGGCTATGGCAGCGGTCATACAAACAGACCTTACCCTGCAAGTTTGTGTACTTCCATTAATAATAAGGTGGTTCATGGTATACCAAGAGCTGACGAGCTGCTGAAAGAGGGAGATATTATAAGTCTGGATACTGTAACAGTGCTTGACGGCTACGTAGGAGACGCAGCAGTGACTTTTCCCGTAGGAGAAATAGATGAAGAATCTAAAAAGCTTCTTGAGGTCACTGAACATGCAAGAACAATCGGGATAGAGCAGGCTGTGGCAGGTAACAGAATAGGGGATATATCAGCAGCGATACAGGAATACGTGGAAAAAAACGGTTTTTCAGTGGTAAGAGATTTTGCCGGACATGGTGTGGGAAAAGAGATGCACGAAGATCCTATGGTGCCTAATTATGGAATAAAAGGTCTGGGGCCAAAAATAGAAGAAGGAATGGTAATTGCTATAGAGCCTATGGTAAATGTAGGGACTTATCGTGTAAGAATACTTAATGACCAATGGACAGCAGTAACAAAAGATTATAAGAGATCTGCGCATTTCGAACACAGTATTGCTATTGTGGACGGAAAACCGCTGATTTTAAGTTTGAAATCATAAGAAAAAATAATAGACAAATTTCAATAAATTTGATATAATAACAAGGATCTGAGGTGATTTTTTATGGCAAAACAAGACGTAATAGAATTAGAGGGCGAAATTCTCGAAGCATTGCCAAATGCGATGTTTAAGATAAAGCTGGAGAACGGACACGAGATTCTAGGACATATCTCAGGAAAAATGAGAATGCACTACATAAAAATTCTTCCCGGCGATAAGGTAACAGTGGAGATTTCTCCGTATGACCTTTCCAGAGGTAGAATAATTTACAGAAAGAAATAATATGTGGAAGGAGAGTTTCTATGAAAGTAAAAGCATCAGTGAAACCAATATGCGACAAATGTAAATTGATAAAACGTCACGGAAAAGTAAGAGTGATCTGTGAAAATCCGAAACATAAACAGGTTCAAGGATAATATGAGTTTAACTGTCTTTATATATATATGAAAATTGTAAAGGTATGTTGGGCTGTAGAGCTTATTCTTATGTTTTATCACATAAGGCATATTGATGAAGGTTAATAAAATTAAGAAAAAATTATTAAGGAGGAAAAGATTTGGCTAGAATCGCAGGAGTAGATATTCCTAGAAATAAAAGAGTAGAGATTTCACTGACATACATTTTTGGAATAGGAAGAAGTACTGCTAACAAAATTTTAGAAAAAGCGAATGTTGATAAAAATATCAAGGTTAAGGACTTGTCAGAAGAGCAGGTTGGACAAATCAGAACAATCGTTGATGAGTTCAAAATCGAAGGTGAACTTAGAAAAGAAATAAGACTTAACATTAAAAGACTTATGGATATAAAAAGCTACAGAGGCTTAAGACACAGAAACGGACTTCCGGTAAGAGGACAAAAGACAAAGACAAATGCAAGAACAAGAAAAGGACCGGTAAAAGCTGCCGTAGCTAAGAAAAAATAATATAAGGAGGAATTTTTAAGTGGCTAAGAAGACATCAGTAACTTCTAAAAAGAAAAAATTAAAAAATATTCCTAACGGAATAGCATATATACATTCTACATTTAATAATACTGTAGTAACTATAACTGACACTGAAGGAAAAGTAGTTATATGGAAATCAGGCGGAACGTCTGGATTCAAAGGAACTAAAAAAGGAACACCGTTTGCTGCACAGATAGCAGCTGAGCAAGCAGCTGTAACTGCTATGGAAAACGGAATGAAACAAGTTGAGGTAAAAATAAAAGGACCTGGATCAGGAAGAGAAGCTTCTATAAGATCTATTCAAGCTGCTGGTTTAGAAGTAACTAAAATAGTTGATATAACACCAGTACCTCATAATGGCGCAAGACCGCCAAAAAAGAGAAGACCATA
Source organism: Sebaldella termitidis ATCC 33386 (assembly GCF_000024405.1). Lineage (NCBI taxonomy): Bacteria > Fusobacteriati > Fusobacteriota > Fusobacteriia > Fusobacteriales > Leptotrichiaceae > Sebaldella > Sebaldella termitidis. The sequence goes on along the minus strand of NC_013517.1, from coordinate 4,214,534 downwards.
AAATAAGAAAATAAGGAGGAAATAGATAGATGGCAAGAGATAGACAGCCTGTTCTTAAGAAATGTAGAACTCTTGGTCTTGATCCAAGTATTTTAGGCGTAAATAAAAAATCAAAAAGAGGCTTAAGACCAAATGCAAATAAAAAATTAACAGATTACGGAATTCAATTAAGAGAAAAACAAAAAGCTAGATTTGTTTATGGAATAATGGAAAAACAATTTTATAAATTATACGAAGAAGCAACAAGAAAAGAAGGAGTAACGGGTGAGTTATTACTTCAGTATCTTGAAAGAAGATTCGACAATGTAGTATATAGATTAGGACTAACAACTACAAGAAGACAAGCAAGACAGTTAGTAAGTCACGGACACCTTGAAATAAACGGAAAAAGAGTTAACATTGCTTCTTACAGAGTAAAACAGGGAGATGTAATTACTGTAAGAGAAAAATCAAGAGATTTAGCTATAATAAAAGAATCTCTTAACCAAAAAAGCGTACCAGGATGGTTAACACTGGATGAGAATGCTTTATCAGCAAAGGTATTGGAAAACCCTACAAGAGAAGCTGTGGATTTTGACATTAACGAAGCAATGATAATAGAATTCTATTCAAGATAATAATTTTCAATTCGAGGAGTTGATTAAATTTGTTAAAAATTGAAAAAATAGCAAAAAGTATAAAATTGAAAGAAGATAAAACTGATGATTTTCATGCTATTTATACATTAGAACCTTTATATAGAGGCTATGGAGCTACTATTGGAAATGCATTAAGAAGAGTTCTATTATCTTCAATTCCTGGGAGTGCAATAAAAGGAGTAAAAATAGACGGTGTTCTTAATGAGTTTTCTACTATAGAAGGTGTAAAAGAAGCTGTTACAGATATTATCCTGAATATAAAAGAAATAGTAGTAGAATCAGATGAACCCGGAGAGAAAAAAATGTCTTTATCTGTAAAAGGACCAAGAGAAATTACAGCTAGAGATATAATACTTGAACCTGGTTTAAAGATAATCAACCCTGATCAGGTGATAGCTACTATTACGACTAAAAGAGAAATAAATATGGAATTTTTGGTTGATTCAGGAGAAGGATTTGTTGTATCTGAAGAAATCGAAACTGAAAACTGGCCTATAGGATATATCGCAGTAGATGCAATATATACTCCTATAAAGAAGATCAGCTACTCAGTGGAAGATACAATGGTTGGAAGAGCAACAGATTATGATAAATTAACTCTTGATATTACAACAGACGGAAGTATAGAAATAAGAGATGCTTTATCATATGCAGTAGAGCTGATAAGCTTTCATCTGAATCCGTTTACTAACATAGGAAACAGCATGGAAAAATTCAGATCAGAAGATGAAGTAGAATCAAGTATTGAAGTAATAAGTGAAAATAATATGGATGACATGAAGATAGAAGAGCTTGATTTCACTGTCAGATCATATAACTGTCTGAAAAAGGCAGGGGTAAATACAATAGGTGATTTAGGAAAAATGACTTATGCAGAGCTTCTAAAGATCAAGAATCTTGGAAGAAAGTCATTAAATGAAATAATAGATAAAATGAAAGAATTAGGCTTTGACCTAAACGATAACTCTATCTAAGGAGGGAAGAAAGTAAAATGAATCATAATAAATCATATAGAAAACTAGGAAGAAGACCAGCACAAAGAAAAGCTATGATGAAAAGCATGACTATATCGCTGATCCAGAATGAAAGAATAGAAACTACTGTAACAAGAGCAAAAGAACTAAGAAAGTTTGCTGAAAAAATGATTACTTTAGGAAAAAAAGGAAGTATTCATAACAGAAGAACAGCTTTCGCTTTCTTAAGACATGAAGAAACAGTAGCCAAAATATTTAAGGAATTAGCTCCTAAATATGCTGAAAGAAATGGTGGTTACACTAGAATCATCAAGACTGACGTAAGAAGAGGAGATTCTTCTGAAATGGCAATAATTGAATTAGTATAATTTATATAATAAGAATTCCATTTTTAGTGAAAACTAAGGGTGGTTTTTTTATTTGGTTTGTATTTTCTATTTATTATATGGGAAAATAGCGGATAATAAAAAAACTATCATGTGGCTTTTGGAAAGTCAGATAGTCTCAATTATATGCTTTTATTAAATAATTCAGTAACTTTTACATAATAACAATATTACAGTTAAAAATAAGTAGCAGCCAATATAAGAGAATTAATGCTGCTGTAAAGAATTTAGATCACACACACTTTTTTTAATTAATAGCGGTATATTCTTTATAAATTTTTATACAGCTGATTATCATCAGAACCAGTGAAGCAATCAGCCCTAAAATATAAACAATATTTAGAGGCAGAAGAACAAGATTGCTGAAGGCATACCCCGCCTCATAAGCTATAATAAAACCAAGTACTGTTGAGATTCCGGATAAAACAGCAGAAATAAAGTGGATGATACATGAGATTAATAAAAATTTTAATCCGGAAGGCATAAGTGTACCTTTAGGAAATCTTGTTTTTAAAATCATTATTATTATGAAAATCGCAATATCAAAGAAAATTGCAAGTAAACATAATATAGGAAGTATTAAAAATACTGTTTCTATAATACTAAGAATGAATAATGTAAGATATAATGATTTTACATTATTATTTTCCATAAAATCTCCTTTGCAATTTAATGGTTTATGCTCTAATATCCTTGTATTCCTTATAGACCATAATGCAGCCGATAACAATAAGAACAAAAGCCGTACCCATAAGAAAATTAATTAATTTTTGCATAGAAAATATCATTTGATATTCCCTGCTTGAAAGAAAAAACATAACACCAATTAAAGTAATGATAATAGTACTAAAATGAACCGCACTTCCTGCCAGCATAAATTTGATTCCTGCTGGTGTAGGAACAGGAGGATCATTTTTAGAAAGTTTGGAACGAATTATCAAAGCAGTAATGAAGACTGCTATAGCGATAAGATTACCTGCAAAACGGGTTAATACAGCTTCAATAATACCCAAAATAAGCAGGGTAAGATATGCAGACTTCACATTTTCTTTATTTTCCACAAAATACCCCTTTCGATATAAAAATAAAAGATTTATTTAATAGCACTGTATTCCTGATAAATAAAGATGCAGGCAACAATCAGAGTAATAAAAACTCCAAATACAATAAGCAGGTACAATAAAGAAGTAAAAAATACAAAAATTCCAGCGATAGCCAAAAATCCCATAATAAAGTTAAAAATCCAAAGTAAAAGAGAGGCGATATGAATCCCGCTGGCAATCAGTATTAACTTAACCCCATTTGTAACCGGCTCCCCCGCATTTATAAGTTTTGAACGCAGGCTGAGAGCTATTATAAGAACTGCAATCCCGACAAGAGGACCACCGAAAAATGCCAGTACAGTTTCAATAATACCAAGAATAAATACTATAAAATACGTTGATTTTATGCTTTCTTTGTTTTCCATAAAAAATCTCCTTTCAATATTTAGAATATTATATTCAAAACTAAAAATACTTTGTTTTGAATATAAAATTATAAAAATTAAGTCTAATTGATTGCATCATATTCTTTATAAATCATAACAGCTCCTATGATTAATATAACAAATGATGCAATATAAAGAAGAACAGTTAATATTGCAGAAAAGATACCAAAAAATGGAGCCATAAAAAATAGACCTGAAACCATAGAAGCCAATGAGAGAACGAATATGCTAATGTGCATTCCGCTGCCTATGAGCATTAATTTAATTCCAGGAGAAGTCGGTTTACCTGCTTCAGTGAGTTTGGACTGTAAAATAAGAGCTATTATAAATGTAGCAATTCCGACAAAGGCTAACAGTAATTCAACAAGTCCCAGAATAAATATTGTAAGATACATTGATTTTATACTGCTGTCATAGTTATTCATAAAATTGTCCCTCCAAATTATAAGTTATATTATTATAACATATTTAGAAGCAATAATTGAAGAATATTAGTAAGAAACAGCAGAGTAATAAGAGAAATATGAAATTAATAATCATTTATTTGTCACTTAATCATGAAAATGTGGTATAATCAAGTTATAAAATATAGAAATATAAGGATAAAAAATGACAAATAGAATGAGTTGGAAAAACTTGCTTTCACAGGAAAGCAAAAGCAGAAGAGGGCGGAATAAAAGCATAAATAATAATGATCTGAGAACAGAATTTGAAAAGGACTATCATCGTATATTGATAAGTGCTTCTTTCAGAAGATTACAGGATAAAACTCAGGTTTTCCCTCTGGATAAAAACGATTTTGTAAGAACGAGGCTCACACACTCAATAGAAGTGTCGTCTTTTGCGAAGTCAATTGCACAGTCTATATCAAACAGACTGATTAATGATAAAATAGATGAGGAATTCACGCAGGAAGATGCCGGATTTATATCTGACATCCTTGCAAGTGCCGGTCTTCTTCATGATATAGGAAATCCTCCTTTCGGACATTTCGGGGAAGATACTATAAGAAGCTGGTTTAATGAAAAGCTTGATGAAATCACAATAGAAAATCCCGTTACAAACAATATGCAAAAGCTGTCAGAAATACTAACACCGCAGATGTGTGAGGATTTCAAGAATTTTGAAGGAAATGCCCAGGCGATAAGACTGGTATCAAAGCTTCACTTTCTTATTGATGAAAATGGTATGAATCTTACATATGCATTACTGAATACCCTGATTAAGTATCCGGGAAGCTCACTTGAAATAAATAAAAAGAGCGGTGATATAAAAGATAAAAAAATGGGATATTATTTTGCAGAAAAGGATTTGTTTGACTCAATAATAGAAGAAACTGGTACTTTAAATAAGAAAACCGGGAAAATAAGCAGACATCCGCTTACATTTTTGCTGGAAGCAGCAGATGATATAGCATATTCTACAGCTGATATAGAAGACGGATTCAAAAAGGATTATATTACATATGAAGATCTTGCAAAAATAGTAGAACCGCTTAAAAATGAAGAGAATCCTTCATTATGCTGTTATCAGAAACTGGTTTATTATAAAGAGAGAGCTATAGAGAAGAATTATGAAAAGCCGGAGATGTATGCTGTACAGAGATGGATTATTTTTGCACAGGGTTATATGATAAACTCGGCAGTCAGCTCATTTATAAATAATTATGAGAGTATCATGCACGGAGAATATAAATACGACCTTTTTGAAGAAACTAATTCAAAGGAGCTGGTAAAAAGACTGAAAGGGCTTGCGGCAAAAAAGATATACAGATCATTTGCAATAATAAAGATGGAAATAACAGCACATAATATTATCAGCTTTTTTCTTGAACACTTTATGAATTCAGTGCTGTATTATGATACTCCGTTTAATGAAAAATATTTAAAGGGAGTAGACAAAAGGTTTTTGAATATTATTTCTGATAATTATATGCATATTTACAGATACTATACTGAAAAATACATAAAGAATAACGAAGGCGAATCAGAAGAAAAATTATTTGCCTATAAACTATATCTGAGACTTCTTCTGGTGACTGATTATATATGCGGAATGACAGATACCTATGCGAAGACTTTGTATCAGGAGCTGACAGGAATAATTTAAGTATTGTGAATGTAAATTTTTACAATTTACACTTGAAATTTAAGCTGATAAATTCCGGGAAGTTTCTTGTCTGGCAGATTGTTTTACATCAAAGAGTTTATTATTAATTTTAATAAATAATATATTGATAATTTAGGAGGAATTCAAATGGTAAAAATTACAAAAGGAAAGTTTGAAGGATTAAAAAGATTGTCAAATAAAAATGGAATAATAGAAGCTCTGGCTATTGACCAGCGTGGTTCTATAGAAAAAATGCTTTCCAAAGCTAAGGGAAGTTCTGTAAAATTAGAAGATATAGAAGAATTCAAGGAAGCAGTATCAAAAGAGCTTACACCATATACTTCGGCAATATTGCTGGATCTGGAGTACGGAACTACAGCAATAACAGCCAAAAATCCTGATACAGGACTATTGATAGCCTATGAAAAAACAGGATATGACGCTACAGAAGCTGGGCGGCTTCCTGATTTGATAGATGATTTATCAGCCCTCAGAATTAAGGAATATGGAGCAAATGCCGTAAAGCTTTTGATCTATTACGATCCTGACGAACCGGCAGAAATAAATGAAATAAAGCATGCTTTCATAGAAAGAGTGGGAGCAGAATGTAAAGGGATAGACATACCCTTCTTTCTGGAGCCTGTTACATATGACAGTAAAATAGAAGATGCAAAAAGCATAGAATATGCAAGAATAAAACCTCATAAAGTAAAGAATACAATCAAGGAGCTTACAAAACCGCAGTATGGTATAGATGTACTGAAACTGGAAGTACCGATAAATTTACACTTTACAGAGGGATATACAGACGGAGAAACTGCTTATACTAAAAAAGAAGCCATAAAACATTTTCAGGAAGCAGCAGATCTTGCTACACTGCCTTTTATTTACCTGAGTGCCGGTGTAACAGCAGAGCAGTTTCGTGAGACGATAAAGCTCGCTGCCGAAGCGAAAACTCCTTTTAGCGGTGTACTCTGCGGAAGAGCAACATGGCAGAATGGTGTGAAAGTATATGCAGAAAAAGGTTTACAAGGATTGACGGAATGGCTGAGAACAGAAGGTAAACAAAATGTTCTTGAGCTTAATGATGTTCTGGAGAAAAGTGCGGTACCTTGGTGGAGTACTTATGGAGGACTGGAAAAAATAGAGGTAAAATAATAAATAAGGACTGTCATTTTTTGGCAGTCCTATTTTTGTATAAGAAATTATTTTTGAATTTTTCTTAATATGAAAAGGCATTGCATTATCAAAATTCATAGCAGTTAAGATATTTTTACTGCGTATTGTGAAGCTTGTGCACATTTTCAAAACCCCCTGAAATATAATAAAATATTATCTTAAGAGCAACATACCGCAGTTATTATTACAACTGCTTGTACAGCCATAAAAGAAGCTTTTATAATAATTATATTTTTTTATGGAATGTATCATCAGAATAAGTTGTCAGACTTAATGCCGGAAATAATAATTTTAAAAATTTCAGATATATAGTAAAGAATCAATGAGTTTACATTAATAAAAACATTGTCTACAAAAAGGGATATCATGTGTTAGTGTAAAAAAATTCTTTACAATAAGCATTGCTTGATAGAATATAGAAAGAATTTTTTTTACCCCTTAATTTCTTTTCACTAATTCATGAAAAACTTTAAATCTTGGTAAATACATAAAATAAAGGTATAAATTAAATGGAGTATATGGAGGTGTCTAAAATGAGTTTAAAACAAAGACATATAGAAATACTAAATCTTGTTTTCCAAAATGACAAAATTATGGATATAAAATATATCTCTGAATATTTTCAGGTTTCTGAAAGAAGTATAAGATATGACATAAAAGAGATAAATGAGGAATTCATAAACAATAAAAATACTAATATCATAGAAATGGAAGAGGGAAAACTGGTTTCTAACATAAATAAAGAGGAGCTGACTTCTCTTATAAAAAATATACTTCCGCAGAAATATATTTTTACAAGTGAGGAGAGAATAGAGATACTTCTTTTGGAAATACTGCTTTTCAGGGAAAAATTCACACTTCAGGCTCTGTCTGACGAACTGCTGATAAGTAAGGCAACACTCAGAAAAGATATAAAGGACATGAATGAAAAAATAAAAGAATTCAATGTAAAAATAGACATTAACAATAATCAGGGATATATGCTTACAGGGGAAGAAAGCAGCATAAGACAGCTGATGATAAATATACTTCATAAATACGGCGGTTTTATCGAGGAGATAGAAAAAGAAGACATAAATAATCTGCAAATAGTAAAGCTTTTAATCTTTGAAAAAAAGAAAAAATATTTTCAAAATGAGCGTATAAACCTTTATAAAAGTATTCTTTTGAAAATACAGCAGAAAACAAAAAAAATAATAACAGACGAGGCTTATGACGCCCTTTTGCTAAATATGATTATTACAAGCATACGAAACAGAAACAGCCATTTTATAACAGACGATATAAGCAATTCAAATTTCATAAAAGGTACTGAGGAATATAAGATAATAAAAGAAATTTTTCAGAATGAGGACATAGATTACAGAGAAAAAGACCTGATAATATTTACGGATTTTTATATGGGGTCTTATTCATACAATACAAAGTTTTCTTTTTATCTAAACTGGATGAAAATAGAAACACTTGTGGGAAGAATACTTGAAGATGCAGCAAAAGTATTTGACATTAATTTCAAAAATGACCAGATACTGATAAAAGAGCTGATTAATCATATGAAGCCCGCGATTTACAGAATAAAAAACAAAATGAGTCTGAAAGTTTCCATACTTGAGGATGTAAAATCCGAATATGCTGATCTTTATGAAAAAACAAGAGTGAGTCTGGGAGTAATAAATGAATTCCTGGATGAAAATATAGATGAGGATGAAATTGCCTTTATTACAATAATGTTTAAAAGGGCAATAAACAGAAATCAGGAAAAGCTTATGGGCGAAGAAAAGAGAAATATTCTTCTGGTCTGTGGTTTGGGGTACAGCAGTTCACAGTTTCTTGCTGAGAATATAAATGAAAGATTTGAAGTAAATATTGTAGATATAATTCCGTTTAATCAGCTGGAAAATTTTGAATATATAAAGTCGGTGGATCTGGTAATATCCACTATAGATATAGAGATGGAAGGGATGGAGGTAGTAAAGGTAAATCCTATACTCCAAAAAGAAGATATTGAGAAGCTGGAGGAATATGCATTAACCAGAAAATCATCAAAAATTCCTATATCAAAAATTTTGAAAGTAATAAAAGAAAATAAGCATATAGAAAATGAAGCGTTTATTATAGAAAATATCAAAAAACAGCTGAAAGAATATGTGAAAAATGATGTTGAAACAGAAAAAACCTCTAATTTTCTGGAGCTGTTGGATGAAAGAAATACAGCATTGAATATAGATCTGAAAAACTGGGAGGAAGTGATTGAGTATTCGGGAAAGCTTCTTTTGGATTCGGGGTATATTGTTTCTGAATATATAGAGGAGATGAAGGAACAGATAAGAAATTTCGGGGATTATGTGGTAATGGGCAGCAATACTATTCTTCCGCATGGGAAACTAAATGAAAGTGTAAAAAAGACAGGTTTCAGCTTTGTTTCATTAAAAAATCCCATTTCATTTTTCGGTTCGAAGATAAAAATAGCCATATGCCTGGCATCTGTGGCTAAACATGAACATATAAATGCAATACTTGAATTAAATAATTATTTCAGAGATCCTGAATTTGAAAAAGAACTTTTGAAAATTAATACAAGAAAGGAATTAGAAAATTTTTTGATAAATAGGAGGAATAGATGAGTACAGGACTATTAAAAAAAGAGAATATAATTTTAGATATGGATACAGAAAAAAAAGATGAAGTAATAGTCAGCTTAGCCGGGAAACTTCAAAAGGAGGGAATAGTAACTAATTTTGACGGTTTCTTAAAGGATATATATGCCCGTGAAGAAATGGACAATACTGCAGTGGGCTTTGGCGTGGCTATACCTCATGGAAAATCTGAATGGATAAAAGATGCAAGACTGGCTTTCGCAAGACTAACAAAGGAAATAAACTGGGGAGATGAAGATGAGTATGTAAAATATGTTTTTCTAATAGCGGTTCCGGCCGGAGAAGCATCAAAGCACATAGAAGTGCTTGCCGGTCTTTCACAGAAAATTCTTGATGAAAAGTTCAGGGAAAAACTAGATACAGCAAGTCTTGAGGAAGTTTTGGAAATGATAAACGGTTAATAAATATAATAATTTATAAAAAACAAATTTAGCAGGAGGAAAGAAATATGAGTAAAAAAATAGTAGCAGTTTGTGCTTGTCCTATGGGTCTGGCACACACATTTATGGCAGCGGATTCTTTAAAAAAGGCAGCAGATGAATTGGGTTATGAAATAAAAATAGAAACTCAGGGAGCTGACGGAATTCAGAATGAACTTACAAAAAAGGATATAAGAGAAGCAGATGCAATAATACACGCTATTGCAGTAACGCCGCAGGAAGTGGAAAGATTCGACGGATATGATGTACATGAAGTATCTTTGAAAGAGGCAATTAGAAATGCCAAAGAAATATTAGAAGAATGCTGATTCTTTACTAAAAAAGTTTTTTTGATTAAATTGGCGGATATAGAAATTTTTGACATGATCAGTAAATAAAAACTGAAATTATAATAGTGGAGGGAACTATGGAAAAAAAGAAGAAAAATAATAAAGTGATTAAAGAGCTTTATAAACACGTAATGACGGGAATTTCATATATGATACCCGTATTGATAATGGGGGGACTAATTGGAGCATTTTCTCAGATAATACCTTATGTAATTTATAAAGTAGATCCTGCGGTATCTATTGCAGATGCAGTGGCTTCAGGTCAGTTTACAGGATTTTCACTTATGTTAATGAGACTTGCAGATATAATGTCTAATTTCGGATTTACATTGTTCAGCTTCGCAATACCAATGTTTGCAGCGTTTACTGCTAACTCAATAGGCGGAAAAACAGCGCTGGCCGGTGGATTTATCGGCGGATATATAGCTAACAAGCCTGTATCAGTGCTAAAATTAATTGACGGAAACTGGGAAGGCGTAACACCTGTACCGTCAGGATTTTTAGGAGCTATATTAATAGCTTTTGCAGTAGGATATTGTGTAAAGTTTTTGAATAAGAAAATACAGATGCCTCATAAATGGCTTGCATTTAAGAGTACATTCCTGATACCTTTATTATCTTCTTTTTTCTGTATGGTTCTGATGGTCTTTGTTTTGACTCCTGTAGGGGGATGGCTGAATCTTCAGATAAGAGCAATACTTGAAGCAGCAGGAAATGCCGGGCAGCTTGTTTATTCACTTGTACTTGCAGGAACAACAGCTTTTGACCTTGGAGGACCTGTAAATAAAGCAGCAGGATTCGTAGCTCTGGGATTCACTACAGAAAAAATACTTCCTATTACAGCAAGAACAATAGCAATAGTAACACCGTCAATTGGTCTTGGATTATCAACATTAATTGACAGAAGACTGGTAGGAAGAAAAGTATATGAGGACGAATTTTATGAATTAGGAAAAACATCTATGTTCCTTGCATTTATGGGGATTTCTGAAGGAGCTATACCATTTGCCCTTGAAAGACCAAGCTTTACTATTCCATTATACGTAGTAGGTTCTATAATAGGAGCTATGTCAGGTGTTATACTGGGTGCGGAACAATGGTTCCCTGAATCGGCAATATGGGCATGGCCTCTTGTAAAGAATCTGGGAGTGTATATACTTGGAATACTAATAGGTGCAGTAATAATAGCAGTAGTAAATGTATACTACAGAAATAATCTTATCAAAAAAGGAAAATTAGTAATAGACGAAGATTAATATTAAGCTTACCCCTCTTTGAATTATGAGAGGGGTAATTAACAACCGGAAAAAGGGGCAGAATGTAAAACTGAATTTTATGGTACAGGTCTGCCTCTTTATTTTTCAAAGAAATACATAATCAAATAAAGGAGAAAATATGTCTAAAAAATATAAATTTCCAATTATTCCGCATACACATTGGGATCGAGAATGGTATTTTACCACTTCAAAATCAATTATATACTCTCTTGTAGATTTTTCTGAAGTAATGGAGGTTCTGGAAGAAAATGAAAATTTTCCGCATTTTCTGCTTGATGCACAGACATCAATAGTAGATGATTATCTGGAATTTCATCCTGAAGACGAGGAGAGAATAAAGAAGCTTATAAAGGAAGACAGGCTTGCGGTGGGACCATGGTATACACAGACAGACCAGCTGGTAATAGGCGGGGAGTCAATACTGAGAAATCTTTATTATGGAATTACAAGGGCTGAAGAACTGGGGAAAAGTATGATGGTAGGATATATGCCTGATTCATTCGGACAGACAGCACAGATGCCCCAGATCTTAAATGGTTTTGATATTTATAAAAATACCTTTAAAAGAGGGATAAAAGCAGAGCAGTATCCTAAGAATGAATACTATTGGGAATCTGAGGACGGAAGCAGAGTATTTAACTGTTATCTGGATAGATACGGGAACTTTACATACTTTACAAGCGAGGAAGAGTCACTGAGAGCATTAATTGAAAGACTGAAAAAAGAAACTGACGAAAGATCAAGAATAAGTACTCTTACTTTATATAACGGGGAGGATCAGAGACCTATAAGAAAGAATCTTCCTGAGATTATGGAGAAAATGAAGCTGCTTTTTCCGGATTGTGAATTTAGTATTTCTACAGTAGAAAAAGTAATGGAGCAGATGGAAAATGAAGATATAGAATATGATACAGTAAAAGGAGAAATGACATCAGGAGAATACAGCAGAATTCACAAGTCTATTTTTTCAAACAGGGCTGATTTGAAAATAATGAACAATAAGACTGAAAACCTTATTACAAATGTATCAGAGCCACTAAGCTCGATTGCTTACAAGCTGGGCTTGAAATATGAAACAAAAGTATTTGAAAAGGTATGGAAGCTGATGTGTGAAAATGCTGCACACGACAGCAGCGGAATGTGTAATTCCGATAACACAAACTCGGATATATGGTATAGATTTAAGCGTTCACAGGAAATAATGGAAAGCCTTAACGAAATAAATATGAGACTGATAGGAATGAAGATTCCTGAAAAGGATATTTTTCAGTTTCAGGTGTATAATTTTTCACCATACACAAGAAACGGGATTGTGGAACTGGAAATATTTACACCGTCTGATAAGTTTACCATTACAGATGCTTCAGGAAAGAGACTTGATGTAACCCTCCTTCACTCGGAAGAAATTCCTGAAAGAGTGAGAAATAAAATGCTTTCTGAGGTAGGATTTGACGGGAATGAAAAACCAAGATGGGTTCAGGAAGATGTGAGAATTTTCTCTTCAAAAATATTACTTTATATGACTGATATAGAAGCGATGGGATATAAAACACTGTATGTAAAGAATGAAGAAGAAAGCTTTACACCTGAAAAACTTTCTGATACTGCTGGAAACAGTGGGATAGAAAATGATATTTTGAAGGTGGAAATTTCACAGAATGGTGAAGTAAGTATATTTAACAAGGTAAATCAAAAAGAGATAAAAGGTTCTTTGGTATTTGAAGACAGCGGTGATGACGGAGATACATATGATTATTCCGAGCCGAGAAAAGACTGGATTTTACATTCGGATAAACACGAAATAAAAAATATCAGAGTACAAAAAAGTGATATAATCAGTATTCTAAGCTATACTGCAATTTTGGAAGTACCGGCGGATCTTAAAGAAAGAGAACAGCACATAGTATCAAAAAAGATGGATGTAAATGTAAAAATAACTCTGGAAAAAGGTTCTGATCTTTTGAAAGCTGATGTAGAGCTTGAAAATACTGCTATTGAACACAGAGTAAGAGTTTTGTTTAAGACAGGGATAGATTCGGAATTTTCTATTGCAGATCAGCAGTTCGGGACTATAAAGAGACCTACATATCTGAAAGAAGTAGAGAACTGGCAAGAAAACGGCTGGAATGAAAAACCAAGAACAATAGAACCTATGCAGTCATTTGTAACATTAAAAAATACTGATTATGGTGTAGCTGTTTTTACAGATTGTGTAAGAGAATATCAGATAACAGGTGAAGGATACAATACTATAGCTCTTACACTATTCAGATCAGTGCCTGAAATGGGGAAAGCCGATCTGAAAGACAGACCGGGAAGAGCATCAGGAATGCCTTGGCCTACACCTGACGCACAGCTTTTGAAAAAACTTAAATTTAATTTTGCTGTAAAAATTTACACAACAGATGAAAGCATAAATAAGATAGCAGTAAAAGCGAAAGAATATCTAACACCGTTTACAAGCTATCAGTCTGCGCACTTTAAAAATGTGGATATGTTCTTTCTGCTGAATCAGCCGGGAGCTAAGGATTTACCCGAAGAATATTCATTATTCAGCTTTGGGCAGAATAACACGGTATTAAGCACTGTAAAGAAATGTGAAAAGGAAGAAGGATTGATAATCAGATTATTTAATCCTGATTTTGAAAGCGGGACTTCGGAAAATATCTGTTATAATGAAAAGATAAAAAATGCGGAAGAAGTTAAGTTTAACGAAAAAACGCTTGTAAAAGAACTAGGGAATAATTCTGATATAAAGCTTGATAATATAGCAAAATGTCATGCTCTAAGTATAAAAATCAAGAATTAAAAAAATAAACATAACATGTATATTTAGTATAAAATATACCTCAAAAGTTAGATAAAGCTAACAAATAGAGGTGTATTTTTTTAGAGAGAAAATTTAATTTTTATCATGAATAATTTTTCTTAGAATTATATTATAACATTCTAATCAATAAAAAAGAATAGAATAAGCATTCATAAATTAAAAGGATGTATTATTAATATAACGGAGCAGAGTATAGTTCCGAAAAAATGAAAAGTTGTGATGAAAATGAAAAAAATAATGTTTTTAATGGCTTTAATTTCGGTTATATCAAATGCAGAAATAACTGTTAATAGTTCACAAGATACTAGAAATATAAGTAAACGTATAAATTCTATAGATGATATGACTGTAAATGGAGACGGTGCATATAAAAACGGTGGGGATCCAAAGGATATGGACTATACGAAATTCTTAAACGGGTATAGTGTTGATGGAGACGGGTTTGTTAGTATTGATGACGATGTGCTTATATTTGAAAATAATCATGTTATAGATCTTAACGGTGAGTATAACAGCGGTATTATGGTCAAAAATAACGGCTCAGCGGGAAATTCAGGAATTATTAATATTTACGGAAAAGGCGGAATAGGTCTTTTCACGGGAGACGGTACAGGAACTTTGGTAAACAGACAGACTGGTATCATAAATGTTTCAAATTCCGGAATAGGAATAGCCTCTGCAGGGTGGCCGTATAATAATTTTATCGGAAGTATACGGAATGACGGTACTATAACGATAGACGGTGCCGGAACAGGAATAAGAATCAGCGGGGCTATAGATAGAGACGGCGGAACAGCAGAAAATAACGGTAAAATAGAGTTGAACGGCGGCGGAGACAGTATTGGTGTTTATGTCGGAGAATATAATACATTTATAAATAATGGTGAAATTTCCGGAACAACAATCGGAACAGAAAAAACTACACTGATTTCAGCGGTTAATCAGGGACAAATTATCAATTCTGCCGATGGAATATTGAGAGGTATGAATAATGCTGTTGGAATAGAAGTTTCAAATGCATATAACTCTAATAAAAGTAAGGTAATAAATGATGGTTATATACTGACTGAAAACGGGGACGGGATTTTTGTTATCGGAGCTGATGTAGTAAATAACGGTATAATAAGTTCCGGAACTGTGGGAATCAGGTCAACAAAATATAGTGGAGAGGTTCCTGCATCTATCGTTTTAAATAATGGAATAATACAAGTACAGGAAAATGGTACTGGTATATATGGTGTTGCATCAACAGTGGAAAATAACGGAATTATAGAAATTAACGGAAATAACACTACAGGAATTCGAATAAGAGGCTATCTTGATGAAGCAAATGCAACTCTCATAAATAATGCCGATATTACTGCAGATCAGAATAAACAAAATGTAATTTTGTTAAAAGCTGTAGGGAGTGGAGTGACAGGAGAAGGAAATGCCGATTTATATAATAATGCAAATCTTACTGCCGAAGGAGAAGACTCTGTTGCAATCTATTCACAGAATGCAGCAAATGTACATAACAGAGGTAATATAACAGTAAATAACGGGACAGGAATTATGCTGCAAAATTCATCTTTAAATGAAGGCGACAATATCGGAACAATCACAGTAAGAGGTTTCGGAACAGGAATTTCAGCAGATTCAGTAAATTCAAATATAGTAAATAACGGAACGATAAATCTGGAAGGTAACGGAACTGGGATATATATAACTTCCGGAAATATCGGTGAAAATAAAAATAGTATAAACTTAAACGGTGCAGGCGGAACGGGTGTGCATATATACAGAGCAGGTACCGCATTCGTGAATTTTGGTTCTGTAGTTTCATCCGGAGGACCTGATAATACAGGGATAAGATCAGAAGAAGGAAATCTCCAGAATCTGGGAGATATAACAATATATAATGGAACTGGAATAGAAAGTACAGGCTCTTATACGATAAATGCAGGAACTATTAATAATAAGGGACCGGAAAGCAAGGGAATTTCTTCTTACAGTTCAAGAATAGATAATACCGGAAGAATAGCAGGAGACGGAACCGGAATAGATATGAAGGATAACAGTATATTATTAAATGACGGAGTGATAGAAGCATTCGGAACCGGGACAGGTGTAATTTCGACAGGATCTTTTATTCTTAATTCAAAAGGCGGGATAATAAGTTCAGAATATAATTCAGGAATATCTGCTTTTGACAGCTCTGTTGAGAATTACGGGATTATAAAAAGTATGGACAGCAGCGGGATCATTTCTAATTTTTCAAGTGTTATAAATAAAGAGCTTATAAATAGTGTAAATGGAACCGGAATAGAATCTTCAAATTCTTATGTCCTTAATGAAGGCACTGTAATATCTGGGAATAAAGGAATATATGCTGATAATAACACCGGAACAATAAATACCGGCGTGATAAATTCGGCAGCCGGTGTCGAAATAACAGCAGGAAGTAATGAATACAGCGGACATTTTTTGAATACGGGTGAAATAAATGGTTTGGACTATGCAATAAAATTCAATAACGGTGATAATGTGCTGGAATTAAATAACGGAAGTAAGATCAGCGGTAAAATACAGGGATCTGAAGGAGATAACACAGTAATTGTAAGTGGAAATGTGGAGCTGGATGAATTAACTGATTTTAGCAAACTCGTGGTAATGGGAGATACGGCATTAAATGGAAATATATATTTAAAACCGACAAATAATGAGAACTATTATACAGCAGCATTCAGCAGCTCAAAAGATCTTACGGATATTTCCAATGAGGCTTCTTTGGGAAACCTTGTATTAACCGGAACAATAAATGTAGGTGTGGACTATGACGGAATAACTGATGAAACTTCAAAAACAGGTAAAATAATAGCAGACAGTATAAATGTACAAAATGGAGATTTAGTATTAAGCAACGGAGGTAAAACAGCTAAAAGTATAACAGAGGAATCGGGACTTACAAATACCGGAGATCAGATAAGGGTAAAAAGTATAGTTATATCAAGCAAACAGCAGGCAGTAGATCCGGAATTTCAGTTTAGCACTTCAGAAGATATGAAAGCAGGAGAAGACTGGATAAGCGAAACAGTTTCAAGAATAGAAAATGGTGTAACTGTACTGGATGAATTATATACTAATGTAAAAGTACCTGTTCCGCCAGTGGAACCGGATTTGAATCCGATTGATGAAAATACGGATACAGACAGCAGCGGAGGCGGAAGTCCGGCAGAACCTGCAGAAGATAACGGAAAGGCAATTCCTTCGGATAATGAAAATACATCGGGAGACTCTGAAATTGTCGTAGATCCGATATATCCGGCAGAAAAAAATACAAATTCTGATGATTCAAAAAAACCGGCTGCAGCTGTAAAAATTAATTATGTTCCTAGAAACAGAGCAGATTTGGATAATATGAATAAAATAACTTCAATATCAGAAAAAATTCTTGATACAGAAGTGGATTTTATGAAGCCGAGAGAAACAATAACATCGCTTGAATATATAGGAACTAAAGGAAATACGGATTTTAACCAGAACAGTATGCATAATTATAATTATGATACAGATGCTGACGGGATCAGCGGAAGTATCGTACATAAATTAAATGATAATATATCTGCGGGAATTACCATTGGTTATATTGATAATGACGTAAGATATTCAAATAATGATACTGAAGAAATTAATTCTGCCAATATCAATATATTTGGAAAATATCAGGCCGGAAATTTTAGTTTTGATGCACACGCAGGCTATGGACATAACGGGCATAAGCAAAAAATAGACTGGCTTGGTGCGGGAATACAGGAAGGCAGATATGATTCAAATGTAGTAAAAACCGGAATTTCTTTTGGTTATAACCAAAAGCTGTATAATGACAGTATAATTTTGCGTCCTGATTTTGGGGTAGAATATACATCGGTTTACGAGGGAACTATAAAAACAGAAAATATGTCTGATATAAGCTCTGTTAAAGGAGACGGATTATCAGGAAAAATAGGCTTGAATCTTATGAATACGACAGGAAAATTAAGATGGAATGCAGGCATAGGATATGAGAGAAGCTTTACCGATACTTATCATAAAGAAAGAAATATGGTAAATAATTACAAAATGGCAAAATTGGATTACGGTCAAGACAATTGGAGCGCCAATATAGATCTGAATTACGGATTGACTGATAAAATTATTATCAAATCAGGTTATGAATATGAAAATAATGAAAATTATGAGAATCATAATTTTAAAGCAGGAATTTCATATATATTGGATAAATAATAAAAAATATTAAAAAAACAGGACTCTGTGGCAGCAGGGTTCTGTTTTTATATACTAAATTTGACAATGATCTTAATCATGGTAAAATTAAATTGAGTTAAAATAAAAAGGAGGCTTCATGAAAAAAATATTATTTTTATTATTCGCGGTAAGTATAGCCTGTTACCCACATTCAGGAAGAACAGACAGCAGCGGCGGACATAACTGTTCTGCAAAATCAAGAGCAAAAGGTCTTTGCACAGGGTATCACTATCATAACAGCGGAATAAGCAGCGGCGGAAAGAAAGTAAAAGTAAAATCGAAGTCGACAACCGAAAATAAAATAAAGGAAATGCAGATGCTTTTGAAAGATTCCGGATATTATAAAGGAAGTATAGACGGTATAATGGGTTCGGGAACACAAAATGCAGCGAAGCGTTATTTGAATGATAAAAATTATAATAATGACAGACTGAATTATTTATTAAAAGCAAACGGATTAATGTAAAAATAAAAAGAAGAACCGTTTGCATTTTTATGAACTCCGGTTCTTCATTACATTTAAATAAATTTTATCTGAATAATGATAAATACTCACTATAGCCTTCTTTTTCAAGGTCTTTCAAAGGAATAAACCTTAGTGAAGCTGAATTCAAACAGTATCTTAATCCGGCAGGTGCGGGACCGTCAGGAAAAACATGGCCGAGATGTGTCTCGGAATTTTTGCTTCTGACTTCTGTACGCGGAAGCCTTAGTTTATAATCATCTGAAAATAAAAGAAGCTTTTCGTCCAGCGGCTTGCTGAAGCTTGGCCAGCCTGTTCCCGAATCGAATTTATCTGCCGAGGAAAATAAAGGTTCTCCTGAAACAATATCCACGTATAATCCGGGTTCTTTATTATCCCAATATTCATTATCAAACGGAGGTTCTGTTCCGCCTTCCTGAGTAACGCTGTACTGAAGCTGAGTAAGCTTTGCTTTTAGTTCTTTTTTATCCATAATATCACTTCCAGTCTGGAAAATTAGATTTTTTCAAATTCTCTGCGATTAATATTATACTTATTTTTCCCTATTCTCTGTAATACTCCTCTGCTGCATAAATTAGAAATTTCACGAGACAGGGAAGGACGTGTAACTCCGAATCTTCTTGAGATTTCCGAAATACTCGGTCTAAAGTGAATAATATTATCCTTGCTGTTTTGTTCAATATAATCTATGATTTTATCCTCTATACTTTTGTTTACAAAATTAAACCAGAGCCTTTTTGAAAGAAACTGGCTTTTATTAGATATTTCATCAAGAAAATTATTAAGAAATTTTTTATTTTCCTGCATACATTCCAAAAGCTTTTCTTTTTCGAGGGAAAGGATTTCACAGTCTGTTCTTGCTACCACATCTACGGGAGTGGTGTTGGAATCTCCGAAGATAAATGCAGAGGCAAAAAGCTCATGTGTCTTAATGATACCGACTTCTATTACATCCCCGTTATATTTCTGCATTTCCGAATAAAGCTCTCCTGACAGATTAATAAGGGCATAATTTATTTTATCACCTCTAAAGTAGATGGTTTCATCCTTTTTATATTTTTTTATTTTGTAATTTAGTTTCAGAATAATCTGCTTTATTTCCTCAGTATTCATATCCTTAAATATAGAAATATTTTTCAGGGTATTTAGAAGTTCCAAAAAGGTCTCCTCCTTACGTTAGTTATATTAATTTATTATATAATAATGTGAGAAGAATGTAAATAAGGATGTGCATCTTGTTTTACAGGAAACCTCCCTGAACAGAATTTTTATCATATAAATCTCTTTAAATCTTCTGAAGTGTATATGTTATATATTTACCAAAAAAGTTATTTATAATTTTTTATAAAGTGTAACATAAGTTACGAAATAAAAGAAATATTTATTATACAATAAGCATGTAAATAATGAAACTTTAGGAGGAAAAATGACAGGATGTCCAGGCTCAAAAGCAATGAGCTTAAATGAAAATATCAGTGAAAATAAATCAGGAGATTTGAATTCACAATTAAAGCAGTGGCCTATACAGCTTCATCTGATTTCACCGGCAGCTCCGTATTATGAGGAGAGTGATCTGCTGCTTGCTGCTGACTGTACAGCCTTCGCAATGGGTGATTTTCATACTAATTACCTGAAAGGAAAATCAGTGGCTATAGCCTGTCCAAAGCTGGACTCAGATCAGGATGTATATGTAAAAAAAGTAAGACAGCTTATCGACCACGCGAAAGTGAAATCTATTACAGTATTGGTAATGGAAGTACCGTGCTGTATGGGACTGGTGCAGACGGTAAGGGAGGCGCTCAGTCAGAGCGAATTAAAGCCGCCGGTAAAAATAAAAATTGTCGGATTAAAAGGTAATATAAAAGATGAAATTATGTTATAATAACTTAGAGAATTTTTTTAAAGTTTTTATATAGTAAAAGTTAAGAAAAAATTTTTTGGAGGTAAAGAGAATGAGTATGTTTTGTTTTCAATGTCAGGAGACATTTAAGAATCACGGATGTACAGTCAGAGGAGTATGCGGTAAAACTGACGATGTTGCTAATCTGCAGGATGCATTAATATTTGCTTTAAAAGGTATGGCAAATTATTCGTCACAGTTAAGAAAGGTAAAGAAGGTTTCAAGCGAAATTGACGGATTTTTGTTTAAGGCTCTTTTTACTACAATAACAAATGCAAACTTTGATGCGAAAGATATGGTGGAAGACATAAAAAAAGCCATAGAGTACAGAAAGAGCATTAAGGCGGAACTGGAAAAAGAAGGTGTGACGCTCGATCCTAAATTTGAGGGAAAACCACTTACAACATGGGAGTTTACTACAAAAGAGGAAGCAGAAATGCTGGCTCCGAAGGTAGGAGTATTAAGAACGGAAAACGAGGATGTAAGATCACTGAGAGAAATAATTTTATACGGATTAAAAGGGATATCAGCCTATGGCTTCCATGCTTACAATCTTGGAAAAATAAGTGAAGAGCTTTATGCTTTTTATGAAAAAGCACTTCTTGCTACTGAAGATGAAAGTCTTAGCGGGGAAGAGCTTACGAATCTTGTATTTGAGACTGGGAAGCATGGTGTAGACGTAATGGCTTTATTAGATGAAGCTAATACAAGTACATTTGGAAATCCTGAGATAACAGAAGTAAA
Organism: Sebaldella termitidis ATCC 33386; assembly: GCF_000024405.1. Lineage (NCBI taxonomy): Bacteria > Fusobacteriati > Fusobacteriota > Fusobacteriia > Fusobacteriales > Leptotrichiaceae > Sebaldella > Sebaldella termitidis. Next base: position 4,192,811 of record NC_013517.1, on the reverse strand, counting down.
TATAGGTGTAAGAAAAAATCCTGCAATTTTGATTTCGGGACATGATCTGAAGGACATGAAAGAGCTGCTGGAACAGACAGAGGGAACAGGAGTGGATGTATATACACATTCGGAAATGCTGCCGGCACATTATTATCCTGAGTTCAAAAAGTATAAGCATCTGGCAGGGAACTACGGGAATGCATGGTATCATCAGGTAAAAGAATTCGAAACTTTTAACGGACCAGTAATTTTCACTACAAACTGTCTTGTACCGCCGAGACCTAATTCTACATATAATGACAGAATATTTACACTAAATGCCACTGGTTATCCTGAATGGAAAAAATTAGAAGCAGATGAAAACGGAAAATTTGACTTTACAGAAGTAATAGAACTGGCTAAAAAATGTGATCCTCCGAAAGAGATAGAAACAGGAACAATCGTAGGAGGATTTGCACATGCACAGGTATTTGCACTTGCGGATAAAATAGTAGATGCAGTAAAATCCGGTGCAATAAAGAAATTTATAGTAATGAGCGGATGCGATGCAAGAATGAATGACAGGGAGTATTATACAAAGTTTGCTGAGGCTCTTCCTAAAGATACAGTAATTCTTACATCAGGCTGTGCAAAATACAGATATAACAAGCTGAATCTCGGAGATATCGGAGGAATACCGAGAGTACTTGATGCAGGACAGTGCAATGATTCATACTCATGGGCAGTAGTAGCATTAAAGCTGAAAGAGATATTTAATGCAAATGATATAAATGACCTTCCTATAGAGTTTAATGTTGCATGGTATGAGCAAAAAGCAGTAATAGTATTGCTTGCATTATTGTATCTTGGAATAAAAAATATACATGTAGGTCCGACACTGCCTGCATTTATATCACCGAGCGTGGCAAAGCTTCTGAACGAGCAGCTAGGTCTTACAGGAATAACAGATGTAGAAACAGATTTAAGAGAGTTTTTTGCTTGAATATTTATATATAAAAGAATGCTGTATTAAAACAATTTACGTTTTAATACAGCTTCTTTAGTATTTGAGGAAATTTTTATCAGAATAAAAAAGGACATGAACTGTCCATGGGTGAATATTATTTATTTTGTGAGACTGCATCTAATATTTCTCTTTTTATATCAGATGGATTTCCTTCTTTGGTTCCGCTGTGGTAGCAGAGAATTCTTCCGATAGAATATTGTGCCAGTTTTCTCACTGATTCCTCTGCTTTTTCAGGATTTTCCGAAAATTGCGGGAATGGAATTTCAAGTTTGCTATTTTCTATTACCAGTGCATCTCCCGCGATCAAAGTCTGTTCTTTTGGAAAATAAAAAGAAACATGTCCTTTCGTATGGCCCGGAGTAGAGATAACCTTTGCATTGCCGTCCAAAAGCAGCATATCATCATACAGAAGAAAATCTACTTTATCAGCTTCAACAGATTTTAAATACTTTTGAAATATAATTCCCTCGTTCTGCTTTTCTTCTGAAAGACGGGCCTGTAATTCTACAGCCTGCTTCAATCTCAGAGGAGTTTCCCTACCTTCTATAAAGGGAACCTCACCTGCCCCTGCATAGACTTTTATATGGGGATATTTTTCTCTTATGGCATGGAGAGAGCCTATATGGTCATGATCATGGTGGGTAATCCAGATACGTGTGAGATCGGAAAATGACTCTCCGTTTTCGCGGAAAGCTTTTTCTAAATTTGAAAGCATATTCTGATATCCTGCATCTACCAAAATGAGCTCATTTTTATATCTGATCAAAGTAGGATAAATAAAATTTTTTTCTCCGGAAAATGTAAAATCAAGCTTAATTTCCTTTATAACAGGCATATTTTTCACCTCATTTAATTTTTGTATAATAAATTATAAGACATTTAAGAAAAAAAATCAATTTTATATAAAAATAATTCCTGTATTGCTTAAGCAGCAGCTAATGCAATCCTGCTTGAAAGAACAGAAAAAATATTTGGACTGCAGCAGTCTTTATTTAATTTTATTTTTATGGTATAATTTTATGTATATTTGGTAAGCTTTAAGGAGGTTGCATGAAGAAAGGAATCTTAATAATATTATTGGTTTTAATGGTCTTGTCTTGTGGAACTTCAAAGAAAGTAACACTTCCGGATAAAGATATAAAAATAGAAAATGAAACTGTATTTTTTAAAAATGAAAAATATACAGGAAAGATAAATCTAAAGGATAAAAATAGTGTATCCGGATTTATAACATTTAAGGACGGTCATCTTGACGGTCCCACTGAACTGAAAAATGACAAAAAACAAATGTACACAAAATTTAATATAGTTAATAACCAATTTGAAGGTGAAACAGTAGTAAAAAATGCAGATCAGGGAATAAACATGACTGTAAATTATAATAACGGAAAAATAGTAAAGCTTTTGGGAGATTATTCAAAAACAGTAAAGTATGACATTACATTTGTAGACGGACTGGCTAACGGCTGGTTTGAATCTGAAGGTGAAAAATTTGTTTTCTCTGACGGGGTACTTACTCTTGAAGAGGATGGTATTACTACAGAAGTGAAATATTATGTAAATCAGGAAACCGGGGATATGGGAATGGAATTCTTTATTAACGGGAAATCTGCAGGAAGAGACGAGAAACCAAACAAAGTTTTTGGAATGGAATATTTTAGAATAATAGCAATATCCAGTATTCTGGAAGAAAACAGTAAAGGAAAGGACAAATAAAGCATAGGAGATAGGAATGAAAAGATTTTTTTTATTTATTTTACCGGTTTTACTGGTAATTACAGCATGTAAAGCACCGGAAGAAATAGTCCTGCCGGATAAAAATTTAAATGTGGCTGACAGAACAATAGTATACAAAAAAGAACCATACACTGGCAAACTGGTTCTTCCGAAAAGTCCCAGAGGCAATGAAGGATATATGTATGTAAAAGACGGTCACCTGGAAGGAAATGCAGAGATAAAAAATGAAAAAGACGGATTCCTGTTAAAATATAACATAAACGCTGGTAAATTTCAGGGAGAGCTTTTATACAAAAGCGGTGACGGACAGCTTACTCTTAATGTTGACAAAGGAGTAATACTTTCTATGCAGATGAGTAATGATAAAGAAAAGACAGAGTATAACTTTACATTTACAGACGGACTTGCAAACGGGGTATTTCGTCATGAGAATAAAAAAAACACAGCTGAAATTGTATTTACAGACGGCATGGCGAAAATAGAAAATGACGGCAACATAGATGTGGAAGCAAAATTTTCAATAAATCAGAATACCTGGATGATAACAATGGAAAGCTTTGTTGACGGAAAATCTTATTCCAAAACAGAAAAATTTTTGGGAATAAATTTGGAAACAATAGAAGACATAGTATTTAGCTCCATAGAGGATTATAAAACTCAAAAGTAGAGGAGGACAAATGAAAAGATTACTATTAATTATTATATGTACATTGGGAATTCTGTCTTGCGGGGTGCCGAAGGAAGTAACAGTACCGGATAAGCATCTTAATTATAAAGACAATATAGTTCTGTATAATGAAAAGCCTTACACAGGAAAAGTAAAACTAAAGAAAATTGCTGAGAAGGAACAGTTTGAAGAAGGATACATAAGTGTGAAGGACGGGAAGCTGGAGGGAATTACGGATTTTAAAAACGATGCTGCAAAAACACATTTCAAATTTGATGTAAAAAGCGGAAAATTTAACGGGGAATATATATTGAAGCATCCGTTAATAGGGGATTTTGTTATGAACTTTGAAAACGGAGAACTAAAAGAACTGAAAGGAAAATTTCCCAATGATATAAATCAGGATCTGATATTTGATAAAGACGGCAATGTGAACGGTCTTATAGAACAAGGCGGTAAGCAGCTTGATTTTCAAGGCGGAGTGGCTGTAAAGGATACTCTGAAAGTAAAAATGTTTTTGGATACCGAAACAAAGCAAAAGCTTGTTACAGAAGTATATGAGGGAGATAAATTAATGGCAAGGGAAGAAAATATACTTTTGTTTACAGTAAAGGATTTTACGGAGGAATTATTACCTGTAACAGGGCTGCAATAAAAAGATAGATTAATACCGGGATTATATTTCCGGTATTTTTTTCTTTCGGCTGTATTATTAATTGATTTTCCGTTTATTTTGTGTTATTATCTTTTTTTAAAATATACAACTTGAGAAAGGAAGTTTTATGAAGAGATATTTATTAATGCTGACTCTTATTTTAGGTCTTGTAATATCATGCATGCCCAAAGAAGTAGCTCTTCCCAATAAAAATCTGAAATATGAAAAGGGAGAGATTACACATAAGGGTAAGGTATATAAAGGAGTGGTTACTTATAAAGGGCAGCCGTATACAGGAAAAATAGCAACAAGTGCGAAAGAAAAGCTTACCTCCGGCTGGAGCGGATTTATTAATCTGAAAGACGGGCATTTGGACGGAATGACAGAAGTTAAGAATACAAAAGGGGAGTATACAAAATTCAATGTCATAAATTCTAAATTCGACGGGGAATACGCAGCTAAAATGAATAAAACAGGGAATGTAACGATATTTTTTAAAGACGGACGCCCTGAATCCACGAAAATAGAGATGAAAACACTTACAACTGCAATAAAGCAGGATTTTACAATAGATGTAGACGGTAAAATAAACGGAGAAATGACAGCTTACGGTAGTACAATTATATTTAAAGACGGAGCTGCCGAGGTAAACGGAATGACAATGAAGCTGTATTTAAATGATAAAAATAAAATTATAACGGAAATTTATCAGGGGGATAAACTGATTCAGAAGGATGAGCCAAAAACTTCCCTTGTACCTGAATTACTTGAAAAACTTATATTTCCGACAATGATAAATGGAGAAAAAATGGATATGAGCCTTGTAATTTAATTTATTAATAAAATATTTGAAAAAATTTATATGAAAAACCTGATCTGTTCGAAAAAAAACAAGTCAGGTTTTTTTGTTTTCTATCTTTATTTGTCAGTATATTATATGCCGAAAGTTTTCATGAATGTAATTTTCTTCTGCTATATGGTATAATAAAATAAAAAATAAAGGGGAAAGAAAAATGATAAAATTATTTGTATCAGATTTGGACGGAACACTAATCCATGAGCCGAAAACCGGCATTGAACCTAATGAAAGAAATGTAAATGCGATAAGACTCCTACATGAGAACGATATTGAATTTGCAGTAGCAACAGGAAGGTTTGACTATCATATTCTGGAAATAGAAGGGTATATAGAATCACAAAACTACAGAATAGGTTTGAACGGGGGGACAATATACGCAAAAGACAATACTCTTATAAGGGAAAATGCTTTTACGTATGAGGAAGCCGAGAAATTAAAAAACGATATTGAAAAAAATTATATGAAAGAACTGAATTATCTGGTCTTACAGACTGTGGAAGCGAAAAGATATATTAAATATCCGAATTTTTGGAAAAAAGCAGTGAATTTTTACGGATATCAGCGCCGATTTAATGCAATCAGCTATTCCGGAGATCTGATAAAAGAGCTTGCCGGAAGAAATGAAAAAATAATGAAAGTCCTTATAGCTACTGATTCTGAAAATAAATATATCCTCCAGGAAAAACTAAGAGAAAGACATTCTGAGGCCGAGATTACTATTTCAGGTCCTGTAAGTATTGAAATAGTACCCAAAGGCAATACAAAAGGGAATGCCATGAGAGTGGTAATGGAGAAAAAAAAACTGAAAGAAAACGAAGTAGCCTTTATAGGAGATTCTTATAATGATATTTCCGGCTTTGAAGCATGCAAATACAGCTTTGCCATGTCTCACGCAGACGATTTTATAAAAAGCAGGGCGGCATTTGTAGTAGACACTGTAGCAGATGCAGTGGATACAGTAATAAAAATAAACAGAGAAAACGGACTTTAAAATAAAACTACGGGAGATTTTTAATGATAAAAATATTTATCTCTGATCTGGATGGAACATTAATATATAAGGCAAGAAATCATGTGCGGCCGAATCAGGCAAATGAAAAAGCCCTGAATGAACTGAAAAATAATAATATCAAACTTGCAGTAGCAACAGGACGTCTGGAAAAATCCATATACGAAGTAGAACGAAATCTAAAAATTCCTTTATATAAAATAAGTGTAAATGGTGCTGTTGTATCAGATATAAATAATAAATTAATACATGAGAGCTTTTTGAAAAAGAGTGCAGTACGGGAAATAATAAAAAAACTGGAAAAGAAATATATGAAGGATATTTATTTTTATGTACTGGTAACTGACAAGTCCAATAATTATTTCAGACCTGCGGCCTTTGTGAGCAGATTTGTGAATTTCCTGTATAAAAAAAGGTTTAATACAAAATATCTGACCAGAGGACATTTGAGACTTTTATTATCAGATAGTGAAAAAGTACTGAAAATAAATATTGGAACAGGGAAAGAGAAAAAATACAGCCTGCTGGAAGAGATGCAGAAGGAATTTTTTGAAAGCGAGATATTTATAACAGGCAGCAGAAGCGTGGAGGTAGGGCCTGAAAATAATTCCAAGGGAAGTGCGGTAATAAAGCTTCTTGAATATCTGGATATAAGCCCTGATGAAGCAGCATACATAGGTGATTCATATAATGATCTGCCCGGCTTTAAAGTGTGTAAATACAGCTTTGCTATGGCACATGCAGAAGAAAGTATAAAGGAACAGGCAGCTTTTGTGGTAAAAAGCGTGGCTGAAGCAACAGATAAAGTAATGGAGATTAACAGAAAAAGTGAATGAAGCCGGAAACAAAGCATAAAAAAATATTGCGGAAGCGGTTATTTTATCTGAAAAACAGTAAGCTTTCAAAGATAACCTGAAAAGATATCAGGAATTTTTGATTAAGATAATAGATTAAAATCAGGAGAACTGTGATAAAACAGGATATTTAATCTGCGACGGAGAAGAAAAATTCTGACCGGCAGTATTTAAGAAATTCTGCTTTATTACAGTTTTTTTATTTCGGGATTGAGGAGAACTTACTTAAAAAATATTCTGTATTTACAGCTGAAATTAAAAATAATTGTAATTAACAATAAAATGTCCCGAAAAAAGTCATATTTGCCAAAAGACTAGATATTTTAACGTTATTATGTTAAAATAAAAGATATTTTTTAGAAATTTGGAGGAATTTACTTTGGATATTTTGAAAGCTGCTGCAAATGAAATGGGCCTGAAAGTAGTACAGGTAGAAAGCACAATGAATCTTTATGACGAAGGAGCTACTGTACCTTTTATTGCACGTTACAGAAAAGAAGTTACCGGGAATCTTGATGAGGAGAAAATCAGAGAACTCATAGAAAAAGTATCATACTACAGAAACCTTGAGAAAAGAAAAGAAGAAGTACTGAGATTAATCGAGGAACAGGGAAAACTAACCGAGGAACTGAAAACAAGCATAATAAATGCAGTGAAGTTACAGGAAGTAGAAGATCTCTATCTCCCATACAAAAAAAAGAAAAAAACAAAAGCAGACGTAGCTGCAGAAAATGGACTGGAGCCCCTGTCTTTATTTTTGATGGATAAAAATGTAAATATGGAAGCATTGAAAAAAGAGGCGGAAAAATATATAAATGAACAGGTTCCGGGAATTGATGAAGCTATTGAGGGAGCAAAGCTGATTATAGCGCAGAATATTTCCGAAAATGCCAAATACAGAGAATCTATACGTGACAGAATCAGCAAATACGGAGTGCTGACTTCAAAGGTGATAGAAAAAAACAAAGTAAATGATGTAAAAGGTGTCTATCAGGATTACTATAAATATTCCGAACCTTTGACACGGGCAGCTTCACACAGGATTCTTGCCTTAAACAGAGGTGAAAACGAGAAAATATTAAAAGTAGATATAGAAATAGATGAAACTACACATAAATATATAGTAGATAATATTTTAAGAGGATTTCAAAATAAAAATCTTACGGAATTTTTTACAGAGGTTATAGAAGATTCACTCAGCAGACTGGTTTACCCGTCTATAAAAAATGAAGTAAGAAATATATATACAGAAAAATCAGAAGTAGAAGCAATAGATATATTTAAGGATAATCTGGAAAAATTATTATTACAGCCTCCACTGTATAAGAAAGCTATAATGGGACTGGATCCCGGCTACAGAACAGGGTGTAAGCTTGTAGTCATTAATAAAGACGGCTTCTATGAAAAAGATGATGTAGTGTTTCTTGTGGAGGAGATGCATTCTCCAAGACAGGTAAGCGAAGCTAAAAAGAAAATATTACAGTATATAGAAGATTATGACGTGGATATAATAGCAATAGGAAACGGAACTGCTTCAAGAGAAACGGAAAGCTTTGTTGCCAAAGTGATAAAGGAATCTAAAAAGAAGGTATTTTATCTTATTGTAAATGAAGCGGGAGCTTCTGTATATTCTGCTTCAAAGCTTGCAAAAGAGGAATTTCCCGATTTAGATGTAACAGCAAGAGGAGCTGTTTCGATAGCAAGAAGAATTCAGGATCCTATGGCGGAGCTGGTAAAAATAGATCCGAAGTCAATAGGCGTAGGAATGTACCAGCATGATGTAAACCAGAAGACACTGAATGAATCGCTGGAGCAGACAATAGAACATGTAGTTAACAATGTAGGAGTAAATATAAATACAGCTTCATGGGCACTGTTAAGCTATGTTTCGGGAATCAAAAAAAATGTGGCTAAAAATCTGGTAGATTACAGACATGAAAACGGGGACTTTAAAAAAAGAGCAGAACTAAAGAAAGTAAAAGGTCTCGGAGCCAAAGCCTTTGAACAGATGGCAGGATTTATAGTGATTCCTGACAGTGCGAATCCTTTGGACAATACGATAATTCACCCTGAGTCATATAAAATAGCTGAAAAAATACTCGGTGAAGCAGGATGCAGCCTGAAAGACCTGAAGGCAGATATAAAAGGAACACAGGAAAAACTGGAAAAGTTAAATATCGAAAAAATAATAAAGGAAAATGAATTCGGTGAGGAAACAGCAAAAGATATATACAATGCTCTTCTAAAAGGCAGAAGAGATCCGCGTGAAGAGTTTGAAAAGCCGTTATTAAGATCTGATATACTGAATATGAATGATCTTGCCGACGGGATGATTCTTGAAGGAACTGTCAGAAATGTGGCGAAATTCGGTGTATTTGTAGATATAGGACTAAAAAACGATGCTTTGATACACGTATCGGAATTATCGAATAAATTTATTTCAGATCCTACAAAAGTACTTTCTGTAGGTGAAATAATAAAGGTAAAAATTCTTTCCATAGATAAAAACAGGGGAAGAGTAGCATTAACAAGAAAAGGATTATAGTCAGTATTTAATTAAAGATAGGAGTATTTAAATTGATAGATTTTATATTAGGATTACTCCCGATAATATTATTTTTTTCATTGATAGTAATATTTAAGAAAAGTACACTTATATCTTCATTTATGAGCCTTTTGGCAGCAATAATACTGAATTTTATAAATCCGGGCTGGCAGATGTCTCCAGTGGGAACTGTTTTGTCAGTAATAGAAGGATTTTTAGTGGCATTGTGGCCTATAGGCTGCATAGTCATAGCAGCATTGTTCTGTTACAGTCTGTCACTTGAGACAGGACAGATAAATATAATAAAGAAAACTCTTGAGGGAATATCAGGAGACAGAAGAATGCAGGTTCTGCTTATTGCATGGGGCTTTGGCAGCTTTATGGAAGGTGTGGCGGGATACGGGACATCAGTAGCAATCCCTGCGGGGATACTTCTGGTTTTAGGCTTTGGTCCTCTTTATTCGGCACTTATATGCCTTATATCCATAGGCGGATCCAATTCATTCGGCTCTGTAGGAATTCCGGTTATTATGCTTGCTAACCAGGTAAAGCTGGATTACAGGATAATGGGCGTAAATGTGGCAGTACAGCTCCTTCCCTTTATAGTAATAATACCTGTAATACTTGTAATACTTGCTGGAAGAAGGGATTCCAAAAGAATAAGAGATGCCTTTGATAAAAAAATAATCTGTGTCCTTATTGCATGTACTGTTGCTTATATACCGGCAATACTTACGGCTGTATTTATCGGACCGGAAATGCCTGCTATAATAGGCGGGGTTCTGATTATGGCTGCTGTAATAATTATGTCAAAGCTCTTATATAAAAATGAGGAAAATAAAGAAAAAATAAGATTCAAAACTGCTTTGAAAGCCTTTTTGCCTTATATTTTTATGGTAATATTCATACTTATGGTAAATCCGGCAAACAAAGTACTTTATGAATTTTTGGATAAATATACAACAATCAGTGTAAATTTTTCAGCAGGAGATAATTATAAAGTAGGAAACGGGGAAATTACATATTTTAGGATATTTCTCTCTCCGGTGATTCCTATACTTCTTGCCACTCTTGCAGGAGGACTTCTTCAGGGAACAAGGGTAAAGATTATAGGCAGAACATTTGTCTGGGTAATAAAAAATAATATAAGAACCCTTCTTACCATAATGGGAATAGTTTCTCTGGCTTCCTTTATGAAGCACAGCGGCATTATAATAAGTGTAGCAGACGGATTTACGATGATTACAGGAAGATTCTATCCTTTGATAGCGCCGTTTATAGGGGCGATAGGTACATTTATGACAGGAAGCAATACCTCGGCAAATCTGCTTTTCGGATCTTTGCAGAGCGTAGCAGCTGATAATCTCGGCATAAATAAGTACTGGCTGGTGGCCTCTAATACAGTAGGAGCAACACTCGGGACAATGATATCACTTCAGAGTCTTTCTATTGTTGCGGCAACAGTGGGATTAAAAGGAAAAGAAAATATAGTTTTGAAAAAAGCAGTAAAATACTCGCTGTCCTTACTTGCGGTATTGGCAGTATATGTATATATTATAAGTTTAATTATAAAAAGCTAAAAATAAATGTTTGGAGGAAAAAAATGGAAGAAAAGAAAGATTACGCAGCTACCCTGAATCTTTTGAAAACAAGTTTCAAAATGAAGGCCAGCCTGCCTAATAAAGAGCCTTTACTTTTAAGAGACTGGCAAAAAAAGAAAATCTATGAAAAAACACTGGGAAGATTCGGCAAGAAGTTTATATTACACGACGGGCCTCCTTATGCAAACGGGGATTTACACGTAGGGCATGCTGAAAATAAAATCTTAAAAGATATCATAATGAGATATAAAAGACTCAGAGGCTATGATGCACCGTATGTACCGGGATGGGATACACATGGTCTTCCTATTGAGCTGAAAGTAACCGAGGCTCTTGGAGATAAAGTAAAAACTATGTCTCCGATAGAGATCAGAAAAGAATGCCGTAAATACGCTTTAAAATGGGTGGAAAAACAGAAAGCGGAATTTATAAGACTGGGTATTATGGGTGAATGGGAAAATCCTTACATTACTCTGATACCTGAATATGAAGCCGAGGAGCTGAGAGTATTTAAGGAAATATACAATAACGGATATATTTATAAAGGACTGAAACCTGTTTACTGGTCGCCTTCCACTGAAACAGCACTGGCTGAAGCGGAAATAGAATATCAGGATGTGGTATCGCCTTCTATTTATGTAAAAATGGACGGGGAACAGGATCTTAAAGATAAACTGGGGCTTGATGAAGCAGCAATTGTAATATGGACAACAACTCCATGGACTCTTCCTGCCAATCTGGGAATAAGTCTGCATGCTGAATTTGACTACGGAGTATATAAGACTGAAAAAGGAAATCTTTTACTGGCAAAAGAGCTGGCAGAGACAGCTTTCAAAGAAATGGAAATAGAAAATTACGAGCTTATAAAGGAAGTAAAAGGTGCCGAGCTTGATAATACACATTATAAGCATCCTTTCATAGACAGAACAGGACTTGTGATGCTTGGTGACCATGTAACCCTTGAAGCAGGAACAGGAGCAGTTCATACTGCACCGGGACACGGGGTTGATGACTATCTTGTGGGTCAGAAATATAATATCGGAATACTTTCTCCTATTGATGACAAAGGTCATTTTACGAAAGCGGGAGGAAAATATGAAGGAATGTTCTATAAAAAAGCAAATAAATTCATTTCTGAAGATATCAAGGCTTCAGGGCATTTATTAATGGAAAAAGAGCTGAAGCACTCATATCCTCATGACTGGAGAAGTAAAAAGCCGGTTATCTACAGAGCTACAGAGCAGTGGTTCATAAGAGTGGAAGAGGGAGATCTGAGAGAAAAAGCACTGACTGTACTAAAAGATGTAAACTTTATTCCTGCAATAGGAAGAAACAGAATTACTTCAATGATAGAAGGAAGACCGGACTGGACAATATCAAGACAGAGAATCTGGGGAGTACCTATTCCGATTTTCTATAATGATGATAAAGACGGAGAAATAATTTTCCAAAATGATATCATGGACAGAATAGTGGAATTAGTGGAAAAAGACGGGACAGATGTATGGTTCAAGATGTCAGCAGAAGAGCTTATAGGTGATGAGCTTCTTGAAAAACATAATCTGAAAGGTGCAAAGCTGAGAAAAGAAAGAAGTATCATGGACGTTTGGATTGATTCAGGAACTTCACACAGAGCAGTTTTATCTACAAGAAAAAATCTTCAGAGACCGGCAGATCTCTATCTTGAAGGAAGCGACCAGCACAGAGGATGGTTCCAGTCATCACTTCTGACATCTGTGGCAAGTACAGGGGATGCACCTTATAAGAGTATACTTACACACGGTTTTGCCAATGACGCACAGGGAAGAAAAATGTCAAAATCCCTTGGAAATCAAATGTTCCCAAGCGAAATCATAAATCAGTACGGTGCGGATATACTGAGATTATGGGTAGCATCTGTGGATTACAGGGAAGATGTAAGAATTTCGGATAATATACTGAAACAGGTTTCCGATTCATACAGAAGAATAAGAAATACTGCAAGATTCATTCTTGGTAATATAAGTGATTTTGATTATAAAAATGATAAGGTAAGCTTTGAAGATATGTATGAGGTGGATAAATGGGCCTTGAACAAGCTTGAGAGATTAAAAAATAAAGTAGAAGAATATTATGAAAAATATGAATTCTATAATTTGTTTAATGAAATCCAGTATTTCTGCGGAATAGAAATGTCAGCATTCTATCTTGACATAATAAAGGACAGACTGTATGTGGAAAAAACCGACTCTAAGCTGAGAAGAAGCGCGCAGACTGTAATGGTGGAAATATTAGAATTCCTGGTAAGAGCTATAGCTCCGGTTCTGTCATTTACTGCAGAGGAAATCTGGGAAAAAATGCCTGAAACTTTGAGGGAAGAAGAATCTGTTCATTTGGCACAATGGGTCGCTGCAAAGCCGGAATATCTTGATAATGCTTTGGATGAAAAATGGAGCAAAATAATGGATTTAAGAAAAGAAGTTTACAGGGAAGTAGAAAAAGTAAGACAGGAAAAAACAGTAGGATTATCTTTGGATGCTAAAGTAGAATTATTTATAGATAATAAGGATTTTGAATTTATAAAAGATATAAATATAAATGATCTGCAGGATTACTTTATAGTATCACAGATACATTTCGGGGAAACTGACGGAATGGCTGATACTGAAATCAGCGGAATAAAAGTAAAGGTAACAAAAGCTGACGGTGAAAAATGTGAAAGATGCTGGAAGTACGATGAACTGGGAACTGATCCTGAATATCCGGATGTTTGTCCGAGATGTGCAAAAGTTCTGCACAGTTAGGAAGTGATTTTTTGCTTTATATAATAATAATAGTAATCTTGACTGCGATAGATCAGATTACGAAAATATACATGAGATCGGCAGCAGGCGGGGTGGAAGCTTTTTCCATCCCTGTTATAGGGGATTTTTTCCATCTTACATATGTAGAAAATCATGGTGGAATCTTTGGTATATTTCAGGGGAAAATAAGTGTGTTTACCATACTTAGCATTGTAGTTATAGCGTACCTGATATATTCCGAAAGAAAAAATATAAAAAATTATACTAAATGGACTAAAATAGGAATAGCATTTATAACCTCAGGAGCAATAGGAAATATGACAGACAGGATTATGAGGGGTTATGTAATAGATATGCTGGATTTCAGAGGGATATGGCATTTTGTCTTTAACTTTGCAGATGTATTTATTAATGTAGGAGTAGGAATAATTATTTTGGACTATCTGGTAAAAAAAATGAAAAGCAGGAGGGAATAAATGACTTTTCAAAATATAATACTTACATTACAGAAATTTTGGGGAGATAAAGGCTGTGTAATTGGAAATCCCTATGATGTGGAGACAGGTGCAGGTACATTTAATCCTGACACTTTTCTCATGTCACTGGGACCTGAACCATGGAACATAGCTTATGTGGAACCGTCAAGAAGACCAAAAGACGGACGTTACGGTGAAAATCCAAACAGACTGTATCAGCATCATCAGTTTCAGGTAATAATGAAGCCGTCCCCTGAAAATATTCAGGAGCTGTATCTGGAGAGCCTTTCTGCTCTTGGGATAGATCCTAAAGAGCATGATATAAGATTCGTAGAGGATAACTGGGAAAGCCCTACTCTCGGAGCATGGGGACTTGGATGGGAAGTATGGCTCGACGGTATGGAAGTAACTCAGTTTACTTATTTTCAGCAGGTAGGCGGAATAGAACTGGATATCACCCCTGTTGAACTGACATACGGGCTTGAAAGACTGGCTTTATATCTTCAGAATAAGGATAATGTATATGATCTGGAATGGACCGAAGGTGTAAGATACGGTGAAAGAAGATATCAGTATGAGTATGAGATGTCAAAGTACAGTTTTGAAGTATCAGATTCGGATATGAATTTCAAATTATTTGATATGTATGAAAAAGAGGCTAAAAACTGTCTTGATCATAATCTGGTTCTGCCGGGATATGATTATGTATTGAAATGTTCACATGTATTTAATAATTTAGATGCAAGAGGATCTATAAGTACTACTGAAAGAATGTCGTATATATTAAGGGTAAGAGATCTGGCAAAGATATGTGCGGAGCAGTTTGTAGAAGTAAGAAAAAAACTTGGTTTCCCGCTGCTGAAAAAGTAAAATTTTTCAGGAAAGAGCATAGGAGTTTTGCCAGTAATGATTATTAATTTAGAGAAAAGAAAGGAGCAGAGAACTTGGATTTTCTTTTTGAAATAGGTGTAGAAGAATTACCTGCGAGATATGTGGACAGTTCTGAAGCAGAGCTTAAGAAACTTATGACTGAAAGTCTTAAGGAGGAAAGAATAAGCTTTGGTTCGGTAAAGTCTTTCAGCACTCCCAGAAGACTGGCCTTGCTAATAGAAGGAATGGCTGAAAAGCAGGAAGAGCTTCATAAAAAGAGTACAGGGCCTTCAGTGGAAGCTGCTTATAAAGACGGAAAGCTTACAAAAGCCGGAGAGGGTTTTTTGAAAGGGCAGAATGCTGACGAGGCAGATATTAAAATAATAGAAAATGAAAAAGGAAAATATATTTCAGTGGAAAAATTTTATGCAGGCAAAGATACTGCGGAAATTTTGCCTGACTTATTAAATAAAGCATTAAAAGGACTGACATTTGATAAGTCAATGAAATGGTCCGATAAGCAGTTCAGATTCGCAAGACCGATAAAATGGATTTTGGCGCTTCTGGATAACAAGGTGCTTGACTTTACCTTTGAGGGTATAAAAGCCTCTGGTAAAACAAGAGGTATGAGAAATTTTGCTTCTCAGGATGTAGTAATAAACAATATTACTGAATATGAAAGTATTCTTGAAAAAAATTATGTAATAGCAGATCATAATAAAAGAAAAGAAAAAATACTGGAAAGTATCAGAGAGAATTGTGAAAATGACGGGGATCAAGTAATTATTAATGATTATCTTCTGGAGGAAGTATTGAATCTTGTCGAGTATCCTTATGCAATAAAAGGAGAATTCAATAAAAATTATCTTGAACTTCCGGAAGACATTATTACCATTACAATGGAGACACATCAGAGATATTTCCCGGTAAAGGATAAAGACGGGAAGCTGGCAAATAAATTTGTTCTTATAAGAAATGCTCCTGTTTATTCAGAAGCTGTAAAAAAAGGTAATGAAAAGGTAATCGAGCCGAGACTGGCAGATGCCAAGTTTTTCTACGATGAAGATCTCAAAGTAAAATTGGATCAAAATGTGGAAAAATTAAAAAATGTGGTTTTCCAGAAAGATATGGGAACTATTTATGAAAAAATACAGAGATCTGAAAAAATAGCAGATTATATAATAAGTGAATTAAAACTGGACGATAAAAAAGAAGATATTAAGCGTACAGTGTACCTTGCCAAAGCGGATCTTGTAAGTAACGTAATAGGAGAGAAAGAGTTTACAAAGCTGCAGGGATTCATGGGAGAAGTATACGCCAGACATGAAGGTGAGAAGGAATCGGTAGCAAAAGGAATATTCGAACATTATCTTCCGAGATATTTTGGGGATATTCTGCCGAAAACCATAGAAGGCGCAGTAGCGGGGATAGCAGATAAAATAGATACAATTACAGGATGTTTTGCTGTAGGACTGATTCCTACGAGTTCAAAAGATCCTTATGCACTTAGAAGAGCAGCACAGGGAATAGTTTCAGTATGCCTTTTCCAGAATCTGGATATAGATTATGACAGACTGATAGACACTACACTGGAAATATTTAGTGAAAATAAGGAAATTAAAGGTAAAAAAGAGGAAGTTGCCGCACAGATAAAAGAATTTTTTAAACAGAGACTGCTTTATATTTTATCAGAAGAACTGGATAAAGATTTGATAACTTATGTAATAAATCTGGAAACAAAAATAGGAACTCTAAAGGACAGGGTAAAAATACTGGAAGAGCTTTCAAAGACAGACAAATTTGAAATACTTGTAAATCTTCTGAAAAGAGTAAGAAATATACTAAGGGAAAATAAAGCGCAGGGAAATCCTGTACAAGAAGATTTGTTTGAAAAAGCAGAGGAAACAAAGCTTTTTGATTATATAAAAAGGCTGGAAAAAACAGTGAATGAAGAGAGATTTTACGAAATAGTAAATATACTTCTCGAAAATGCACATATAATCAATGATTTTTTTGATAATGTAATGGTAATTGCAGAAAAAAACGAGATTAAAAATAACAGGCTTGAGTTGCTTCAAAAACTTCAAAAATTAGTAGACAGAACTATATTTATATAATAAAAAAAGTTAAAAAAACTTGCAATTTATCATTTTTTAGATTATAATATCAATGTTAACTAGATATATATTGATAAAAATAAGGAGGTAGAAGCTAATGAAAAAATTAGTAGCTTTATTAGCTGTAGTAGCATCTATATCAGCAACAGCTGCAGAATTACAAATCAAAGGTGGATATGATTTCAAAAGAAATTACATAAGTGATTATGGAAGCTATGATTTAAAAGGTGGTTGGACAGCAGGTCTAGAATATTTATTTGATAATCAAGGTGAATTTGAATGGGGTCTTGGTGCTGAATATAAATTCGGTCAATCAAAAGGAAAAATTGAGGATGGTGACAAACACCAAATCATGACTCAAGTACCTATTTACGCAACAGGGAAAGTAAACTTATTCACATCTGATTCTGGAAAAGACAGATTATACTTAATAGGTAGAGTAGGATATTCATTAAATGACGCTGCAGGAGACTACAAAGATGCAGGAATCAGATTTAAAGATGGATTATATTTAGCAGGAGGAGTGGGAACTGAAATAGGACCTTTCGCAATTGAAGCTCTTTATGAAAGAACACAAACTCCTTATGACTATGCAGGGACAAGAGATAACGACTATACTGAAATGATCGGTGCTAGAATCGGTTATAGAATCGGAAATACTGTAAATGACAGATCACCTAAAGTGGTAGTTCAGCAAGTAGTTGTTGAAAAGCCAGTAGAAGTAATCAAATATGTTGAAAAACAAGTTCCGGTAAATACAACAGTTATAGATCTTAACTGTAGAGCAGCTCAAAAAATGTGTATAATCAACGGATTTAAAGTTGATGGAAAAGTACCTAACGAAGCTGAACAAAGAGATCTTAGAACTATTGCTAATATCTTAAATGCAGCAGTAGTTGACGGTGGAACTATCAATGTAGTAGGACATACAGATTCTACAGGATCAGCAGCTTATAACCAAAAGTTATCAGTAGAAAGAGCTCAAAACGTAGCTAGATTACTTAGAGAATACGGATTGAAAAATACTGTTAAATTTGGAACTATTACAGGTAAAGGGTTAACTCAACCAATGGCAACTAACAACACTGTAGAAGGAAGATACCAAAACAGAAGAGTTGAATTATTCTTCGACAGAGTAGATTTCTCTAAAGCAAATGTTAAATTTATAAACTAATTATATAGTGAAACAGACGGATTTTCCGTCTGTTTTTTAGTAAAAATTTTTTTGGGATTATTATTGAAGGCAATAAATATTTTAAAGCTGGAATAAATGTGCTTGGTATATTTATAAATAAATTCTATGACAAATCAGACCGATTATACGGTCTGAATTTTTAAAAATAAATATCCTATAAAAGGAATATGAAAAATAATTTGTATTTACATGCTAAAATTTCTGTTTAATATAGATTTTCTCGGGGATGAAAGATAATATTTTGTTTGAAAATATTTTTTGAATTTTCTAAATCAATAAAATCAATGTTTATAGTACTTTGAAGTGCTATAAAATTTATTGAAATTGTATAAAAAATAGTATGTGGTATACAAACGATATACAAAATTATGTTATAAAAAGTAGCGGTTTTAACCGCTTGTCAATTTACAAGTTCGATGGCTTTTCTCAATTCAGATACTTTTTTATGAGTATATACTTTCTCAGTCAGAGCAAAAGATTCGTGTCCTATCATTTTTTTTATTGCAGTGGCATTTCCTCCGGCGTCATTTAATCTTGTTGCAAAGGTATGTCTACAATCATGGGGAGTATGTTTTATATTAAGTTCATCCATAATAGGATTGAATAATCTTATATCATAATAAACATAGGATATAGAATTTCTATTTTGTAGGCCAGTTATGAGGTGATCAGAATTAGAATTCTTGTACCTATTTTGGATTAATTCTTTTATTCTAGGATGTATAGGAATAATTCTGTTTGTTCCTGCTTCTGTTTTGCTAGTTCTAACAATAATGGTTTGTTCAATCAAATTAATATCTTCTTTCCTTAAATTAAGCATCTCTCCAACTCTCATACCAGTATAAATCATAATTAAAATAGTGTCTATGTACTGATATTTATCTAAATTTTTCCATAAAACGGCAATTTCTTTGTCATTGAATATGGATTTTTGCTTAATAGTAACATGTTTACCTATTTTTAGAAATCTACTATAGTCCTTTTGAATAATATCTAATTCCATAGCATATCCAAATATTTGTTTCAAAATATTCTTCATCATCTTTAATGTCCCATGATTTTTATTAAGTCCATCAATAAGATTCTGTAAATGAACAATTTTGATATCTTTTATTTTCATATCAAAAATTGGTTTACAATATTTTGAACATGTCTCATAACCTTTTATAGTATTTTTACTGAGGTTCTTATAATGTCTAGTGCTCCATTTTTCATATAATTCGCCAAAAGTAATGTTACTTTCATCTACATTGTATGGATTAGCATTATATGAAGCTAGTGCTTGCATAGCCTCCTTTCTTGTAATATGATAACTTAAATATTTATAAATCCGTTTTCCTTCATCAGTCCATCCTTTTGTGATTCTGACAGCAAAAGGTTTTCTACGATTTCCGGATAATTTAAAAACGGATCCGTATCCGTTAGGATTTCTCATAAAAAAATCACTCCTTTTAAATTAGTTAAAAGTGTGATATAATTCCAGTATCTATTGGTGATTATATCACGTTTTAAGTCTCTTTCATAGCAGGGAAAGAGGCTTTTTTTAGTGTTACATTTCAAATGTATCGGTAGAAATGGTTTGATGATGAAGTCATATATCTTATTATTTTTTCTGCGTTTATGCAATCGAATGTTGTGAACAAATTATTTTGTCTTCTAGTACATAAGTCAAAATAAGTATAACACGAATTCTGCATTTATGAAAGATTATTTTTATAAAAGTTTAGCTTTTATGCAGAAAATGCTTTATAATATGAGAATATGGAGGAATAAAAATGGAAAATATGGAGCAATTGAGAGAACTGATCTCAAAGAAAAGGAGAAGTAAAAATTTAGCACGTGAGAAAGTATCGGAATTACTTAAAATAGAAGGTATAGAATACGCCGAATCTTCATTGACTAGATTTGAAAATGGAAAGATAAAAAATATAAGAATTGAAATTTTGAATGCCCTATGCGACATATTAGATATCGATAAAAAAGAAGCCTTCAGTTTAGCAGGATTAGATAATAAAAATATATTATCTGAAAATGAAGGAATTATAATAAATAATAGAAAAGAAATTATATTAAAGATATATAATTTCGATTCAAGTAGAGATGGTTTGTTAAATTTTAATGATTACATAGAGGTGTCTCAAGTAGTTGATACCAATGAAGTAAAAGAATTTAAAAATAATATTTCCGTCAATATTTCAGGAAATTTAATGCAGCCGTTTTTCTTCGAAGGAGACAAAATACTCATAAAAAAAGAAGAATTGACTGTTTGGGGAGATTTGAATAGGAAAATAATTTTATATAAGTTAGATAATAAGTTTTATTTACGTAAAGTTTTATTTATAGATGGCAAAGGATATTTAGAAGCTTTTAATAAAGATGTGTACGGTAAATTTGAAATAGATTCTAAAGTTAAATACATAGGTAGAGTAGTTAAGCAATTTAATACAAGAGATCTTAGTAATATTGAATTTTAATTTAAAATCTGGAGGGTTGGGATCGGGTCATAGAAAATAAGCAGGAGGGAAAATGAAAAGAATTTTATTATTATCACTAGCAATATTTTTGATAGGGAGTTTATCATTTGGGGCAAAGTCGACGAAGACTAAAAAACAGACTGGAACTAAGACAACGAAGTCTAAAGTTAGTTTCAGAAGTTGTAAGGCTGCAAGAGCAGCAGGATACAGTAATATGAAAAGAGGAGAGCCAGGATACTCTAAAAATTTAGATAGAGACAATGACGGGATAGCTTGTGAAAGATAAATAAAATTGGGTTTCAAGGAAGGAATACTATGGGGTTTAATGTAGTTTTTTACAGAATAGAATTTTTAAAAAATGGAAAACTTATAAATTCAGATTATGAAATTTCTAATATAACAGGTAGTCTGACTTTATATCAAAATATCCAAAAAATGTTTTTGCAAGAATGGACAATCAAAGGCAAAGAGCAGCATGAGGTAATGGGAACAGTAAAGTACAGATATGAAAATTTGCAAGAATACGACGACGGCAGGGCTTTATTTGGTCAAATGTTTTATGGGAATATATTAGAAAATGAAAAGATTGCTATAAAAAATGAAAGAGAAATAAATTTAAGTCCAGGTGATTATGACCAAGATGTATATTATTTTTTATTAAAAGAGCATGCACATTTTAAATTTGGAAAAAGTATTTTTTTAATTTTACAATCAGGTTTGAAAACTGCTATAATTAATAGTGTATATAAGCCTAAATTAGATAGTTTTGTTAGAAAACTAAATCAATCTTCGGAAAATAATTTTTCTTATAATATAAAAATTTATAATTTTGACAATGTTGTAGAAAAGTTTTCTAATAGAAATGTATCTGATGTAGAATTATATTATGATGCAAATGCTAATTTTTCTACAAAATCAAAAATAGAACAAAAACTTAAAAAGAAAGATTTAAAATACAAAACTGTTATAAGTGGTTTCAAATCTCCTTTTAAAAGTATCTTTGAAGTTTTTAATGAGCTAGATTTTGAAAATGTAAAAAAAATAGATTATGAAATTGAAATTCAACAGGGAAAACGGCAAAAATTATCTTGGAGTAAAGAAGAATGTTTAGCGACAGTACAAGCAAGAGCTAATATAACAGAGAGAGTTGAAAGGGCAAATAGAGATTTTGAGAAAATCTATGGAGTTTTTGAGAAGATTTTTTCTGAAATAATAGGTGATTAAAATGAAAATAACTTTGATATTGATAACCGTGATAATAATTATAGTATCTTATATAAAGTTTTCGAGAATACAGCTACATGACATAATAATTAAACAGTTTCAAACTATGAAAAAGAAGGTCAAAGTTAATAGGCGAGAAGAAACCCATGAGGTTGAAACTATTGAAGAAAAGTATAATATCACGGAAATCTTTCTTTTTTATTTGTTACCTCTTATAATTGTGCTGTTGAATTTCTTCTGTGGTGGTATTGTTTTAAAAAATAATGAAATAAGCGAAAGCCTTGGAAATATAGGTACAATTGTTTCGATATTTTCAGGTTTTTTGTTTAACGCAATCCTTTCAGTTCAGCAAAGACCAGAAAAAACATATGCGAAAGATGTTTATTATAATATTAATTACTCACTGTTGGTATCTTTTGTTTTATTAACATTAATAACAATAGGGTTTTACAAATATAATTTAATACTAGAAAATATAATATTTTTTTTCTTAATACACTTTGTTTTTTCAATATTATTAGTGTTTAACTTGATTTTTTCGTTAGAAAAACCATAAGGGCTATCTTAAGTTTAAATTTCCAAAAATTTTAAAACTTCCTTGCATTCCCACAGAAAAAAATGTTATATTAAAAATCTGAGGTGAGAAGAATGAATAAATATAAAGAAATCAGAAAAATGATGATAGATAAGGATATAACATGGAATTTTATCATTGGAAAAAGTAAAAACTATAAATCTTCATGGGGTTTAAGAGGAGCAATAAAAAATAATCAAAAGAAAGCGATAGATGAGGTAGAGAGTATATTGGAAGGTGTTTAGAAATATATAAGGTAATTTCGAGATTAAATAATAGAAAAAAGTCTCTTTTTTTAATAAGGAGACTTTTTTAGTACAGTTTATATTTTTCTAAGTTTCGTAGCAACATTTTATCAGTTTCAGTCAATTCAGCTTCGTCAATATCACGACTAAATATAAGAGTTGCTGCGAAAATATTGGCTTCTGCTTCTATTCTATTGTTTTCAAATAAAAATTTTTCCTTCATAAATACACTTTCTTTAAAAGGCTGAAAAGAGTGCCCAAGTTCATGGTCGCATACTACAATTTGCGACACTTTAGATAAATTATTATTAATGAAAATAGTTCTAACTCCGTTAATATTGGAAAACATACCTAACCAAGATTTAAAATCTAAATACAGTACTTGTATGTTTAGATACTTAGCTAGCTTAAAAGGGTCATTTGTACCATAAGTAACAATTAAATTATTTGCTATTCTTCTAAAAATATCCTCTTTCATATAGAAATACTCCTTAAAAAACTATTTCTTTTTTCTTTGTTTGATCAAAATATCAATAACAGCTTGCTTAAATAAAGCCATATCATGTTCTTCATCTATATCTTCAAAAAATAACTGTTTATTAACTCCTGTTACTTTGTTAAATTCAGCTAATTCTTCATCTGTGAGTATAGAAGTATCAACTTTATATATTTCAGATTCCTCATCTTCCCATCCCATAAGATAAGAAGGCGTTGTTTTTAATATTTTGGCAAAAGCTGTTATTTTGGATTGAGTTATATCGTTTATCCCAGCTTCTATTTTATTTATAGTGGACTTACTTTTGTAGCCCATTTTTTCTGCTAGTTGTTCTTGAGTATAACCCAGTTCTTCTCTGCGTTTTTTGATTCTTTTACCTATACTCATTTATAAAGCCTCCTCATTTTAAATCTAATGTATTATACTATATAGATGATAAAAAATCAACTTTTTTCAATGTTTTACAAAAAATAAGTTGACAATTAATCTACGAAGTGTTATAAATGATTTGTAGATAAAAAATCAACTTATGGGAGGTGATTAAATGACGGATACCGAAGCGCTAAAAGAAAAAATTGATAAAAAAGGATATAAATTAAAAGGTTTAGCATCTATTTTAGGTTTATCATATTATGGCTTGAAACTAAAAATTGAGAATGAAAGCCAATTCAAGAGTGAAGAAATAAAGAAATTATGCAAATTATTAGGAATCGAGAATTTAAAAGAAAAAGAATCAATTTTTTTTAAAGATTGAGTTGATTTATAATCTACAAAAAGTGAAGGGATTAATATAAAAAACTTCATTAAAGAAAGGATGATGGTTCTAAGTTGGAAAACGTAAGAGAGAAAGAAGAAAGGGATAAACTTGTAGTCTCAAATATATTAGCGCTGATCAAAGCTAATTCCTTACAATTAGAAATTAACGATAATAGTAATTTGAAATTAAAAAATATGGAGAAATCTGTGCATAGGTTAGAAATCTCCATTAAGAAACTAAAAGTAAATTTTATCGTGTATTCAGTATCCTTGGTATTACTGCTATTAATATTGAAATTATTATAGATAGAATAGCTAGAATTTTTGAAAAATTTGATTCCTTTTTAGCTTCATTGGAAGACTTTCGAACTTCAAAAATTTGTACTTTTAATTTTGCATTAGTGTCTGTGAGTTCAAAAATTTGTTTTTCCATTTTAGCTAGTTGTTCTTTTAGAATTTCGCGGCTTTCTTTTGAAATTTGAAGTTGCTCATTAATATCATCATATGATTTCAAATGTCTTTGATGATCTTCATAAATATTCTTTAAAGATTCGTCGTTTGCAATAGGCAATTCGAATTTAGAAGTTTCTGGAAAAGTATGTATTGGGGAATCATAAAATCCCAACTCCGATTCTATGAGCAGACGTTCCTCGGGGTTTGACTCCATATACTGTCTAATTTTTTCTTTAGTTTTATCATCTTTGAGATTAATGAGAAATTCTTCAAGATGTTTATCCATAAAAAATATTCCCCTTTCGAAAATAGGATAAGAAGATTATAACATAAATTTAAGTATTTAAAAAGAGAGCCGAAGCTCTCATAGTATTATTCCGTATGACATTCAGGACAGCAATATTTACAACTATCAAAAACTTTATCATCATAAGTTCTTCTGGCATCAAAAAGAGCATTAGCTGGACTAGAATAGTCCCCAAGCTTAATTTGATTCTCAGGACTAGGCAGATGGTTACATTCATGTTTTTTATGAATTACATAAGTACCGTTATCATCCGGATTTTTATTAACAATATATCTAGCCATGAAATTCCTCCTTTTAAAATAAAATTAGTGAATGTTCTGAATAACTATAAATAGAATAACATATTTAAGACAAAATTAAAAGGAAAAGTAAAATAAGAAAGCTTTCTAACCATAAAAAATTATAAGTATAAAAGATGAAAAATTAAAATTTAAATAAATTATATATGAATTTAACAATATTAAGGTAGGTGAATAAATTTGAAAAAATCGAAAAATATGAAACCTGAAGAAGCGGCAAAAATAATGGAAAAAGATGTGATGTTTGTACGGAAAGGACTTCAAAGAGGGACACTTCCTTTCGGATATGCAGTATTAACACAAACTAATCCTGACAGATGGTCATACCATATAAGTCGGAAACAATTTGAGGAATATATAGGAGAAATAGATTAAAAATGAGAGGTGATTTTTAATGTTTGCAATAATAGCAGGGAGTGTATTTATAGGTTTTGCAGGAGTGGCAAAATTTGGAGAATATAAAAAGAATAAGAGAAAACGGATCTTAAAGGATCAGAAATTAAAAGCAGATAGTGAATTCAGCGAGAAATATAATATCAAAGTATTGTATTAAGGATGTGGAAAGTATGAATAAAATTGAGAAAGAAACAGTAAAGGAAATCGAAGAAACTTTAGAAATGTTGGAAAAAGTATTGGTAAACGGGTTTTTATCAGACGAGGAAAAAGAAACTATCAGAAAAATGATAGTTCATAATAAAGAATTGAAGAGCGAAATTGAATCAGGTCATGCAAGGGTAACAAGAAAAATAACTGAAAATTAGGAGGTAAAATGTCAGAAGAAAGAACAGAAGCTGAGTGTTTTGAAATCTTATACGAAAGAATAAAAGGGATAAATGCCAAAGATATATATAATAAAATAATACCTATATTTGTTACTTTTGCAGGAGAAGAACCACCGGTTTCAATGTCAAAAAAATATATTGAAAGGGATTACTTGGAAGTTTCAATTGTAATGGTCGAATTTATTCACTGTATGACTTACGGAATAGATTTTCCAACATTTAAGGATAATGATAAGGAATTTGACAAAATAAAAGTGAAAAATAAAGCATTATGGCATCTGATTAAGTTAAAAGCCGAAATGTATGGAAAAGAGATATTGGAAGAAAATGGACTGGAATTAATAGATAAGGTTGGGGAAAATTATGTGGTGGTGGATAAAAATACATATAATTGAAGGATGGGCTGATATGGTTAGATGGTTTAATAATCGGAAGAAATTGTTAGAAGAAATAAAATTACAGGAAAAATATATAAAAGCCTTGGAAGATGAATTGAGACGGTATTTAGAAGCACCAGAAAGCAGAGTAATAGCTTTCAAAAGCGGAAAAAATCGAAGAGTTATAACTAGGAGGAATAGATATGAATAATTTAATAGTTAAAAATGAAAAATTTGGACAATTAGAAATTTATGTAGATGAAAAAGGTAAGGTTTGGTTTCCGGCAACAGAAGTAGCTGAGATGTTAGGTTATAAAAATCCACATAAAGCTATACTGGATCATTGTAAAGAACATGGGGTAACGTTTCGTGAGGTCATTGCAAATACTGGTTTTGGAGATAGTAAGCAAAAGAAAAAATATATTGATGAAGGAAATGTTTTTAGATTAATAACAAAATCTCATATACCAGGAGCAGAAGAATTTGAAAGTTGGATATTTGATGAAGCGATTCCACAAATTATGAAAACAGGGAAATATGAAATTAAAGCTCCTAAAAATAAAATACTGGATCAGGAAATAAAATTAAAGAACAGCAGATCAAGAATGGCAAATGCATATTTGAAAATAGCAAATAATACGGCGTTACCAAATGAATATAGACAAGTAATGTTAACTTATGCAGCGAATGAACTTTCGGGAACAGATATATTGCCATTGCCGAGTTCAGAAAAAAGAACATTTACAGCGACAGAGATTGGGGAGAAACTCGGAATAAGTGCAAATAAAGTAGGGGCTTTAACAAATACTCACGACCTGAAAACTGATGAATTTGGGAAATTTGTATGGGATAAATCGCCTTACTCACCAAAACAAGTAGAAACATTCAGATATTATGAGAATATAATTCCGGTGTTAGAAGAAATTTTAAAGGAAATATAAAAAACAGGAGGAAACTCATGGATAATAAAAAAATAGAGAGTTTATTGAACATAACATATGAAATACTTTTGGATCAAAATAAAAATATAGAAAAGAGTGAAAAGAAACTAAGCGAGTTAGAAGAAACTTTAAGCGGAAATGATGAGAATTTTTTCATTTTGAGAGGTTTGAGTGGATCAATGGTTTCAGCGTTGCAGGAAACAAAAAAGGATTACTTTTTGAACCATATTAATGATTTTATAGGAGTAAATAATCTAAGCTTAGAAATAAAAGAATATGCTTTGAAAAAAATCTCAGGAAACTGTGATGATGAAACTGAAAGTATCAGAGGAAATTTAAAATATAACGAATCCTCTACAGAATCAAAAAAGCTGGAAAAAGAAATGAAAGAAAAATTTTCAGGTGAAGAAAATACAGTATTTGAAATTTATTTAGAATTATTAGTTGATATACAGAGTGAAGAAAATCTTTTGTTTTATGAGGCAATGCTTCAAACGGGAGCATATTTAAACAAAATAGAAGAAATTACGGAGGTTTAAATAATGGGATTTAAAGAAGAAGCTGAATATATTGAAGTGAAACTGACTAACGGACGTACAGCTTATTTAGAAGTGATTGAAGGAGAATTAACAGGTGTTGCACTAGAGTGGATAAAGGTTAGTGTAGAGTTTTAATAAAATATGGAGGTTTAAAACATGAAAAATAAAGTTTTTACGGAAAAAACAGGAGATTTTGAAATATTATTTGAGAAAAGCGGGGATAATATCAAAATAATAAATGTGATTGAGGATATTTCAGAAAAGGTTGTGATCTAGATATGAATAGAGAATTTTTAGAAAGTTTATTTGATGAAACTTATGAAATAGTATATGCAAATTCAGAAGAGGCTATAATGTTAAGACGTAAAATAGTAGAAAAAATAGAAATTTTAAAAAGTAAAGAAATAACTAAAATAAGTATCTTTGATTTAAATCTGCAAGGACTTGTTACAGATAAATTACAAAGCTTTTTTATGGGAAACATAAATATATTCAAAGAAATATATGGACTTGACGAAGACAATAAGGCTGAAATGATAACGGCTTTAAAAAATCATTCTGAAAAAATTGTAAATGATTTTATAGACAATGCCCCTACTTATGAATCAAACCTAAAAGAATTTATAGAATTAAAAGAAAAATTCCGTCCTGAATTAAATGAAAAAAAACGTGCAGTATTTAAAGAATATGAAGATTTACAAACAGAGAGAGAAGCTTTCATTTTAGAACTGAAATTCGAAGTAATGCTGAAAATAAGTGAGTTTTTATATAATATCGATAAAATAAAAAAAATAGATTTTATGATAGAAAAAAAGACCCCCGAAGAAACAGAG
Source organism: Sebaldella termitidis ATCC 33386 (assembly GCF_000024405.1). Classification (NCBI taxonomy): domain Bacteria; kingdom Fusobacteriati; phylum Fusobacteriota; class Fusobacteriia; order Fusobacteriales; family Leptotrichiaceae; genus Sebaldella; species Sebaldella termitidis. Next base: position 4,164,155 of record NC_013517.1, on the reverse strand, counting down.
GTCTAATTACCTAAAACTAGCTTCTTGCTTCTATTGGCGTAGGATAAGAAGCTAGTTATTATTTCTTAAATTATAACATAAATGAAAGTAAAATAAAAGCCCTCTAAAACAGAGGGACATAAGGAGATGTTCGTTTTGCCAGCAAACATCTTAAAAATTATAGCATGAAAATAAGTGGAATAAAGAAAAAAATCTCCCTAAATATAGGGAGGGATACTTTATGTTAGATACTAAATGAATTATAACATAAAAATTAATAAAAATATATAGTGAAAATAAAAAATAGGAGTGATTGAATTGAGAAATATAAAATCTAATGACTTATCAAATATGATTTATTATCAGGTTCCCAAATGGTTAATGGATCTGTTTATAGATAAAAAAATATCACAGGGAGCATTTAAAACATATATCCTTATGTATGATAGATTGAAATTATCTGCTGGGAATAAATGGATAGATAAAAATGGAGATGTATATATCAAATATAGTTATGATGAAATGACAGAAGATTTAAACTGTTCAAGACAAGCTGTATCAAATAATCTACAGGATTTAGAAAAATTAGATTTAATAGATAAAAAAAAGAATTTCAGTTCAAGTTCTACGTTTTATTTAAAAATATATTCGAAAGAAAATGACAATAGTCAAGAAAAGTTTACTAGTCAAGAAGACTTTACTAGTGAAGAAAACTTAGACTGCCGTGAGTCTACAAAACTTGACTGCAGTAGTCAAGAAAACTTAGACGCTAATAAGAATAACTCTAATAATAATAAATATAATAAGAATAACAATAAGGAAAAATTCCAAAATTTAGAAAATAAAAATTCTAGTACAGAAGATGAGGATGCATCACATATTGATGAAGTTATTTACAACATATCCGTAGTTAACAGAATAAGGCAAATCAATAAAAATCAAGTGGAAGGTGATCAGATTCTGAGGATATTCCTGGAAAAGAAAATATTGGAAGAGTTAGTATTGTGGATATTGGATTTTTTAGAAATGCGTTCCAAAGGAGAAAAAATATATATTCAAGAAGTCAGAAGTGTAGTAAACCAGCTTATCAATAAATATAGCAGTGATGAAATAAGGATAAAAGCTTTGGAACATGCAATTGCAAGCAGACATAATTCAATAGTTTATGAAGAAAAACAAGGGAAAACAGGAGATGAAAAGACAGGCTCATTTTTGGACGGAATAAAAATAATTAATTGATTTTAGGAAAGGAAACTATGAATATAGAAGACTTCATAAAAGAACATTTAGGCGAATACAGGATAAAAGGGAAAGAGGCAGTAATAAGAATCTGTCCGTTTTGTGGCAGAGATAAAAATAAATTTTATATGAACATAGAAACGGGGTTGTATAATTGTTTTTCAGGAAGCTGTGGAGAAAAAGGAACTATCGAAACTCTGATGAAACATCTGGGGATAAACCAGAAAGTAAAAAAGAAACCTGTTGAGAAATCAGAAATAAGAAACACTGAAAAAATAGAATTAAATCGTGAAAACTATTCAAGTATAGGGGTACTGAAAGAAAATAAAATCATATCCAAAAAACAGGCAGAGTTTCTTGAAAACCGAGGAATATCATGGGAGACAGCGGCGGAAATGGATGTATGGGTAAGAAGATCAGATGGTTGGTTGACTTTCATATACCGGAATAAAAAAAGAGTTCTGGCAGTAAAGTACAGGGATATAAATAAAAAAGATTTTAGACTTACAAAATCTGAGGATATAAATCCTTTATTCAACATTCACAGAGTTACGGGAGAAAGCGTAATAATTTGTGAAGGAGAAATGGATGTGCTGGCCTGTGCAGAAGTGGGAATGAAAGATAAAGCAGTATCAGTTCCGAATGGTACAAATAATTTAGGGTGGATAGAATATAACTGGGATTTTTTAGAGAGCAAAAAAGAAATAATCCTTGCCTTTGATAATGATACAGCAGGAGAAAAAGCTATAAAAGAAGTGCTGAAAAGACTGGATATAACAAAATGCAGATACTTGGACATGAAAGGGGAGAAGGATTTAAACGATATTCTCATAAATCTAGGAAAAGTAGAGCTATTGAATATCCTGAATAATCCGCTGGAATTTGAAATAGAAGGATTACAGGATATAACAAATGAGAAAATGGACACCGGAAGTACAGAGGCGATATTTTTTGAAATGGAAAGCCTTGATAAACAGTTTGGAGGCTGTAGATTTGGAGAATTGACAATAGTATCAGGACAACCCGGAGCAGGAAAGTCAACTATCTTAAATCAGATCATATGTGATTTTGTAAATCAGGATGAAAAAGTTTTTTATTATTCCGGAGAGTTTCCAAAAGCAAAGGCTAAGAGGTGGTTATATACAGTTTTCGCCGGAGCTGATAGTCTGACTGAAGAATACGATAAACATAAAAGACGAAATAAATATGTTTTGAAACCCGGAATAGAAAGACAGATAGATAACTGGGCAAAGAATAAAATCTTCATTTATGATAAAGGGACAGAAGCAAAGCAGAATGAATTATTTACCATCATGAAATACGGATATAAAAAACACGGGATAAGATTATTCTTTTTGGATAACTTAATGACAATAGGTCTTGATGAAGTAAATGATGATAAATATGAAAATCAAAAGAATTTCTTAACAGAGTTACATGATTTTGCAATAGAATACAATGTTCATGTTTTTTTGGTAGCTCATCCTAAAAAGACGGAAAATAAAAAGATCCAGGATTTATCATTTTATGATATAGCAGGGAGTTCAAATATTCCTAACCTTGCTGATAATATTTTATTTATGAAAAGGTTGAATGAAAAAGAAAAAGAAGAAATGTACAATAAAATGGGTCATAACTATACAACGGCAGCAATTTTATTAAAAGATAGGGAATATGGTGAAATGGGAACAACATCATTCTTTGGATTTCAATATACGGCAAGAAGATTTTTTAATCCTGAGACTAAGATAGAAATACGAAAAAAATATAGATGGGTAGAAAATCTGAGAAAACTAAATGATGAAGATCTGGAAGAAATAGAAAAACTACTTGGAGTGTGATTTTATGGAATTAGACGAAGCATTAAAGGTATTGAAAAGAGCAATAAGAAAAATAAAGGAATATGAAACAGGAAAAGTGCAAGAAAATTTAATTGTAGAAGGCAAGAATTTTAAAGGTTGGTATATTCAGGCATATAAAAATAAGCAGTTAGATTTAAAATTCTTTACAGGCTGGATAAAAATAAATAATGTATTTGAAGAATTTGTGAAAGAAAATAAAATGGAATCCATTAATGGACTTAATAAAATATTACAAGAATTTGGAGAAGAATAAGGAGATGAGAAGATGTCAAAAATATTAAGTATAAGTGATAAAAAAAAGAAGAAACTAACAATAGATGAGAGATTGGAACATACATTAAACATGCTAAATAAGCTAATGGCAGAAGGTGTATTCACAAAAAAAGGAGAATCACAAATAATGAAAATGGCAGAAGATGTAAAAACTATATTAGGCTGTCCTGATAAAAGTATAAGGAAATCTTGGGTTGTGGCATGTGATAGTGAACGTGGTAAAGCCAAAATACCTGAATATAAGCATATTACATTACTTGGTGATTTTGGGCATGAAAATGAAGAAATGCACAAATTGTTTGAATTAGAAAAAATGGTTTTATGGGAATTACATGGAAATTTGAATGGTAAGAAATGTACTATAAAAGATTTAAAAGGAAATATCTTAAAAAATGGGGCAATAGAGTTATTGTTTTCAGAAAACGAAGATAGAGTCGAATATGGGATAAGAATATTGTTAGACGGCGAAATTTTACGTGATATAGCCTTCAATGAGTTCTTTTATGTGACAGCAGATCATGAAAGTTTTGAGGTAGAAGTTTTAAATGGAGATGATCGTTTTCAAATAGAAGCAGAGATATTAATAAGTAATGAAGATACAGTCTTTTATACAGAGTGTCTTTCAAGAAGAATGAAAATGATGAGAGAGTATATGACGCCGGAACAAAACGAAAAATTTGATAATATGACCATAAATTGCTTGAGTGACATAATAGAGTCGGATATAGGAGTGAAACCGGAAATTGAAAAAGAAGGCGATTTTATAAAAGTAACAACAGAGGAACCAACGATTAATTAAAAAGGAAGTGAAAGGTGATGGTGAAGAACGAAGGATTTTCAAATTATACAGATGAGGAGTTAAAAAGATTGAGGGAACATGATTTATCTTTAATAAAAACATTACGAAAAGAGAGAAAAAGTATGATGGAGGATATAAAGATAATTACTTTGAGGAAGAAGAGCGTAAGGGAAGAGTTGATTAAAAGAGGGATGTTTAAGAAATAGTCTTATGTAAAAGAAAAATGTGAGAAGAAATAAAATAGTTGAAAAAAATTAAAAATAACGATATAATAGAGGTATAGCATGAAAAAAGACTATTTGTTAAAGAGATTATCAGAGTTTTTAGATAAAAAACAGACCGGAACATTTGTTATAGAAATAAAGCCTAATGGGGATTTGACTTTGGATGTAAATCTGAAAGAGTTAATAAAAAACAGCAGAGATAGAACATGATGTACGCAGGAGCGACCATGTAACAGGAAGGTTTTAAAATAAAAAATTAAAATACAAAAGAATAAATATATGATGTACGCAGGAGCGACCATATAACAAAAGATTTGATTAGAAATAATCAGATTAAGTTATATGGTCGCTTTTTGTTTTTGGAATGAGGTGAAATGTGTGAGATATGGCTAAATATGAAAAAAAGGACATAATAAAAATACAGAAGATATACGAGAATACAGATATTAGTCTTAACAAACTTGCTAAAAAAGAAGGGATAGGTAAGGCAACTATAATAAAGTGGTCACAAGATTATAGATGGGCGAAAAAAGAAAAATCCGACCAATTGCCGACCGACCAGGAAGAAAACCGACCAAAGAATCCGACCGAAAAAGACAGCATGGTCGGGGAAATAGAAAAAACGGAAAAAATAAGTTTTGCTGAAGAAATAATAGAGCCAGTACTGGAAGACGTGGAGGCTACGAAAAGGCATACAATATTTACAGGCAAAGAAAAGATGTTCATTACATACTACTTCCTGTATAAGTTCAATATAAAAGCGGCAAGTTTAGCAGCAGGATACAGTAATGAAAGAGAAGGAAACCGGATATTAAGGAAACCGAAAATACAAAAAATAATAAGAAGAATAAAGCAAATACTAATAGAAAAAGCTGGATTAGACTTCACAAAAGAAGACCTTATAGAAGAGCTGTTTATTAATTTGAAAAAGGCAACAGGAGAAATACCACAGGTAAAAACATTTATGGTAGATAAATTTGATAAAGATACTACTCCGATTACTGTAAGAACCTTCCAGGGAAAACTTGAGGACGGAACGGTAGTAGAAGGTACTGAAATATACGGGGAACTTAAAGAAGGAAGCTTTAAAGATGTAGTGAAAAATAAGATAAATGAGAATTCCTATCAGGTTCCCGAAGAACATTTAATCCGGGATACAGATTTAAAAGCAGCGAATATGACAGCGAAACTACTTGCAGAATTATTCGGATATACAGATAACTCCAAACTGGCCAGAGAGAAATTTGAACACGAGAAGGTAAAAGATAAAGAAATAGAGTTAGAAGAAAAAATAGAATATGTAGAGGATGTATAAGTATGGAAATAAGACTAAGTGAAGTAATAGGCAAAGGATACAACACATTCTGGAATTCAAGGCAAAGATACAGAGCAGTGAAGGGAAGCCGTGGAAGTAAAAAGAGCAGGACGACAGCGTTATGGTTAATCTATCACATAATGAAATACAGAGAGGCGAATGCTTTAGTTGTAAGAAAAGTATTTGATAATTTAAGGCAAAGCTGTTATTCAGATCTGGAATGGGCAATAAACAGACTTGGAGTAAGACATTTATGGAAATCATCAAAGAGTCCTTTAGAACTAATATTTAAACCAACAGGACAGAAAATCCTGTTCAGAGGGCTTGATGATCCACTAAAATTAACATCAATAACAGTATCGGAAGGATATTTGTGTTGGTGCTGGATTAAGAAATCGGTTCAGCACATAAAAATAAACTCCTCTAATTGCTGGAACACCCTAACTAAATTGATTTAGAGGGCAATCAGCAGCGAAGCATAATAAGATTAAAAAACAAGGAAAGTATACATGTGATATACAAAAATACATTGAAGACTAGTATTTTAAAGAAAGTAGATATTACATGTAGAAATATTATGAACGTTCAACGACTATCGAAAGTAGAAAATGTTCTGATGAGTAGAGTAGGATTCAAGTGAATTCGAAACGGGGAGCACTCAAATGAGTGAAGATATAGTCTGAACTGTATGGAAACATGCAGAGGATAAACGGAAACGGTTTATTCGTAACATAAAGCGAAGAAGCATATCAAATAATGGATGAGGATGCCTTTAATAAACTGGATTTATCCATAAGGGGAAAATTACCTGATCATCTCTGGAAACAAATAACATTTACTTTTAATCCATGGAATGAAAGACACTGGCTGAAAGCAAGATTCTTTGATACAGAAGACGAGGATATACTTGCATTAACTACAACTTACAAAGTGAATGAGTTCTTGGGTGAAGATGATAAAAGAATTTTTGAAAAGATGAAACGGGATAATCCTAAAAGATACAGAGTAGAAGGTGAAGCAGAATGGGGAATAGCAGAAGGTCTCATATTTGAAAACTGGGAAGAAAAAGAATTTGATTACAGAGAAGTATCTAAAAGAAAAGGAGTAGTTTCAAGATTCGGACTTGACTTCGGATATACGAATGATCCATCAGCATTCATAGGTTATCTTGAAGATGAGAAAAATAAAGAAATATATGTATTTGATGAATTCTACAAGAAGGGTATGCTGAATGATGAAATAGCAAATCAGATTAAATATATGGGTTATGAAAAAGAGGAAATAATAGGAGATTCAGCCGAACAGAAGAGTATAGAGGAAATAAAAAGGTACGGAATAAGAAGAATAAAGCCCTCAGTAAAGGGAAAAGACAGTATACTCCATGGAATACAGCTTTTACAGCAATACAAAATATACATTCATCCAAAGTGTGTAAATACTATAACAGAATTTTCAAGTTATATATGGGATACAAAGGATAGCAGAGTGTTAAATAAACCTGTAGATGCTTTTAACCATATAATAGATGCAATGAGATACGCAATATATAAACAGCCTAAAAAAGGAATAGATTTAACTAGAAAGATAATAGGAGTGTAGAAATGTTTTGGAAAAATAAAAAACCAAGAGAACCTTCATACGTAACTGATAAAAGAGTGCTCCAAAATATAGCCAGAAATGTGATAGATATAAACAGCTATGATATTGAATACAGAAATGTCTATGAAGCACGAGAATTACAGGAAATATACGAATATATTGATATAAATACAGCGGTATCCACACTAGTGCGAGGAATAACATCAAGGGAACTAATATTTACCAGTGAAAATGGAAAAATAAATAATCCGGAAGAAAATATACTGATTGAAGAAGGTCAAAAACGGATAAACAACATAAAGGGGAAAATAAACTTTATCAGAGAACTGGCCAAAACACCATTCCTCAAAATAACAGTCCATGAAGTAATCTACAATGATAAGTTTGAAATAGAAAGACTGGATTTTATCCCAAGAGAATTAATCCGGTATGACAAGGAAAAAAAGCTATTCTACATACAGAGTAAATTATCAGAGAAGATATATTTAAATAATCCGATGAAGTGGCATGTATCAATTTACAATGAGGATGTAACTAAACCATACGGGGAAACTCTGCTAAAGCCGATACTAAAGACCTATGAAGAAATAAAATATATCAAAGGTAAGATGAATGGGATAATAGAAAAGTACGGTGGAACTATAGTTTTGTTTGGCTACAATACAGCATTAGAAGACGACGAAGTTATGAAAACAGCGTTGGAACTAAAAAAAATGATGGATGGAAATTCTGTTGGGATGCCAAGTGATGGGAATTTAAAAGATAATCTTGTATTACTGAGGCTTGCTGATCTTAATGTAGAAATCCATACACTACTAATGGAAAAACTGGAAAAAAAGATCTTTCAGAATATCTTGGGAAGTACCTTAACCTTAAATGATGGCAGTGCAAGTGGAAAAGGAACACAGGCACTTGGAACAATCCATCAGGAAGAGAAAGAAAAAGTAGAAGACGGGATTGCTCTTTTTGTAAGGGAAGAATTAGATAAAATTATAGATATAGACGGCTTAATCCACGGATATGATCCTAATCAGTATTACATAGAAATAAACAGGCAGCAGGATCGGAAAAAAGAACTTGAAATAAAGAATCTGGAGCAGGACGAAGTAAATAAAAAAGCAGACCTGATAGTAAAGCTATCACAGGCAGGGTATGAGATAGAGGATACAGAGCTACAAGAAATATTCGGGTATAAGACACTTAAAAAGAAAGAACAGCAGATTACAAATCCATTTACAGAATTTTCCAAGAAAAATACTGAAGATAGTAATAAAAAGACACTTGAATATCTGGAAAGACTCAGGAAAAGAATAGTACCAGATATTAGTAAAAAGATAGTGAATCAAATAAAAAATATTACTTCTATAGAAGATATCCAGAATATAGATACAGGAATAAAGGAGCATGAAAACAGCTTAATCTTATCAGAATTATGGGGACAGTATTTAACAATCAAAGACAGGGATAAAGTACAGAAAAAAGAATTTGCTTCATATACTCCAGAAGACTTTCAGGATATATTCAGAATGCCTTTTAATGAAGCAACAAACTGGCTGTTATCAAGAGAACCTCAAATGTATGATCAGATTCAAAGAGTAATGGAGAGATACAGGACTAATTACTTCTGGATAAAAAGAAGTACGGACCTAGAAGTAACAAAAATATTGTATGCAGAATTACTGAAGAATCTGGAACTTGGCCAGACGTTCGATGATTTTAAAAATAACTTAGACATTGATAGTTTAGGCTTTGGAGAAGACGGATATTATCTAAGGCAGGTATTTGACCAGACAATGATAAATGCCCAAAGTGTAGGTCACTGGGAACAATTACAGGAAGGAATGCAGTATGGATTCATCTACGGTTTGTATGATGCCATAATAGACGGCAGAGAAACAGTGATATGTCGAGAACTGGACGGGAAGATATACAGACTGGATGATCCGTTTTGGATGAATTACTATCCTCCAAACCATTTCAAATGCAGAAGCAGAGTAATAGCATTATCAGAAGAAGATTTACAAACATATGGTTATTCAGTAACAACAGGAAGACCTGAGGGAGAACCACAAAAAGGCTTTACAGGAAACATAGGCGAAAACTACATATCAGGTATAAAGAAGCAGGTAAATCAGAAGGAAAAAGCAGTGAATGAATTGTATGAAAAGGTGACAGGATATGAAGCCTAAATTTAAAGTGGTGAAAAAACTGAAGAATCTTGAGAAAAGAGTACAGGCAGTAAAGAATATGTATGATGTAACTTTCCTTACAGCAAAAATATCAAAAGATATGGAAAAAGAAGTAGGGCTAAGGTTTAGAAATGAGGTAGATCCTGAAGGCAGGCCATGGAAAGGATTAGCAGTAAGTACACTGAATAGAAGACAGGGCTTAACCAGAGCTCAGAGAAAAGTAAAGACAAGAAGACGCCGAGGCAAAACATATAAAGAGATAGAAGCAGAGATGGGACTTGATAAAGGAGGAGCATCCAGTTTGTTTCGAGCTGGGAAGAAAAGACAAAGTACGAGACCAAAAATATTACAGGATCAAGGCTATTTAAGAGGATCAATAAAAGCAAGGCATACAAAGACAGAAGCAATAGTAGGGACAAGTATGAAATATGCAGCTGTGCATAATTTTGGAAGTCCCAAAAGAAAGATACCGCAAAGACGATTTATGGGACTAAACAGAGGTCAGAGAATAAAGTATAAAGACTGGATAATAAAATGGAAGAAAGGTCAGTTAAGATAAGAAACGAGGTGAAATAGTGAAAATAAAAGTATTTAAAAGTGGAAAATATCCACAGGGCGAATATGACAAGGAGAAAGTCAAAAACATATTCTCCAAAGCCAAAGATACGGAAGCAATATTTCTGCATACATCTCTATGGGCAAAAGATGAAACACCTTTGAATCTTGGTAAGTTTAGTAACTATGAATTTAAAGAATCAGGAAATGAAGTAGAGGTATTTGCAGATTTGGAACTAAATGAAACAGGAAAGAAATTTTACCATGGAAAAGTATTAAATGGGGTATCAGTGGAACTTCCCAATGATGAGTTAACAAAAATAGCAATACTACCCAATAAAGTAAATCCGGCAGTAGAGGGGGCAGAGTTTCAGGAATCACCCATATTTATGGAATTTCAGGAAATAAAAGAAGATAATCCACCCAAAAAAGAAAAAGGAGAAGATGAAAAAATGGATAGAAAAGAAGTATTAGATACATTAACAAAACCAGAAATAGAAGCACAGGCAGAAAGATTAAATATAACAGTAGCGGAGAGATTAAAGCCAAAAACACCAGAGGAGCTGGAGCAAGAAATAACAGCAAGAATAACAAAAGAAGCAGGAGATAAAGCCAAAGTACAGGAGTTCATGAAAGAACATGACAAAAAGATAGTTCCTGCTTTCAAACCATTCTTTGAAAAAATAGTGGAAGAAAGCTTAAAAAGTGAAGTAAACTGGGAATTCAATAAAAAAGATACATCACTTTATGACGGATTACAGGAATTTATGAAAAAGATGCCGGAATTCTCAGGATTTAAAAATTATTCAGAAAACATAGAGTTTGAAGAACAGGGAACATTATCAAACAGTCCGTTTTCACAAGGACAAAAAGTAATAGAAGGAGGAAATTAATATGTCAAAAATGGGAATAGAATCAGTAGAGAAAAAACCTGATTATAGAATCATAGAAACAACAAGAACGGGAACATATAAGGCAGTAGCCAATATAACAGTTCCTGATGGAAAGTTAGTAATAGTAGCAATAGATAACTCTGATCCTGCTATTGCTCAGATAAAAGAGTATGACGGAACAGCCGGAGATATAATAGCCGGAGTAATAAAAGAGAATGCCATTGCCGGAGAAAATTCAGTAATAGTAAAAAGAGGGAAGCTGAACATAGAAACAATTGATACTTCAAATATATCAGGTCTTGAGGATTATGAAGTATTTGAATTACTGGAACATCAAAATCTGTATGTTGAAAAACTATCAGAAAGACAAGAATTTTAGGAGGAAATAATAATGGATAATAAAATAAAACAGATACTGTACTTTGTAGGAATACTAAGCAGGATAGAACCAACAGAAAAGACCTTTTATCTTGATATGTTAAAAGGAAGCAAAATAACAACACCGGCCTCAACAATAATTTATGATGCATATGTGTCAAAGTATGTAAGAGCTCAGTTAATAGGGAATGATGATAAGACAAAAGGGAATTATGCAGGAAGAGAAGGTTACAATAAATTCAGGGTAACACCGGGAAAAATAAGAGAATATTACCAGTTAACAGCAGATGATGCAGCATATATAAGAGCAGGAGACATAGCATATTTCAATGGAAAAGAGAGAAAAGCAGAGGATTCATTGTATGAAAATGTGGCTACCTATTTGAAAAATGCCATAACATCAAGAATGGATTTAATAGTAGCAGAACTGTTGTCAGAAGGAAAATATTTTGCTGATACAGGAGAAGAAATAAAGTTCGACATACCAAGTGTGCAGACAGTAAAGAAAAACGATGTATCGGATTTTAAAAGCTTTCTGAGAATAATGAAAGAAAAAATAACAGAATATAAAAGAAAATCCTTTGATACACCAGACAGAATCCTAGTAGGTGAAGAAATAGTCAACGATTTAATAGATGATGAATTTTTCATGAATCAGATAGATAAGTTAGGTTTGGCGAATGTAATGGTAGATGACAAGTATGTAGCTATTGCAAAGGTATTCAACCATTTACTGATAGAATCAGACCCGATAGTAGATATGAAGGGAGCAGACATAAGTATAGCCAAAGGAAACAGAATGACGATGCTTGCGACAAAAAGACTGCATCCGGCATTTGCAGGAGTAGATGTACTGGATTCATCGGGAATGCCAAAGAAAATAGCCTCAGAATACATAATGAGAAATGATTCAGATGTATTAAATGCAACAGCTATATTTGTTGGTGAATCATGCTTTACACCAATAATATCAAATCCAAAATCGGTAGTAAGAATAGATGTAACTAAGTAGGAGAGATGAGAATGGGAGCAGATTACGAGCTCCCTCAGGCTCTGAAAGACACCTTGGAAAGGCTCGGGTATACATCAGAAGAAATAGACAAGAGAATAGAAAATTATTCAGAGGAATCTCGTACATATGTGAAAGCAGAGCTTGAGGGATTTGAAATGACGGAAGCAGAAATATGCCTGATAAGGAATAACTACATCCAATATAAACTGTTTGCAGATGTAGAAATGGATTCAATGGTAGAAGATAAAAGGATATTTTTGAAAGATTTCATAAACAGCATAAAGAAAAATAAACTGAGACTACAGCTTGAAAAGAAAGAAAAACCAAGAAGGATAATGGTGATTTAATTGCTTGAGATATTAAAAAAAAGAATAGAGGAAGTAAGTGGAAAAAACTGTATATCCGGATTTGCAGCAGACTTTCCATATGCGATGTTAACAGGAAATAATATAATAATACAGCCGGAAAGTCAGGAAAGCAGGACAATAGGGCTGAATCACCGAAAAGAGATAACAAGAAGAGTAAAACTAATATATGGAAGATTTAATAAATTAAAGACTGGTTCACTGGAAGAAGTAGAGTGGGTAGAAGAATTTTTAAGTAATCTTGAAAAGGACAGGGAACTTCTAACCCACATAATAAATATGGATCATCAATATATAGTGGGGATTGAAAAAAACGGTGAAAATGACAAAACAGGATATGTAGTATTTCAGATATATTTAGATATAAAGGAGAGATAATAGATGGAAGTAAGAGTATTAGTAGGAGTCCAAAGTGGCAGAGGAACAGCCGAAACATCAACAATGTACAGACTGGCAAGTACAGATTTTGGAATGGCTCCGAGTGTAGACAAGACTACATCAGAAGCATTAGGCTCAGGAAGATGGGAAAGAGATGGTTTTGTATCGAAGATAGCAGTAGAAGGAGATTTGCCGGTAGAGGCGACAAGAGAACAGTTAGAGCTGCTTTTTTATGGAGCAGGATTTGATGGTGTAGCCGATTCAGTAGATCCTGATTTATGGATAATAACCCCGTCAAATGCGACAAAAAACTGGCTGACAGTAGGAATGGATGATATAGATAATGATATGTTTGAGTATTCAAAAGACTGTCTAATATCATCAATAAACATAAGTACGTCAATAGCAGCCTATGTAACAGCCACAGCCAGTATGATAGGAATGGACTTTACAACAAACAGTACAGGATACACAGGAACAGAAATAGCACCTAAAGGAGAACCACTGATTTGTCTGGGAACAACAATAAAACAAAACGGGGTAGATATAACTTCAAAAGTAGAAAGTATAGATATCAATATAGATAATAAGCTTGAAGGAAAGCAGTCATTAAACTCAGAGTACTACAAGGCAATAAGACAGGGAGAACGTGGAAGCGTAGGGATATCAATGACATTCAATGAATTTGACAAACCAACATATATACAGGATTTAAGTGACATAAAATCAAATTCATCTTATGAAATAATAACAGAATTTGCAGAAAGAGGAAATCCTGCCAAAATATTTAGAATGACTTTCCCAAATTGTAAAGTAACTAAATCAGAGAGAACCGATATAGGAGGAGCAGGAGGACTAACAAAAGAGGTATCAGCCTATTATGATGAAACAGAAAAAACACCTGTAAAAATAGAAATATTAGATTACGCAAGTATTCTGTAATAAGGTGATGATATGGCTAAAAAGAATATAAATGTAATAGACAGAAGTAAGGATAAACCTGCTTCTGTCTCTGATAAAAAAGTAAATACTGAAAAGAAATATGATAATGAAAAACTGAAAGTGGATAATAAGAATCCCGATAATAAGGATTTAAGAAATACAGGTCAGCATATCAAGGAAGAAATGCAAAAGAATGAATCACCAGTAATACCGGAACAGAAAATAACGGATATAAGGACTTTTGGTTCATCAGATTATTGTATAGTAGTGGAAATGGTAGGGACATTTAGAAATATGTGGAACTACTTAAATAAGAAAATGCATATCCGAAGAATAAAAGAAGATACTAAAGACTTAGAGATTGTCCCAATAGAATTTGAATTGGGAGAAAGCCGGGAATTTGAATTACTACAATCTCAATTAATAAAGATAGTAATAGAGGGAGTAGAAGTAGAAAAAACACAAGAAAACTTACTGAAATTTGCAGATAAAAAAGGGGCAGATTTTTTAGAAGCAATGCTGGGTTTAATAGAGGAGAATATAAAAGAACTGGGAAAGTTGAGAGCCAAAACTATGAGTCTGAATATTACAAATGTGCTTTGATGATACTAAAAGGCCACAAAACACCGGAAGAGCGATTAAATAGAATAATATCTGACATTTCAAGGTATATGAATTACCTTGGAATGGTCAGTTTAGGAATGGCAGGCGGTCAGTATGAGATAAAGTTTTTGCCATATTCTAAATCATATGATGAACATCCGTTTTGGCTAATAAATAAATTGGAATACATAAAAAATATGGTAAATAAAGGATTGTCAGAAACCAAGAAGAAGTAAGGAGGCTAAAAAGTGGAACAAGACAGAATAGAGACGGTCTTAAGTGTGGTAGATAACTATACAAGAGAAATAGAAAGATATAGAAATGAACTAAATACTGTAACCCGTCAGATAAATAGTATGGGAAATACATCAGGTGGAGCCACATCAGGAGTTCAGAAGCTGGCAGCCTCCTTAGGAGGGATAAAAGGAATTCTGGCCGGTCTTGGAATAGCAGTAGGAATAAAGGAAATAGGGAAACTAGGAATGAGCTGTATAGATGCAGCCTCAGAAATAAAAGAACTTGATAATGTACTGGAGCAGGTATTTGAACGAGGAAGTAATGAAGTAGTTAAATGGGCCGACAGTATAAGTACGAATGTAGGAAGAGCAAGTTTTGAATTACAACAACAGGCAGCAATATTTGGAGCAGTATTTAAAGGAGCAGGAATAAAGACAGAAGATCTTCATGATATGTCACTAGCCTTATCAGAATTAGCAGCAGATTTCAGTTCATTTTACGATAATGATATGAGTGAAGTATTTACAGCCTTAAAATCAGGATTAACAGGAGAGACTGAACCATTAAAACGTTACGGGATAATTTTAAATGAGACAACAGCAGCAGAATATGCTTTATCACAAGGAATAAAAACAAAGTGGAGAGAAATGTCAGAAGCCCAAAAACAAATAGTAAGATATAACTTTCTAATGGAAAAAACAAAGTTTGTACAGGGAGATGCTGAAAGAACAATAGACAGTTATGCCAATCAGGTAAAAGTACTTAATGCATACTGGGACAGTATAAGCAGAACTCTTGGACAAAAATTTATTCCTGCCGGCGAAGATACTCTCCATGTAATTAATAGTTTAATGGGAACTATAGATGGCTGGCTGAATAAACCAACAGCAGGAGGATATATAGGAGAATTTCTAGGAGAAGCATCAGAAATCCAGAATCTTGCAGCAGAATATGAAGCATTATCTAAAAAAGCAAGCCTTACAAATGATGAGGAATCAAGGAGAGTACAGATATTTTCTGAATTACAGACAAAATATCCGGATATACTATCAGGGATAAGCGGAGAGAAAAGTGCATACAGGGATGTAATAACAGCTCTTGATGATGTAATAGAAAGGCTAAAGGAGAAAATAAAGCTTCAGATAATGGAAGGCTTTTCAGATGAAATGGCCAAAGAAGTAAAGAAATTTACAGATAAAATAAATAAAGCCATGGAAACAGCAAATAATATAAAAGTAAAAATAGCAACAGATTTTAACATAGATGCAGATAAATTTGTAACTCCTCAAATGATAGAAGAGCTGAAAAAGTCAATGGATAAAGGTATGGCAGAGCGAATGGCAGCTACAGGAAAAATGACAGCAGAGTTTGAAGATATGCTGGTCCAGCAGGGAGTCAATGATAAAAATGCTATATACATAGCCAGAATGTTAACAGATTATGCAGCTAACCAAGTAGAAGTAATGCAAAAACAAGAGCAGGGGTATGTAAAACTTGAGGATAATCTGACAAAAATAGCTCAAAAGAGAGATAATACAATAGAAATATTTGATAAGTTTGCCAGTTCAATAGAAGCAGGTGATAATCAGATATTACAAGGAATTTTCTCGGTCAAACAAGACATAAAGAATAATGCAAATAACATAATATCAAATTCAAAAATAGCTCAGCTGGAATCAGATAAATATATAGCCGGAGTGGTAAGAGATTCCAAAGGAGAAGTAGTAGGAAGAATAGATGGAAGTGAAAAAGCTCTGTCAATGGAAATGTTACAAGGATTTTTGGAAACTAATGATCATATCACAATAATGGGAAGTGAACTTCATACGACAATATCCAAAGGACTAAACGGAATGTATAACATAGTCCAGAGAAGTGCACAAAATGGAGTAGTTGTAAATGAAACTGATAAAAATGCCGAGAACCTTGAAAAAGCAATAAGAGGATTAAGTAAAAATATAAATAAGCCAAATCTTGGAGATTATAATAAAGCGAGCGGAGGAAGCAGTAAAAATAAAGGTGGAAAAGGAAAAAGTCCAGAAAAAGATAAATGGGAGCAGATGCTTGAGAGTCTAAATAAACAGATAAAAGATTTTAGTATTAACAGTGAAGTATTGGCAGGAAAAATAAAAAATGCCAGAAATGAACTTGATAAACTGGAAATAAGTAAAATAATAGATTTTAGAGATGCCCTAGACTGGTCAAATGCCGAAGTATTACAATCCTTCATAAAAATAAAAGAAACATCAAGGGATTTAGCAAGAACTCTGGGAGATAAAGGAGCAGTAGAGCAATATACACAGGAAATAAAGAAACTGAATGAACAGCTGTATTTTGCCAATACTTCGAAGGACTATAAGAAAAAGACAGAAGAGCTAAATTATGACATAAAAAAAGATGATAATAAGCAGGTTTACAATGAATTAATAAAAAATATGGCAGAATACTTTGAAGCATCCAGTATAGACTTAGAAAAAAGATATACAGAAGGAATGGACGATTATGATATTTACTTAGATAAACAGATTAAGCTGTTAGAGGGAATAGAAGATACATTTGATAAATTGGGATTAACCAATAAAAAACTGGCAGCAGTAATGGAAAAGGAAGCCTTAATAAGAGAAAAAAACCAAAATAATGTAATAGATCAAATAAAAGAAATAAGGGCAATGGGCGAGCTATTGGGAACAGATCAGAGCGAGGTAGACAAACAAATAGCAGATGTATATAAAAATAGTTCAGAAACAATAGCAAAATCCATATACGAACTTACTAAGAGGATAGAGCAATTAAAGAAAAATACACCACAATCAACAGAAGTAAAAGAAGAAAAAACGGAAAATCCGGTAAAAAATATAGCAAAATCTGATAAAAGCACAGAAGAATTACAAAAAGAATTAATCTTTATAAATTCAGAAATAGTAAAAAATCAAAAAGTTTTAAGTGAATTAAATAGTCATCTATCTATATTGCCGGAAAACTTAAGAAGTAAACAGGAAGAAGAGTTTAAAAGGAATATAGACTTATGGCAAAAGCTTTTGGATAACGCCTATGCTAAAAAAGAACAGTTAGAATATAGTCTTGGGACACCAGCAGTAGTAGCAAGTACGAAAAAAGATGGAGAAATAACAGGGCTGTTAACAACAGAAGACAAGAAAATACTGGAAGATTTTAATATAAAACTTGGAGAGCAGCTCAAATATATAACTCATGGAATAAATATAGATTTTAGCGAATTTAGTACTATTGATGACATAAAAGCCATGTATGATGAAACACAAAAACAGTTATCGGAATTATCAGGGAAAAAAGATAATGCAGTAAATAAGAGCAAAAAAGAAACATATACAGTTTTACTGCAATCATTATCAGAAATACTTAAAACGAATACGGGCAGGGAAATAGTAAATAAAGGTACACAAAAGACAGTAAAAACAACGAATATAGGAGAATTAGAAAGATTAAAAGCAGAAGAAACTGAAAAACTTGTCCAAGCTCTGAAAAATGAAAGAGAACAAAGGGAAATAGCAAGACAAAGTTCACAAGTATATGATTTTGAAAAAGGAATAGAAGATCTGTTTTTAAATATAAATCCACAAGGAATACAGGAAAGTCTTATATCCGGAGTAAAAGACCTGTTTGATAAAGCAGTACAGGGAACAGATATTTCTGGAATATATAATAAAAAGTATAGTGAAGTATTTGGAAATGCTTTCAGAGAAGCAATGGAAGGCTACACAGCAAGCGGAGATTATCGGAAGGATCAGATAGAACAAGAAAAAATACTGATAGAAACTATGCAAAAACTGGCTACAAGTTCAGATATGGCAGTCAGAAGCATAGCAAATCTTACCTTATTTGATACAGTAAAAAACCAGTTAGATGAACTGGCAGGGCATTTATCAACAGCAGGAGAAGTACTAAAAGATGATTTTTTAAAGAATCTTGCCACAACAGTGGAGAGTTTATCGGCCTTAGCAGAAAGTCTTAAAAACACATCACTTACAGGAAACAGTAAAATTGGGAGTGTATTAAGCGGAGTAGGAGGTTTCCTTTCCAATGTAACATCAGGAATAGGAATGGTAACAGGACTTGTGAGTACAGGGGTAGGATTATTCCGAAGTGCAGGAGATCTTCTAGGATTTGGAAGTAGTAAAAAGCAAAAGGCTAAAAATGAAGAGGAAAGAAAAAAAGCAGCAGAGTGGTATGAA
This sequence comes from Sebaldella termitidis ATCC 33386, assembly GCF_000024405.1. NCBI lineage: Bacteria > Fusobacteriati > Fusobacteriota > Fusobacteriia > Fusobacteriales > Leptotrichiaceae > Sebaldella > Sebaldella termitidis. The sequence continues at coordinate 4,145,102 of NC_013517.1, read as the reverse complement.
AAACAATTCAAAGAAAATACAGACCTGATAAAAAGTATAAATGATCTTACAGGTTCTATAGTAGATTTAAATACAAAACTTATACAGAATATAGCTTCTGATACATCAGATAAGAATATTGCAAAACAGAAAAATTATTATGATAACCTGATAAAAACTACTGGAAATTTATTTGATGAGAATATTACAGCTACAGGTCATAGTACGAGTAAAAAAAGAAGACTATTCGGGTCTAAAACAACAGATTCATATGCTACTTTAAATCAAAGTTTTGAAGAATATTTTGGTGATGCATGGAAATATACTGCGAGAGATTCAAAAAGTCTGGAACAATTTTATGATTCTTACTTAGAGAATTTTGACCTTAATTCTTTAAAAAATAAATTAGGGAAAAAAAGCCTTGATAATCACAATATTGAGGAAGTAAAAGGACAGTTCCTAAGGTTCATTGATGATATAAAGACAATGGAACGACACTCTGCAAATCTTCCAAAGAACGGAATACTGGAAAGTTTTGAGGGTGTGGAAGTAGTTGATGTCTTTGAACTTAGAGATGAGTATCAGAAACAGCTTGAGAGTATTTACAAAGGAATGGGAAAAGATCCTGAGAATTATAGAGAAGAAATTTTAAATCAGGTAAATGCTCTTATACAGGAAGGCGAAACAATAATAAGTGCTTTCAATGATGTAAAGTCGGCTTTTTATGGAAAGATAATAGAAGGTGACGAAACAATTATGTCATTAGCCACAGGAATGGAAAGCTATTTTACAAAGCTGAGAACAAATATATCAAAAGTATTTTATGATATTAATTTTCAAGGCTTAGAGGAAAGCTTTAATAATAAATTTGCAAATATCTCAGATAAACTTGCAGACTTTAGACTATCTGGAAATACAGACTTAAATGCTTTTGTAAATGAAAATCTTAATTTTTGGAATGAATTTACAATGCTGAAAAGTACTGAGAATATAAAAAATGATATGAATGAAGTTCTGAATATCTTGAAATCACAGGCTAAAGGTGCAGGGTTGAGTGATGATGTAATTAATGCAATGTTTCCTGATTCAGCAATTGATGATAAGGCAGAGGATATAAGAAGTGCTTTAGAAAAAGCAATGAGAGATGCATTAGATACTAATTCATTCAGTCAGTTCAGCATGTCACTCGGAGACAGCATATACAGTTCAGTAAAAGATGGACTAATAGAAGCCTTTTATGAATCAGAAACATTCAAAGGTCTGGCAGAAAAGTATTTCCTAAATGATGAATATACAAAAGCACTGGAAGGAGCAGGAAGCTTTAAGGATGCATACGATATTATTAAAGCACAGCTCGATAAAGCAGAAGTTCAATTGCAGGCAGAAGGATTAGATTTCAGAGGGACAAACTCATCAACAGGAGAATATTATGGTGGGTTATCAAATAGTTATAAAACAGCCACAGGACTTCTGGCTAATGATATAAATATAAACTACACACTTAATAATTATGGATTTTTAGAAGCAGAAGACTTTTTAAAGAAAATGGTAAAGACAGTAAAAGAAGAATTACACAAATCAAGTAAGAAGGAGGTCTAAATATGTTCACACAAAGCTATATAGATAAAACATACCTAGAAGAAAATAATTTAAAACACCGGATAAAAATATTCAATAAAACTAAAAATGTAGATATATCGGAATATCTGGATAATGATACTTTGGAAATATCAAAATTTCTTGAAAATGAAACACAGAGTATAGCAGCTAATACTTTAGACCTTACTTTTTTAAAACCGGATGCAGATAAATCCGCTGAAAAAGAAGTAATATATTTTACAGATAGCGACAAGACTTTTGATGTATATGACATGCTATTTACAGATTTTAAAGATAGTCACGAGAATAATATCATAAATTTAAATGATGAAATCCATGTAATAGATCTGTTTGATGGAGAAGAATTACTTTTGTTTGTTGGAATAGTAGCAGAGCCTGTAGTTAGACGGGAACATCTGAGAACATATATAAAGCTGAAACTGGAAGATAAAACATCTATAGGATTTAAGAAAAGATTTGACAAGGATTATGTATATCAGGGTCACTATGTTTATCATTCAGGGGCAAAGAATTTATCTCTGATGTACAAACTGGCCAAAGAGTTAGGATTTGAAGATAATGATATAGAAATAGAGGAAATGAAGCATACTTTAGGAGATTACATAATAATACCTGTTGCAAAGTTTGAAAAAGACAAAAGTATTATGGAAGAACTTGCGGAATTAGTCCGGTCAGTAGTGGGGGATATCTGGGTAACCCGTGAGGGAAAACTCAAAATTACAAGTCTTTTGAATCAAAAAGATACTAATATTGTAGATTACAAATTGAAATATGGAAATATACTAAATTATCTGGAATCAGCAGTAACAAAACCGGAAAGTAATAAAGTAGAAGTGTCATTTACAGAAAATAAGACAGAAGCAAGACAGGCTGTATTTATTCTTGCAGGACAGAATGCAAATTATGAAGCTGACGATGCAAAAGTAAAAGTACCTGCAAATACACTAACCAATAACGAATATTGGCAGATAAAGTATCTGACTGATTATGTAAATAATCTTGAAAAAACTCCTGAGGTAGTTGCATATATTCCAAATTCAGACGGAACAAAGACATATATAACATACACAGACTATGAATTGGTTCTTGATAATGACGGAGGAAAAGTAAAGTTTTTTAATCATACTACTTCGGATATCTTCATAGAGAAGTTTAAACTGTATGGAGAGCCGATCAAAGTATACGAGGGAAATACTGTTACTTATACAGAGAAGAATTTAGCAGATCATGAAATAGAGCTTTACACATATGACAATAAATATATTCAGGATATACGACTTGCCCAAAGTGTTGCAAGATATTTATATTTTAAAAATTGTAGAGAAAAAACAACACATAAAATGAGGACTAACAGTATTCCATTTCTGGAATTACAGGATGTTGTGAAACTTGATTTTGAAGAATTAACCGCAGATATACAGTTAACAAAGATAACACAGAAGCAAAATGAACTTGAGATAGAAGCTGTAGAATATGAGGAATACAAACCTAATACAGAGTATTTTGAGAATCAGAAGTCCAACCTTTTCGATGAATCATATCTAAATAATGGTTATGTTGAATGGGGAAATATAAAATATCCTGCAGATAAACCACCAACACCTATTAATTTAGTTCCAGAGAATCTACATTTAGGAGTGGGAGCAAAATGGGATAAAGTAAACAGGGATGACATTCAGGAATATATAGTGTATATGAAAGGCTTAACTGAAAATGGGGATTATACAGGACTGAATTTAAAATTTAGCCGTGGAAACAGTACTCACTTTTTAGCAAATACGGACCCGGGATTTTATGAAATAAAAGTATCCTGCGTAACAATGGCAGGGATGGAAAGTGACCAGTCAACTGCTGTAATAGCTAAGTCACTTGAAATAACTGGGGAACAGATAGGAGTGGACGGAGATACAATAGTTGTTGATACAGGAAGTAAAAAATTAATATTGGGAACAGTTTACGCTAAAAATATATCAGCTGATAATATCCTTGCAAGACATATAGCAGCGAATCAAATAGAAGCGAAGCATGTTAAGGCAAATACAATAACAACAGATAAAATACTTTTTGGAGCAGGAGATGCAATTCAGAAAAATGCTTCCGGGGGAATAGAAGTAAAATTAATTAATGGAAATAGTCTTGATATATCCGGAATGCTACAGGTGTACAGTAAGGCAGGGCTTACAGTATATAACAATACTACAGATGCAAACTCTACTAAAAAGACTGTGATACAAGGCGGGATGATTATATTCTATGAGAGGTCTCCCTAGCACGGGTAGTTGGTACAGAGTAGCAATAACAACAATATCAATAAGAAATACAAGTCCTGTATATTTAAAAAATCTTGAAACTTTAACCGTCTATACTAATTCAACAAATGCTTCAAATACAAATATAATAGTAAATCCCATAATGCTCGAATCAACAAGACTGACAGAGGGAGCAATAAGTACAACAAAGAGAATTGAAAACGGTAAAGTAGTATTTGACCTAAAACCACTTAACTGTAATGCAAAATTCAATTATCAGGTATTTGAATATAATTAAGGAGAGAAACATGGGAAACTGGGAAAAGAAAACAGTACTAATTAAAAGAAAAATGTTTCCAATATCAACCGGAATACAATTTAAACTTTCAGATTTGACTGATGGATTAGCTTGGGGAGATCATGTTGTGAGGGCAGGCATAACTAATATGGAACATGGATATGATACTTTTTCTACTGAATGCGAAGTAGTGAGAACCGGTCATGATACCTATTATACGAGAATATGGAGACAGGGAGTAATAAGTGAGGGAATAGTACGAAATTACTCTATTCCTTATACAGGATTCGGAGCAATTCACACTATTGTAAATGAAGTAAATTTTGGAGGAATATCGATCTACATAGCTGTGCATGACTGTATTCCACCGCTACAGGTATTAGTATTGGTGAATGATGAATACTGGCTTCTAAATCAGGTATTCAATAATACAAGTTTTAGTATATCAAATACTCTAAAGGTTCCTGCAACAGATTATGTCACAGGAAATGTAAAGGTACAGTTAATACCACAAACAGGACAAATATATACCACAACAAGAGCAGATATATCTTTTAGTAAATTTGTAAAAACCAGAAATGAAATAGCCGGAACAACGAATGTTTTAGCTTATGAGGTGTAACTATGGGTGATTGGATTGCATTTAGACAAATGAAAAAGTTTGTGGAAGGAACTATACAAAGTGGAACAGTCTTAGATTTAAGAAGTCTTACGGGAGGAGTTCCATGGGAAAATGAACAGATATTTTTAGATATGTACTCTTACTTACCTGACTTCACCAAAACGCGATATTATGCTGAAGCAATTCCTCTTGGCGATAATAAATATCAGATTATCTGCCGGCTTGTAGGATATGATTACAGTAATGCAATAAGGCTTCCAGATATGAATGTGGATCCTAATGCGGAATGGATAACAATCTATTCAGGTCAGTTTTACGGGGTTAATTATACTTATAATAATGCAGGAACTTTAGGTGTAGAAGGACATAGAGCTTATGCAAACGGTAATTTGTTTGTAGAGCATGCTGGAAGTAGAGTGGAAAAGATTGCAGGGTACACAGCAAGTTATTTTAACCCGACACAACAAAACGGGGCAGTAGTTATTCAGCAGTTTGGGAGAAGTTACGGAGGAACACTTTCAAATATAACAATTTTTACAACTCCTGCAGAAATAAAAGATTTGTTAGTTAACTTTGTGGCAATGGAAGGAGATTTTTAAATGAGTATAAAGGATGACATAAATAAAGGCTTTACAGTAGGAGATGTAACAACAGCTAACTATGACAGCGAAGCTAAAATAAAAGTAAAAGAATACTATGAGCTTGATAAGCTTGAGAGAAGTAAGCTTCTGGAATTAGCAGGGCAGGTAGATATAGAGCTTGCTAAAAGAGATATAAAAATAGAGGAACTGGAAGAAAAAATAGATAACAGTAGTGGCGGAAATACAGGGGGCGGAATGTATACTTATTATCCACCTAAAGAGATGGGATATTATGTATTATATAAGAAAGTAATACCAAAATCTGAAATTGATGAAAAATGTCTGTTAACACTGGATAAATATAATGCTTTATCAGGTTATGAGAAATTTAACGTAGATTCTTCACTTGAAGAACTAGGTTTTGAACTACCTGTGACATTAGAAAAAGTAAAAGCATATATTACAGGAAAACCAACAGGATATGGTGCTAAAAATTTAATGTATATATGCATGCTGTTTTCAGAATGTATAGAATTATCTACAAATTTAAATATAGAATATTACAAAACGGATTTTAAAAGCAGCTATATAACAGAGACAATGGAGTACTACAAATTGTTCTTACCAAAACTTACAGTATTTATAGGAGAAAATAAAGAATTGATAATATCAGAACGTGAGGCTATGGGGAAGTGGAGCAGAATAGATGGAAACAGAACACCTATGTATAATACCTCAGCTTGTCCCATGATGGTCAGATATAATTTCAATGAAACTGGAGATTGTGAGATATCAGTAGTTTGTAATGCCGACTATAGTTCGAATTATGTTCTTAGAGCGAATGTTGAAGCAGAGCTTATAGGTTCGCAGACATATTCATTTAGATATTTGATACCAATTACAGATTTTAATGTCACAATCATATTCCATAATTCAGTATTATCATATATACCTGTAAATCTTGATTACTATCTATCAGATATTGAAGTTGACAAGATACGATTATTGAGTTTTAAAAACTCGGTGGGTAATCAGGTGAATGAGGTAAATATTCAGTTTATGGTACTTGAAGATATTACTATAACTGCAGACAGTTACTCAGATAAAAGAATAAAAGTATTAAAAAATTTGAATTTCAGAAATATTGAAGGGAAAAAAGAAATAATTTTGATATCCGGTTCGGAAACAGTAAAAGCAGAACTGACATACTCGGAATTAACAATAATAGTGCCTAAAGGCGAAACAATAACATTGAAGAAAAATAATAGTTATGTCTACAAAGGTTCAGTAATAAATACTTTGCAGTAGGAAGGAGAGGAAATGAGAAAAGAATATTCAGTTGATTTAGAATTATTTGACAATATAAAGCATACAAATATTTTGTATGTTCAGGGAGATAGTGAAGTATATCCATTAACAATTAATTTGCGAAAGCATGGTATGCCGTTCGATTTGACAGGGAAAACAGCAACATTGACAGTAACAAAGATGTCAGGGGCTGTGGTGGTGGGAGAATGTGAGATAAAAGATATAGACGGTGTATTAGTATATAATTTTAAGGGAAATGAGATAACTGAGGGAGGGAAAGTAAGTGTATTAGTACAAGTTTATGAGGGAAATAAGAGGCTTACCTTTCAGGAATTTGTATTCCATGTAAAATCAACAAAGGATTTAAACGAATCTATAAAGGCAACAGATGAATTTAATGTTCTCACAGATTTAATTGATAGTGTAGAGAATATAGGGGATTGGAAAGACTATAAAATAGAATTAGAAGATTAGAGAGGATGATTATAATGGCAGTAAAAAAAGGAACTTTAAAAAGAAAAAACGGTGCAGGAACTTATGATGAGATAAATTTAAAGACAACAGCGGAACAGGTAAAAATGACAGATGGAACAACAGTACAGGCTTTTCTTGACAGTCTGCCGTCAGGTGGTGGAGCAGGGGCAAAAGTAGTAGCAGATATTACAGCAAGGGATGCATTAACACCAACAGAAGGTTTAATTGCTTATGTAGTAGATGCTACAGGAGATAGCACGGTAAAATCAGGCGGAGCTTCTTACATTTATGACGGAAGTAACTGGATAAAGATATCTGAATTTGAGAGTATGGACATGATAATTGATTGGACAGATATTCAGAATAAACCTAATATTGTTGACATCAAAGTATCGGCAACAGAGCCTGTGGGGCAAAAAGAAGGAGACATCTGGATAGAAGAAACTGTGTAGGGTGGTTGATATGGCAAATGTGAAATTAAAAAAGAAGAAGGGTGATGGCGGATATGAACAGCTATATCCACATACACTTGCAAAAAATGTAGTAACAGGAACAGGAAATGTAGATACAGACATAATCATGCTGAGACAAAGAATAGTAAATTTAGAATATAATAAAACTCCTATAGTGATTTCAGTAGAAAGTAGATCATCGGATGGTTCCACTCATGCTTATGAAGCTTTAGGTATAAATGCATGGCATTTTCAAAATACAGAAGCCAATTTGAAGATAGTATTTAATGAAACAAATCGGGGCGGAAATATAGTGATAGATGCTACCGATGATATGGGAATGACTATGAACTACCCCATTTTAGCAGGACTTTATGATAGGAAATTTGAAGACGGAGAAATAAAGCCGGGAAAAATATATGACCTTGTATATTATAACTACCAATTTTATTTAATGGGTAGTGAAAAAGCTGCTGACTCAAGCAATTCAGAAGATAATGATTATCTCAACTGGGTAATAGATTGTGAGGAGCTGTCAACAGAAGAAATAAATACAAAGTTTATGGAAGCAATAAAATCAAAAAAGAAGGTAAAAGTATATAACTTTATATTCCCAACAACACCAAATATAGATATGGGAAATGGCTTTTTAAAGTTTGAGCACTTCGAAGATGAACTTCAAACAGTAAAAGTAGAGTATACACGTGATGAATTAAGTCCTACAATGCCAACAGGAGCAGTAAGATATGTAAACCTCTTAAATTGGAATGAAGATACAGAAGAATACTACGAAGTAGAAAAAATACCTTTTTTAAATTATCAACAGTGGAAAATAACAGGAGGATATGTAAGATTTAACGAGAAACAGGTAACCGAGAGTGTATCAGGCTCAATGATAAATAAGTACCTGAAAACATCAGATTTTGATTCAGATATAATACCTTCAGTATTTAAAGAAATAGTATTGAATATAATGATAAAAGCCACAAACGGAGTATCAGGAACTACAGAAACTACACACAGACAGTTCATAATAAAAAGACCAGAGACTTATGATATGTATGAATATATAAATTATTTGAAAAATGGCAGGGTAGAAATAATGTTATCAGGCTTTTTTACACCGTATAATTTCATTTTGTACAGAATAACAAATACAGGAAATCTTGTAACAGGAAATGTAACATTATCAATAAAACCAGTAGGTTATTTTTATTAAGGAGGAAAACATGGAACATAGATATAAAGACCCGAAAGAATTAATAGGGGTAGAATTTGAGGAATTAGGGAACACTTATAAAATAACCGGAATAGGAGAAATAACAGAGGAATTCATGACACTGTTTACAGAAAAAGTAAAAGAGGAAATAATTAATTGGAATGGAAAAGTACTTATTGATGTAGGTCACGGTGGAACCAAAACTACATCAAGTGGCAAAAAATACAGAGATTACGGGGCTGTAAATGAGAAGTCAAAGGTAGATGAATTTACATGGAATCATGACTTTGTTATGAGGTATTTAATTCCAGAATTAAATGCATCTGGAATAGCAAATAAAGTAGTTTTAAGAAGCACAAATATAACAAAACTTGTTACTGATCTAAATAAAGAAGCTGGAAAAGATGATATTATCCTATCTTTTCACCTAAACAGTGATATAAAAGCTTCTGGAACAGAGACATTGTACTGGCATACAAGTGAAAAAGGCAAAAAGCTTGCAGGACTAATTCAAAAAGGATTGGTAGGAGTTTTAGGGTTACCAGACAGGGGAATCAAAATAAGAAGAAAACCTTTAGATAATGCTGATTCATTGAATCAAAGAGGGTGGACAATGTTTAAAGATACCAAAGTTCCGTTTGTAATGTTAGAAAGTTTCTTTATTACAAATGACGAGGATCTCAAAAGAGGAAATGAAAAAAAGGCAGAGTTAGCAAAAGCTGTGGTATCAGCAATAAAAGAATATATAAAGGGCTAGAAATATTGATAATAAAGGGTGTCCTTAAAATGACGATTAAGGCCGTCCTTTAAAACTAAGAGAAAGAGGTATAAAAAATGAAAATATATATAATATCATCAATAGTACTGATAATAGCAGGAGTGGGAATTTATTTTCTGTATAAGAAAAAGAAGTTAAAAGATATCACAGAATATTTAGTAAAAGCCTTGGACATTTATGGTAAGAATCTGCTTAATAAGATAAAACTGGCAGTATTACTAAATACATTAAGAGCCTGGGCAATAGGAAATACAAAAAATAAAGTCTGGAAATTTATTCTGGAATTATTATGGCCGGAAATAGATATTATTGAAGTATCAAAAGAAGTAATGATTACGAATAATAAGGACAGTGTAATAAATAGTATACCAGATATAATAGTATCAAAAACAGTTGATAATATACTGAATAATACAAAATATACAGACAATACCTTCAGTACAAGTACAAACCTGAAAATTACCGAAAAGGATCGGGGATATCTTGAAGCATATTTGGAAGGGCAAATAAATAAACTGGAAGAAGCCAGAGTAGGAATAAAAGCAGGAGTGAAGTGGTAGGAAGGAGCAGGAGATGAATAAATTGGATTTAACAATAATAACAACAGGAACATTAGCAATATTCACATATCTGTTTGGAACATTTGATATATTAATACAGGGAGCTTTTATGTTTATTGTATTGGATTTTACAACTGGACTGATAAAAGCATGGCATAATGGTGAAGTGAGCAGTACGAAGAGCAGGAAAGGTCTGGTAAAGAAGACAATGTTTTTATCAATGATATTAATAGGTCATTGGCTGGATAAAGCAAGTTTGATACCGGATAATACAGGAATGAGCTTTAGAACACTGGTGTTGGTGTTTATAGTAGCAAATGAAGGAATATCAATACTGGAAAATATATCAGAAATGGGAGTACCGATACCCGGATTTTTGAGAAAAGTATTTGAGAGATTGGATAATGAAAAAGATGAGGAACCTGATTAATTTCAGGTTTCTTTTTTATCTTCACATAAATGTCACAATTATAGTATAAAATGTAAAAAAATGTTAGGAGGTATTATGAAAAGAGTTTTCATATTCTTATTATTTGGAGCAGTAATTTTTTCAGGAAACATTGGTAGTGATTGCACACTAAATGGAAAAAGATTATATGGAAAAGTAAGAGTTGTATCATCTATGGCAGATTTTAAAGTAGAGGTAGTTAGTAGTGGTGCGGATCTTAAGGTTGAACAAGTAAAAATGTTTTCTGATTCTTGCGGTAAATGGGAGTTTGTAGATATGTTATCAGATTTTACAGTTGAATTTGTAAATGTAAATTCTGACTTTAAAATTGAATTTGTTAATATGTTTCCTGGCGTTCAATAAAAATATTAGGAGGTATTATGAAAAAAATCATTTTTTCATTATTTTTAATTTTCAATATAATAAACTATTCAGGTTATTATTCAGCAACAGTTACTGCTGCAGAAGCAGGGAAGCAACTTGCTCGATTACTAGAATACAAGTATGTAATTGATCATATTGTTGTTGTTGGAAATTCTGTAGTCATTGTTTATCATAACTGAAAAGAGCTGTAAAGGCTCTTTTTTTATTTATAATAAATTAAACCTATGCTATAATAATTTATAAAATATTTTATAGGGAGGTTGAAGAAAGAGCTGCGACTGATCTGAAAAAATTTAATTATAAAAAACAAGATGTTGTGTTTTGATAACTTGGATATAATAAAACGACCTTATGTGGGAAAATAAAGGTCGTCCTCAAGGGTTTTACTCATTTTTTTTATTTGTTACCTATCTGCACTATGATTTTACCTCATAAATTAAAAAAGTCAATAGGTACTTAGTTATCAAGAATAAGAGTATTCAAACAATATAATAACAGGATTCTAAGTATCGTTAAGTATACTATTATTACTAGAGTGAATAATTGTACAATTTAAAGAGCTGTAAAGGCTCTTTTTTTATTTGTAATAAATTAAAGTTATGCTATAATAATTATAAATATTTCATATGAAAATTTGAAAATAATAAATGGTAAAAAGTATAGATTATAAATTTCTGGAGTTTTGGAAGTGATGAGAAATCTGTATTATAAAATTATAATAAATTAAAAGAGGCACAGAAATATGTCTTTTTTATATATTGATATTCACATAAATTTCACATTGATGTAATAAACTATTGACATAAAACAAAGGAAATTATATAATGATTCAAAGAAAAATAAAAGGAAAATCAATATTGAAATAGTAGTAGAAATATAGGTAAAACTGTAATTAAATTAGTATTTTTGAATATTGTTTTTTTTATACTTAAGGAGGAGAAGATGAAAGAAAGGAACTGGAAGAAGGTCGTAAGAAGGAATCTATCAGTAGGAATATTGTTGGGAATGTTTTTAAATAACTTAACATTTGCAAATGAATTAATAAAAACAAGGAACGGCTCAACAAGAGTAATAACAGCACCTAACGGGACACCAATGATTGAACTGGCGAATCCGGGAAATTCAGGCGTGTCAGTAAATGATTTTGACAGACTAAGTGTAGATGAGAAAAACCTGATATTAAATAATATATCATCCAAAGAAGGAATTGGATATAGAAGTGAACTTGGAGGAATAATAGCTCCAAATGAAAATTACACAGGAAATCCTGCGAGAGCAATTCTGTTAAGAGTCCATAAAGATCCGTCAGTAATAAACGGTTTTATAGAAGCAGCAAGTACGGGAAAAGTAGATATGTTTTTCAGTAATCCTAATGGAATATACTTAAATGGTGGTTTAGTAGGAAGATTTGGGAATGTAACATTTACAACAGGTCATGTAAGTGATGATTTGATGACAATAATGGTTCGTGATGGAAGAATAGAAATAGGATCAGGCTTTAATGGTAATGCGGCAGAAAATTTAAGTTTACTTGCCAAAAGTATTCAGATAAATGGACAGTTGAATGGAAATGACTTAACATTAATAGGCGGACAATATGACTATAATACAGGAACAAAAGAAGTAGTAAAGCAGGGAGATAATCCGGGAGAAGTATTAATATCCTCATCAGTAGTAGGTAGTATCTATGGTCGAAACATCTATTTAAAGGCAGTTGGTTCAGATATAGGTGTTAAGGGCGATATGGTAAGCCAAAAAGTTTTGAAAATCAATGCTGATGGAAGCTTGGTCTTATCAAAAATCCAAGGAACTGAAAGTGTAGATATAAAGGCAAAGAATTTTACACAGGAAGGTTCAACTTACACAGAAGGAAAATTAACAGTAGAAGCAGATAATACAACATTAAAAGGAAGTGGAACACAGGCACAGGAAATAGAGGTATCAGGTAATTTAAATAATGAAAGTAATCTTTATTCAAAGGGCAATGTAACAATAGGTGGAGACACACAAAATAAGGGTCAGCTAATATCAGAAGGAAATTTAGAAGTAAAAGGTAATCTGGAATCAGATTCATTAGTGTATGGAAAGAATTCTGTAAAAGTAGGGAAAGACTTAACTAATAAATCGGATTTACAAAGCGAGAACGGGATTGCTGTAGAGGGTAATGTAATAAATACCGGAAAAGTTATATCTGATAAGGATTTAACTATAAAAGGAAATGCAAATAATGCGGGAACACTTTATGGAAAAGATAGAGTTACAATAGATAAAAATCTAACAAATACAGGAAGTGTTCAAACAACAGGAGATTTAACAGCTAAAGATACTGTCAATACAGGAAAGTTAACTGCAGAAGGTAATGTTAATGTAGAGGATTTAGATAATAATGGGGAAATTGTAACCAATAAAAAATTGACTACAAAAAATCTAACAAATAAAAGTACAGGGAAGGTATCAGCAGTAGACGGAATAAGTACAGTTGGAAATGCAGTGAACCATGGACAAATAAATACAAATGGTAGTTTTGTGATATCTTCTAATCTTGAAAACTATAATGTAATTAATGTAGGAGGATTAGTAAATACAAAAGACTTAACAAATACAGGAGTATTAAAAGTATCAGATAAAATAGTGTCAAAAGGCTTTAGTTTTAGTAATACTGGAGAAATAGTAACAGTAAATTTAGATGTGGATAGTACAAATATTATAAATACAAATAAAATAACAGTAGTAGAGACAACAAAATTAAAAGGAAGCAGCAATATAAATAATCAAGGAACAATAGCTTCAAAAAATATAGAGATAACAACACCGGTATTAACAAACAGCGGTCAGATATTAGCAGAAGAAGTGATAACAGCTAATAATACAAGTTTAACAAATACAGGAAAGCTGGCATCAAATGGCAGTATAAACTTAAATAATACATCAATAGTAAATAGAAGTTCAATAGAATCAGCAACAATAAATTTACAAAATATATTTTCTTATGATAATAATACAGGAATAATAAGAGGAAATAACATAACATTAACATCTTTAGGGAATTTACTTCTTGAAGGTAGAATACAGGGAATAAATAATTTGTTAATATCAGGATTTGATATAACAAACAATGGAAATATAATAAGCTCAGGGTTGTTAAGATTATCAGGGAATAATATAACGAATAACTTAACAATATCAGCAAGTACTGTGGAATTACTGGCAACAGGAAATATACTGAATAATTCCATGATAGAAGGAGAAAGAGGAAAGTTATCAGGAAATAATATAACAAATAAGGATTTGGTAATATTTCTTGATAAGCTTGATATAGAAGGAACAAAGCTTGTAAATAAAGATGCATCAGTATACAGTGATAATGAGATGAATATAAAAACAGGAGATGTAGATAATACAGGCGGAGAAATAGTAGGGCAGAGTACCCTTAATATAACAGGCTTTAATTTACTGGATAATACAAAGGGGATAATAGACAGCAGAGGAAATATACTGTTAAGCGGAAATAAACTTTTAAACGGTGGGGAAGTATCAGGACAATATAGATTATACTGGATAACTTGGGATGGACAGTATATTTATGATGATGTATGGAGAGAACTTGATGATGCATATGCCCAAACGGGAAACAGCAGTTTAATAACAGGACTGGATGATTGGAAAATAGGGATAGCAAAGTCTAATATAAATGGTGGAATAAACAGGGAAAAAGAATTTACAAAAATAAAAGATTCAACAGATTATGATTTATATTATGGATATATGTCAGGAAACCTTACAGCTTCAAATGCAACATATGAAACACAGGTATTAAAAGGTTATGTAGATACAAGCAGACTTGTGACAGAAGGCGGAAGAATATTATCAGGAGGAAATCTGACACTTGATGTAAAAGAAATAGAAAATAGAAATTCAAAAATAAGTTCAGGTGGAACATTAAGAATAACAAATAAAGTAGAAAAAATAGAGAATGTAACAGATGTAGCCACAATAAAAGTATATGACGGAACTGAAAGACTGTCATTATGGCAGACAATGTGGACAAATGGGAGTGGAAATACAATATATGGTGATGCAATAGGAGTAAGAAGAGACCTTGAAAGTACATCAAGAGATTACAATATAGCAGACAGTGTATCAGTAATAGAAGGAAATAATGTAATAATAGAAGGAACACCAACAATAAACAACGGATATGATTACAGTAAAATAGGAACAGGAATTGTAATAGATCCAAGTACAATAACATCAAAAGATGTTGATGTAGATTTATATTACGATCCTGTAACAGTACATGTAGACAGAACAGCAGTAATAGATATAATAACAACAGGAACAATACCGTTTAACCCAGGAGTATTTACAAGTTCACAAAGTAAGTTATTTGCAGAAAGTAAAGACCCAACATCAAAGTATTTAATGGAAACAAGAAGTCAGTATATAGATTTATCAAGATTTTTTGGGAGTGATTATTTTTTAAGTAAAATAGGGTATAATGAATCAAAAGACTGGAATATGGCGAGAAGATTAGGGGATGCCTATTATGAAACGAAATATATGAATAATCTTCTTTTAGAAACACTGGGAACAAGATTTATAAACGGAAAAGCAGATACAGAGTTAATGAAAGAGATGCTTGATAATGCAGTGGCAACAAGCGGAGATTTACAATTAACAATAGGAGTGGCTTTAACAGGAGCCCAGATAGCAGCATTGAAGAGTGATATAATCTGGTATGTGGAACAGGAAGTAAACGGGGAAAAGGTACTGGTACCACAGGTATATTTAAGTCAGGCAACATTGGAGAATATAAAGAGTCCAACGACAACAATATCAGCACAGGAGACATTGGCAATAAACAGTAGTACACTTGTGAATCAGGGAAGATTAAGTGGTAATACAGTATATGTAAATACAGATAATCTGATAAATAAAAGTGTAGGAGCATTAACAGCAGAGATAACAGGAATGAATATACAAATAGATGCAAAAAATGATATACTGAATATAGGAGCAGTAATATCAGCCAAAGAAGACCTGATGTTAACAGCAGGGGGAACTATAAGTAATATAACGACTGGTGTAGAAACAACAGAACATGACAGGCTTGAAGGAAAAGAAAGAACCAGAATATATGATGATATTCAGAATGTAGGAGTAATAAGTTCTGGAAATATTACATATATTGAAGCAGATAATTACGTTTCAAGAGGAGCAGTGACAGAATCAGGAGGAACAACATATATAGAGGCTAATGATGTTAATATAAATACAATAGCTTTGAAAGATTATGAGAGAACAGAAGAAAATCATGGATATGATTTATACAGAACAACAGAGAAGTTAGGCTCAGAAGTAACAGGATTAAATAATGTAATAATAAATGCTTCAAATGATATAAACATAAAGGGAAGTACAGTAGCATCAGACGGTACAGTTCAGTTAACAGCAGAAAATAACATAAATATAGAGAATGATAAAAATACTATGTATACAGAATCAAAGAGAGAAAAGAACGGGACATTTTCAAGTTATTACAAACTGGAAACAAACTATCAGGAAGAAGCAGTAGCAAGTACAATAATAGGAAATAATATAATACTGGATTCAGGAAACGATGTAAATATAAAAGCATCAAATGTAATAGCAGTAAAGAATGATAATATTCAGAGTAGTGGCGGTAATATAATAGTAACAGCAGGAAATGACATAAACATAACAACAGATGATATGAATAATGAATATTATCTGAAAGAGAAGAGTAGTGGGTTTAGTTCAAGTTTTTCAATGAGTGGTGGCGGAGTATCAGCAGGAGTGAGTTATAGCAGCAACAGTCTTGAAAATACAAGAAATACTACAACAGTGGCTACTTCAAGTATAGTTTCTGAAGGAAGTACATTACTATCAGCAGGAAATAAAGTGAGAACAGAAGCAATGCAGGCTAATGTTGGGGAAGATATGATTATCAGAGGAGTAAACGGAGTAGAATTACTTGATGCACAGGAAGTATATAATGAAAAAGTAAAACAGGAAAGTAAAAGTGTAGGAATCACAGCGAGTTTAGGTTCAACAATAACAAGCTTTATAAGTTCAGCAGATGAAAAGTCACAAAATAATGGGAAATATGGATTTGGGAATAGATCAGAGCTTATAAATACATATGGTGACGGACTGGATTTATATAGAGAAGGAGTAAAGGCAGGAGCGGACTTATCTCAGTTAGTAGTAGACGGAATGAAAGGAAGTTATGGTTCATTAGGCGGATATGGAGTAACAGCAAATGTAACAGTAAGTGCAAATAAAAGTAAATATGAATCAAACACGAGTGGAACAAATTCAGTAGCAGGAAATATAAATGTAGGAGGAAATCTAGTAATATCATCAGAAGGAGATGTAAAACTTGTAAATCAAAAAGTAAATGTTGGAGAAAATATTATAGTAGATGCCAAAAGCTTTGAAGCATCAGCTGGAAAAAACACTTATAATAATACAACAGATTCAAGTTCACAGGGAATGTCCGCTGGATATGACTTTACAGGAGGGACGGTAACAGGAGGAATAAACGGAAGTAAAGGAAACAGTAATTCATCATCAGTTTATTATGATAATACAATAATAAATGCAGGAGGAACATTTCAGTTAACAACAAAAGAAGATGCAACATTTAAAGGAGCCAATGTAACTGCAGACAAAATAGACTTTGAAATAGGTGGAAATCTAAATGTAATTTCATTACAGGATGAATACAAATTAGATGGAAGTAATAAAAGTGGAGGCTTGAATTATGGTCATACAGAACAAAGCGATGGTAAAGGTTATAATTCAGTATCAGGAAGTGCAAGTTATGGAGAAAGTAGTGGAGATAGTAAGTGGGTAAATAATCAGACGAGTATAATAGCAGAAAACGGAGGAAATATAAAGGTTGGAGAAACTTTAACTAATGTAGGAGCTATTATAGGAAGTATAAATGAAAGTATGAGAATAGAAGCAAAAGAAGTAATAGTAGAGAATTTAAAAGATCATGATAATGGAGAAAATTACAATGTAGGTCTAAGTGGAGTAGACAGAAAAAATACCGTACCACAGACAGAGTTACAATATGGAAGTCATGATAAGGAACAGGATACAAATGCAACTTTTGTTAATACAGTGATAGTAGAAAATGGACGGGAGATAAATCTTGAAGAAAGAGGAATAAATACAGACATAAATAAGGCACAGGTAATAACAAAAGATGATGTGGTTGAGCAGATAGATACAGTTCTTCATACAGATTTATTGAATAAAGAAAAACAAAAAGATTTACTGAATGATTTAAATACTATTGGAGAAAATTCAGAAATAATAGTAGATTCAATAGGAACGAAATTGAATAATAATAAAAATGGAGATCCTAATGCTGGAATGGGAGATTTAGAAAAACAGTCTTTAGCAAATATAACAAAAGCGGTAGAGGAAGTAGTGAAAAACAAAGATAATCTAGTGTTATCAGAAGCAGATAGAGAAAATAAGGAAAAGTTAAAAGAAACGATAAAAGATAAATATGCAGATTATGGAGTAACAGATGTTGTTATAATAAAAGATGGAGAATTATTGATGGGAGAAGATGGGGAAATGCATTCAGTAAATGGGGCATTTTCAAGAGATGGAATTGTTTATATAACAGAAAGTACAGCAAATGGTTCTTTAAAAGATTTAAATAGAGTAGTAGGAGAAGAAGTAGGAGAAATATATGCTCAAAATAATGGACTTGAAAATTGGAATAACAAAGGACAACAAATAGGAGAAATCTTTGGAGAAAAAATATCAGAGGGACTTGGTGATTCAAAATCAAAAAATAATTTAAGTTCAGATGATATAGATTTAAGTGGGGTAATTATAGCAGGTACTCAGAGAAAGACAGAGCCCGGAGTTTGGTTAGTTATAGATGGAGATTCTTCTAAACCAATATCAGATTTGATTGTTCTGGGTCTCAGAGCCAATGCTGCAAAAAATGGATATAAAAATGCTACTGACAATATTTTATATTATTTATCAGGTCAAGGTGGAACAAAAGAGGTTCCGATGGATTGGTATTTAAATTCTAAAGTCGGAAAACAAGCAATTACTGATATAAAATGGGGAATTTTTGATATAATTGATTATAATGATCTTTCATCTTTAAAAATAGGTCAAAATACAACAATTTTTGATTATGCAGGGGGTGAAAAAGCAGCAGAAATTTATCCAGATCCAAAAATAGACGGAGATCTCTTTTATTCTATGGGTCCTCATAATATTGATTACAGTAGAAGTGTTAATATAAGAAAAATAGGAGAAAATAAGTATGAATTAAAATCTCAAGTAGACTATACAATAAGAGATAACTATGACTGGCATGATGGGAAATCAATACAGGAATATGGCATAAAAATTGAAGATAAATTTATGAAAGGGTACGAGGAAAAAAATTATGGGGCAAAAGAATTTAAGATGAGGGGGTATTATAGCGTTGAATTTACTGCGATTTTTGAAATGAAAAATGGAATTCCGGTTACAACTACAAATTATACTAGAGAAAAAAGATAGGAGGCATTTTGAAAAAGTTTTTGCTTTTGTTTGTGTTATTAACAATATTTTTAACTCAAACAATAATATGTTTAAAATTAAACTTAAAATATAGGGATGAAAGAAGAAAAGTTGAAGAAATTAAAGAAATTTTTTTGGAATATAATTATATAATTTATTTAAAATACGAACCAACTCTATTTGATATATCAAATAGAGGAGGATACGAGAAAGTAAGCACATTAAATAACTTATTATATGAAAATGAGGCAATTGAAAATATTATGATTTCTTCTAAAAAATTAAAAAATAAAAAGAAAATAATAGAAAATAATATTTTTTGTGAAATTAAAGAATATGACAGAAAAAATAAATATGAATGTTTAGAATTATTTTCTAAAATTACACTTGAGCATTTAACAAAACTAAAAAAAATAACATTGAAAGATAACGAAAAAGAAATAATTTATCATGGAAAATCAAAGAAATTATGGGTTCTCAAAATATCAAGTGACTATTATTATGAACTAGAAATATCTAAAACTCTAAACGGTAAATTAAATCAATGGTATTCACTTAATTTGCCAGATAAGGTATATGGGAAATTAACGATTAAAGAATATGAAAATATATTAAAAATAAAAAGCTCAAATTATAATATTGAAAATTATCAGGAAATAGAATTTTTGAAAAAAATAATTCCATTTATAGAATTTTCCATATAAGAGATTGGATTAATATGTAATAAATATTAGAAATGCTGATTTAATATCAGCATTTTTTAATAAATAAAGAATAAAAATTTTCAAGCTCTAAAAATATCTTATTTTCAACATCATCTTCAAATTTTTCCATAATTTCAATGGTAGTCCTAGGCATAAATTTACTTAGATCATATCCAAAATAGGTTTCTGAATAGGAGGTACATAAAAAAAGATCCGATACAGTGTGAAAATTAAAGGAAATATTCTGCAAACTTTTGTAGTGATAACGCGAAGAGTGAAATGCAGTTTAATTTATGGTATAATGTAAAAAAAATGGAGGAGGTTTTATGAAAAGTATTTTCTTTTTTCTTCTTTTTAGCTCATATTTTTCTTGCTCATTATTGAATGATCCTGATTTTTATATGAGAAAAGCATTTGAAACAACTAGGGAAACCCAGTTAGAAGATAAATTGTATTGTGACAGAAACGATAAGTATATGATTTATTATTATAAAGATAGTAAGTATCTTCAAATAGGATTAGTAGATAAGTTACAGAAAAAAGAAAATTATGGAGATGTAATAAAAAGACTTCAAGAAGACTCAGCAATAATATATGATGTTTTCAAACAAAAAATAATAGTGTCAAATCGTGCTAATAATTTTAATGGAGTTGAGTTTCGACATTATTTAGATATAGATGATACAGTTTTCATGTTGAATAAATTAGTTGTAGATCCTGATGGGGAAGTCCAAATGCTGATAAATAGTCAGCTACGTGAACTATTTAATAATTCAAATACATTTTATTATACTGATGATATAAAATATTAATAAAAAAGTCAGGAGATTTAATAAACTCTTGACTTTTTACTATAAAAATATGGAATTATATCACTCAATTGGTAAGATATACATGTGGTATACAAAAATCGTGTTAAAGATTTATTTCACTTGATTGTAGATATTATGTTTGAAAATATAAACAATTGATGATATAATTTAAGAAGCATAGTCTGGAGTGTGTTTTAATGAAAAAAATCTTAATATGGTTGTTATTATTCAATATTATTGTATTTTCAGAAGAAATAGACCTGTTAAAACAGATGGATGACAGTAAATACGAAGAAAATGCAGTTAATTTTTTTTTGGACACCATTCGTAAAAAAAATAATTTGTTAGTTATAAATATTCTGGATGTAGAGAAAAACAGGCAGCAAAGACAGCAGAATGCTGTAGAGGGAGCTTACGGGCCGGTAATAGAACGAAGACAGATGAGAGTTCAGCTTACAGTTAATTCCCGTAACAGACAAGGGTATACACCTATAATAGTTGCTATAGAATCCGGGAATAACGAAATGTTATCAGAGCTTTTGAAAAGAGGGGCAAGCGTATATGAAAAGCATCCCGTTTTTGGGCGTCTGGCATTACATACAGCATGTTATTACGGAAATACAGAGGCAGTGAAAATACTGCTTGAGCATAATAAAAATATTGTAAATTATCAAAGTGACAATGACGGCTGGACACCTCTTGATGATGCAGTTCTGAAGGGTCATATCCAGATAGTAAAAATATTGCTTGAATATGGAGCGGATCCCAGAGTTCCTAATTTTAAGGATGAAACTCCTATAGATATGGCAACAAAATTCGGAAAAGGTGAAATAGTAAAATTATTGAGAGATCAGGATAAAAAACTGCATTGGAATTAGTATTTTGTCGTTCACAGTCATTAGTTATTTTAAATAAAAATACCGGATTTGATACTATTTTTTTTCAAAATGCCGGTATCTAAAAAATCTTGTGATTAAAAGTTCAAATAATGCGCTATAGTTTAAGGAGGAAAACAAAAATGTTACACTGCGTACAAAAAGTTAGTGAAAAAATATACTGGGTCGGGGGTAACGACAGAAGATTAGAACGTTTTGAGAATATGTTCCCAGTACCAAAAGGAGTATCATATAATTCATACCTGATTCTTGATGAAAAGACGGCTTTGATAGATACTGTTGATTCAGCTATAAGAGATCAGTTTTTAGATAATATCAGATATGTTCTGGACGGGAGAAATCTTGACTATCTGATAATAAATCATATGGAGCCCGATCATTGCGGCAACATAGAAGAACTGTTAAAAATTTATCCTGATATGAAAATAGTAGGAAATGCAAAAACTTTTCAGTTTTTTGAACAGTTTTATGATACAAGAAAACCTGAAAATTATCATAAAATAGCAGAAGGAGAAAGCCTTTCTCTGGGGGAACATACGCTTAATTTTTATATGATGCCGATGGTACACTGGCCGGAAGTAATGGCAACATATGAATCAAGTCAGAAAATATTATTTTCCGCAGATGCTTTTGGTACATTCGGGGCAATAAACGGTAATCTGTTCAGTGATCAGACAGATTTTGAAGGTTATTATTTATCTGAAGCCAGAAGATACTATGCAAATATAGTAGGGAAATACGGTATGCAGGTACAAAACGCCATAAAAAAGCTTACAAAAAATGAGATAAAAATGATATGTCCGCTTCACGGACCGTCATGGAGAACTAACCTTGACTACTTTCTTGATAAGTATGACAAGTGGAGTTCTTATACTCCAGAGAAAAACGGAGTAGTATTATTTTATGCATCGATGTACGGAAACACTGAAAATGTAGTAAATGCAGTGGCTAACAAGCTTGCTGAAAAGGGTGTTGAAGATATGAGGGTTTTTGATGTTTCAAAGACACATCCTTCATATATTATTGCCGAAGTATGGAAATACAGCCACATGGTAGTGGCATCACCATCTTATAACAGCGGACTGTATCATGTAATGGATGCTTTGCTGCATGAATTGACAGCTTTGAATATACAGAAGAGAAAAGTCGGTATAATAGGAAATTACACATGGGCTTCAAGTGCAATAAAGGTAATTACCGAACATGTATCTAAAATGAAAGATACAGAAATAATAGGGGATCCTTTGGAGGTAAATTCATCAATGAAAGAACAGGAAGAAGAAAAACTAAATCAATTTGTGGATGCAATTTATAATTCATTAAATAATTAAAATTTTTATCAAAGGAGAGAAGTATGAAAGAATTTAAAGGAATTGGAGCTTCAGAAGGGATTTCTATCGGGAAGGTTATGTTATTCATCGAAGAAGAAATGAACATACCTCAGGAAAAAATATCAGAGGTACAGGTAGGAACAGAAATTGAAAAGTTGTTAGATGCACAGAAAAAATCTAAGTTACAGTTGATTTCTATCAGAGACAAAGTTAAGGAAAAAATGGGAGAAGATAAGGCTGCTATTTTTGACGGGCATATTATGCTTCTTGAAGATGATGATCTTATGGATGAGGTTAAGGATAAAATAAAAGCTGAAAAAATGGCTGCTTCAAGAGCTCTTGACGAAGGTGTCAATGAATACTGCGAAATGATTTCACAGCTTGACGACCCTTATTTGAGAGAGAGAGAAGCAGATTTGAAAGATGTCGGAAAAAGATGGCTTAAAAATATACTTGGTATAAGAATGAAGGATCTTAGTAATCTTGATCCTGAAACAGTAGTAGTAGCTTATGATCTTACACCATCTGACACAGCACAGCTTGACCTTAAAAATGCAGTAGGATTCATCACTGAAATAGGAGGGAAAACATCACACTCTGCTATTATGGCAAGATCTTTGGAATTACCGGCAGTAGTAGGTGTAAAAGATGCGCTAAAAGAAATGGCTGACGGAGCTTCGATAGTAATGAACGGTGAAGTAGGAGAAATAATTATAGAACCTGATGCAGAAATTTTAAAAGATTATACAGAAAAAAGAGAAGCCTACCTGAAAGAAAAAGAAGAACTAAAAAAATTAATAGATGAAGAGGCTGTGACAGCAGACGGACACAAAGTAGAATTATGGGGGAATATAGGAAGTCCGGAAGATATAGACGCAGTTCTTGAAGCAGGAGCAACAGGAGTAGGATTATACAGAACAGAATTCTTATTTATGAATTCAGATCATCTGCCTACAGAAGAAGAACAGTATAAAGCATACAGAGTAGTTGCTGAAAAGCTTCAGGGGAAACCTGTAACTATAAGAACAATGGATATAGGAGGAGATAAAGAGCTTCCGTATATGGATCTTCCAAAAGAATTAAATCCGTTTCTTGGATGGAGAGCAATAAGAATTTCCCTTGTAAAACAAGATATATTCAAAACTCAGCTAAGAGCAATATTAAGAGCAAGTGCTTATGGTCAGGTAAAAATCATGTATCCAATGGTAACTTCAATAAATGAAGTAAGAAAAGCAAATGAAATACTTGATGAATGTAAAAGAGAACTTGATGAAATAGGTAAAAAGTATGATAAAGATATCAAAGTAGGAATCATGGTGGAAACTCCTTCAGTTGCTATTATTTCTTATAAATTTGCAAAAGAAGTAGATTTCTTCTCAATAGGAACTAATGATTTGACACAGTATTTCCTTGCAGTAGACAGAGGAAACGAACTGGTTGCTTCATTATATGATTCATTTAACCCTGCTGTATTAGAAGCAATACAAAAGGTAATAGATGCAGGACATGACAGAAATATATCTGTTAGTATGTGCGGAGAATTCGCAGGAGACAGAAGAGCAACAGAATTATTGCTTGGAATGGGACTTGACGCTTTCAGTATGAGTGCATCATCAGTATTGCAGGTTAAGAAAAAAATCAGAAACAGCAGTTATGAAAAAGCACAAAAGTACAGAGATGAAATTTTGGCTCTGAACACACCGGAAGAAGTTTTGGAAAATTTAAGATAATTATATAAAGGAAAAACTGTCTGTATTCAGACAGTTTTTTCATTATAAATAGATTTTAAAATAGAGAAAAAACACTGTCTGTTGTTATTTTTTTATTTTAGTGTTATATTAAAAACAGAGAATTTATATATAAATATTATTTATAAAATAAAAAGATGAGGTGAAGAATATGAAAGTTGCAGAATTTATAGTAGAGGGATTTGAACAGATAGAAGCTGTGACACCGGTGGATCTCCTGAGACGTGCGGGAATAACAGTGGATACCGTCTCTGTGTTTGATGAGAAAAAAGTGAAAAGCAGCCACGGTGTAGTAATTGAAACTGATAAAAATATGAAAGATATTAATTTTGATGATTATGAGATGCTGATACTTCCAGGAGGACCGGGAACAGGAAATTATGAAAAGTCGGATTTTTTAATGGAAGGATTACAAAATTTCGGTAAAAATGAAAAAAAATATATAGCTGCTATTTGTGCTGCTCCGGGAGTTCTGGCACGCCTTGGTATGCTTAAAAATAAAAAAGCAGTTTCTTTTCCAAGTGTAGAATCAGACCTTGAAAAAAACGGAGCAGTTTTGTTAAGGGAAAATGTAATAACAGACGGAAATATAACTACCTCAAGAGGAGCGGGAACAGCTGTGGATTTCTCTTTGAGGCTGATAGAAGTACTGAAAGGAAAAGAGGAAGCAGAAAGAATTGCGGAACAAATAGTTTATAAATAAAAAAAGAACAGACATACTATAATTAGGTATGTCTGTTTATTTTTTCCTGAAAATTAATCTTTAAAAATCATGTGTTATATAGTATAATTATCTTAACTACAGGAAAAACAAGCTGAATAGCATAAAACTATCTTTTGAAAATAAAAAAACAGAATGGATAATTTATGGAGAAAAAACACAAATATCTGGAAATAAAAGAAGAAATAAAAAATGATATATTAAATAAAAAATATGAAGTGGGTGAAAAAATACCCTCTGAGAGGGAACTTGCCTCTTTTTACAGTGTGACAAGAGTGACTGTCCAAAAAGCTATGAACAGTCTTGAGCAGGAAGGCTTTATAGAGAGAGTTCACGGTAAAGGTATGTTTGTACTGAAAAATACTGAGGGAAACATATATATTTTTAATAATGAAAAAAGTGACAGTGTTCTCGGTTTTTCGAGAGAGTTTAAAAATAAAGTGAAAATCAGCAGTGAGCTTATAGAATTTGAAATAATAAAGGCCGGAAAAGAACTGGCAAAGCTTCTTGAAATAAATGTGTGTGATAAGGTTTATTTTATAAGAAGGGTAAGACTCATAAATAATATGCCGGTTACAGTGGAGGATACCAATATTCCCGTAGGCATTATTAATGAAATTCCCAAAGAGGTATTAATAAAGGGCTCTCTTTATGAATATATAGAAAAAATCACAGGGAAAAAAATAAAGGATTCTGATACTATAATTGAGGCATCATTGTTTACTGACGAACTGGCAAAGCTTTTGAAAATAAAGGCGGGGCTTCCTATGCTGAAAATGACTGAGGTTACAAGGCTTGAAGATAAAACAGTGTTTAACTACTCATACAGCTATAACAGGGGTGATGTATTTAAAGTAAAGAATATGAAAATAGAAAAATAAAAAGGCACCGAATTTTTAAAGTGCCTTTTTAATTTAGAAGGGTTTAAGCATATATATTGAAATGTATATTTGAAAAAGCTACAGTAATTTTCCTGCTGCTTCATCAATAAAGAAATAAACTTTTTGTGCATCTTTTACCATAGTAGAAGGAATTTCCGGAGTTTTTTCCGAATGAACTGTTTTATAAACAATATCAGCCTTTCTTTCAGAATCAGCCATTAAAATAATAGTATCAGCTTCAAGTATTGTTTTCATTCCCAAAGATAATCCCTGCTTTACATCAAGTGCAGTATCAAAATATTTTACGGAAACCTCTTTTGTAATAGGATCCAGATCTACAATGTGACAGTAAGTATCTGCAGGGACATTAGGTTCATTAAAGCCGATATGCCCGTTCATACCGATACCAAGAACAATGAGATCAAGGTTACCATTATCAGATATAAAAGAATCTACTCTTCTGCATTCCTCATTCAGATCTTTTGCCAGTCCGTCAAAAAAGCATACCTGTTCTTTTGGAACAGGAATAAGATCATAGAAATTATTATACAGCATTTCCTGACAGCTTCCCTTTACATCTCTTCCCAATCCTACCCATTCATCAAGACCTACAAATCTGCATTTACTAAGGTCAACTTTGTTTTCATTTACAGCTTCCACCAGATATTTCAAAAGCCCGAGAGGGGTATCCCCGCCGGCGAAACAGATCAGACTGTCAGGCTTTTTACCTACATAATCAATTACAAAATCTCCCACGGCTTTAGACAGCTCATCATAGTCCTTTTTTGTTATAAGTTCCATATTTTTATCTCCTTGTATAATAAATATTTAGGTTATTATGGGAAACCTATGACCCTTTAGCATTTATTTTATCTCCGCTTACAGTTTATTTAAAATATTGAGGCAGGTATTTTTTATTAACCTCAAGAAGCTCATTTAGTATACTTTCTGCTACATTTGCAGACGGAACAAGAGGATTAATGCTCAGGGCAAGGAGAGCCGTATCATAGCTGCCTGTTACAGCAGCTTCCACTGTAAGCTCTTCGTATGCTTTCACACTCTGGATAAGTCCCCTTATTTTTACAGGCAGTTTTCCATATGTGACAGGATGTGCACCATCCTTATCTATTACCGCATTTGTTTCAATTACCACATTATCGGGAAGATCAGAAGTGGTACCGTTATTAAGAGTGTTTACCACATGTATTTCTTTTTTATTATTATAAATAGAGCTTATTATAGAGCATGCTGTTTCAGAGTAATATGCTCCTCCGCGTTTTTCCAATTCTTTAGGTTTGGTGTCCAGATTTTTATCTTTATAAAGCTCAAATAGATTATGTTCTATTGCCTTTGTCTGTTCACCTCTTGTACCTTTTTCAGCTTCGTCTTTTTTTGCAATTTCAACCATTTCTCTGTTCAGGAAAAAATATTTCAGATATGAAATAGGATACATATGCAGTGCTTCTGTGAATTTAGCGGAAAAGCCTATATCCGGAATATTTTTCAAACTGTTATCCGCTTTTCCGGCAGATAATTTTTTTATAAAATCATCAGTAATATCTTCGCCTTTTAGAAATATTTTATCTGCAAAAATCAGATGATTCAGCCCGATT
This sequence comes from Sebaldella termitidis ATCC 33386, assembly GCF_000024405.1. NCBI lineage: Bacteria > Fusobacteriati > Fusobacteriota > Fusobacteriia > Fusobacteriales > Leptotrichiaceae > Sebaldella > Sebaldella termitidis. Next base: position 4,116,853 of record NC_013517.1, on the reverse strand, counting down.
ATTCTGGTGTAGATGTCGTCTTTTTGTACATCATAAGCTTTTGCAATATCCATAAGCATGCTGTTTGCACCGCTGCAAATACCTATAGTTTTTATACTGCTGTATTTTTTTATTGCTTCTGTTACTATACCTGCAGGATTGGTAAAATTAATAAGCCATGCATCGGGACAAAGTCTCTTCATATCTTCGCATATATCTAAAAGAACAGGAATAGTTCTCTGGGCTTTCATAAATCCGCCGGGTCCTGTAGTTTCCTGACCAAGCACATTATATTTTAAAGGGATTTTTTCATCATTGATTCTGGCATCAAGAAGTCCCACTCTTAACTGAGTTGTCACAAAATCCGCATCTTTCAGGGCTTCTTCTCTGTCCAGAGTAAGATGAATATTTATGGGAACTCCGGCTTTTTTGACCATTCTTCTGGCAAATTCGCCAACAATCTCAAGCTTTTCTTTCCCTTCCTCGATATCAAGCAGATAGTAATCAGTAACCGGCAGTTCGTCATATCTTCTGATAAATCCTTCTATTAATTCAGGAGTATAACTGGAACCTCCGCCGATAGTAGTAATTTTTAGTCCTTTCATTTTTTATCACCTCATAAAGTATTATATTTCGCTGTTTAAAACAGGTTCTAAATTTTCCCGGCTTTCTGCTTCTTCTTTTTCAAGCTGCTTTTTCTCCGCCATTTTGAAAAAAGGCAGAAAAACAAAAACAGAAATTACAATAGTACATACAGACCATATGACTGCAGGTATATTCCCGCCGGTTACAAAGTATGCTGCAAATATGGGCGGCATTGTCCACGGTATCTGAAGTACGGGACGTCCTATTATATTAAAGTACATCAGGGCATACGTAAGGGTACACAGTATCATAGGCGTAATAGTAAACGGTATCATCATGATAGGGTTAAATACTATAGGAAAGCCAAAGATAACAGGCTCGTTTATACAGAAAATGGCAGATGGCAATGACAGCTCTCCCACGGATTTGTACAGCTTGCTTTTGGAACGCAGCATGGAAATAACAAGACCGAGTGTTGCTCCGGTTCCACCGAGACACATAAAGACAATGTAAAATCCGTCAGCAGTTATATGCGGTATAGGCTGGTGATTCAGATATGCCTGTGTATTTTCTGCAATATATTTCAGGAAAATCGGACTTGTAATACCGGAAAGCACATTATCCCCGTGGATTCCGCAGCACCAGAGTATAGAAATAAGAAATATAAGTATAAGCATACCAGGCAGTGTACCAAGTCCCATTACCAGAGGACTTAAAAGCCATGTGAAAAATGCATTTATATCAAAATTCAGAAGAACTCTGATAAACCATATTAATACAATAGCAACCGCTGCAGGAACAAGGCCGGCAAATGACTGAGCCACTGCAGGCGGAACTCCCTCAGGCAGTTTTATCACAATATTTCTTGAAATAAAGAATTTTATTATATGTACAGTAATTATAGATAATATGATAGCCGAAAACAGACCTGCAGCTCCCAGATTATCTACATTCAGAGTATATTCCTGATCTAACTGTGCAAGAAGAAAGACTACCATAGTAATGGCAGAACATGTTATGGCATCGAGCTTATACTGTTTTGCCAGATTATAACTGATACCTATAGCCGATATTATACCAATAGCACCAAAAGTAACTGCTACAGGGGCGCTGAGTTTATCAGCAAACGGTCCTAAAAAGTCTGACCATCCCGGAATAGGCAGATTGGCCAGAATAAGAAACAGACTTCCTGAAATAGTAAATGGAAGTGTAAGTGTTATTCCGTTTCTTACAGCAACTAAAATTTTGTTCTCTCCAATTTTGATCAGAATTGGAACTAGTTTGTTTTCAATAAATTTGATCATATTTTTCCTCCATAATAAATAAGGTAAAGGTTTAAAATCGTAGCTACTTATTGTACAAACCTAACTGGTATATACCAGTTAATGTAAGTATACCATATTTTTTTTTAAAGTCAATAAGCAAAAAAAACTTTATTATGAAGTACTTGAAATTTCAGCGGTTTGATATAATATTCCAAATTATATATAGTGAAGGAAAGAGAAAAATCTTCTATGTGGTTTTAAGATAATTATGTTATACTTTTATATAGGGTGTTACAGAAAAATAGAAGGCGAGGAGAAGATTGGAAATATACAGTCTGCAAATATTTTTAGTATCCGTCATAGCAGGAGTACTGGGTTCTATACTTGGTCTGGGCGGGGGAATAATTATAATTCCCGCACTGACGCTTATGTTTCAGGTGGATATAAAGCATGCAATAGGAGCCAGTATAATAGCCGTCATAGCAACTTCAAGCGGAGCAGCAGTGGCATATATAAAAGATAAGGTAACAAATATAAGAATAGGAATGTTTCTTGAGATTGCGACAACTGTGGGAGCTATTACAGGAGCCTTTATAGGCGGTTTTCTGAATCCAAAATATCTGTTTATGATATTCAGTATTCTGATGTTTTACTCCACATTTATGATGATAAAAAAAGCAGGAGCCGAGCTTCCTCAAAATGTAATTCAGGATCCTCTGGCAGATAAGCTGAATCTTCACGGAGAATACTACGACAAAGCTTTGAAGGAAAATGTTAAATATAATGTCAGCGGTGTAAAGAGCGGCTTTGGCGTAATGTATGTGGCAGGTATAATGTCAGGACTTCTTGGGATAGGAAGCGGTTCATTTAAGGTTATGGCAATGGATGTATTTATGAAACTTCCAATGAAGGTTTCCAGCAGTACGAGTAATTTTATGATAGGGGTTACTGCAGCAGCAAGTGCAGGCGTCTATCTTGAACGGGGAGATATAAGACCGGAAATAGCAGGACCTGTGGCTTTGGGTGTACTTGTAGGTGCCACGCTAGGTGCGAAAATTATGCAGCATCTGAAAAGTAAAACAATAAGAATGATATTTATTCCGGTCTTGCTCTATGTAGCAATACAGATGTTCATGAAAGGAATAGGTGGATAAAATGAGAGAAGACGAAAAAGAACTGCATGAAGTAGAACTTGCCATAAGTAAGGCTCTCAGAATAGGAGTAATAATAAGCGGGGCAGTCACATTTGCCGGTCTTGTGATGTATTTTAGCACTGGAGACAGCGGATATCCCGGAGCATCATATCCTGCCACTTTTACGGAAATCATAAAAGGGCTTCTGGCTCTAAAGCCGTATGGGGTTATTATGACAGGACTTATTATACTTATAGCTACGCCGATTTTCCGTGTAGGAATATCAATAGTAATATTTCTTGTGGAAAAAGACTATCTGTATGTGAAAATAACGTTGCTTGTATTTGTAATACTGATGCTGAGCCTCTTGATGGGAAAAGCAGGATAAAAAAACGGGACTTAATCCCGCTATTTTTCAAAAATGTAAATAAAGCTGTCATAGTTTTTATTATATTCTATAAATATTATAAATTTTTCATCTTCGTATTTAAATTCATTAAATGATTTTAAGTTTAGAAGTTCCTTATAAAACGGGGCAATCTTAGGTTGCTCCTTTTGATTTATGTAGCCGGATTCCATAAGATTATATGCTTCTCTGAATATAGGAGCCATTTGTGTAAGATGAAATAAATTAGTCCCGCTCATTATTTCAAAAAGATTTTCATATAATTCAGGAAAAGAATCAAATCTTTTTTCAAGAGAAAAAATCAGCTTGTATTTTTCTTTAAAAGGAAGAATTATTTTTAAAAATCTGTTTTTGAAATAATCATATTTTACTGCCTCAATAAGAAAAATTTCAAAGTTTCCTTTATAGTGGAGCTTTGCATAGTCGATATTCTTTTTCATATAATTATATCCTCTGTTGGCAAGTGAAAGAGTAATGAAATTACGTATTTTCCCGGCATTTTTAATAAGCGGTCTGATACCTTCAATAAGTGTATCAGTATTTTTCTCAAGAGCATTTTTATTTTCATCGGCAAGATAAAATTTTAGACCTATTATTTTTCCGCTGGAAGTATTGTGAAGCTTTATCTTTCTGTATTGAATTTTTAGTGTAGTGTATTTTTCTATTTCCTGAATGCACACAGTCAGTATATTTTTTTCAAAGTCATAAAATCTGGAATATGAAGTATTATTTAAATCCAGATAATTTTTCAGGGTATCAAGTGATACTTCAAGAAAGTCATTTATTCCGGTATTATTAGTCAGAAATAAAAATAATTTTTTAGTAATCGGATTGCTGAATTGCAAAAGTATATCAAAATTATATGCTCTGAAATCTTTTTTATTTTTTTGAAAGATATTAAAGAAATCTGATGATATTGAAAATGCATAATTGATTCCTGAAAATTTATATGAGGAAAGCGGATTTATAATTCCTTCTATATCAGAAATATTCAGCTTGCTGCATTGATAGCTTATTCTTTTTTCAAAAAACTTATCCAGAAAATTATCAAGCTCCTGTTTAGTAGTCAGATTCAAAAGATTCAGAAGGACTTTCTGTCCCAGCACTATTTTTGGATCATTATCGGAAGTTATTTTTTTTATCAGATATTCCAAAAAAATCTTATCTTTTTTATTAAGTTTTTTTTGAAAGTCGATAAAAATATCATGTTCCTGAAAGAAAAACTCATTTTTTTTCATATTTTTTTCCATTTTTTTTCTCCATTCCATAGAAAAAGTCAATTTTTAAATCAGAGACCAACGATAATTATTTTATAGAATTATCGTTATATTATCTTGTTATATTTATATATCTAGCATAATAATAAGAAAAAGTCAAAGAATATTTTAATGTCCGACGACGAAAATGGAAAATTTGACTTTCGTAGATAATATGGTATGTTAGTAGTGAAAGAAAAACGAAGAAAAATTTATTGGAGGTGAAAAAGTGAATATATATGAAAAAATAGGTCTTCAGAAAGTAATAAACGCGAGCGGGAGAATGACAATACTAGGAGTATCGGTATTATCAGATAAGAGTACAGACGGCTTCAAGGAAGGAAGTCAGAATTTCGTGGTAATGGAAGATCTTATGAATAAAGCAGGAGAAATAGTTTCAGCTTATACAAAGGCTGAGGCAAGCTGTGTTACATCTTCGGCATCAGCAGGAATAGCAATAGCTGCAGCTTCTCTTATTACAAAGGATAATCAGACAATGGCTGAGAATCTTCATATACTGAATACTGATAAAAGAGAAATAATTATACAAAAAGGTCATGTAGTAAACTATGGTGCACCTATAAAGACTATGATAGAACTTGGCGGAGGTAAGCTGGTGGAAGTAGGGCAGTCAAATCTTACAAGCGAAGAAAACATAACAGGAAATATAAATGAAAATACTGTGGGAATATTTTACGTAAAATCACATCATAGTGTACAGAAGGGTATGCTGAGTCTGGAAAAGACAATAGAGATAGGAAAGAAATATAATATTCCAGTAGTAGTGGATGCAGCAGCAGAAGAGGATCTGGAAAAATATGTGTTAATGGGAACAGATATGGTGATATACAGCGGTTCTAAGGCAATAGAAGGACCAGCATCGGGATTTATAACAGGAAAGAAGGAGCTAATCAAGAATTGTAAGCTGCAGTATAAGGGAATAGGAAGAGCAATGAAGGTGGACAAAGGAGTAATAATGAGTCTTTTGAGCGCTTTGGAACAGTACAGTCAAAAGGATGAGGCAAGGATAGAGCAGGAAAATAAGAAGAAAGCAGAGCTTCTAGCAGAGGAATTAAAGGGGATAAAGGGGACTGCAATATCAGTGGTAAAGGATGAAGCAGGAAGAGAGATATACAGAACAGAGATGAAGCTTCTGGATACTAAGCTGAATGCAGAAGAACTGATAAAGGAACTGGAAGGCGGGAATCCTGCTATCTATACAAGAAACTATTATAAGAATCAGGGGAAAATACACTTTGATATGAGATCAGTAGATGAAAAGGAAATAGGAAATATATTTAAGAGAATAGAAGAAATATTAGGTTAAGTAACTGAAAATACCAGCAATTTATGAATTTATTCAACTACCAATATGATTAATGAATAAAAAATTATTATAAAAACAGCAATATAGAATATCTGTTTTTTAAAGACAACGGATAAATAAACAGGAGGAATATGAAATGCTTGATACAAAAATAAAGTTTTATAAAGGGAGAGTAGCATTAAACGTGCTTGCGAAAGATCTGGCGAATGCAAAGGAAATATATGAAGCAGCGGAAGGTCATGTAGTAGTGGGACTTTTATCGAAAAATTATGATAAGATAGAAGACGGAGTTGCAGAAGTAAAGGAGTATCTGAAAGAACTGGGAGTGGTATCTGTAGGTCTTGGAGCGGGAGATCCGAGTCAGTTTGAGAAGGCTGCACTGATATCATGTGAAACAGATCCGGGTCATGTAAATCAGGTATTTACAGGAGCAGGATATGCAGCAGGGGCATTAAGAGCAAAGGGACATGGCAGAACATATATAAATGTATTAATGAGTCCTACAGGAGAGCCCGGGAAAGTAAAGATAAGCACAGGTGAACTGAGTGAAAAGGAGAAAGCGGCAATAGTCGATGTAGATACAGCAGTGGCAATGCTTAAGGATATGAGAGCACATTCGGTGAAATTCTTCCCTATGGGAGGTCTGAAATCACTGGAGGAGCTGAAGGAAGTGGCAAAGGCAAGTGAAAGAGGAAATCTGGAGCTGATAGAGCCTACAGGGGGAATAGATCTGGAAAATTTTGAGGAGATACTAAAGGTGTGTGTGGAAAGCAGTATACCAAGAATAATGCCGCATATATACGGATCAATAATAGATAAGGAAACAGGACTCACAAGAGTGGAAGACATAAAAAAACTTTATGAGATCATAAAAAAGCTTGTAAAATAATCTGATACAGTAATGGAAATTTTGGTACATAAAAAATTATCATAAATAAAGGAAAAAATGTAAGGAGGAGAAAATGGGAAAAGAACTGGAAATTTTGCTGCTGACACACGGAGACTGGGGAAAATACATTATTGATGCAGGAAAAATGATAGTAGGAAATGTAGATCGTGTATCACAGATATCGTTGAACCCCGCAGATACTTTTGAAGAATTTTATGAAAAAGTAGAGAATAAAGTTTCTGAAATGAAAGAGGGATCTTTGATAATAACAGATATATTCGGAGGAACAACTACAAATGTGGCTGCAAAGCTGAGCCTGAGTTACAAAATAAACATAATTTCGGGATTAAACGCACCGCTTTTATTCGAGGCTCTCTTAAATATAGATTCTATTAATGAGGACAGTGTATTGGACAGTATAGTAGAAGAAGGAAGAGACAGCTGTAAAAACATACTAAAAGAATTAAGAAAAATGACAAAATAATATCAGGGAGGAAAGACAATGGCAGAATTAGTTTTAACAAGAATAGACAGCAGACTTATACACGGACAGGTAGTTACAAAATGGGTCGGGCAGTCAGGAGCAAACAGAATAATAGTAGTAAGCGATGAACTGGTAAACGACGAATTTATGAAGAATATCTATCTGATGGCTGCACCGCCGAGTGTAAAAGTAGATGTATACGGTACTGAAGAGGCAGGTAAGCTCTGGAAGGAAGATCAGTTCGGAACAGGAAAAGTGCTTTTGCTCTTCCCGAGTCTGGCAGTATTGAGACAAACGCTGGATGCCGGACTTGAAGTAGGAAAATTGCAGGTAGGAGGTCTCGGAGGAGGACCAAGCAGAAAAGTAGTATTCCAGAATATTACTCTTGACGACAAAGATGTGGAGATACTGAAAGAACTTGCCGGAAAAGGAGTAGATATTATATTCCAGACTATTCCGGAGGATAAGCCGCAAAAATTTGAAGAAATTTTAAAAAAATATTGATTAGGTTGGTGAAGGAAAATGAATAATTTAGTAATTGCGATTTGTATGGGGTTGATTTATTGGTTCACAAGATTAAGACTCGGATATACTTTTTCGTCTATTTTGTTTCAGCCTGTGAGTGTAGGTCTTGCAGTAGGACTGCTTTATGGTGATGTGTCTAAGGGAATGATGATAGGGGCTGCGGTACAGTTAGTTTATCTTGGGGTAACATCTACTCCCGGAGGAAATGTACCTTCGGATCCGGCGCTTGCCTCATGTGTGGCAATACCTATAGCACTTCAGACAGGTATGGATCCTAAGCTTGCAGTAGCATTAGCAGTACCGTTCGGAGTACTTGGAATCTTTTTGGATCAAATAAGAAGAACAACTAACTCATTTTGGGTTCATATGGCTGATAAATATGCTGAAGATGCTAATACACAGGGAATAATGAGATGTGCATTTTTATATCCTGCATTAATGGGATTTTTATTAAGATTTCCGCTGGTTTTCGTAGCTACTTACTATGGGGAATCTGTAGTTCAGAGATTCTTAAGCATAATGCCGGGATGGCTGCTTCACTCGTTTGAAATAGTAGGAGGAATACTTCCTGCACTTGGATTTGCGATAACAATAATGGTTATAGGGAAAAAACATCTAATACCATTTTTCATACTTGGATATTTCGGGGTAAAATATCTGAATATAGATGTAATGGCTGCAGCCATATTCGGAGCATGTTTCGCATTGTTATTTACATATCTTAACGCTCAGAGAAAGGCACAGGAGGGATAAAAATGGAAGAAAAAAACTATGAAATCAAAGTAGACAAAAAGGACATAAGAAAGTCATGGTGGATATGGTATCTGGGAGCAGAAGTATCAAACTCTTATGAGAGACTGCAAAGCTTGATATTCTGTGCTTCAATGACGCCGGTATTAAAAAAATTATATAAGGATAAAGCAGAGCTGTCAGAAGCTTTGAAAAGACACCTGAACTTTTATAATACAGAGGGAATAGCAGGAAGTATAGTAAATGGTATAACTATAGCCATGGAGGAACAAAAAGCGAATAATGAACAGGGAAGTACAGATGCAGCAATAACAGGGATAAAAACTGGATTGATGGGACCTATTGCGGGAATAGGAGATTCGATAATATGGGCAGCAGTTATGCCGATAATAATAGCTTTATTCCTTCCGTTTGCAATAAACGGTAATGCACTTGGCGCTATAATGCCTATAATTCTCTATACAGGAGTAACTGTACTTATAGGTTATTATCTGTGTATAAAAGGTTATGTAATAGGTAAAAACTCTATTCTGCAGTTATTACAGGACGGGAAGGTAAAAGACCTTATAGATGGTGCAAGCGTGCTGGGTCTTTTCATGATGGGATCACTTTCAGCAAGTTATATAAAGATAGAAACTCCTTTTAAAATAGCAATAGCAAACTCACAGCCGATAATGATACAGGAAATATTGAATTCAATAGCACCGGGATTGCTGGAACTAGCAGCAGTTTTTGGAATTTACTGGTTCTTGAAAACAAAAGGACCTAGATACAATATAATAATGATAGCTATAATAATATTCAGTATTGTTTGTTCGGTTTTGGGATTGTTATAAAAAAAGGGCTTCGGCCCTTTTTTACATTTCTGTATTATGTCAATTTTTAATTTTATTTTCAATAGGCAGAGATGTTATAAAATTAACTGCATTTTCAAGAATTTCTTTCAGGGAGTAGTAACCGGCATAAATTTTTTTTACAGGTGTCTCCCAGTTCTTGTTCTTTATAATGTGGATTATGTAACCATTGGAAGAACCATACCATCCTAAATCAAGTATATAGCCGCCGGGGTATTCGATCTGAAGCATATCCTCGGAAAGATGTCTGAAATCACAGGCAATGTGGCTGATTTTTCCTGTCTTATAATCAATGTCTGTCAGTAAAAAGCCAGCTGGCTGGTATTTGACAGGGTTAGCGGAAGCATCGCATTGATCATGCCATTTTAAGATTTTGCTAACAGTTTTTGGTGTTATAATTTCATCGGAAAGAGGCGGGAAAAAGGAATAAAGTCCGGTTTTCAGCCTGCTGCTTTTTTCGATAAAAACTTTAGAATGTATGAATTCATCACTGATCTGGTTAACACGGTAAAAAATAACAAGTGAACGGTCTTCCTTTATTATATTCAGATAATCTGTGCTGTAATCCTCATCTCTTTTTACAAACCAATAAAAGATTTCCTCATTATAAATAATTTTTCTTTTTCCTTTTTTGCTGAATCCCATATATATCACCTGTATTTTTAATATTAATTTATTTTATAAATTATATCACATAAAGTCTGGATATTTTAAAATTTTTAAAAATATAAATGGATATATTATTTTATATAAGTATAATAAAAATATGGTATAATAGACTTTTTTACAGAGAATTAGATTTTTATAAAATATTATGCAGAAATATTTGCATGAATTACTGACAGATCGGGGATAGAAAAAAGAATGAGAAAATATCTGATTTTATTTTTGGTATTAATAACTGTTTTATATACGGTATTTGAGAGATATCTGATACTGACTGCCTGTGAAACATACTCACTGAAAATTCATAAAGGGAGTTTATATTTACGCTATGATATTTTAGTAAATGAAATGTCAGATACAAAATCACTCGGAAAAATCTATGCATGCAGAAGATATAAAACAATTGAGCCTAATATTTTTGTGAAGAGCATGCTGGAAGAATACACATATTATAAAAAAATAAATAATAATTACTATATTAAAATATCAATTGCCGAATTATTTGATAGCAGAACACTTGGCGGAATACCACAGATATTAAAGAAAACAACGCAAAAGATAACAGGTGATGAATATGGATATTAAGAAGCTGGAAAAAATAACTTCAATGTTTTTTATTATAGGAATTTACCTGATTCTAATGTCAATTTTTTCAGAAAATTTTAATTGGTTGATATTTAAATCATATTTTATAGCCACATTATTCTGGGGGTTTTTATTTATACAAATATTGGGATCGCTGTTAATTTTTTGTCTCTTATTGTTATTTTTCAAAAAAGAAATATTTCAGACTTTTAAAAAGATAGAAGTTGAACAGATAATTTTATTTTTATGTGTGTCAATGCTGTTCTTGCCTTTCAACAGTGTATATAAAATTATTATTTTGTACTCAGTTTATCCACTGCTGGAGATTTTGAAATTTTTTATAAAAAGAAAAAATAGTATTTCAACAGTAATTATTTTGTTGAATATAATAATAAGTATTTTTTTATTATTTACAATATATACATTTTAATTTAAGATATTATTTTAACAGGAATGAAAATTTTAATATATTTGGTTAAAATAAAAGAAATTGTAATATAAACAGCAATGTGATATATTAATTATATAAGGTAATATAAATATTTTTTTTAGTTTGAAAATTTGTATAAACAAACTTTTTCAGGGAGAGATATTATGAAAAAATATGCAGGTATTATATTATATATTATTCTTATTCAGTTTACATGCAGTCAGAGTATAGCTGATGCAGATAAAAAAAATTACGAAAATAAATATAAATTAGTGGAACAGCTGCTGAAGGAAAAACAGAAGGAACTTGAAGATCTCTACAAACAGGGGGATTTTATAGTAAAGCCTGAGTATCTTTCATATCAGGTGTTTTTTTCTGCATTCTATGAAAACAGCAAAAGTGGGAAATCCTCTTATGGGAAAGATTTTGAAAATCCGGCAGTACCTATACCGGTTAATTTTGGCATACTTATACCCATGAAAGAGATAAAACCTGAAATTCAGGAAATTATACCAAATAATTATAATTTTGCTTTTGCAGATCCCGAATCAATAAAGATCGGATCTCTTGAACTGCTTACGGTGAAAACCATGGAGATACCCAATTTTGACGTAGAAATACCAAATATACAATATCCTGTATCTTTTGGAACTATAGAGCCTATAACTGTGAATGTAAGTACCAATACAAACGGATATACTAATTCAGCGAATAACCAGAATTTGAACACAAATACCCAGACACCGGCAAATACTTTTTTGGCAAACGGAAGCTCACAGACCGGAATTATTCAGATAATAGGGGTAGAAGGGACAAATGTTACAGATCCTTTAGGCGGAACAGGAAGTGTTACATATGTAATAGCTGCTGATATGGAAAGTCAGAGAACAGGCGGAAGAATTATTACAATGGAGTCTCATAGAGGCTATTCAGGAACTACAGGTGCTACTTCTGCAACCGGTGATCTTAATGAAGCATTATTTTTAACAACAACTGGAAATTTATATATTAATTCCGGAAATTCAATAGGGGTAGAACTGGAAAGAGGTTATTCAGACGCTAGGAATGATGCCCTCTACATAAATAAGGGGCTGATAGAGTCAGGAGCAGCATACGGCAAGGTCATAGGGATTGATTTTCAGGGGGAAACATTAGGATCCGAAGAAGGACCGATAATAGCCGAGAACAGAGGAATAATAAGAATGAACGGCGATGACAGTATAGGGATAAATTCTGTGAGAACTCCTAATGCTACCGGGACTGATTTGGATATAGGGATAAAAAATACAGGTCTGATAGAAATAAATGGAGATAACAGCTACGGTATATTTATAGGAGGGAAGGATCTCAGGGGAAACTGCAACAAGGATACCGGCTGCCCTGCCAGACCGGCAAATATTACATCTGATGTAATGTACGAAAATCTTCTGGTTCAAAACGGGACTATAAACATTAACGGAGAAAACGGAGTGGGAGTGGTTTTAAAAGATACTGACAGCCTTTATAATGTAAAGATATTAAATAATGCAGTATTAAATGAGGCTGCCGGAGTAATAAACATAAATAACAAAAATTCTGTGGGAATATATGCAGATGGAATATATGATAACTCCAATGTTTTCCACGGAGAAGAAACAAACTATTATAATAACGGGACAATCAGTCTGAACTCACTGGACGGGATAGGAATACGGGTTGATTACAGCGGTGTAGAGAATACCGGAACAGTAAGGCTGCTTTCCGGAGCAGTGAATTCTATAGGAATGGCGGGAACCGATCAGACTACCATTCCGAAAAACAGCGGACTTATAGAAATATTGAACGGCGGAAGTGAAAACATAGGAATCTTTGTAAATGAAGGAAATGCAGTAAATCTTGAGAATGGTATAATAAAAGTGGGAGCGGGTAATTCTTCAGGGATTCTTGCCTATAACGGAACAGGGGAAAATAAAGGTGGTATTTTTGTAAGCAGTAATGATTCTGCCGGAATAATAGCTGATAATTCTACAATTAATGTAAACGGAGGGCTTATAGAAAACAACGGTAATAATATGGCAATATTCGGAACAGACAGTTCGGTTATAAATTTGAATGCAGGACTTATTAATACACTCGGGCAGGGAGTTTCACTGTATCTGAATAAAGGAACAGCCGTAAATCTGAAAAACGGATTCACAATTAATGTAAATAATGAAAGCTTTATGCTGTACAGCAAGGATTCTTCCGGATCGTACTCATCTGTGTTAAATACTGACGGTATTTCCGCGGCAAATATAAAAAACGGCGGATTTGGCTTTTATTATGATAAAAATACAGGCACAGACGCGGAGAATTTTTTGAGAAATACAGTGTCAGGTACTGGTATATTAAATTTAAACATGGAAAAGGAAGCAGTGCTGATATTTCTTGATGAAACAACAGTAAGTCCGCAGTATCTGAGTAATTTGGATATTAATTTATCAAATATAGGAAATGCTTTAAAAATAAACGGTTCTGGTTATTATAACTACGGCTTTAATAAAGTGGGTCTTATAGTAGATAAAAATATAAATCTGGATAATCCTGATGATACTTATCTGAAAAATATATATTCGTCATCTGATATAGATGTAAATACAGGAATTGACATAACAGGAAGCAAAAGCGGGCAGATTTTTATAATACAGGCTAACTATGACGGAAGTCCGGGAAGAAATGCAGTAATAATAAATAATAACGGGAATATAACACTTTCCGGAAATAATTCGGCAGGTATTCTGGCAGATTTCGGGGAAATATATAATAATGCCGGCGGAGCGGTAAATATTCTCGGAAGTAATTCAAAAGCGCTGGTGTCATTAAACGGGACAGCTGTTTTTAATGATGGTGTTATAAATATCGGCGGTGCAGATTCAGCGGGAATATACGGATCAAATAATTTTGTCGGAGTATCGGCGGTGTATGGAAATGAAAAAATAGAAATACATAACAGCGGTGTAATACAAAGTGTAAGCGATCAGGATAATATTTACGGGATATATTCTATAAATGAAAAGGTACCTGTCACTGATGCAAGAGTCACTTTAACAGGAAGTTCCCGCATTTTGCTGAAAAATTCAGAAAATTCTGTGGGAATATTTTTGGAAAACAGTACATTGAACGGAAGCGGAATAGTAGAGGTCGGTAATGAGGGAATAGGGTTGTACGGGCATAATTCCGTTATTAATCTTAACAGTTTTACAATGAATCTTTCCGGAAATAATGCACTGGGTTTTTATTTGCGGGGAAATACAGTATTTAATGCAGCAGGCGGACTTAATACAATAAATATAAACGGAACAAATAATATACTTTATTATTTTACAAGTGATTTCAACGGTTTATTCAATCAGGATTTCATTGTAAACTCAACCCCCGGTTCCACATATATGCTGGGTGTAATAAAAGACATGTCTTATTTATATAATGGAACAGCGGATTTGGGAGAAGGCGGGATATTCGTCTACGGGACAGATTCCTCGGTGACACTGGGAGTGAACGGACATTTGGAATCGCAGTATGACAATGTGATCGGGATTTATTTGGACGGAGTATATGCAACGGCACCTTATGAAGCTTTGAATACCGGGAGTATAAATCTGGAGGGGAATAATTCGGCAGGAATCTATCTGGAAGGGGGAGCAAGGGCATTAAATGATTCAAACGGAGTAATAAGTACTGGAACAGGTTCTGCAGCAATATACGGCAATTTTGCAGGGAATATTGAGAATTCGGGAGAAATATATATAAAGGATAATTCTTCGGGAATTTATACCGAAAACAGCGGTTTTACAGAAAATAACAAATTGATAAGCGGAAACGGAAATAAAGAAACAGGGATATATTCGGTAAATTCCGCAGGAGTGCTAAATTCATCAAGCGGAGAAATAAGACTTACAGGAGACGGGAATGTGGGAATATACAATATTTCCAGTACAAATACGCAAAATGACAATATGATTTTCCTTGTGAGCAGCGGAAACAGTAAAACACCCGGAATAGGAATATATTCAGACGGAAGTATATCCAATACAGGAAATATAAATGTATATGACGGATCAGTCGGAATATATGCATTTAACGGTAATTTGGTTCACAGCGGTATTATTTCTTCTGGGGCTGGAGGAATAGGAATATATGCTGACAATGAAACTGTTTCATTAAATATATCCTCTGATATAAAAATCGGAAATAATGCAGTCGGAGTGTACGGGAAGAATAATACGGCAATCACAGCCAACGGAAGTCTGAATATCGGGACAGACAGCTTTGGATATGTTTTGGAATCCGGTACGAAGCTGTATAACAGCAGTAATATGACACTGAGTGACAGAAGTGTCTTTGCATATTCGGACAGTGCAGCAGAAATAATTAATAATACCGGTGCGGATATATTTATGGACGGGCAGGAGAATACAGCTTTTTATATGGTGAACGGCGGTAAAATTACAAATAATGCCGATATTACAGGTGTTTTTGGTACATCAAATGTGGGGATATATAATAACGGCGGGAGTATAGAAAATAACGGCAATATAAAAACAGGAGATTCTGCTCTGAAATACAATGCTGACGGTCAGACGGACTATAACGGCAGCAGCTACAGTATAGGGATATATGGTGAAAATAATATTTCTTTTATAAATACAGGAAAGATAGAAACAGGGGAAAACGGAGTCGGGATATATGTAAAAAGATATAAAGGAGCTATTCCGGCAGAGAATACCGGAAATATAATTTCGGGTGGAAACGGAGCGATAGGAATATTTGCAGAAAACAGTACAGTATTGAATAATGGTGTAATTACAATGAACGGAAATAATGCATCCGGAATGTATGCCAATATAAATGCCGTCATAATAAATAACGGGATAATCAATATAAATGGCAGTAATTCCGCAGCAATGACAGCAAGCACAGCTTCAAGGGCAGTAAATAACGGGATAATAAATTTGAACGGAAAAAACGGAATAGGGGGACTTTATTACGGAAATTCCTCTTTTGAAAATAACGGAACAATAAACATAAATAACACAGGTCTTGAAGAAGATGAAAAAAATATAATTTCAAAAGAAAGTGATATACCTTTGGCAGTACCAAGTATTGTAAACTCGGGAGTAATAAACGTGAATGAAAATTTTCTGAATGAAGGAATGAGAATAGTAATAAAAGTAAATCCGGAGACAATAAGAGATGCGGTGCTGCCTGAGGATAACGGCGCAAAATTTGTCTCAGATTCAGTAAAATTCAAAGCACCTTACTTTGACGGCGACAAAAATAATCCGGTATTGATAACGCCGGATTTTGCCGTGGGAACAAATGCATTGGTATATAAGCTGAAAGATGTATTTAACCCGTCTACAAAAGACGGAGGGCCTAATTACGGTATAGTTCCTATAGCAAGTGAGTCATTGACTTGGAGGGCGGTTCCGGTGATAAATAATTCCGGAAATCTTGATATATGGATGGAAAAAATTGCCTATGCACAATTTACCGCAAAGGAATGGTATGCCCCGCTGGGTGGAGTGCTGGATAAAAAATATGAATTTTCAACAGGGGAATCGCTAAAAATTTTTGACAGTCTGGATATTATAAAAACCGAAGATAAATTTCAAAAAATTATGGGAAATCTGTCAGGAAACATATATGCAAATATGAATAAAAGAGAAAAAAATACGGCTGATATATTTCAGGATTCGCTGGAATTACTTCAGGGGTCTGAAAATAACACAAAAGAAAGTATAAAAATAAACATAATAGCTGGAAAAACTGAAAATACAGAGAGACAGAAAGGAATCACGGGATATGACAGTACAGCTTTCGGCGGAATTATACTGAGGGAAATAGAAAGAACATATTATAATACTGTGGGATATTCAGCGGGATATCTTCATACAGCCACTGATTATGCCGATTCTGATAACAGTACGGAAGATACTGATACACTGCAGGCAGGGGTACATAGCAGATATAATGTCTCGCAATGGACATTTGAAAATGATTTTACAGGAAGAATAAGTTTTCATAATGTCAAAAGAAATATAGAATGGGAAGACAGAAAATCAGTGATGAACGGAGAATATCAGTCATATAGTTTCAGCAGTATAAACAGGGCAGGTTATAAAATAAACAAGGCAGTAATGCCGTATGCAGGCTTTAGGGTAATGTATGTTACAAGACCGGGATTCGGAGAAACAGGGACAGAAAGACTGCAGATAGAAGGTAATGATGCATGGAGCGTAAAGCCCGGAGCAGGAATAGAGCTAAAGGGCGGAACTAAACCCGGCAAAAACGGCTGGGTACTAAAAGGGCTGCTTGATATAGCATATGAGTATGAACTGGCTGAACTGAATGACCGGGAAAGAGCTAAACTCACAGTTATAGAAGATAATTATCATGATCTTGTAAAGCCTGACAAGGAAAAAGGAGTTTTTAAATCAAAAATAACTGTCGGAGCAGAAACAGGGGACAAATTCGGTATTTTTCTTACAGGTTCATATGAGGCAGGGGCAGGTAATAATGAAAATTACAGAATAGGAATAAATTTTAAGGCAGCATTTTGAAAATATAAAAAGTCTTTTTTACCGGAATAATGTATTTTGTGTAAGAAATTTCTAATAAAAAAGAGAATTAGTCAAAATAGTCAGAATGCTTTGTTTTTAAGGGTTAGATTAGTGCGGCGGTATTTTCTGGGAGAATTATTTATATTTTTTTTCAATTTAATCAATAAAAGTATTGACAAAAAAATGAAAAAGTGATAATATAGTTTTTGTCAAGTAAAAAACGGTGCATAGCGCAGCTCGGTAGCGTACCTGCCTTGGGAGCAGGGGGTCGCAGGTTCAAATCCTGCTGCACCGACCAGAATATGCGGGAGTAGCTCAGTTGGTAGAGCGTCAGCCTTCCAAGCTGAATGTCGCGAGTTCGACCCTCGTCTCCCGCTCCACTAATTTATGGTGACCGTAGTTCAGTTGGTAGAGCGCCAGTTTGTGGTACTGGTTGTCGCGGGTTCGAGCCCCGTCGGTCACCCCAGTTATTTCAATGACAACAAAATAGTATGAGCCATTAGCTCAGTCGGTAGAGCACATGACTTTTAATCATGGTGTCACTGGTTCGATTCCAGTATGGCTCACCATCTTTTATGCGAGAGTGGTGAAATTGGTAGACGCACTAGACTTAGGATCTAGCGCCTTTGGTGTGTGGGTTCGAGTCCCACCTCTCGCACCATTAAAAAATTAAAATACTTAGATAAATAAAAAGAGATACTATCTCTTTTTTTTATTTTAAAAAAAGAACATATGATAGCAAATGCCGTTAATTCAAGGTGTCTAATTTTAATTATATATATTATATATGAATTATGTTGATTTTAAAATACTTGAATAAGCTTTAAAATTGTAATATAATATAGTATCATGCCAAAAAATGATTAAAATAAATATTTCTAATAAAGGAGTTAGTAATGAAAAATTTACTTCGTTTTTTAACAACAAGAATATGCAGCGGGGTCATTACATTATGGCTTGTTATAACAATAACTTTTTTTCTTCTGCATATGCTGCCGGGAGATCCTTTTGAAAGTGAAAAGGCAATACCGCCTCATATAAAAGCAAATATGATGAAACAATATCATTTGGATAAACCACTTCATATTCAGTATTTTTACTACTTAAAGGCTATTGCCAGAGGTGATCTGGGTGAATCTATGAAAAACAGAGGAAGAAGAGTAAATACAGTTATAGAGGAAAGCTTCCCGGTATCGGCAGATCTTGGAGCAAGAGCAATAATATTTTCTCTTGTAGTAGGAATACCTATCGGTATAATAGCAGCATTAAAAAGAGGGAAAGCATCCGACAGCGGAGTCATGATGATTGCTGTCGTGGGAATATCAGTACCGAGTTTTGTCCTTGCAGGTCTTCTGCAGAGGTTTTTTATAGGAGTATACAATCAGGTCTGGATAGATAAGTGGCATCTGCCTCTTATGAAGATAAAGATGGCTGGTTGGGACGGTCCTGAATACAGAATACTTCCCGTAATTGCACTTGGCTTGTATACTGTAGCAGTAATAGCGAGATTAATGAGAAATAAAATGATAGAAGTAATGGGACAGGATTATATAAAGCTTGCCATAGCAAAAGGAGTGTCATCTAAAACTCTTATATTCAAACATGCATTCAGAAATGCTATTCTGCCTGTAGTAACTATAATGGGACCGACAATAGCAGCAATACTTACAGGATCATTTGTAATAGAGAATATGTTTTCTATTCCCGGCCTTGGAAAATACTACATAGACAGTATATATCAGAGAGACTATACAATGGTATTGGGAATTACGGTATTTTATGCCGCTTTTCTGATCTTTATGATAATTGTAGTAGATTTATTATATGTATTAATTGATCCTAGAATAAAGTTAGGGAAAGGAACGAATGATTGATGGAGTATTTACAGGATAAATTCAAGATTATAGGAAGAGACACAAAAGAGAGCGAAAAAATTTATAAGCCAAGTCTTACTTTCTGGCAGGACGCATGGAGAAGATTTAAACAAAATAAAATAGCAATGTTTTTTCTATTTTTAATAATATTTTTTATGATAGTAGCAATTGTGGGAACCCACATAAGCGGATATAAATATATGGAACAGCATCTGGACAAGAGTTTTCTTTCACCGGGTCAGGGAATAAAAGACAGATTTTATCTGGGGACAGATAATTTCGGACGTGACCAGCTGACAAGAATATCACAGGGAATCAGAGTATCATTGATGTTATCTTTAATTGTGGTATCGATTTGTATCGTTTTTGGAACAATCTACGGTTCTATATCTGCATATTTCGGCGGAAAAGTAGATTTTATCATGACAAGAATAATAGAAATAGTTATGGCAATTCCGTCATTAATATATATTATCTTATTGATGGTGGTAATGGGTAACAGTCTCTGGACAATTATAATAGCAATGTCTCTTACAAGATGGCTGAATTATGCCCTGCTGGTAAGAGGAGAAGTACTGAAGCTGAAACAGAGTGAATATGTAATGGCTTCTCAGTCACTGGGAGCGAACTTCTGGTGGATCATAAAAAAACATTTGATACCAAATGCCTTAGGGGTTATTATAGTATCACTGACTACTGACATACCGCAGATTATTTTTACAGAAGCTTTTCTAAGCTTTATAGGTCTTGGGGTACCAATTCCTCAGGCTTCTCTGGGAAATCTGGTAAAAGAGGGATTCAGCTATGCAGATTCTTATCCGTATTTGTTTTTTATCCCTGCAGTGGTTATATCACTGATAACACTTTCATTTAACATAGTTGGGGATGCTCTGAATGATGCATTAAATCCAAAACTGAGAAATAGTTAGGCGGGGAGATTATGGACGACAAAATACTGGAAGTAAAAAATTTACATGTTTCATTTGATACTTATGCCGGAGAAGTAAAGGCAATAAGAGATTTAAGCTTTGAAGTAAGAAGAGGGGAAACACTGGCAATAGTCGGAGAATCAGGATCAGGAAAATCTGTTACCGTACAGACTATAATGAAATTAATACCCATGCCTCCGGGAAGAATCAAGAGCGGGGAAATATGGTTTGAAGGACAGGATCTGGTGAAGGTTTCTGATAAGGTCATGAGACAGCTCAGAGGCGGAAAGATAGGAATGATATTTCAGGATCCGATGACTTCGCTGAACCCTACAATAAAAATCGGAAAACAAATAATGGAAGTTATAAAATTACATAAAAAAGTTTCAAATGCCGAAGCAAAAAAGCTGGCAATTGAAATGCTGGATAAAGTGGGAATTCCAAAGCCAAAAGACAGATTTAAGCAGTATCCGCATGAATTTTCAGGCGGAATGAGACAAAGAGTGGTAATAGCAATAGCGCTTGCAGCAGAGCCGGATCTTCTAATCTGCGACGAGCCTACGACAGCACTGGATGTTACGATTCAGGCTCAGATACTGGAACTTATCAACCAGCTGAAAAATGAAATGAATATAGGAGTAATTTTGATTACGCATGACTTGGGAGTCGTAGCAGAAACAGCCGACAGAGTTATAGTTATGTATGCAGGAGAAAAGCTCGAGGAAGCCAATGTAGTTGATCTTTTCTATGATCCGAAGCATCCGTATACATGGGGACTTTTGGAGTCACTGCCAAGACTGGATATGGACAGCAATGAAAGACTGAAAGCAATACCGGGAACTCCTCCGGATCTGCTGAATCCTCCTAAGGGAGACCCCTTTGCAGCGAGATCTGATTATGCAATGGTAATAGATTATGAAGAAGAACCGCCTTTGGTGGATCTCGGGAATAATCACTTTGTGAAATCATGGCTCTATGTGGAAGGAGCCCCAAAAATAGATCCTCCTTTCAGATTAAAGAGGAAAGATAAGACAGACGGGGAGGATTTATAATGGAAAAGATAATGGAAATAAATAATCTGAAAAAATATTTTGCCATGAAAAGTAAAAAAGTACTAAAAGCTGTAGATAATATAACGATAGATATATATAAAGGCGAGGTCTTAAGTCTTGTAGGTGAATCAGGAAGCGGAAAAACAACAATGGGACGTACGGTATCAAGACTGTATAACAAGACTGCCGGAGAAGTAAAGTATAAAGGTAAATTTATAGAAGAGTATTCTATTATGGAATTTTCAAAAAAAGTACAGATGATATTTCAGGATCCTCAAGCTTCATTAAATCCGAGAATGACAATCGGAGATATAATTGCAGAGGGACTGGACATACATAAGCTTTGTGCTACTAAAGAAGAAAGAACAGCTAAGATTTATGATCTTCTTGAGACAGTAGGACTTAATAAGGAGCATGCAAACAGATTTCCGCATGAGTTTTCCGGAGGGCAGAGACAGAGAATCGGTATAGCAAGAGCACTTGCAGTAGATCCAGAAATGATAGTGTGTGATGAGCCTATATCTGCACTTGATGTTTCCATTCAGGCACAGGTGGTAAATCTTTTAAAAGACCTGCAGCAGGAAAAAGGGCTGACACTTTTATTTATAGCTCATGACCTGTCAATGGTTAAATATATTTCTGACAGAGTAGCTGTAATGTACAGAGGAAAAATAGTAGAGCTGGGAACACCGGAAGCAGTATACGACAATCCGGTTCATACATATACAAAATCGCTGATTTCAGCAGTACCTATAGCAGATCCGCTGAATACCAGAGACAGAATTATTGAAGGGATAGAGGAATCTTATCTTCGAAGTCCTATAGGCGATGCATCTGAGATACATGAAATTCCTGAAATACCGGAATTAACAGAATACAAACCAAATCATTTTGTAGAAACAGAATTTTTGAAAAATCATAATCTAATATAAAAATTATAGGAGGAATTTGTATATGAGGAAACTTTTGTTAGTAATTTTGAGTTTAGTTATTGTTGTTTCGTTAGTTTCTTGCGGAGGAGGTAAGTCTGGAGGAAATGCAGGGGATAAAGGTACTGTCAGCTTCAATATAGAAGTAGAGCCTACATCACTGGATCCACAGGTACTTACTGATGAAGCAGGTCTTAACGTTGCACAGTTTTTATATGAAAGTCTTGTAAGACTAAACGAAAAGAGTGAAATAGTTCCTGCGGGAGCTGAAAGATGGGATATAAGTGAAGACGGGCTGAAGTGGACTTTTTATATCAGAAAAGACATGAAGTGGTCGAACGGAGATCCTGTTACAGCCAAAGATTATTACAACGGTGTAAAAAGAGGACTTGATCCTGAGCTTGCAGCAGAATATGCTTATTTAACATATTACATAAAAAATGCGCAGAGTTACAGTGAAAAGAAAATAACGGATTTTGAACAGGTAGGGGTAAAAGTTATTGATGATTACACACTGGAATTTGAATTACAGGATCCTACAGCTTATTTCGGGAAACTGCTTGTAATGCCTATATTCTATCCTGTAAATGAAAAAGCTCTTGCAGAATTCGGGGATCAGTATGCACTTGATCCTAAAAAATCTGTTTATTCAGGACCGTATATAATGACAGAATGGAGTCACGGAAGTAAAGTAGTTCTGGAGAGAAACCCTAATTACTGGACTAAAGATAAGTTTAAAATCGAAAAGCTTATTGCGGTAATAACTGCAGATTTAGATTCGGCAGCAAATTCTTATGAAAACGGCGAGCTTACTATTACTAAAATTTCTCCTGAAAAGCTAAAGGCTTATAAAGACAAACCTGAATTAGTAAGTTATTCAGACGGAAGAGTTTACTATTTTTCATTTAACCTGAAAAATGATATACTTAAAAATCAAAAAGTAAGACAGGCTTTATCACTTGCAATAGACAGAGACAAGCTGGTAAATGAAGTGCTGGCAAACGGTTCTGAAAAAGGAAGCGGAATAGTAGCCTCGGGAATGCCTGGAATAAAGGATGACTTTAGAAAAGAAAACGGTGACTTATACGCACAGTATAAAGATGAAGATATAAAGAAACTTTTTGAAGAAGGACTTCAGGAATTAGGAAAAACTCCTGCTGATGTAAAGCTGTCACTTCTTATAGACGAACAGGGAACTGCAAAGAAAGAAGCAGAATTCTATCAGGCACAGTGGAGAGAAAAGTTAGGGCTTGATGTTTCTGTTGACCAAACTACTAAAAAAGACAGAATAGCAAGATCAAGATCAGGAGACTATGATATAGTAAGATACTCATGGGGACCTGACTTCGCAGATGCTATGACTTATCTGGAATTGTTCTTCTCGAATACTGAAATGAATATTCCTAGATATGTAAATCCTGAGTACGACGAGCTTTTATCAATCGGAAGAAAAAGCAATAATCATGATGAAAGAACTGAAGCTATGGAGAAAGCTGAAAAGATAGTTACTGAGTCATTTGCTTATTCAGGGCTTTATTACCAGACTGTTAATATACTGGTAAATTCAAAAGTTAAAAATGTTCATTTCAGATCTGTTGGTGCACCGATAGATCTTATAGATGCTACACTGGATTAATAAAATTCTTAAGTATTTTAGGAGGAAAAATGAAAAAACTATTTTTAATACTGACATTATTTGTTCTGGTATTATCTTGTGGCGGGGACAAAGGCGGAGAAGCCGGTAAAGCTGGTGGAGGAACAGTTACATTAAACTTTGAACAGGAGCCGAAAACAATTGACCCTCAATTAACTACAGATACAACAGCTACTAAAATTAATGCACTGATAGTAGAAGGACTTACAAGACAGGATGAAACAGGAGCCCCGGTTCCGGGAATTGCTGAAAAGTGGGATGTAAGCGAAGACGGACTTGTATGGACTTTTCACCTGAGAGATGCTAAATGGGAAAATGGAGATCCTGTAACAGCAAATGATTTTAAATTCGCATGGCTGAGAGCACTTGAAAGTAAAAATGCAGCAGAATATGCTTACATGCTGTTCCCTATAAAAGGAGCGCAGGCATTTAACGAAGATAAAGGAAGCGCAGAAGATGTAGGAATCAAAGTTATAGACGATAAAACATTGGAAGTAACACTTACTAATCCAACTGCTTATTTCGCAGCATTAATAAGCTACCAGACATTTACACCATTAAATGAAAAGTATTATAACGAGCAGGGTGACCAGTATGCACTTGATGCAGGAAAAATAATGGCAAATGGTCCTTATAAGCTGGTAAAATGGACACATAATGAAAGCTTTGAGCTTACAAGAAATGAAAATTACTGGAATAATGCAGAAACTAAAATTGATAATGTAAGAGCAAAATTAATAAGTGATGCTTCAGCATCATTATCGGCATTCAAAAATGACGAGCTTGATCTTACTTTGATTACAGTAGAGCAGTATCCTGAATTCAAAGAAGATAAAAGATTAACTCCTTATGATGACGGATCTACATGGTATTTAGAGTATAATCTGAAAAATGATTTTCTTGCTAACAAGAAAATAAGACAGGCATTGACAATGGCGATAGATAAAGAAGAGCTGGGATCAATCTTACAGGCAATGGGTAAACCGGCTTACGGATATGTTCCGGGATTCGTACAGGGAGTAGATAAATCTTTCAGAGATGAAGCAGGAGATACATTCCCGCACTATAATCCAGAAGAAGCTAAAAGATTATTTGCTGAAGGTCTGAAAGAGCTAGGACTGGAAAAAGCGCCAAAATTAACTTTGATATTTAATGATCAGGGAAATAACAAAAAAATAGCTGAATATGTACAGGAAAAAATCAGAAAAGAGCTTGGGTATGATTTAGCAGTAGAATCTTTACCATTCAAAGAAAGACTTGAAAGAATGACACAAAAAACTTTTGAAGTAGTTCTTGCAGGATGGAGCGGAGATTATAACGATGCATTAAGCTATATGGATTTATGGGTAACAAACGGCGGAAATAACCATACTTCATACTCTAATCCTAAATATGATGAATTAATACAGATAGCACAAACAAGTCCTGACCAAAAAGCAAGAATACAGGCTATGATAGAAGCAGAAAAGCTTCTTGGCGATGATATGCCTATAGGAATGCTTTATTACAGACAAAGAATGGCTCTGGTAAATCCAAGACTTAAAGATATGAAATTTAAGCCGGTTGGATCTGAATATTATTTAACAGATGCTCACGTAGAATAAATAACAGTATAAAAAATAGTAACTGCCCTGATAGATTTCAGGGCAGTTTTTATATATAGTGAATTTTTAAATTATATAATAAGTAAATAATATTAGAAAAATGTGGACTAATTTAGTATAATATTAATAAACTAAATATAGAAGGGGAGAAGTATGAAGAAAATTTTGATATTATTATTTATTATTATGGGAATTATAGTTTATGGAGCTAAGAATGAGATTACGGTTAATTTTGAATATGAACCGTATGAGGCAAATTTAGATCCTCAACTAAGTGAAAGTATTACGGCTGCCAATATAATTCCGTTACTGTTTGAAGGACTAATCAAACAGAATGAAAATGGGGAGCCGGTTCCAGGGATTGCTGAAAAGTGGGAAAGAAATGCAGAAGGACTTGTATGGACTTTTTATTTGAGAGAAGCCGAGTGGGAAAATGGAGATCCTGTGACAGCAAATGATTTTAAATTTGCATGGATAAGGGCACTTGACAGTAAAAATGCAGCTGAGTACGCTTACATGCTGTTTCCTATAAAAGGAGCCTACGAATTCAATGTAGGAATGGGGAATATAGAGGAATTAGGAATAAAAGTTATAGATGAGAAGACACTAGAAGTAACACTTAATAGTCCTACAAGATATTTAGATTCACTATTAACCTTTCCGGTATATTCTCCGATAAATGAAAAATATTTTAATCTGTATAAAGATGAATATGGAAAAGACGCAGGGAAAATAATGTCAAACGGTGCGTACAAACTGGTAAAATGGGAGCATTCTGATGAATTAGTTCTTGAAAAAAATAAAAATTACTGGAATGAGAAAGAAGTGAAAACTGAAAAAATAAGAATAAAATTAATAAATGATATATCAAAATCATTAGAGGCTTTTGAAAATAATGAAATTGCGTTTACTGTGATAACACCGGAACTGTATACTGAATATAGGAAAGATAAGAGACTGATTTCTTATGATGACGGATCTGCATGGTATTTAGAGTATAATTTGGAAAATGATTTTCTTGCTAACAAGAAAATAAGACAGGCATTAACAATAGCGATAGATAAAGAAGAGCTGGGATCAATCTTGCAGGCAATGGGTAAACCGGCATACGGATATGTTCCGGGATTCGTACAGGGGGTAGATAAATCTTTCAGAAAAGAAGCAGGAAACACATATCCGCATTATAATTCCAAGAAAGCAAAAAAATTATTTGAAGAAGGACTAAAAGAACTCAATTTCAATGAAGCACCAGAAATAACACTAATATTTAACGATCAGGGAAATAATAAAAAAATAGCGGAATATATACAGGGAAAAATAAAAAAGGAACTTGGATATAATTTGAAGATAAAATCTTTACCATTCAAAGAAAGACTTGAAAGAATGACTCAAAAGACTTTTGAAATAGTTCTTGCAGGATGGAGCGGAGATTTTAATGATGCATTGAGCTATATGGATATATGGACAACTGGCGGCGGGAATAACCATGCCTCATACTCTAATCCTAAATATGACGAATTAATACAAATAGCACAAACAAGCTCTGATCAAAAAGCAAGAATAAAGGCTATGATAGAAGCAGAAAAAATTCTTGGTGATGATATGCCTATAGGAATGCTCTATTTTAGACAAAAAGTATTTTTGGTAAATCCGGAGCTTAAAAATATGAAATTTAAGCCGGTCGGATCTGAATATTATTTAATAGATGCGTACATAGAATAATTTAAATAATAAAAATAAAAAACAGCAGTATTTAAGTATAAATTTTATGTGATAAATATAAAATATACTTTTTTACTGCTGATTTATTTAAAGGAATATCAAATATTATTACTGCTTTTATTCAAATAATAAACAGATAAAACAAAGCTTAATATACATAATACCAGCATAATTCCGGCGGAATTAATAAAAATCCCCCAGTCCGTCGTATTTTCCAGAATAATATTACGGACACTGTTAATCACATGTGTAAAAGGATTTAGAAGAACTACAGTTTTATAGCTGCTGGAAATACTTTCATAAGGTATCAGTGCTGTACTGACAAAAAATATAGGAAGAACAAAAGTATTTATTATAACAAAAAATATATTTTCATCAGGTAATATAAGACTCAGCGTATAGGAAAAAGATGATATAAAAAATATTACAAGGAAAAACAGAATAATCAAAGGAATAAAGTCAGATATTTCCAAAGATAATTTTGCTGATAAAAAAAATGAGATAATAAATAATACTGCTATTTCCAGATATGATAATACTGCGGAATCTAAAATATGTCCGAGTATAATAGAGCTTCTTTTTACAGGTGAAATCTGTATGCGGTAAAAGCTGCCCTTAGTTTTCATTATATAATTAATAACACCGCTGCTTCCTGAACTGGCAAAAATAACAAGAACAAGAATACCGGGAAGTATGAAGCCGGTATAGCTGCCGGAAGAAATACCGGTAAAATCGGCATTAAAAACTGTGCTGTACAGCAAAAGCCAGATTAACGGCTGGAGTAATGTCATAATAACAGTTAGAGGATTTTGGAGTCTCCATTTGATATTACGCCAGAATATATTCGCGATTTCCACACTGAATTCCCCCTTCCTTATCATTTATAAGCGAGATGAATACGTCTTCAAGGCTGGGTTTTGAAACCTCTATACCGCTGTAATTTATCCTGTTTTCCATCAAGATTTTGTTAACCGTATAAAAATTCTGTTCATTATTTTGTGTATCTAATATGAGAGAGTTATTCTCTCTGCGTATATTGAAGATAAAATCAGTATTTTTTAGTTTTTCTTCAATAAAGTATGATTCTTTCGGACTTTTCAGAGTAACTTTTATTATATTTTTATCAGTATAATATCTGAGATTATCCGGAGTATCCTGTACCAAAGCTCTTCCGTTTTTAATTATGCATATCTGATCGCTTAGCATATCTGCTTCTTCAAGATAATGGGTAGTTAGAAAAATAGTGGTTTTAAAATTTTGTTTTATATCATTTATCAGTTTCCACATATTTCGTCGGGATTCTACATCCATACCCACTGTGGGTTCGTCGAGAAAAAGTATTTTTGGAGAAGAAACCATGCTCATTGCAATATCCAGACGGCGCTTTATCCCGCCGGAATAAGCAGAGATTTTATATTTTTCATATTGCTGCAGCTCGAAGGCTTCGATAAGATACTGTATTCTTTTTTTAGCTTCAGCAGAATCAATTTTATAAAGCCGGCTTTGAAAAAGCATATTTTCACGCAGTGAAAGATGTTCATCAATGGAAATCTGCTGTGCCACACATGAAATATTTCTTCTTACAAAATTCTTTTCTTTTTTGATATCCTTTCCGAGAATACAGGCTTTTCCGGAAGTGGAATTAATAAATGTAGTAAGAATATTAATAAGTGTTGATTTTCCGGCACCATTCACTCCTAAAAGGGAGAAAATATCTCCGGATTCTACTGTGAGATTAAGATTATTCAGGACTTTATTCCCTGTTTTATATGTTTTTGTTAGATTTTCTATTTTTATTACTTCCATTTTCAGACTCCTTTTTTAATACAGTTTACATACTGAAATACTGTCATTTCAGGGGAATTATTATTTCAGTAATATATTTATCAGGATTTCCTTTAAAAAACATACCCGGTCCTTTTATATAAACTTCCCTTACAGGAAGCGCCGTTTCAAGTTTTTTTTCAATAATATATTCGGCTAAAGCCTGATATGCAGATCTGATAGTTTCATAGCTGCCTGTATGAACAGTAGTAACAGCTTTTATCCGCGGAAGCTCTTTGATAATTATTCCCCTTAATTCCTTTTTTTCAGAAACCGGCACACATAATTCTATATCAGCAGTTTCTTTATATTCTTTATCATAGTAACAGAAAAACGGCGGACCGCTGCTCTGCCCCTTAAGTGCCTTATAAATATCAGGAAAATGCTTTCCTGCCTCTTTGTGTTTCCCGTTAAAACGCAGTGTTGCTGCAAGTATAGGTTCAATATCCATGATTTTTATTTCATAGTTCATAAAATAACCGCCTTTCAATTATTTTCTTCTTTTTTTAATGGAAACCAAAGTTCTGATCTGTAAGTATGAGACTTTATATCATCGTCAGTATACACTTCTATTTCCGGAGCTTTTCCATATTCATAACCAGAAGTAGGGAGCCACTCTGTATAAAACTGTCTGTAAATTTTTTGAATACTTTCAGGTGCTGCACCGGTGGAATCGAAGATAACCCATGTAGCTGCGGGAACTGTGTATTCAAAGGTGTTTTCCAATGTTTCATTACTTTTTACCGCAATATAATAATAAAAGTTTTCTTTGTTTTCATAAACAGTAACTCCGAGAATTTTTGGGAAATCAGGAGTAATTAACTTGCATAATTCAGGAAAAATTTCAGATTTTTTTGTATCTGTCCAAAATACTGGAACATTCTTAAAATTATTTTCCATATCCGTTTCTAAATTCATCCTTAAGCCTGTGATTCTGAAAGCTTCTTTTTTTTCAATTCTGTAGTTTATTACAGAATTGCCTTTTATGGTGACAGAAAAGCTCATTCGGGGATAGGCTTTCAGCATAGTTCCTTTTAGACGGGCATTTACCGGTGAAATGCCGTGTATACTCTGAAAAGCTCTGTTAAATGAAGTAGGCGATTCATATCCGTATTTAAAAGCTATGTCGATAATTTTTATATTACTGCTCTGTATCTCAAATGCCGCAGCAGTCATACGTCTTCGGCGAATATACTCCGCAAGGGGAACCTCTGAAATATATGAGAACATTCTTTGAAAGTGATAGACGGAACAGCAGGCAATTCTCGCTGCCTCTTCTATACTCACAGTTCCGCACAGGTTATCTTCGATATAGTCAATAGCTTTATTAAGCCGTTTCAGCCACTCCATAAAAACCTCCAGAAAAATAATAAGATATATCTTTTTTGCATGCATCTGATATAAGTGTAACATTATAAAAAATATATGTCCTCTCTTTTTATGCACAAAAATGTAAAAATAAAAATTTTAACTGTCCGAATACAGAAGAATATATTTATAGATATAGAAAAGAGATATAAAAGACATATATTGGATACATAAATATTTTATAGTGTAAATATAAAGTTTTTAGGAGGTTGCTATGAGAAAAAATATAAAAAAAGCTGTGCTTTTATTTTTACTGCTGAATCTTATAAATTGTTCAAGCAGCGGAGGCGGAGGTTCTTCCGGATCTTCAGGTTCGCCTTCCACATCACCGGGCGGAGGAAATGTATCAGCGGTAAAGATAGACAATAATATTATTTATAAGAACAGAAATGAGGTTTTGGAATATTCTGTCGGCAATAATACTGCTGCTGCCAATAAACCTGCTTTGAAGATGGAAGATAACAACACAAAGGTATTTAATGATAAAATACTGGAGTCAAATTATACAAGATTAAATCTTGAAAATGATACTTTTGTAGTAGAAGTAGATGACAGGGCATATTTTACCAATGCAGGTGTTATACAGGGAAATTCATACGGTGTTTCGCTGGAAGACGGCGGGACAATGATAAACAGCAATATTGTAAAAAATAACGGAGATTACGGTGTTTATCTTGATGATGATACATCTTTGTATAATTACGGTGAAATCATCAATTCCGGAAATTACGGAGTATTCGCCGAAGACAGGTCAAAAGTAGTGAATGAAGGAAAAATACAAAATAGAGGCGCATATGGTATTCTTGTATCGGAAAACGGGACGACAGCAACAAATAACAGTACCGGAAGAATTATGAATGCCGGAGACTTCGGAATGTATTCAGTAAACGGTGCAAAGGCGGTAAATGCCGGAATTGTCAGCAATACCGGGAATAAGGGAATGGCGGCTCATAATAATGCAAGTATAATAAATAACGGAACTGTAAGTAACAGCGGAACATACGGAATGTATATAAGCAGAAATTCCACAGGAATCAATAACGGTACCATAGAATTAACGGGAAATAATCTTACGGGAGTGTATGTAGGTGACAGAAGTACTTTTACAAATAACGGGACTATAAAAATAAACGGTACATCAGGAGTGGGTATAGAGGCAGTAAATTACAGTACAATAAAAATTGCACAGAATTCTAAAATAATTCTGGATGGTAATGCTGCAATAACACAGGGAAATACGAATTATACTTCTCCAAACAGTAATGTCAATTCAGGAGGAACAGCATATAAGCTGGATTCTACATCTCAGTTAATAAATGCCGGTGTAATTTCGGCATCAGGGACTTTATCGGTAAATACTGCGGGAAGAGTTATTCTGGACAGCAGTACCGGAAGTATAGAAGCTAAAACTCTGAATCTGGAAAAGGATATTTATCTAAATGTGAGTAAGACAATGAATTCATCTTTAGATACATATAATTATGACAATTTGAAAGTAGAAAATATAACAGGAAGCGGGGAAATTAAGTCAGACTCATCTTTATTTACCGCAAAAACTATACAGGCTGCTGACGGTACATACTCAGTTTCACTGGAAAGAAAAAAGTTTGATGCTGTATTTGACGGTAAATTTGGTGAAATACTGGAAAAAAATTATGCTGGTTCAGAAAATAACAATGAAAGCAAAGAATTGTATAATTCAATGAAAAGTATAAGCAGTGCCAAAGTACTCGGTCTTGCTGAGGAAGAAATAACAGGACGGGCAATAATAAGTAATTCATTGTATAATCAGTTTTATCAGGATAAGGTAATAAATAACGGAATTGATTCTTTATTATCAAGAAGGAATATTGACAGCACAGGTACAGAGTATTATTTTGAAGCATTGGGAAGTTTTTTGGATCAAAAAAATCTTAATGAAAGCAGCGGTTTCGACAGCAGTTCATATGGTGTAACAGCAGGAATGATGACATCCGTGAATAATTCTGTCTCGTTGGGCGGCTTTATTTCTTATCTGAGTACAGACATAGATTATAAAGATGCAGGAGATTCAAGTCAGGATACAGATACTTTTTCTGTCACAGGTGTTATGGAAAACAAGTTTGCAGATAATTTTAAATTAATAACAAAATTAGGCTATAATTATGGAAATAATGATACTACAAGAAGAATAACCTATGATAATACATACAGAGAAGTAAACGGTGAATATGATACATGGTCGTTGAACGGGACTACAGGTCTGGAATACAGCAAAGAAATTACAAAAAATATTATATTAAAACCATCTGTAAATCTTATTCTCAGTTATGCTTCACAGGAGGATTACACAGAAACAGGTTCTGTTACAGACATAAAGGTAGATTCGGTCGATGCTTTTTCAGCTAAAGCAGGAGTAGGAATAAAAGCTGATATAAATTTATTTGATAACGGAGCTTCGAGTTTTAAAGTTATTCCTAAAATAAATTATTATTATGAAATGGCTGATCCTTATAAAAATAAGAATATTAGTATGGCTTCATTCACAGATACAGTAGATATATGGAGCAGAGAGGCAGAAAAAAATGATTTGAACCTGGGTCTGGATTTAGAATACAGCTTTAATGCTTTTTCAGTTTCTGGAGGGTACAGTGCAGGAGTTTTAGATGATGCAAATGAA
This sequence comes from Sebaldella termitidis ATCC 33386, assembly GCF_000024405.1. Taxonomy (NCBI): domain Bacteria; kingdom Fusobacteriati; phylum Fusobacteriota; class Fusobacteriia; order Fusobacteriales; family Leptotrichiaceae; genus Sebaldella; species Sebaldella termitidis. The sequence continues at coordinate 4,083,523 of NC_013517.1, read as the reverse complement.
CAGTTCTTAAATCTGGGATTCAAATTTTTCTTTTAATATATTGAGAACATCCACTTTTAGAAAAATAGTGAATCAATAAAAAAAATGAGCTTTTGGCTCATTTTTTTATATTTGGAATAATCAAACTTAGTTAAGATTTATTCTTGCTCCCACTGAGAATACATTATTCATTACCTTTGATCTTTCTATCTGCATGTCATAGTTAGCATACCATGACCATACAGGACTCACTTCTGTAAGAATTCCCACACCTGTCCATGCAGTATCATTTGCAAGACCGATACCTTTTACCTTGAATTTCTCATCTGGAAGTCCTACATAAGATGCATCATAGCTTAAATCCTCATCATTAAATGCTGCCTGCCATGAGAGATAACCAAGAACTGTTGATCTTCCGGCTGCCCAGTCGAATCCGACCTCGGCACGCAATCCTAATAATCCTGAAGTTTGTGAATATGTTTTACTGTCAGCTTTCAGACCGAAAAGACTGTTATCTTCAGAAAAGCTTCCTCTGTTTACACTGTCATATAAAAGACCGGCAAATGGAGTTACACTTACATTCGGAGAAGTTTTGAACTTGTATCCTACTTCCCCGTATCCTGAGAATACATAATCATCATGGTCTACAGAAAGATTTTCTGTGTATGATCCTATAATTACATCTCTTTCTACATCGCTCGAAACATATGCTCCACCAATACGTCCAAGTACATAGAAGCTGTCATTTTCAAATCCGTATCTTCCGTATAATGAGAAGCCCAGATTTTGACTCTTTGATTCTCCGGCATATCTGTCAAAGTCAGCCTTGGAATCAGAGAATGCAAGTGCAGCACCGAGAATAAATTTACTGTTAAAGGCTTTGTCGATACCTATCTGTCCGCCGTAAAGGTAAGTGTCTGCTTCGGCATATCCTGATTCGTAAAGTCTTCCTACTGAACCAATCGCGTTAAACCAGACACCTGTGCTGTTACCCGGTTCATTCATGCTTCCAAGCCATGTCAGTCTGTTAGACAGATCCTTATTTATAGTCTGTGACTGCTGGAAGGTAAGAGCCTGAGCCGAAGCATAAATCTGTCCTGATAAGCTGTCAAGAGATGCAGCTAGTGTTTTTGAAGAAGCAGTCTGCTGTAAATACGCAGCCTGTGTTCTGAATGCTTCACTTCCTGTACCGCTGTCAAGTATCTTGAAGACCTGTTCTAGATTCGAAGCCGAGTTATCTCTTGTAGCATCAGAGTTATAAGTATCTGCAGAGTAAGCAGAAACATCTTTTCTAGTCATTTCCAGTTCTATATTATCTGAATTATACTGAAGTTCTGTACTTAAAAGTACTGGAGTTTCCACAGAGCCAAAACCGTTTTCTATTCCCTGATCAGCAACAAGAACTTTTCCCTGTATGCTGTCAGAAGAACTTACATAAACAGGATTGTTATTTTCATCTTTAGGAGTTGCTACCCTTAGGACAGAGCCTGAAAGAGATGCTTTTCCTTTTACGTTAATTGTGGAACCGGCAGTGCTTTCAGTTACAGAATCTGAAGAAGCAGTGTAGTTTCCCGATATTGTTGTTCCGTTTGATTCATTTACAAAAGTACCTCCGTTGTTTATAACATTATTATCAACATATCCCCCGTTACTTGAGAAAGTACCGTTTGTCTGTATCTGAACCTGTGATATTACTTTTCCGTTAACTGTAAGAGTACCGCCTCTGACAATATTGTCACCTGTGTAAGTATTGCTTCCTGTAAGAATAAGCTTTCCCGTACCTTCTTTTATGACACCGGCATCACCGCTTATATCATTTCCGAAATAAGAAGTAACAGTATCAAAGTTAATGTAAACATAGTTTCCCAGAGCCAGCTTCTTATCAAACAGAGCAGGACCTTTTACGGCTTTCTCCACATTCAGAAGACCCCATCCGTAAACATCGTCTACACCGAGCTTCCCCATATCAGTTGCAGTGGATAAAAGTGTCTGTCTCAGAAGGTCTCCGTTCATCCATGGATATTTCTGCTGTACAAGGGCTGCTGCACCTGTGACTGCCGGAGCTGCAAATGAAGTTCCCATACCGGTAACACTTTTTACATAAAAGTTATAATCACCAACTGCTGCTATACACCAGTTTTGTGCAAGACCGCATTTATTGGCATAATCAGCAGTAAGACCTGTATTGGAATCAATGGCAGTAACTGCAAGCCATCCTTTTTCCAAAACCGGATATAAGTAAGGAAGTCCTGCTTCAGCACCAGGCTGTGAAGATTTTCCGTTTCCTGTGGCCCAAATAAATAATGAGTCGGTAGTTGCTCTTTTATAGAAAAAATCTATAACCGGATCAGATAAAGGAAACTCTGATTTTTTGGCAGTACCAGTGGCTTTGTCAGCACCAAAAGACTGGTTGAATATTCTGACACCGTCATTATATAATGACTGGTACATAGGCAAAGTAGTATCAACACATGTATCTGTCCCGTCATCACATGTTACTCCTGCGGAAATTGCTTTTATTTTAACATTAGGCGCCATACCAATTGTCTTACCACCTGCTATTTCAGCAACAAGACTTCCATGTGCGTTAGTGTTCCCTGGAAATGAAGGATCCGTGCTTATACGCGGATTATTCAAGCTGTCCTTGAATTCTGCATTTGCAGTGTCAAAGCCTGTATCAATAATACCGATAGTAACTCCGGTTCCGTTAATACCGCTGCTTTTGACTGTGCTTGCTTTATGCGGGTCACTTTTGTTAAAAGGAACATAAGGTGCATCGGGAGTAGTAACAGTACCGGGATCAGGATCAGGTGTAGATGGAATTGGCGTCGCCGGGGTTCCTCCTCCACCGCCGCCACCGCCGCCGGAACTTCCGCATGCAGTAAGAGCAATAAGAAGAGCGGTAACCAATAAAAATTTCTTTTTCATAAAATATCTCCTTTTATTTAAGATAGCTGTATTCTCAATAAAAAAATTAATGCTTTGATAAATAAAAAACAAAAAATGTCAGACCATAAACTTATAATTTATATTAAAAAAAAATAAGATATATTAAAAATTTATTTTTTATTAAAGCACAGAGAAGTACAGGAATATTAATAAACTCGTAATAATTATACATGTCTGAATAGCAAAAGTCAAGATTAAAATTATAAAATAAAGTTAATCATAAATTTAAAAATAAAATTGACTTTCAGATAAATTCAAAATAAAGGCATAGAAAAAATATGAAAAATTTAGTAGAATATATATACAAAAATAATTGTTGAAAGGAGAAAAATGAAAAAACTATTTTTATTATTTATAATGATGATTCTTATTTCCTGCGGAGGTGCAGGTAAAGAAAGCAGCTCTTCTGGAAACACTAAGATTATAGTAAATGAAACAGCAGAACCAAAATCTATAGATCCGGGACTTTTGACCGATCAAAGCGGAATAGCAGTTAATTCACTGGTAAGTGAGGGATTGACAAGACAGGGAAAAGACGGGACTCCTGAGCCGGGACTGGCTGAAAAATGGGATGTAAGCGAAGACGGGCTGACATGGACTTTTCATTTGAGAGAAAATATAAAGTGGTCAAGCGGAGAACCTGTTACTGCAGATGATTTCAAATTTGCATGGCTGAGGGTACTGGAGCCGGCTACAGCTTCGGAATATGCCTACATGCTTCATTATATAAAAGGCGGTCAGGCATATAATGAAGGTAAAGGAAAAAAAGAGGATGTAGGAATAAATGTAATAGACAGCAGGACACTGGAAGTAAAACTGGAAAGACCCACTGCTTACTTTGCTTCACTGGCGGCATCTCCTACATATGCTCCGATCAGGGAGAAGTTTTTTGATGAGAAAGGAAAGAATTTTGCTCTGGAAGCTGATGCCATGGAGTACAGCGGACCATATAAAATAAAAAACTGGAAACATGATTCTAACTTTATTATGGTAAAAAATGAAAACTACTGGAATAAGGATCATATAAAAATAGATGAAGTAGAAATGGTTCTTGTAGCTGATTCCACAGCTGAGCTGAATGCATTTAACAACGGTGAAATAGAGCTGATAAGATTAACGGCCGAGCAGTATAAAAGATATGAAAAAGATCCGAGAGTAAATGTATTCAGAAATAATTCGGTATGGTATCTGGAATATAATATGGAGAATAAATTTCTGGCAAATAAGAAAATCAGACAGGCGCTTACTCTTGCAGTAGATAAAGAGGAAATGGCAAATACCATAGTGAAAGGAACGGGAGAAGCAGCTTACGGTATAGTACCTACGGGATTTCCGGGAGAAAGTAAGACTTTCAGGGAAGAAAACGGAGATTCATATCCGAAGTATAACCCGGAAGAAGCAAAAAGACTTTATAAAGAGGGTCTTGCAGAGCTTGGTGTAACTGAACTTCCTGAACTGTCACTGATTATAAATGAAGCCGGAAATAATAAAAAAATAGCAGAGTATGTGCAAGAAAAAATCAGAACTAATCTGGGGGCAAATATAAGAATAGAGCCTATTCCTTTTAAGGAAAGAATGGCAAGACTCCAGCAGAAAGACTTTGAGATAGTTCTTTCAGGGTGGGGTTCTGATTATGCAGATCCTATGACATATATAGATTTATTCGTGACAAACGGAGGAAATAATCATTCGTCATATTCTAATCCAAAATATGACGAGCTTATAAAGACAGCAAATAACAGCAGTGATAATAAAGTAAGAATGCAGGCTATGAGAGATGCGGAGAAAATACTGGGTGATGATATGCCTGTGGGAGTTATGCTTTATTCTACAAGGGTTATTATGCTTAATCCAAAAATAAAAAATGTATATTTTAAAGGAATCGGAGCAGAATATTATTTGTATGATGCTTACGTGGAATAATAAAGCAAAGGCGGACTTTTCCAATACGGAAAGGAACCGCCTTTTTAATGTATCACAGTTATTTCTCAATATTACGCAGCTGAAATTTATAAAGCATTTATGAATATTTTTCTATTTAAAAAAATTATGGAATATTAAGGGGTTTTTTCGGAGAATACTTGCAATTACAACTGAAAGAATGATAAAATAAGAATAAACTATTGAGGAAGGTGCTGTGAATGAAAAAAATATTTTTAACAATGTTACTATTACTGATTTTTATAGTATCATGCGGCAGTAAAAACGCCGAAGGAACAAAAAAAAGCGGTGATATAATAAAAATTGCAGTTAATCTGCAGTCAGAACCGAAATCACTGGATCCGCAGTTAGCATCAGATGCTTCCGGAATAACAATAGATTCCCTTATCTATGAAGGACTGACAAGACTGGATCAGGAAGGAAAAGTGGTTCCTGCTGCGGCCGAAAGCTGGGAGATAAGTGAAGACGGTCTTAAATGGGTATTTCATTTGAGAAAAGATATGAAGTGGGCAAATGGTGATCCTGTAACAGCAAAAGATTTTGCATTCGGATGGCTACGGGCACTTGATCCTCAAACTGCTTCAGAATATGCATACGAGCTCTATTATATAAAGGGAGCAAAAGAATATAACGAAGGAAAAGGAAAAAGAGAAGATGTGGCAATAAAAACTCCTGATGACAATACTTTGGAGATAGAGCTGAATCAGCCTACACCATATCTGCTTTCATTATTTTCATTTCCTACATATTATCCGGTAAATGAAAAATTTTATAATGAAGCCGGAAAGGATTTTTCGCTGTCAGCTGACAAAATAATGGGGAACGGACCTTATGCAGTGAAAAAATGGACTCCTGAGACAAGTATTCTGCTTGCTAAAAATGAAAATTATTGGAATAAGGATAATATTCATCTTGATGAGCTGGAGATAAAAATGATTTCTGACCAGCTTGCTGCACTGAATGCATTTAAAAACGGAGAGCTGGATATTACGGAGCTGTCAGGCGAGCAGCTGATAGAATACAGAGATGATAAAAGATTATATTCATATAATAAAGGTTCTATAAAGTTTTTAAAATTCAATGTTAAGAATAAGCTTCTTGCTAATCAGAAAATAAGAGAAGCTGTTTCTATGGCAATTGACAGAGATGAAATGACAGAAAATGTATCTAAAGGAAGCTTTATGCCTGCTTACGGATTCGTCCCTGAAGGATACGGCGGGTCAGCCGGCGGAGATTTCAGAAAAGAAAACGGAGATATATTTGAAAAATATAATCCTGAAAAAGCAAAACAGTTATTTCAGGAAGGATTAAAAGAAGTAGGAGAAACCGGGACTCCTACACTGACTTTGATGATTTATGAAGCACCTGATAATCAAAAACTGGCTGAGTATATTCAGGAAAAATTAAGAACAGTTCTCGGACTTGACGTAAAAATAGAGACTAATACTTTCAAAATATTCTCGCAAAATGAAACACAGGGTAACTATGATATGGATCTGTCTCAATGGGGGCCTGATTATCTGGATCCTATGACATATATGGATATGTGGGTAACAAACGGCGGAAACAATAAGACAAACTGGACAAATCCTGAATATGACAGATTAATGGACACCGCTAAAAACAGCGTGGATAATTCCGTAAGAATGAAGAGCATGATGGAAGCAGAAAAAATATTAGGTAAGGAACTTCCTATTGCTATGCTTACATATAATATAAAAAATATGCTTGTAAACGAAAGAATAAAAGACATGAATTTTACTAAAATTGCATCTGGATATGACTTTTATTATGTAAGAGTGGAATAAAATAAAGAAATATATATGAAAAAGTGGACATTTATTATGTTCACTTTTTTTTATGATGAGGAAAGTATTTTTTCTTTTTTCAGGGATATTTGCTATAATGCTCTTATATACCAATATTGGAAACGGGGAAATAATATGAGCTTGATTATCAAATTAAGAGAAGCTAAGAATTTTACGCCCAATGAAATAGGGGCGGCAAAATATATAATTTCACATTCTGATGAAGTAATAAGGCTTTCCTGTACTGAACTGGCAAAGAAAACATATACGAGTCCAGCTACGATAATCAGATTATGTAAAAAGATAGGGATCGGCGGATATCAGGAATTCAAGGTAATATTAGCCACAGAAATAAATTTTTTCATAAAAAACAGTATGGAAATAAATAAAAATAATGAAATAGACAAAAAAGACTCTATAAGTGATATTATAGATAAAATCAGCTCTTTGAGTATAGATTCCCTGAAAGAAACTAAAATTCTCACAGATAAAAATGTGGTAAAATCAGTGATAGATATGATTAATAATGCTGAAATTCTGGATTTGTACGGTTCAGGGGCATCACATTTCGTAGCCTTGGATGCAAATTACAAATTTATGAGAATAGGAAAAGTAACAGCAACATATGCACTTTATGACCAGCAGTATGTACAGGCAAAAAATTCCAATGAAAACCATGCTGCTATTATATTTTCCTATTCCGGTGAAACTGCTGAAATGATAGAAATAGCAAAAATTCTTACTGAAAATAAAGCTAAAATTATAACAATCACTAAAAATTCAGATAATACCCTTGAAAAATTTGCTGATAAGTCGCTTTATGTAACCGCAAAAGAAAATTTATACAGAAGTGCTGCTATATATTCAAGAATATCCATGCTGAATGTTATTGATATATTGTATACAGCATATTTTAACCTGATTTATGAAAAAGCACTGGAAGCATTGGGAAAAACAAGGATATCTAAAACGGAAGTAAAATTATAAAAAAATTCGTTTTTGATAAATTGATATAAAAGCATAAGGAAAATAATGAGAATAAATATAAAGAAGAAATATCTATTTTTAGAGCAGGAGGTAAGACTGTGAAGGGAATTTCCATTTTTCCGGGACTGGATTATTCAGTCAGAGAGAATGTTAATTATATGGAAAGAGCATTTAGAAACGGAATAGAATACATCTTTACTTCAGTGCATATTCCGGAAGCTGACAGAAAAAGAGTAAAAGATGAATTTGATATAATACTGACAGAAGCTGAAAAGCGAAAGATGAAAGTAATCGTGGATATTTCAAAGGGCTTTTTTGATGAATTCCGCTGGGAAGACCGCAGAATTTATGCTTTAAGGCTGGATTTTGGATTTAATGATAATGAAATAGTACAGTTAAGTCATAAATATAATATTCAGCTGAATGCCTCCACTGTTACCGAAGACTGGATGAAAAGGCTGATGGAATCCGGATTGAATGTAAGTAATTTAACAGTATGTCATAATTATTATCCCAGAAATAATACAGGAATATCACTGGAGCTTTTAACGGAAAGAAATAGGTTTTTCAAAGAAGCCGGACTAAAGATAACAGCTTTTGTCCCGGGAGGGGAGTTTCGACGCGGACCTTTATATGAAGGACTTCCTACAGTGGAATCACATAGAAATGTCCATATTCTTGCCTGTGCACAGGAGCTTCTGTATGCCGGGACTGATATAATAATAATCGGAGACAGCATGGCAAGTGAAAAAGAACTGGAAGCTTTAGGAAAACTGGAAAATGGAAAGTGGCTTCTTCCGGTATTGTTGTTTGAAAAAGCAAAGGAGATATATAAAGGCTTTTTGATACAGGAGCATACACAAAGGACTGATGTTTCAGAGGATACACTGCGTTCGGAAAAAATATATAAAGACAAAACTGTGGAGGTTTTTAATACAGGAATAAGGGCAGCAGGTACTGTTACAATTGACAATAAGCATTACGGCAGATATGCCGGAAGCCTTCAGATCGTAAAGAAAGAGCTTTCGGCTGATTACAGAGTAAATGTGCTTGGTTTTGTATGCGACGGCGGACTGCTTGTAGAAAAAATAAAGGCTGGAGAAAAATTTACTTTTTATCCTGTATAAAACAAGTATTTTTAAAAATAAAATGATAAGATAAATAGAATATAGGTGGTTAGGAAATGTTAGTAGATTTAAGTGTAAAGGTAAGCAAAACAGCTTCGGGAAATGCACTGGATAATGAAAAAATGGCATCCTTCGGGCATCTCGGAACTCATTTTGATGTAATGAACAAAGAGTTTCCGCTGGAATTCGTAAAAAGGGAAGGGCTTGTATTTAATGTAAGAGATATTAGGGAAAGGGAAGTACTTTCGGGGGATATTGATGTATCGAATATGTTTGTAGCATTTTATACGGGTTTTATTGATGATGAGGGATATGGTACAAAGAAATATTTTACAGAACATCCGGAATTATCAAATGAGCTTATAGATAAGCTTTTGGACAAAAAGGTTTCCATAATAGGTGTGGATTTTGCCGGTGTAAGACGGGGTGCGGAGCATACTCCGAAAGATCAGTACTGTGCAGACAGGGGAGTGTTTATAATAGAAAATCTTTGTAATCTTGATAAAATTTTACGGGGAAAAAATCAAGAAATATTTACTGTAAATACTTATCCGGTGAATTTTGAAGGTATGAGCGGGCTTCCATGCAGAGTTGTGGGGGAGATCTAAAAAAGCAGTATGATAAAAGCTCTTTAAAGAACATTTTAGCTATCACATAGAATACAAATTTTAATAAAGAACCAAATATTATATAAAACGGGAGATTTTACTTCTCCCGTTTTTTTGTTATCTTAAAAGTATTCGTTCCAGCTTATTATCATCAAGATTAATAGTGTATGAGTAATTTTTATCATGTGCTGTATTATTCTCTTGAGTATCAATATAAAAGGTTTCCGGATCTGCTTCGTCAAGTATAAGATTTTCAAAGTAGATATTATTTTTATCCTTTGAAAACCAGGCATTGAAAATAAAGAAGCTTTCCGGATCACAATTATTTATTCTTTTTTCTTCATAAAAAATAGAATTTTTATCTTTTGAAAACCAGTCATCAATAATTTCAAATGAATTGACATCAGCATTTTCAATCTTTTTTTCCTCATAAAATACAGAAGATTTATCCCTTGAAAACCAGTAGGAAATGACTTCAAATGTTTTTACATCAGCATTTTTCAGTAAGGAACCCTGATAATAAACTGATTTATTATCTTTAGAATACAGATCATCGATAATTTCAAAGGAATTCACATCAGCTTCTTCAAGCTTCAAATTCCAGTGATAGATCAAATTTTTGTCTTTGGCATAATATCTGTTTAAAACAATAAAGCTGCATAGATCTGCATTTTCAATTTTATAATCCATATAAAAAATAAAAAAATTATCTTTAGAATAATTTTTACCAATAATTTCAAAAGCTTCGGGAGAAGCTTCGGGAATTTTTCTGCCGTTTAGAAATACAGATTTATTATCTTTAATATAATGATTTTGCAGTATATCATTCCCATTAAAAGGATTTTTCAAAAAAGTCAGGGAATGAGGATTTATATTTTTTACAATATTATTGTTGAAATAGACTTTATTATCTTTTTTTAAATATCTTTTCAAAGTTTTACTCCTTTATAAAAGAACAGCTAAGTAATTATAATTTATTTTCCGGATAAATTCAATTATTAATAAATAGAAAAAGAAATATTGTGATATTGAAATAAATAAAAAAATTAAATATGCAGGCAGCCCAGGATAATATCGAAAACAAGAAAAATCCAAGCAAAAAATACTTATCATAACAAATTTATGCATTTTTATGCTTATAATTATCGTTTTTATGCATGTATTTTCGGTTGAAGTGTGGTTTGAGCTTTGAATACAGGTGCTTTAGAATTATTTTGAGGAAAATCTTTATGAAAAATATTGTACAGGCATAATATCCAGATTTAAGAATAAAAATCGGGATATTTTCTTAGAAATTTACATTTTTTTCTAAATCTGAATTTTTTTTATTTATAGAAAAAATATTTTTACAAAGACTAAAACAGCATTTTTTGCATGTATTAGAATTTATTTGTGCATATTTTTATTTTATTTTGCATGTTTATGCTTGACAAAAAATAAAAACAGGATATAATAAGTGTATCGAAGCAAAGGAGGAACAAAATGAAAAAAATAGCAATATCACCATCTGTAATGTGTGCAGACCTTGTTAATCTGGAAAACAGTATAAAAGAACTCGAAGCAATAGGTGTAGATTCGCTACATATAGACCTTATTGACGGTTTATTCAGCCCGAGTATGCCTCTTGGAATTGATACTGTAAAAAAACTGAGAAAAATAACAAACATGGAATTTGATGTACATATTATGTCAATGAATAATGAACTGTTTATAAATGAAATGCTGGACATAGGTGCAGAAAGTATAACTTTTCACTATGAAAGCAGTTTTCACACAGACCGCCTGATAAATTTAGTAAAACGAAGCGGTGCTAAAGTAGGAGTAGCGTTAAATCCTGCTACGTCCCTTTCAGTTTTGGATTATATTCTTCCGCAGTGTGACAGCATATTATTAATGCTTATTAATCCCGGTTTCGCGACGGATAAAGGTGAAAAACAGGTAAGCTATGCTGATAAGAAAGTAAAGGATCTCTCTGAATTAATAAGAAAAAATAATTTAGATGTAAAGATTCAGGTAGACGGACGTGTTTCTCTGGAGACTATTCCAAAGCTTGTAAGTGCAGGAGCTGACAGTCTTGTAGTAGGAAGTACAAGTCTTTTCATTCCGGGAAATACGATAAGTGAAAACAAAAAGCTTTTAGATATAAGTATAAGCGAAGGACTGAAAGGAGGTAATTTTAATGGCTAAGCCGGATTATAAGGACGTACAGAAATTAATAACAGAAGAGCTTGCAGTAACTCTGGGACAGATAGAAGAAGCCGAAGTGGAAAGGCTTCTGGATGCTATTCAGAAAGCAGAGAAAGTGTTCTTTGTAGGTGTAGGAAGGGTGCTTTTGTCACTAGAAGCTACAGCCAAGAGGCTTGCACATCTCGGGATTAAAACATACGTGGTAGGACAGATAACGGAACCGGCAATAACAGAAAAAGATCTTTTAATAGTAGGTTCCGGAAGCGGAGAAAGTGCTTTCCCGCTGATTATAGCCAAAAAGGCTAAAAGCCTTAATGCAGCAGTAGCTCATATAGGGTCTAATCCGAATAGTTCAATGAAGGAGAATACCGATATATTTGTGAGAATTCCGGTGAGTACAAAGCTGAATCTGCCGAATGAAGTACCGTCTGTGCAGCCTATGACAAGTCTTTTTGAACAGAGTCTGCTTCTTTTGGGAGATACACTTGCCCTGATGATTATCAGAGAGAAAAACATAGATATGAAATCACTGTGGCAGTATCATGCAAATCTGGAATAAAAAAGCAAAATCTGTAGAATAAGGAGTATGATATGAAAGCAGTACATTTTGGAGCTGGGAATATAGGAAGAGGCTTTATAGGGAGTTTATTAAGTGAATCAGGTTTTGAGGTTTGTTTTGTGGATATAAACAGTGAAATGGTGAACAGACTTAATAATGATAAATTTTATATAATGAGAATACTGGAAGGAACAGAAAATTTCAAAAAAATATCACCTGTTAAAGCATTAAACAGTCTTACACAGGAAGATGAAATTATTTGTGAGATAGCAGAGGCAGATATTATTACTACATCAACAGGAGTGAATAATCTGCCGCGTATAGCACCGATTCTTGCAAAAGGTCTGCTGAAAAGGTTTGACGGAAAAACAGATAAAATAGATGTTATAGCTAATGAAAATGCCATAAATGCATCATCGACATTAAAACAGGAAGTATTAAAGCTGGTTTCCGAAGAAGAAGCAGATATAATAGAAAAATATACAGGTTTTCCAAATTCTGCAATAGACAGACAGGCATTGTCAGAAAGTAAAGATGGTGTGGATATAGCTGTAGTGGAACCTTATTATGAATGGGTTATAAATAAACCGGAAATATTAAATACAAAAACACTGGGAATAAAAGGTGCAGTATATGTAGAGGATATGAAGCCTTATATAGAAAGAAAGCTTTATTGTGTAAATGCCGGACATGCAACAGCAGCATACGCGGGATTTCTGGCTGGATGCAGTACTGTACAGGAAGCGCTGGCAAAAGATCAGATCAGAGATTTTGTAAGGAATACCATGAGAGAAAATGCACAATATCTTATAAAAGAGTACGGCATACCGGAAGATGAAATGAATGAATATATTGAGAAAACATTGAAACGGCATGGGAATACAAGCATCAGTGACAGTGTATTCAGAGTGGGAAGATCACCTGTAAGAAAAGTCGGATATGACGAGCGGCTGACAGCGCCCGCAAGAAAACTTCATAATATGGGACTGCCTGTTGATTTTATCAGCAAAGCAATAGCTTCAGCTTTTTGTTTTTATAATCCTGAGGATGAAGAAGCTGTAGAAATACAAAATTATATAAAACAGCATGGAATAAAAGAAGCGGTAAAGCATTTTACCAAGCTGGAAGACGGAGAACTGACAGATATAATTGTAAAAAAATATGAGACAGTCGTATCTGCAAAATAAGCAACAGCAAGATAATTATACTGCATGACAAAAAAGCAGTTTATTATAAAGTATTATAGAGAAATAATGTTTATTTTAATACTGAAAAATAAATTTCATAAAGTCTTGAAGATATAAAATTTACGGGAATAAATAAGCAAAAGTATCAGATAGATTAATAAAGAGAAGCAGAAAAGATAACAGGAATAGGTTATGATGAAAAACATAAAAATTATGAAATAAATACTTTTAAGTGGTATTTTAGTGGCGGAACTTATTTATATCAAGTCACGACACTAGAACATTGAAATATCATTTCTCTTAATTTATCTGTCAGGGATGGATTACCTGCAGAAAGAAAATTAAATGTAAGAATAAGGAGGAATAAAATGAATATTGATACTGGTTTTTCTGGTCAAAATGCTTCGGCACGTGCGAAAGTTCAAGCTTTTGGCGGATTTTTAACTAATATGGTTCTGCCTAATATAGGGGCTTTTATAGCCTGGGGAATATTAACTGCCCTGTTTATACCTACAGGATGGTTTCCAAGTGAAAAGTTTGCAGTTCTGGTCGGGCCTGTCATAAAATATCTGCTTCCTGTACTTTTAGCCTATACCGGAGGAAAAATGGTAGCGGGACAGAGAGGGGCGGTAATGGGAACTCTTGGTGCCGTGGGACTTATTATAGGTGCAGAAATTCCTATGTTTCTTGGAGCAATGATAGTAGGGCCTCTCGGAGGATGGATAATCAAGAAATTTGACAAGGCTATAGACGGTAAAATACCAAGCGGTTTTGAAATGATAGTAAATAACTTTTCAATAGGGATTCTTGGCTTTATACTAATGATGTTTTCTTTTATAGTAATAGGACCGGCTATAGAGGGTGCCAATAATTTTGTTACTATTGCCATAAAAGCACTGGTGGCGACAGGATTTTTACCTTTGCTGTCATTAATCAATGAACCGGCAAAAGTATTATTTCTGAATAATGTAATAGACCAGGGTATTTATTATCCTTTGGGAATGCAGGATACTCTTGATGCAGGAAAATCTATTTATTTTATGGTAGCTTCTAATCCGGGACCGGGGCTTGGTCTTCTGCTGGCATATTCTGTATTTGGTAAAAAATCTGCTAAAAGAACAGCACCGGGTGCTATAATAATACACTTTTTTGGAGGTATACACGAATTATATTTCCCTTATGTATTAATGAAGCCGCTTACAATTATTGCAATGATTTTAGGAGGAATGTCAGGGATAGCTACTTTTCAGCTCTTTGGAGTGGGCTTAGTAGCAGGACCTAGTCCGGGGTCAATATTTGCTTATCTTGCACTTACTCCGCGGGGAAATTTTATAGGAGTAATAGCCGGAGTTCTGGTAGCAACAATTGTTTCGTTTTTTGTCACTTCTTTTATACTAAAACTGGATAAGAGTGCAGACGAAGAAGACGATGTTTTTGAAGAGTCAGTGGCAAAATCAAAAGCCATGAAGGCAGAAGGAAAGGAGCTTTTGAATAAAGGCGGAGAAATACTTGCCAATATAAAAAAAGTAGCTTTTGCATGTGATGCAGGTATGGGAAGCAGTGCTTTCGGAGCTGCTACTTTCAAGAAAAAGCTTCAAAAAGAAAATATTGAGGATATTGCAGTAAATAATTACAGCATAGAAAATATTCCCGAGGATTCTGATGTTATAGTAGTTCATAAAAATCTCGTGGGCAGAACTGAAATGTCTCATAAAGGGAAAAAGATAATCGCTATTACGAATTATTTAAATGATCCGAATATAGAAGAGCTTTTGGAAAATATAAAAGAAAGCAGAAAAAAATAAATAAATGAAGAAAGACCGTATTAAAAAATTAATTTAATACGGTTTTTTCTTTTGGACAAAGTTTTCTAATTTTGAAATTTTTTTTCAATTTTTAGGTTTGGAATTGAAAAAATAATACAATACGGTATAATATAATAAAAATTAATAATATAGTATAGAAAGGGAGACAATATGCTTGAAAATCTTATGACCGAAAAAAGAAATCCGAAAACACAAAATCTGGATCAGATGAGTACGGGAGAATTTCTTACGATAATGAATGAAGAGGACGGAAAAGTAGCTGCTGCTATAAAAGAAACACTTCCCGATGTAGAGAAAGCTGTAAAAATAATCATAAAAAATCTGAAAAACGGGGGACGTATTATTTATATGGGAGCCGGAACCAGCGGAAGACTCGGAGTACTTGATGCAGTGGAATGTTCTCCTACTTTTGGAACAATAGATGAAGTACAGGGAATCATAGCAGGAGGAGAGGGAGCTTTTGTAAAAGCTGTAGAAGGCGCCGAGGATTCAAAAGAGTTAGCGGAAAAAGAACTGAAAAAATTAAATATAGGAAAAAATGATACTATAGTGGGGATAGCTGCAAGCGGGCGGACTCCTTATGTAATAGGCGGTTTGGAATATGCACGGAGAGCGGGAGCAGATACAGTATCAATAAGCTGTAATAAGAATGCAGAAATTTCAAAATATGCTGATGCAGCAATCGAAGTGGACTGCGGTCCGGAGGTACTCACAGGTTCTACGAGATTAAAAGCCGGAAGTGCACAGAAAATGATATTAAATATGATTTCCACGGCTTCTATGGTGGGTGTAGGAAAGGTATACGGGAATCTGATGGTGGATGTAAGGGCAACAAATGAAAAACTGGTGGAAAGAGCAAAAAGAATCGTAATGGAGGCTACAGGAGCATCATATGAAGAAGCGGAGCGAACTCTTGTTTCGGCAGAATGGCATGTAAAAACTGCAATAGTAATGATACTCGCAGGCTGTGAATATGAAGAAGCAGTACACAGGCTGGAAAAGGCTGATGGTTTTGTAAGAGAAGCCATAAAATAAAATCTAATATAAGAGGAGGAAATTATGGATTATAAAAATCTTGCAAAAGAGATTCTTGGTGACTTGGGTGGAACTGAAAATATAAATAGTTTTACAAACTGCATGACAAGACTGCGTATAAATGTTAAAAATCCGGAACTGGTGAATTCCGGGAAGCTGAAGGAATTAAAAGGAGTGCTCGGCGTAGTTCCGGGAGAGCAGACACAGATAATAGTTGGTGTAGGTCATGCACAAAGATTAAGGGAAGCATTCGGTGATGTAGCAGGAATGTCGGGCAGTTCGGAAATAAGCGAAAATCTTGATAATCTGGAAGAAAAAACAAAAGAAAAAGTAAAATCAAAGCAGAAATCCTCTTTTCAAAAAGGGTTAAAACATATAGGGAATATTTTTATTCCTCTGATACCCGGTTTTGTGGGAACAGGACTTGTACTTGCCATCACTAGAATATGGAGTGTTTTTGACGGAGGAATATCGGCTAATCCGTGGTTTGCTCTTTTAGTGGCAGTAGGCGGTCTTCTGCTAAGCTCATTAAATATATTGGTCGGATATAATGCAGGAAAAGAATTCGGAGGAACTCCTGTTTTAGGTGCCATCGCAGGAGCAATGATAGCCATGCCTGCTTTAGCCGGACAGCCTGATAAGCCGCTTACTTTGTTTAATGGTTTTATTAAACTGTCTCCTAATCTTGGCGGTGTATTAGGAGTAATATTCGCAGCTTTTGTTTTTGCATTTATTGAAAAAAAACTGAGAAAAGTAGTGCCTGCTTCGCTGGATCTGCTTATAATTCCTGTTTTAACTATACTTGCAGGCGGTATTGTAACAATAGCAATAGTAATGCCTGTAGCGGCAGTGATAATGAAAGGGGTAACTTTTGTACTTTTGGATATAATGCTGAATAAAGGCGGAATAATAGGCGGATATGTGCTGGCAGCTTCATTTCTTCCGCTGGTAATGCTGGGAATACATCAGGGACTTACACCGGTACATATCCAGCTTATTCAGGATTATGGTTATACGGTTTTATTTCCGATACTTGGAATGGCGGGAGCAGGGCAGGTAGGCTCAGCTATAGCAATACTTGTAAAAACTAAAAATAAAAGGCTGAGAGAGCTGATAAGCTCCGCACTTCCGGCAGGTTTTCTCGGAATAGGAGAACCATTGATATACGGGGTTTCACTTCCGCTGTTTTATCCTTTTATAACAGCATGTCTGGGTGCAGGCTTTGGAGGAGCTGTACTGGCAGCTGCCAAGAATGTAGGAAGTACAACAATAGGGCCGTCAGGCTTAGTACTTCTTGCTGTAGCTGACAGCAACAGATCAATGGTATGGTGTTTTGTAGCTCTTGTGGCTTCATATCTGGGTGGATTTATTCTTACTTATCTTTTTGGATATAATGAAAAAATGCTGGAGAGACTGGAAGACTGATTTTCTGTCTAAATATGAAAAAATACCAATAAAATTGGAAACAAATTCAAATAAAAGAATAAATAAAGGAATTACTAAGAAAACAGAGTTAGAATGTTTACATAAGAAAAGAAAGAAATTTTTCTTCATAAAACTCCTTCATGAGACTCAGCAATGGGTCTCTTTTATTATATAAATTAAAAAAAATATTAGCGGATTTTTATGTCTGTAACTTTAAGTTACACAAAAAATCCGCTGAAGAATAGTATATAAAAGATTATACTGCAAAAAGAATAAGCAAATTAAAAATTAAACTCATCTTCCCAGTTAAAGTCACCTGATTTTTCTATACTTTCCGGCCAGTGTCTGCACCATTCGGGAGAGGTGAAGTTTTCGACCCTGTCCAAGCTTGCTGTATACGGCTTCAGATCAATAACAGGTGTATTATTTTCAGCATCAGTATAAGCTATCTGAATAATCCCCTTTTCGCAGTCAGTATGTATAATCTGTGCAGTACTCACAGCAACAGGATTCGGTCTTAAAGGTGAACGTGTGGCAAAAATTCCCATTACTGAAGGAGAGTTTTTATAAGGCTGATTTGTCGTAAGAGTATTTCTCATTTCCTCTGAATCGCATTTATCAGCCCACCAGATAATGTTCACATGGCTGAAGCTGTTCAGTTCTTTTAATGCCGGAATGTATTTTTCATCTATACAGATAAAAAATCCTTTCTCGTTACTGATAATTTTCCCTACAGGATTAACATAAAATTGTTTCATAATAATTACCTCCATCTATGATTTATCAGTATTTTAAACCCTGTCACCATGTGAGAGTCAAGCAGATTTCAATAATTTTTTTTCAGTGGTATCTGAATCTCGGTAAGATATCCCAACGGGTCCTTTTCATTCCAAGGACCTCGGTGACAAATCTGTCTGTTTTTACCAGACATTCTGTATTCAGGCTGCTCGGAGATCCATTCTATAAATGCAAGAAATGCAGAGGCTATTTTTTCATAAGGACCGAAAACCATAGTGCACGCCATTGTTTCGACACCTTTTATTTTACGGTAGACAAATCCGTCCTGATTTTTCCCTGTTTTTTCCACTACAGTACAGACTTCTATATCAATGTTGCTTTCTTTATGCCCTGAATCGTGATAAACAGCAAAATCATAAGGATTTACAGGAAGTTTTATTTTATTGTTTTCAATAAAATCATATAATTCTTTCCATAATGTACCTTCGGAGAAATAGTCAGGAACAGTTTTTCCCAGAGCTAATACTGTAAAATCAGGTATTTTTTTTATGTTAAAATCATAATTTATTGAAAAATTTTTATTTTCAATACTTTTTAAAAGATTTTTCAGTCTGGCAGCTTTAAGTTTTTCCTGCTGTATATTTTTTTCAATTTCAAGCTTTTTATTTTCCATCTGCTTATACATAAAGTCTCCGTTCCAGTTTTTTAAGGCATTGGAAATTTCTGCTGTTCCATATCCTAAATCTCTCAGAAAAATAATTTTATGGAGATCACGGATTTGACTGGAAGAGTAATATCGATAGCCAGTAAACCGATCAACTTTTTCAGGTTTTAAAAGATCATTTTTATCATAATATCTGAGCATTCTCACAGAAATTTGTGTAAGTCTTGAAAATTCACCTATTCTAAACAATGTAAACCGCCTTTCCAAATCGTTTTTATTATTATATATTGTATATGATTATACTTCAATAAAAAAACTGCCCGAATTTTGGAGGCGACTTCCAAAAAGACGGACAGTTTTTAAGTTAATTAATAAGCTCTAAGGCATTGAGCGGGATAAAAAGCTCTTCGCCGTTATAGACAACAACGCCGTTAAAACTAGTTTTTTTGTTATTAGTTTCAAAATAATTTCTATTTTCAAAAAATATGTATTTGCTATTGTTTTTTTCAAGGATAAATTTTGGATTATTTTTATCTGAAAGATCATTGGAAACAGTTATTCCATAGCTACCGAAATCTTTTGAGGGAACAAATAATTCACTGCTCAGTTTATCAAGGTCACCGCCCATAGCTTTTGCCATGTAACGGGCAACGTCTGAATTTTGTACTGTTCCTCCGAGGATATTTTTATAATCATCAGCATACACATAAAGTACTACCTCTTCACCTGTGTGTCCGCCTGTAGTCCAGCCGATATGCGATCTTTTGTTCAGCATTTCTGAAAGGATTTTTTGTATATCAGAGGTTTTATTTTTGGATTTAAGATTTTGGATCTCCTCATCTGAAGGTGTAAAGCCAAAATATTTTTGAACTAAATCAGCAGTATTTTCAGGTTTTTCAGCTATTCTTTTTGAAAGAGCCTCCTCTGTAGAAGTCACTTTTCTTAATGTAGAAACAAAGCTTTCCAGAGGAATTTCCGGATAGTTGCCTGTCGTGTCCTGATTTCCTATTGTAATTCCTCCGTTTCCATGATCACTGGAAATAATAACAAGAGTGTCTTTGTTATTTTTGGCAAAATTCAGGGCAACACCCACAGCATCATCGAAAGATTTGATCTCGCTTATCAGACCGGCAGGGGAATTGGCGTGAGCTGCCCAGTCTATTTTTGAGCCTTCCACCATAAGGAAAAAGCCGTTTTCATTTTTTGAAAGCAGTTCAATGGCCTTTTTTGTCATATCGGCCAATGACGGCTCAGTAGTTCTGTCAATATCATACGGAATGTCCTTAGAAGAAAAAAGACCCCATACTTTTCCTGTTTTCAACTGTTCAAGCTCTTTTTTGTTTTTTATTACCTTATAATTATTATTCTTTAATGCAGCGGTCATATCTTCTTTATCTTCTCTGTTTTCAGCCTTTAGAAAAAATTCGCCGCCGCCAAAAACTACATCAAGATTTTGGAAAACCTGCTGTTCTGTAATATCATTATAATTTGATCTGTGTGTGGCATGTGCAGTAAAATCAGCAGGTGTAGCGTGCATTATTTCCGAGGTAGCTATGATTCCGGCAGATTTGCCCATAGATTTGGCAAGCTCCAAAACAGAAGCCACAGGGGAATAATAATCTTTTTCGTCATTTTTGTCAGAACCGTAAAGAGTTGCTTTTTTAGGCTTTACCCCGATAAGCTTATCCTGTGTTTTGTGTCCTGTTGCCAGTGCAGTTCCGCCGGGTGCAGAGTCTGCAATAATAGTATCAGAATTATGGGTTCTCACAAGCCCGGAAGCTATTTCATCCATATTTAGAGGTTTTCCGTCATTATAAACCCATCTTGTAAGTGTTACTCCGTCAGTACTCATTCCGTCAGGTATAAGAATAATAACATTTTTTGCAAAGCCTGTTTCTGTTTTTTCGAGGGGAACAGTATAAGTTTGTGTAAATATAGTAAAAAAAACCAGTAATAGAAATGCTTTTCCTTTCATAATCAATATATCCTCCTGTTTAAAATATTTTTTTCATTATAACTGAGCAATGTAAAATATTAATAAATTTTCTGAAAAAATATTGTAAAAAGAATGCTGTATTCTTCAAAATATGGACTTTACTTGATAAACAAAGAATGAATTGTTATAATATTTTATAAATTGTGGTAATATAAAATCAGGGAGAGAAAATGAAAAATATAAAAATAGTTTATGAATATGACGGATCAAAATTTTCAGGATTTCAGAGACAGCTAAACAAAAAAACAGTGCAGGGAAGTATAGAGGAGGTAATCAAAAATTACTTTAACGAGGAAGTAAATCTTCTTTCATCGGGAAGAACAGACAAAGGCGTTCATGCATTGGGACAGGTTTCTAATTTTTTTATGGAAAAAAGTATATCTCCTGATATTATAAAAGGTATATTAAACAGAGCTCTCTCAGGGAAAATAAGAGTAACAGATGCCAAAGAAGCTGACAGTGATTTTCATGCAAGATTTTCTGCCAAAACCAGAACTTATCTTTACATAATGAAGCTTAAAGATGAAATTACCCCCTTTGAAAGCAGTTATGTTTCAGCCCTTGACGGGAAAATTATTCCTGAAAAGCTGCAAAAAATTATGGAGCCGTTTATAGGAAGGCATAATTTTGACAGCTTTAGAAAAAAAGATAAAGATAATAAAAATCCTGAAAGAGAAATCAATAATATCAGATGCTATGAAGAGGATAAAAGGCTGTTTATCGAAATAGAAGGAAAGTCATTTTTGAAGACAATGATAAGAATTATGATAGGAAGCGCACTGGCTGTGTATTTTGAAAAGAGAAACCCGGATTATATATGTGATAAACTTGATAATCCTGATTCCGACGGTGAAAAAATACTTGCTCCGTCAGAGGGTTTATACTTATATAAAGTAAATTATTAAAACGTAAGAAAAAGGAGGATTTATGGAAATAAGAGAACTTCTTCCTTCAGAGAAGGAACGGATAAATGATATAGCAGAATATGAAGAGCTTATTTTCGGCGACGGGGGTATAGGAAGATGGACAATAATGCCTTTTGTAAGATATGGAAAAGTTTATGTCCTGCTGGAGAATGAGGAAATAGTCTCTGTAGCAGAGATAATGAGAACATTCGATACAAAAGATGCTTATATTTACGGCTTTTTTACAAAGGAAAAATTTTCAAGAAAAGGTTACGGCTCTGTTTTACTGAATTTTATAATAAATGAGATGGAAAAATCAGGAATAGAAGCTGTTACACTTACTGTAGATCCTGAAAATGAAAAGGCTGTGAACCTTTATCTAAAGCACGGTTTTGAAAAAGCAGAGCTTTTGACCGAGGAATACGGGGAAAATGAGGACAGGCTTTATATGAGGCTGGAGCTGGCTTAAATATTCAAAAAATATATCAGGAGTTTTATGAAAAAATTTGGAGAAAAAGATAAATTACAATTAATTTATAATTTTAAAAAAGACCCTTTTGGAGAATCAAAGTATTTTTCTGATAGCTGGGGAACTTTTGAAATTTATGTTAAAAATAAAGATTTATGCAGAGTGACAATGTATGGAGAAACAAGGAAATATGAATGGAATTTGGTGTATATCACAGAATGGCTTGTATATAATTTGGAGTATATAATTGGATATGATCCATTCCCTCTTTTTCAGTCCGATAAAAACTTAAATGATATGTTAGAAATAGCATGTAATAAAGAATGGGAAGATGATTTGGAATTTGATCTTTGGTACGGGGCTTTACATACTTGGACAAGGCGTCATGCATGGGTTTCAGAGTCCGGCGGTTCGCTTATATCAAATGTTTCTTTTTACAGAAGAGGTAATAAAATAGAGATTACATGGAATAATGAAGAAGAGGGAGATTTGCGCATTAAATACGAATACAAAAAGGGAACAGAAAATATTGAAAGAAAATATTTTATAGAAGTAATATGTGAATTTTTAGCTAATATAACCGAAGATTTATATCAAAAAGATAAAAACAATAAAACTTTTAAAGAATTAAAAGAAAAATTCAATTTTTGGCTCAGGTGTAAAGAAAATAATTGGTAAATTTAGAATGATAATATAAAAAAATCTGGAGAGAATTATATTTTTTTATTGTATAATTCACCAGATTTTATTTTTAGGCAGAATTTTTATAATAGAGTTATTTAACCGGAACCTGAAGCTCTGTAATATATTCATCAGGATTGTCAGTAGCCCAGTCGCCTTTATGATAAATTTCCCGTAGCGGACCGTTTATGACATATTTATTCTCCCTGATCCATTTGAAAAAAACTTCAAATGTATTTCCGATAGTTTCAAAAGAACCTTGATGAACAACACAAGCCATTTTTTCTTCTGCGGGAAGCTTATATACCCGGATTTCATCATCGGATTCAAATTTTTTCAGAACAGGCTCGGAAATTTCCACATCAAGATATCTTTCATCTTCTTTTTCATCATCAGCAAAATTCCACCATCCGGTATGATAAATCATCAGGCACGGTACACTTTTCTTAATTTTGTGTTTTTCAATAGAAGCATTGACTTTACTCCACATTTCCTCCAGCTCTTCATCAAAAAAATCTTTATGAAACCTTCTTCTTAATGAAGCCGCCAGAACAGATTCGGTTTTTTTAATTGTAATTTCATTCATCAAGGGAACACCTCCGTTTTTTATTAAAAATATGTTCGTGTAAAGGCGCTTTAACCTTTCTGTTTCCTGTTCCAGAGTTTTTTCAAGGCTGAGAGCTTTTTCCTCAAGTAAATCCGTAAGTGAATGATGATCTTTCTTATTATTTAAAATCCCGGCAATTTCCTTGAGAGAAAATCCTGCATCTTTTAAAGCAGAAATTTTATTGACTGTAAGAAGCTGCTCGGCAGAATAATAACGATATCTCGTATCATTATCAGTATATTCGGGTATAAGAATTTTCATTTTTTCATAATGATGAAGTGTATCGGCAGACAAGCCGCACATTTTGGAAAAAGTACCGGTTTTAAACATATTATTACCGCCTTGAAATTTTTTTTTGGATACAGTTTTAGAACATATTGATATTATAAACTTCCGTGTTACACCAGAGTCAAGAAAATAAATTTTTATATTTCTGTAAGAAAAAACAGACTGCTTAAAAATCCTTTTATACAGCCTGTTTTTTATCTATAAACACATTTCGAGTATTTTTTTTACATCCTGAGGAGTCATTGGTATATAGGCATCATCAAATTTCCTGTCAAGCTTTTGTGAAATTTCATCAAATTTTTCAGTACCTATTCCAAGCTCGCTTAAATGCATAGGAATACCGATTTTTTTGAAAAATTCTTCTGTAAGATCAATTGCTTTATTGGCAATTTTATAAGGATCTTCATCAGGATTAAGTGCAAATACGTTTACACCATAGTCTGCAAATTTTGAGACAGTTTTATCGCTCAGAATATAACGCATCCATCTCGGAGTAAGAATAGCAAGTCCTGTACCATGCGTAATATCATAATAAGCACTGAGTTCATGTTCTATGGGGTGACATGACCATGTCTGCCCTTTTCCTGCACCTGTAAGACCGTTTAATGCAAGAGTGGAAGCCCACATCAGATTTGCTCTTGCACTGTAGTCATCAGGTTTTTCAATTGCTGTAGGGCAGTAATGGATACATGCTCTTAATATTCCTTCAGCAAAACGATCCTGAACATATGTATCTTCTTCCGACTTAAAGTAATTTTCAAAAATATGCGACATTATATCGGCAGTTCCGGCAGCTGTCTGAATAGCAGGGAGAGTGTACATATATGTAGGATCACAGATAGATGCCATAGGGACGAATTCCTGAGAAGAAGTACCTATTTTATCATTGGTATCCATTTTTGAAATAACGGCATTTTTATTCATTTCCGAACCTGTGGCAGCCAGAGTAAGCACAGTAACAATAGGAAGTACTTTAGTGATTTTTTCTTTGTCAAGCACGATATCCCATGCATCTCCGTCATAAAAGCAGGCTCCGGCAATGACTTTGCTGCAGTCTATAGTAGACCCTCCGCCTACTGCAAGGACTACTTCGATTTGGTTATCACGGCACAGCTTAGCACCTTTTCTGACTGTTTCAATACGCGGGTTCGGTTCTACACCTGATAATTCCGTAACCTCAAAGTTATTTTCCCCGAGAAGCTTTATAACGCTGTCATAAACACCGTTTCTTTTTATGCTTCCACCCCCGTAAACTAAAAGGACTTTTTTTCCGTAAGGTGCCAATGCCTTAGGAAGAGCCTCGATTTGTCCTTTTCCAAAAAGAATTTCAGTTCTGGCATGAAAATTAAAGTTTTTCATTTTACACTCCTTTATCTAATAATATAAATATTTATGAAAATTTATAAATGACCAGTCTTCTTATATAGTTATTATATCACGGTTTCAAACAATAATGTATTTTCAGGCAAATAATTTTATTAAAAATAAAAAGCAGATTTAAAAAAAATGCAGAAAACTATGGTTATTCGTTCTAAACGAAGCTGTAAAAAGTATATTTCCGGTCAAGCTGTTATTTTTTGACATAAAATTACCGGCGGCAATATTTTGTTTTATTGATTTGATAAGGACATAAATTACAGAAATAATTTTTTCTGATAAAAGGGAATATTTCTTATAATATCTTCTGCTGTGATTGCAAAGGATCTTTTACTTAATTTTTCACCGATATAACCGTGAAGAAAACTTCCTATTTTTCCTGAAGCAAAAATTGTATATTTTTGTGAAATAAGTGAGGCAGTAATACCTGTAAGTGTATCACCCATACCGCCGTTAGCCATTGAAGAATTTCCCGTTGTGTTCACATAAACGTCACATTCATTTGTAATAATAGTATTATAACCTTTTAATAATAAAATGACTGAATATTTTTTTGAAAAATCTTTTGCTGCTTTAATTCTGTCTTTGGAAATTTCTTCTATGGAAAGTCCTGATATTCTGGAGAATTCTCCTAAATGAGGAGTAAGAATACATCTGTTTTTAAGTTTTTCCAGCAGAGCAGGTTCTTCTGCCAGAACATTGATGCCATCAGCATCGATAACCATAGGAGCATCACTGTTTTCAAGGACAAATTTCAGCAGTTCCAGTGTCCGGGGGTTATTGCCCAGACCCGGTCCGAAAGCAATAGAATTTACTTTTTTCAAAAGATCCAAAAGGCGGTTTTTGTCACTGAGATCAGCAGTCATTACTTCCGGACTGCATGAAGAAAGCATATTCAGACATTCATGAAATACAGCAAGAGTAACAAGACCGGAACCGGTTTTTACGGCAGCATTGGCAGAAATCACAGCAGCCCCTGTAAATTCGGGTGAACCGGCTATTATAAGAGTATGTCCGAAATTTCCTTTATGTGAATATTTCAGTCTTGGAATAAGCAGGCTGCTTATATATTTTTTATCCATAAGTACTGTATTTGAAAATTTTTTGATAACATGTTCGGGAAGACCAATATTTACTACTTTTATCTTACCAAGAAATTCTGCGGCGGAATAATTAAGAAAGCCTTGTTTATATGTTACAAAAGAAACAGTTCTATCGGCTTTGACAGCAATTCCGGCGGTTTCACCGGTAGAACCGTTTATTCCCGAGGGAATATCCACAGAAATTATATATTTTCCATATTGGTTTATATTATTTATAATTTTATCATAAGGTGCAGCTAAAGGTTTATCAAGACCTGTGCCAAAAACAGCATCAATAACTACATCATGTGAAATAATCAGTTCCTCTAAAGCAGAAATATCATTCTCCATTGGAATACCGAGATTCCGGCATATGTCATAATTTATTTGGCAGTCCCGGCTCATATCTGATGTTTCACATGAAAAAACAGAAACCCGTTTATTAAGGGAGACAAGCTGTCTTGCTACGGCATAACCGTCACCGCCATTATTACCTTTGCCGCAGACTATCAGAAAGTTATCAAGATTAGTATCAATGGTGCCGGTAAAATTACGCGCGGCATTTTCCATAAGTACAATTCCGGGGATATTTAGCGTATTAATAGAATAACTGTCTATTTCACCGGTAGTTTTATTATCGCCGATATATATCACGAAAATCACCTTCTTCATAAGAATTTACTTAATTATAGCATTTTTTTTATTTAAAGACTTGAAAAAATGTTTTATTAAGTGTATATTATTCTAAAATAAAATAAATAAATTATTTTGATTATTTTTATCCCTAAAAACGTAATTAATACAATATATTAAATCTATGTTCTTATAAAAGAAAAAATATGGTATAATAGTAAGAAAATATCATGAAAATAGGAGAATGTTATGAAAAGAAGTGTTTTTTTGAATCTGGAATTGCCGCTGTTTGTTCCTTTATTTTCAGATAGCTGGGATGATTTATAGAAAATATAATTCTGAAATAGTAATTTGAACAAAAATCTGGAAAGGAAGAAATAAATGGATATAAAAAATGAAGTGGAAAGACAGTTTAATATACTGAAAAGAGGCTGTGAAGAGATAATAAACGAGGCTGAATTAAAGCTGAGACTGGAAAAGTCATTAAAAGAAAATAAACCTTTAAAAATAAAACTGGGAATAGATCCTACAGGGACAGATCTTCATATAGGACATGCCGTTCCTTTGAGAAAGTTAAAGCAGTTTCAGGAGCTGGGACATACAGTGCAGTTTCTGATAGGAACTTTTACTGCAAGAATAGGAGATCCCACAGGTAAATCAGAAACAAGAAAAATGCTTACACCTGAAGATATACAGAAAAATATAGCTACGTATCTGGAGCAGGTATTTCTGATACTTGATTCGGAAAAAACAGAAATTCTATATAATGCAGACTGGCTGGAAAAACTGTCGCTTCAGGATTTTCTCGGTCTGTTATCACAGTTTACCGTAGCACAAATGATTTCAAGAGAAGATTTTGCGAAAAGACTTGCAGAAAATAAGCCGGTATCGTTAGTGGAGTTTATGTACCCTATTTTACAGGGATATGACTCTGTTGCAATGAAATGTGATATAGAGCTGGGAGCTACAGAACAAAAATTTAATATTTTAAAAGGAAGAGATTTACAGAAAAATTTCGGAATGGATCCGCAGATATGTATGCTTCTGCCTATCCTTGAAGGACTTGACGGTGTGGAAAAAATGAGTAAGTCTTTGAATAACTATATAAGCATAACTGATACTCCGAATGATATGTTTGGTAAAATAATGTCAATATCAGATGATCTTATGTTCAGATATTATGAAATAATAACGGACATACCTCTGGAAGAGATAGCGCAGTTAAAGGCAGACATGGAAAACGGAACTCTTCACCCTATGGAAATAAAAAAACGTCTCGGATCAGAAGTAGTAGCTATATATCATAATAAGGAAGAAGGACTAAAGGCAAGAGAATGGTTTGAAAATGTATTCAGCAAAAAGAACCTTGATGTAGAGCTTCCGGAAGTGGAACTGGAATATACGGAAACAGGAGTTATTGATATACTTGTAAAGCATCTGAACCTTTTGTCATCGACAAGTGAGGCAAGAAGGCTTATACAGCAGGGCGGTCTGAAGATAAACGACGAGCCTGTAAAGGACATAAACCACATGGTTACACCTGAAGCCGGGATGATAATAAGAGCAGGAAAGAAAAAAATAGTAAAGGTAAAATAATATAATAGAAGGTGATTTTTATGAAAAAATTAGGGATTTTGATTTTAGCAGTTATATTTGGAACACAGGTATTTGCGGATATTCGTGTGAATGATAATTCATTTGATGTTTCGTTAGACAGTCTGGCAGTATTGGAAGCCTCGTCTTATGTTTTATTCAGCAGTGCTATTTTATCTGCTTCGTCAGATGACGAATATTACGGAATAAAAGACAGGTACGATTATTTTGATAAGCTTGTTGCTCAGGGAGAAACTGTGAGGGCAAAGGATATTTTCTCCGAGGAAGGGCTTGAAATGTATGCCTTGAACGGGGAAGCCGTAATGGATCTGGATAAGGTGAATGTGGGAATATTGGTTTCAAATCTGGACAGACCAATAATTTTGGTTCCTTCTGATATGAAATACAGCGGACTAAGTGAAAGAGGAATAAGATAAAATAATCGGGGAGAAAAATTTTGAAAAGAGTACTGTTTTTATTTATGGTATGTGTAATTCCTCTGTTTTCTGTGGGCTCTGTATGTAAGACAGAACCAAAATCAAAGGAAGAAGCAATAAAGGTCTTTGATCTTACGGGGAAAGTCATAGATTTTTTAGAAAGCAACAATGCCGAGCTGGCATTTGTGGCAAGAAAAAATAAAGAAAACCACGGGATTTCATATACTCATCTTGGGATGGCATGGAAAGATGATAAGGGAAAGTGGGTAGTAACAAATCTGCTTCAGAATTGTGAAAATTCCGATGAGCTGGGAACATATGACGACGGAATGGCTTTGTTTTTTGCACCTGTTTCTATATATGACAGTCTCGTGCTGATCCCTTCAATGGAAACGCAGACAGAGCTTAAGGAAGCAATAAAAAATAAAGAAATAGAAAAGTTTAAAGGTGATGTTTACTCTATAAATGCCAATGCATGGTCGGATAAATATCAAAACTGTGTGCAGTATGTACTGGAGGCTTACGTTTATGTGAAATCCGGGAAAAAAGTAAAGACAAGAAGAGATGCCATAAACTGGACTAAGGTAAAAGGATTCAGACCGCAGAAAATAAAGGTAAATCTTCTTGAAAGAACACTAGGCCCTTTAGTGGCGAGAAATGTTCACTTTGATGATCATAAAGACAGGAAGAAACCGGATGAGATAGAGGTGGCAACTGCGGAGACAGTAATGCAGTTTGTGCAGAAGCTGGAGCCCGAAAGTACTTTAATTGAAATAAAAGAGTAAGGGAATAAAAGCCGTAACACATATTTATAATGAACCAGAAAAAAATATTAGTAATGATAAAGAATATATTTTAGTACACTGAATACTTATGTTATTTAGTGTACTCTTTTTTATTTCCAGAAATTTTTTTAGTTCACACTGAGTTCATATTGATGTGTGATAATATAAACGGAATGGTATCTATAAAATACTATGAACATTTTAAAGAATATGATATTATAAATTGAATAATTCATATTTAATGATTATGTTATTTAAAGTAAAGATAAGATAAAGTTTTCTGTGAACTTGCAGCCGGGTGCCGGGAAATTCCGAAACATTGGTTATGACAGTATAAGAGTTTTACGGACATCAGAGTACAACGGCAGAAAGATAATAGAAGTTTAAGAAAATAAGGTTTTATCTAAAAATATATAATTCAAAATATGTATGATATATTAACTCAAATACATTATAATAGGGAGGAAACAGAAAATGAGATTTAGAATGACGATTATGCCGAGACAGGAAGCTTCAGTGCCGGGAATGGGAGGAATAAGTTCCGGCAGCGGTCTGAGCAGCGAAGGCAGTTTAGCAGGCGGAAAAGGATTAAGGATGCCAAGCGGAGCAACAACCGGGATTCTGGCCGGCGGGAAAACAGCTAACACAGGTGGTTTTGGCGGTATGATGGGAAATATACCGGGATTAGGTTCCTTGACCGGAGGTCAGCAGGGAATAATTCTGAGTCCTGATGAAATAGTGAGTGTAGATGTAAGTATATCAGATTATGCTATAAGCCAGACATCAAATTCAGAAGCAAATGTAACAGTGAGATTATCAGGGAAACTATTGTCACATGTGGAAGAAAATGAAGGCGGGCTGCCTTTGAGCATGAATTCAATGCTTTCAGGGTTTGCCGCAGCAGGGGTAAGTGAATTGACGAGCGGTCTCAGTAAGGGAATACAGATTCTCGGAAGTACTTTTGCGGGTGGTCTTACTAATACACTAAGCGGAATGATGGGGAAATTCGGAGGAAGCACTCTCGGACTGGGAAATTTATATCAGAAAAATATCGAAAATACTAAAGAGCTGGCTAAATGGGCGTTATCTTATGGTGAAAGTACTGACTACAGAGATATTGTCTTGGAAATGGTAATTACGGAGGGTGTAAGCAAGACTTATGTACTGCCGGACATGTATGTTACTGACTACAATGAAAACTCAAGTATAGGAAGCGGAAATGGGAATTTTTTTATAATATTAAAGCAAAAAAGATACAGTGAAAGAAAAATAGAAATAGAGTAAATTAAATAAGTTTATATTTTGACAAAAGCAGAAATAAAAGGAGATATAGTGGCTTATAAAAAAATGAAACATGCTGGTGAGACATATTATATAGTATCTCATGATTTTAGAGGAGAAATTACATTTTTAGTAAAAATTACAGCTGGAAAATACATATCTGTAGTTTGTGAAGATAAAGAATTCGCAGCCTATGCATTAAGACATCAGGGCGTGAGTTTTAATATAAGCTTTGGGAAAAAATTAAAAGAACTGTATAAGGAAATTATAGGAAAAGAATTTACAGCAGCCCTTGAAAATTCATCATATCCAGGCGGCGGGAAATTATCAAAAACAGTGCATAATATAACCAGACCCGATGAGTCAATCGGAATAGAATTATTTGCTCATGTTTATTATTTACTGATAGCATACGGTTTAAGACATAATAAGGCAGAAATGACCAAAATGATGACACGAAAAGATAAGACTGTTTTATGGTATAAGGGAGCCGAGAAAACTGTAGAAAGCTGTAGAGTTGCAGATTTAGATATTTACGGGGGAAATTCAATTATACTTGAAAATGCTTATTTAGATGGGACAAATGAAAGATTAAATGATAAAAGAGGTATTTATAAATATCTGGAAACATATTTGAATCAATTAACGGCAATAAATAAAAATCTGAAATAATATGGAGAGAGGTATGAATAAACTAAAAGGAATATATAAAGTATTAAGTTTCATAGTATTGATTATGGGACTGACTGCTTCATATATAAATATGAATTCACTGCAAGTAGCTATAGAAAATTCTGATTTGAATATTTTTTATCCGCTAATTTCACTAATTTATTTATTTTTATTTTTAGTAATGTATTTTTTGATTATTCAGTTATCAAATAAAAATATAAGCAGAATTCCTAATATTCTGATAATTTCAATATTTTCGCTGATAATAGGAGCAGCAGGGATAAAATTATGTTCAATATTAATGGTTATTAGTATTTTTTAATAAAAAATTCTTGTCATAAATACTGAAATTGGAGGAACTTAATGAAAAGAATATATAATGTACTGTCAAAATGTATTTTGACTATAGTACAATTTTGGGTAGTAATTGATTTAGTATGGATTTTCAGAATTTTGATTAATGACGGTAAAATAAATGGAAATAACGGAAATGTTTTGTATTTTCAGTTTATAGTGTTAGTTTTGATTTTTTTTATTTTGATAAATATGGAAAGCTTAATAAAGAAAATATTTAAGTTATTTGATAAATAAAGGATAAATGGCTTAAGTAGAAAAATATCTGGAAAAAATACAGGTATAAAAAAATTCTAAACTGTGGAAAAATCCGCAGTTTAGAAAACTGAAATGAAAAAAGGACAGAATACTTTTGAAAATTTTCATGATAACAGGAGTCAGTAATTGCTGTTATTGACATATTATGGAAATTTTGAAAAATCTTTTGTTATTTTGGAAGCTTTGCAAGGAAAAGCACAGGGTATTAATTGTAATATCATAAAAAAAATAAAAAATCCACAGATTGATTTTACAAATTTGATTTATTATAATCAAGGTAAGAGAAAATAAAACGAAAAGGAGAGAGTATGAAAAAGTTTATTTTAGTTTTAGCCTTGGGCTTCTCGGTATTCTTAGCCGGTGAGCCTATAAGAAAGCTGAGTGTTACAGGAAATGCAGAAAAGGAGGTCATGCCTGATATAGCAAAAATAAGCTTCAGAGTATACACAAAAAATGAGAATCTTAAAAAAGCCGGTCAGGAAAACTCTAAAAATATGGAAAATTTTAAAAATGAGCTAAAAAAGAGAAATATTCCTGTAACTGCTATAGAAACATATAATTATTACACGCAGAAAAGTACTGAAAGAGACACAGCGGAAAGTAAGAAGACAGAATATTATACAACATTATATTTTGCAGTAAAGGTAACAGATCTGACTAAAATACCGGATCTGATAAGCCTATCGGAAAGCAATAAGATAAAGAGCTTAAAAAGCGACAGTCTGGATAAATCAATATATTATGGTGAAATAAACAGAAACAGCTCTCAGAAATCATCAGCAATATCTGATACATTTAAGGTATACGACAGCATAAAATCCCAGCTGGCAAGGCTCGGAATAAGCGGCAGCAACATCTCGGTATATTCATATTCAACAACTTCACGGGAAGTAACGGATAACAAATCTGTAAAAAACAAGGAATATCATAATATATATAATGACTTTGTGCTGGAGTTGAAAGATATAAGCAGGATAAATGATGTAATAAAAATTGCGGAAGATAACAAAATAAGCGTACAGGGAAATATAGCATTCGATATATCAAACAAAGACCAGATAGAGTCGGAGCTGTATAATGCAGCCTATGAACAGACAAAAACAAAGGCGGTAAGCATACTGAAATCAAGTGAAATGAAACTCGGTGATCCGCTGGTGGTAAGTGAGAGCATATCTTATCAGAATCAGGCCATCCAAGAGGATTATAATTATACTAAGCAGATTAATGCAAAAAATTTAGATGTAAGAGGCGGTATGGATATGGAGTATAGGCAAGTACCGGCAATGACAGCAACAACAGAAGCCAGACCCCAAATAGATTATAAGCCTCAGGTAATGAAATTAACTCAGAATGTAAGCGTACTTTATGAAATAAAATAATATAGAAAGTAAGGGAAAGGATAAAATATGAAAAAAATTATATTGATTTTACTGACAATTTTTTCTGTAATGATATTTTCAGATGAAAGCGATCTTTTTTATAAGAGAATTCAGGTAGCGGGGACAGCCACAGAAACGCTGATGCCTGATACTGCCAGTATAATGTTTACCATTTATACAGAAAACGAGGATATGAATAAGGCAAGCGAGGAAAATGCAGGACTTCTTGACAGATACAAAACTTTACTTTCAAAGTCAGGTGTGAAATATGAGAAAATAGAATCAGTAACATATAATTCCAATAAAAGGGAATATTGGGATTCAATACTTGTAAATAAGGGTGAAAAAGAATATTCGACATCTTTGAATATAGAAATCACAGTTAATGACCAGAATAAACTGAGAGAAATAGTAAATATACTTTCAGGAGAAAATATAAATTATTTTTCAAAATCAGGAAGAGAATTCGGAATATATAATTTTAATATAAGTGAAAGTGCGAAAGATACAAAAACTTCTTATCAAAAAGCACTGGAAAGATATAAAAATCTGGAAAGCAAAGTACTGAAAACTAATCTTGTAGACGGTGTAAGAATAGCCTCTTATGATACAAGTGAAAAGAGTCTGGAAAAATATGACAGAGTGAAAAAGGAAAAACATGTAGTAACTCATGTGATCAAAATAAAAACAGGTGATGTAAAGAATCTGGGGAAATTGATAAATCTGGGATATACATTAAATATCACGCCAAACAGTTACATACAGTATGATATTAACAATAAAGAGCAGATAGAAAACAGATTATATGAAAAAGCTTATCTTGAAGCAAAAAAGAAAGCTGATAAAATACTCGCTAAAACCGATCTTGGTCTGCAAAAGCCGCTTTCTGTGACAGATAACAGCAGATACAGCATACAGCCGTATAATGAATATTTTAGCAATTATAACTCTTTGGCAAGAGCGGCAGACGAAGTAAAAAAGAGCAGTGATAAAGAGCTTATGGATCTGGCAAATACTTCAAATTTAGTAATAAGTCCTAAGAAATTAACTGTAACAAAAACTGTAAATATAGAATTCCAGATGAATAAAAAATAAACTTTCATTGACATATTCATAATTCCGGTTCTTTTTACAGGAACATACCGGAAAGAAAAGGAGAGAAAATGAAAAAGATCATTTTAATATTAGCTTTGATATTTTCAGTATTTGCATTTAGTGAGCCGATCAGAAAAATAAGTGTTACCGGAAATGCAGAGAAGGAAGTTATGCCTGATATAGCAAAAATAAATTTCAGGGTATATACAAAGAGTGAAGACCTGAAAAAAGCCGGGCAGGAAAATTCTCAAAATATGGAAAATTTTAAAAGTGAGCTGAGAAGGAAGAATATTTCTGTAGGAAGTATAGAAACTTATAATTATTATACCCAAAAGACAACAGAAAGAGATACTGCGGAAAATAAGAAAACTGAGTATTATACAACATTATATTTTGCAGTAAAGGTAACAGATCTGACAAAAATTCCGGATTTGATAAGTCTGTCGGAAAGCAACAAGATAAAAAGCTTGAAAAGTGACAGTACGGATAAATCAATATATTATGGTGAAATAAACAGAAACAGCGGAGAAAAAGCAACAGCAATATCGGAAACATTTAAAGTATATGATAATGTGAAGTCTCAGCTTTCAAGACTTGGGATAAACAGTAACGATATATCGGTATATTCATATTCTACTGTATCAAAAGAAACAACAGATAATAAACCATTGAAAAATAAGGAATATCATAATATATACAATAACTTTGTATTGGAACTGAAAGATATAAATAAAATAAATGATGTAATAAAAATAGCGGAAAATAATAAAATAAATGTTCAGGGAAGCATAGCATTCGACATATCAAATAAAGAGCAGATAGAATCAGAGCTGTATAATACTGCCTATGAACAGACAAAAACAAAGGCTGCAAGCATATTGAGATCAAGTGAGATGAAGCTCGGCGATCCTCTTGTGGTAAGTGAAAGCATATCTTATCAGAATCAGGCTATTATGGAAGATTATAACTACAGACAGCAGATCGCAGCGGATGAAGATTATGCATCAGGAGCTATGATGAGAGTAGCGGCTGAAAAGGCTGCTCCTGCTCCAAAACCACAGGTAGATTATAAGCCGCAGGTAATCAAGCTTACCCAGAATGTAAGTGTTCTTTTTGAAATGAAGTAGAAGAATTCCCGAGAAAATATATAAAATAACAACAAAACTCACAATTACCAAAGCTGTAGATACCGATTTTCAGATAGAAAAAAATTTTTACTGGTACATTTTAAAGAATCTATTGGGAAAGGCTGGAAGAAATGATGAGAAGGCGTATAGGGAGAGATGCTAAAAATCAGGATAACGGAATTTTTCTGAGAAATATTTATAATGGAATTTCAGAATTAATAATGAGTGATCATCCGGAGTTTACAGAGGATACTTTTATCTCCAGCTCTGATTTGAATTATTACAGAAAAAAATATATAGAATCATTGTTAAAGAGAGAAAAAGAATATGCCCGTACTGAGGAAGATGTATTAAACAGTATATTATCTAAAGAGATTATTTCTGAAAACAGTAATAAGGTGTATTCTAAAAAACAGCTTATAGGACAGAATATAGCAGATTCAGTAGCTAAATTCGGAGGAAGCTGGACTTTTATTCTGATCTTTATATTCATTTTATTATTCTGGATTATTTTAAACAGCATAGCGCTTATGAAAAAACCGTTTGATCCTTACCCGTATATTCTTTTGAATCTGGTTCTTTCATGTCTTGCAGCTCTTCAGGCGCCTGTAATTATGATGAGCCAGAACAGGCAGGAGGAAAAAGACCGGATCAGGGCAGAAAATGATTATCAGGTAAACTTAAAGGCAGAAATAGAGATTAAAATTCTGCATGAGAAATTAAATCACCTGATTACGGATCAGTGGGACAGATTAGTGGAAATACAGGAAATTCAGCTGGAATTGCTTGAAGATCTGCAAAAAAAGATAGAGTTATATGAAAATAAGAATTACAAGACTTAAAGTTCATATATAAATAAAATTGTTAAAACAGCCCCAAAATTTTCATTCAGGGCTGTTTTAATTTATTCGGATATCTGAAGACTGTTGAGCCATTCATTAAGAGTGTTTTCGCTATTTTTAGCCTGTGATCCGGGAATTGCAAGAGCTTCTTTCAATTCAGCCTGCGGGGCAAGCTTTTGTATATCGGAAGTACTGCTGGCAATACCGCTGCCTCCATGTGTGCAAAACGGTATAATAATTTTTCCTGAAAAATCATTTTCAGTGAGAAAAGTTCTTACAGGGCCTGGAATAGTTCCCCACCAGATAGGGTATCCTATAAAGATAATATCATAAGATTCCAGATTGTTTATTTTAGTTTTTAACGGCGGAAGATATCCCGAGCTAAGCTCCTGTTTGGCTTTATCTGTAGTTTCTTTATAATTTTCGGGATAAGGTTCGGCAGGCTGTATTTCAAAAAGCTCACCATTTGTTTTCTCTTGTATTTTAAGAGCAATCTCTTTTGTATTGCCTGTTCTGGAAAAATATGCAATAAGAATTTTGCTGGTTTTTTCTTTGGCAGCAGTATTAGTCTCAATATTTTCTTTAGTGTTTCCACATGCAGTAAGTGAAAGAAAAAGCAATAAAAATAGACTTGATAAAAAAATTTTTTTCATTATCGACCTCCTGTTTAAATTAGATTTTTTATGATTCATTTTTAGTAATGTGAGTTGATTGAGAAGTGTAAAAAGAAGAAATGTGTGTAAATATTCTTCATGAATAAATAAATTGTATCACTTGGAGTTAACTCCAAAGCAAGTGTTTTTTTATCTTTTTTATTATAAAGAAAAAAAGATTGCAGCAAACTGCAAAAAACAGTACATACTGCAGTCTCTAAAGATATAAAAAGTTATCTGATAAAACTCTGATTAGTCATCATATCTTATACTAGAAAGAAATCTTACCATTTCCGGGTCACGGTGTGAGAAAAAAGAGCTTTGATCTGTATTCAATGTTACAATTTTTTCCATATCTTCTTTTGAGAGCTCAAAATCAAAAATATCAAAATTTTCGATTATTCTTTCTTTACGAACTGATTTTGGAATAACTACGATATCTCTTTGAGTCAGCCATCTTAATATTATCTGTGCAACAGATTTATTATATTTTCCGGCAATTGATAGAAGAATTTCATTTTGAAATATATTGTTTTTTCCTTCTGCAAACGGAGCCCATGACTCGATCTGTACATTATTCTCTTTCATAAATTCTGCATTTTCAATCTGCTGAAGAAAAGGATGAGTTTCTACCTGATTAACTGCAGGGGTAATTTTATTGTGTAAAATAAGATCAAGAAGACGATCAGGAAGAAAATTGCTTACACCGATAGCACGGATTTTTCCTTCATTGTATAAATCCTCCATGGCACGCCATGAACTGTAAATATCTCCGAAGGGCTGGTGTATAAGATAAAGATCAAGATAGTCCGTCTGAAGCCTTTTCAATGATTCTTCAAAAGCTCTTTTTGTGCTGTCATAGCCTGCATCCTGAATCCATAATTTAGTGGTAATAAAAAGTTCATCTCTGGGTATTCCGCTTTTTATAACAGCTTTTCCTACAGCTTCTTCATTTTTATAAGCAGCAGCTGTGTCAATAAGTCTATAACCAGCCATAAGTGCATCGTAAACAGCCTGTTCACATTCCGCCGGATCTGTTATCTGGTAAACGCCGAATCCTAATACAGGCATCTGAATTCCATTATTTAAAGTTACATTTTTCATATAGGACCTCCTCATTTATAATAATTTATATATATTTTACACCCTTGGAGTAACTCCAGGTCAAGAAGTTTTTTATGAATTATTGTATTACAGTATCGGTAAATACTTGTATTTTAAAGCATTTAACCCAATATAAGCAGACTACAGGCAGTAGTAAGAATAAAAATATACAATAAAAAACCGGATAAAAATCCGGTATTATTTATATATGTCTAAAAAGTCTCTCTTACTTTAAGAATGCACCCAGCATCCATAATTTTGTTTCATATCCTGTTATTAATTCATCCATCATTGCTGAAGTACCGTAGTCATCAGCTTTATCAGCTGCTGCTTTGATGTCTTTTACTTCACCTAAAAGAGCTTCAAAATCTGCTTTTAATATTTTTACTAAATCAAGGTCAGTAATCTCTTCATCGTTAGCTTCTTTAATGTTAGTAATTTCAAGATATTTTTTCATTGTTCCGTATGGTCTGCCTTTGATAGATAAAATTCTTTCTGCGATGCTGTCGATGTTTTCATTGATTTCATCATAGTATTCTTCTAACTTTGCATGAATAGTAAAGAAGTTTCTTCCATCCACATTCCAGTGATAATTCTGTACCTTTCTGTACATTACATTCAGATCCGCAAGATATACGTTTAGTTTTTTAATTACATTAGTCATAATATGTACCTCCTATAAATTTATAATCATTTCATTTTTATATCTAATATAATACACTTCTTCCAAACTTTTGTCAAGTTGTTTTTAAAAAGATTTTCCTAAAGCCTTTGGTAAACAGCAGAATAATTGTAAGTGAAAGTATTATTGCTGGTCCTGACGGAATATTCAGACTATATGAAAAATATAAACCGGAAAGTATTCCCAAAAATGAGAAAATTCCTGAAAAAATAATTATTAAATAGTACTTTTTTACTAATAGCGAAGCTGTTGCCTGTGGAATGGTTAATATGGAGATAATTAATATGATACCGATTGTCTTTATATTTATTATAATAGCAGAAGATATCAGAATTATCAATAGATAATTTATAAATTTCACAGGAACTCCATAAATATTATAAAAATTTTCATCAAAGCTGCTGTATATAATTGATTTATAAAAAATAAAAAAAACAATAATAATTGTTATATCTAGAAGCAGCAGCATTATTATATTCTCTTTATTTGATAAAAGTATATTCCCAAAGAGATAAGTAGATAAATCTGCCTGATAGCCCGGTGTCATAAAGGAAAATATAATTCCTACAGCCATCCCGAAGGTCATAATTATTCCTATACTAAGATCATCTTTCAGATTAAATTTATCTTTCAGAAGTAATATAAGAATTCCTGAAAATATGGAGAAAACAAGAGCAAAGAGTATCGGATCTTTTACAGGAAGATCAAATACCGAAATCAGGTATAAGCCGATCCCGATTCCTCCATACGAAGCATGACTGATACTGGAAGAAATAAAAACCATTTTTTTATTGACTATGTAAGTACCTATGGTACCGCAGCATATACTTGATAAGAATCCTACAATCAGTGCATTCTGCATAAAGGGATATTTTAATATTGAGGAAATAAAGTCCATTTATCTGCCTTTCATAAAAGTATTTTTGTCTTTGTAAAATTTCGCTTCTTTTTCTACAAGTAAAACTGAATCAATATGCTTATAAATCTCGTCCAGCTCGTGAGAAATAATAATTACCGTAGAATTTTTCAAGGTTTTCAATTTATTATATAGTTTCGCCTCAAAATTTTTGTCCAGAAATGATTCAGGCTCATCAAGAATAATAAGCTCAGGATTTGATATAAGAGCTCTGGCTATAAGGGCTCTTTGCAGCTGCCCGCCCGAAACTTCATTAATGAGCTTATCATTCAGTTCCGATATACCGAATTCATCCATAATATCAGAAGCAGCTTTTTTTTCCTGTGAGTCAAACCTTCTGAATAAATTTTTTCTGTTTGTAAGCCCTGAAATAACAAGGTCATAAACCGAAATCGGGAAAGTAGCATCGAATTCGCGTATTTGCGGCAGATAACCGATTTTTTTTCTGTCAATATTATATTTTACCGAACCGGATGCAGGCTTCAAAAATCCCAGAAGAATTTTTATCAGCGTAGATTTTCCGCCGCCGTTTCTGCCAAGAATACCGATATTTTCATTTTTTGTGATATTAAAGGAAATATTATTCAGAATTATATTGTTTTCGTATTTGAAGTTCAGGTTATTTATTTCGATCAAATGTTTAGTCATATCTACTCCAATGAATCTGTAAATTTTTTCAGATTGTCAAAAATATTTTCCTCAAGAGGATTGAATTCTATAATTTTTATACCGGGTACTTCTTTGGAAATCAGATCCACGGAACTTTTCGGAAACTGAGGCTGTACAAGAAGAACCTTTACATTATTTTTTTTAATTTCGTTTATTACATTTTTCAGATACTGCGCAGTGGGTTCCTTGCCTTCCTGTTCCACAGAAACCTGTGTAAGATTATGTTCCTTGGCGAAATAAGTAAGTGCAGGATGGTAAATAACAAAAATCTTACTTTTTTTATCACTTAGTATATTTTTCAATTCTGTATTAAAGGTGTTAATCTCTGAAATAAAGTCAGAATAATTTTTTTCAAATATATCTTTTTTTTCAGGATATTTTTCCGAAAGAACATTCTTAATATTTTCTGCAATTGAAGAATCTATATCCATGGAAAACCATACATGCGGATCATAATCGCCGTGATTGTGCCCGTCGCCGGTATGTGCCTC
Organism: Sebaldella termitidis ATCC 33386; assembly: GCF_000024405.1. Classification (NCBI taxonomy): domain Bacteria; kingdom Fusobacteriati; phylum Fusobacteriota; class Fusobacteriia; order Fusobacteriales; family Leptotrichiaceae; genus Sebaldella; species Sebaldella termitidis. Next base: position 4,042,127 of record NC_013517.1, on the reverse strand, counting down.
CTGATCCTCCTTTAGCAGATAACTGTTATTTTCCAGAACATTGTATATTTTTCCGGGATTGCTTACTGCATCCTCCAGTTTATGCTCAAAGGCAAATAAATCAAAAGAGAAGTACAGATCTGATTCCTCCAGCTCCTGAATAGTTTTTACAGACGGATCAAATAATTCGGGACTTATATTTGAACTGACTACAGATGTTACTGTAAAATCACTTCCGGCTATTTTCTCGGTAATCCACTTTAACGGCGGGATACTCACTGAAATATGAGGCTTTCTGTCTAAAGCAGCTGCATTTTCAACTGTATCTGATTTCTTCTGATTTTGGCATGAAATCAAAAAAAGAAGAAAAATAAAACATGTGATTAAGTACTTTGAAATTTTGCTCATAGTTTACTCTCCTTTCCGGGTTTATGTGTTACACTTTCTGCAAAGGCCTTTAAATAAAAAGATATGCGATAACGGTAGAAAACCAAACTCCTGTTTTAGTATATTTTCTTCTCGGCTGATAGACTGAACAGGAAAAGCTTCTATTTTTCTGCATGAATTACATATAATAAAATTTCCGTTTTTATCCTTAAAATAGTATTTTTCATTATCAAAAATCACGGAATGAATGTATTCAAGACTTTCCAAAAAATCCAAAGCCCTGTAAATAGTAGAAGTATCAAAGTCTACCTGTGTTTTTATCTGCTTTACATTAAGAGGTTTCTTTGAAGCAGAGATTATTTCCAGAATTTCTTTTCTGTTTTTAGTTAAATGTTTCATAATTTTTATCACCTTATATAAATTTGCAAATCATTCGCATATTATTTTAGTATTTATTTTGAAATTTGTCAAATATTACTTTTCTCCTAATTCAAAGAAGACAGATCATTGCAGCAGATGAAGAAAACATTGCAGTAAGCAGTAATATGAAATAATTTGAGAATATTATCTTTTTAAAAACTTTATAATATGGTATAATTAAAAGAAAATTTGAAAGTGAAAAATGAGGAAAATGGCAAAAAAATATTATGCATATTATCTGGTAGAAAGTGATAAAAACGGAATTCTTGAAAACTGGAAGGAATGCGAAATACTGGTAAAAGGACAAAAAGCACGTTATAAGTCATTTCCGACGCGTGATGAGGCTAAAGCATGGCTTGATTCCGGAGCAGAATATGAAATTAAGGAAAAAAAAGCACCTGCCCTTGATAAAAACGGACTTTATTTTGATGCGGGAACAGGACGGGGCATAGGCGTAGAAGTACGTGTAACAGATTATAAAGGCAATTCACTTTTACCGCAAATACTTCCTAAAGAAAAAGTTTCTGTTCACGGGAACTACGTCCTGAAAAAAGGAAGAACAAATAATTACGGTGAGCTGGCAGGGATATATATAGCCTTAAAATATGCAGCCAAAAAAGGGATAAAAATAATATACGGAGACAGTAAGCTGATTCTTGACTACTGGTCAAAGGGTCTGTTTAACAGGGATAAGCTGGAGGAAGATACTGTTGAGTTAATAGAGAAAGTAACTGAAATGAGAAAAGAATATGAAAAAAACGGGGGAAGGGCAGAGCATATATCAGGTGATTATAACCCCGCTGATCTGGGCTTTCATAAATAAGCCGTACTGCTGATTTATGAAAACTTGAATTAACAGATAAAAATATGTATAATAGTAGGGAAAGATAAAGAAATTAAATATATAAATTTTGGAGGAAATATATGAAAAAGTTATCAATATTCTTAATTTTATTGTTGTTGATGTCATGCTCGTCAGCAAATAAAAAGAGCAGCAAAAAAACACAGACATCTACTGCAGCAGCGGCCGAGGTGCAGAAGCCAATGGGACCGGTAAGGGCAGGACAGTATTATCCGGCTACGGGAGTTTTTGTTTATAAGAAAGACAGACTAATCTTGAAAGATAAAGAAATAAGTTATAATCTGGTAGATAATACAGGGCTTCTGGAAAATATAGTTCAAAAAGTAACTGATAAATTTGATGTTCAGTCATACGAATATGTGAATTTGGAAATACAGGGAGATATAAAAGAAGGTACTATTTATGTTAACAGAATAGTGAACTACAGAGCTCCGGAAGACAGATATCAGACAGATGTTATAATAGACTAACACCAAAATCCCTTTATTTCTATAACGGGATTTTATTTTTTAAACAGCTGTTTTATTTTTTTTAATACGGCAGAATTTTATTTTTTGGAAAGCTTTCTTGTTTTTCCTGAGAATAAGATCCATTTTATAAAAAAATATTTTATTTTTTCTGAAAATGTAATATAATGTTATGTTAGTACTTTACGTATAAAAAAATATCAGTGTAAATCTGAAAAGCAGAAATACACTGACAATAATATGATATTTGCATATAGAATCAGTCATCATTTATGAGATGATTTATTGAAAGGATGGTTTAAAAATTTGGAAAAGAAAGCAACAATAATTACTTACGGCTGTCAGATGAATGTGAATGAAAGCGCTAAGATGAAAAAAATGCTGCAGTCCATCGGGTATAAGATTGTTGATGATATAAAAATTTCTGATCTTGTTCTTCTGAATACATGTACTGTACGAGAAGGAGCAGCGGTAAAAGTCTACGGAAAATTAGGAGAACTGAAGAAATTAAAAGAAAAAAGAAACAACATGATAATAGGTGTAACTGGGTGTCTTGCCCAGGAGGTCAGAGAAGAATTTATTAAAAGAACTCCTTTTGTAGATCTGGTAATAGGAAATCAGAATATTGCCAAGCTTCCTGACATCATAGAAAAAATTCAAAAAGGAACAGTAGATCATATAGTAATGGTAGAAGATGAAGATGAGCTTCCAAAAAGGGTAGATGCTGATTTCGGAGATGATATAGTAGCATCTGTTTCAATAACTTACGGCTGTAATAATTACTGCACATTCTGTATAGTGCCTTACGTACGGGGAATGGAGAGATCGGTTCCAATGAGGGAAATACTTGATGATGTAAAGCAGTATGCAGATAAAGGTTACAAAGAAATATTATTTTTAGGACAAAATGTTAATTCTTACGGAAGTGACAGAATCGAAATGGGAGAAGATTTTGCCGGGCTTCTTACAAAGGCTGCCAATATAGAAGGAGACTTCTGGCTGAAATATATTTCGCCGCATCCGAAAGATTTTACTGATTCGGTAATAAAAGCAATAGCAGAAAATCCCAAGGTAGCAAGAATGCTTCATCTGCCTCTGCAGTCAGGCTCTACTAAGATACTCGGGGCAATGAACCGAGGATATACAAAGGAAGAATTTATAGAACTTGCTCTTAAAATAAAAAAAGAGATTCCTGATATAGGTATAACAACAGATATTATCGTAGGATTTCCGGGAGAGACTGACGAGGATTTTCAGGATACTCTGGATGTAGTGGAGCAGGTAGGTTTTGAAAACGCATTCATGTTTATGTATTCCAAAAGAAGCGGAACTCCTGCAGCAGTGCTGGAAGAACAGGTGCCTGAACAGGTAAAGAAAGAAAGACTTCAGCAGCTGATGAGACTTCAGAATGCAAGAGCAAAAGAAGAGAGCAAAAAATATTATGGTCAGACTTTGAAGGTTCTTGTAGAGGGACCGAGCAGCAAAAATCCTGATATGCTTACAGGAAGAACCTCTACTCATAAAATAGTGCTTTTTAAAGGTGATGAAGAGCTTTCGGGGAAATTTGTAAATGTAAAAATATATGAAACAAAAACATGGACATTATATGGTGAATTAGTCTAGTGTAATGTTCCGTTTTGACTTAAAGCAAATGGGATATTATGCCGGGCAAGGGGAGGAAAGATGATGACTAGTGCAAGAATTTATAACCTGTATCCTTATCTTCTGAAAAATTTTCACAGCTGGGCTGAAAAACTGGATGACATAGATTTCATGAATTTTGACTGGGTCTATGTAAATCCTTTTCATCTCCCAGGATTCTCAGGATCTGTTTATTCCATAAAAGACTACTATGCATACAGTCCGGTACTTTTGGGAATTGACTATGAAATAATGGAAAAAGAGGCAGAGAAATACAGGGAAATCGGTGATTCCTTTATCAGGGATTTCTGTAAGGAAGCAGAAAAAAGAAAAATGAAGGTTATGATGGATCTTGTGATAAATCACACATCCATTGATTCCGACCTTATAAAAGAAAAGCCTGAATGGTATAAAAAAAATGAGGACGGAACGATAAAAAATCCAGGAGCTTTAGATGGAGATAAACTAATTATCTGGGGTGATTTAGCTCAAATTGACAATGAGAACTCCAGTGATAAGGAAAATCTCTGGAAATACTGGCTTGATTATATCTTATATTACGCAGGTCTAGGAATAAAAGGTTTTAGGTGCGATGCCGCATATCAGGTCCCTTCCAGTCTTTGGAAATATCTAATAAATGAAGTAAAAAAACAATATCCAGATACACTGTTCTTAGCTGAAACTTTAAGCTGTACTCCGGAAAAAATAATAGAAATAATAGAATCAGGCTTCGATTTTGTTATGAACAGCCTGAAATGGTGGAATTTTAAAGATGAGTGGTTTTTACAGGATTATAATAAGTGGACGGGAAGATGTCCGTCATTATCTTTTCCTGAAAATCATGATACTGAAAGATTTGCAAAGGAGTATAACGGGGACAGCAGAAAAGCAGTATGCTACTATGCAATAGAAGCTTATTTTTGTTCGGGGATAGCGATTACACTTGGTTTTGAGTACGGCTTTGAGAAAAAAATAGATGTAGTAAATACCACATACAAGGATTACGAAGAAATAAATTATGATATTGTGGAGGATATCAGATTAATCAATGAAATAAAAGCAGAATATAATATACTTAAGGAGGATGGTTTTGCCGAGATTTATGATTTTGGAAGCAGTGATATTTTTTCTTTTTTGAAAAAATCTTTAGACGGCACTGAAAAAATCTTTATGATAGCAAACATCAATACAAAAACAGGTGTAGACGTGAAGGTTCCCGACATGTTCAAAATTATGGAGGGACACAGTATAGAAGATATATCACATGGTCACAGGATGGATGAGGTATCTGATAATCTGGAATATTATTTACAGCCTGGTGAGGCAAAATTATTTTATCAAAAATTAAAATAGGGGATGAAAATTATGGAAAATATTTTCGAAATGAAATTAACGGAATTAAGAAAAAAAGCAAAAGAATATGGGATAACTGGTTTTTCCACGATGGGGAAGTCAGATCTTATAACAAATATCTATATTGAAGAAGCTAAAAAAGACAATATTATATTAGGATCAGGAAGACTGGATATGATGTCCGACGGATACGGATTTTTAAGAGAAAGTAGTGTAGGTCCTGATATTTATGTATCAGCATCTCAGGCGAGAAAATTTGCACTTAGAAATGAAGATATAGTTTTGGGGGAAGTAAGAGAACCAATAGGAACAGAAAAAAATTATGCACTTATAAAAACTCTTCTTATAAATGGAGATGCTCCTGAAAAATCAACGAACAGACCGTTTTTTGATGATCTTACACCTTCGTATCCGGAAGAAAAGCTGAATTTATCATCGGCAAGTCTGTCTTCCAGAATAATAGACCTGATAGCACCGATAGGTAAAGGGCAGAGAGGTCTGATAGTAGCACCGCCGAAAGCAGGTAAAACAATACTTTTATCTACTCTGGCAAATGATATTATAAATAATAATCCGGAAGTAGAGCTGTGGATACTGCTTATTGACGAGAGACCGGAAGAGGTTACCGATATAAAGGAAAATGTACGTGATGCGGAAGTTTTTTCGGCAACATTTGATGAAGATCCGAGTGTACATATAAAGGTAACAGAGGATGTACTTGAAAAGGCAAAAAGAGAGGTAGAAAAAGGGAAGGATATAGTAATATTGATGGATAGTCTGACAAGACTTGCCAGATCATATAATATAGTAGTTCCTTCAAGCGGAAAGCTGATATCCGGAGGTATTGACCCGAAAGCTCTTTATTATCCGAAAAGATTTCTCGGAGCTGCAAGAAATATAAGAAAAGGCGGAAGTCTGACTATAATAGCTACAGCGCTTATAGAAACAGGAAGTAAAATGGATGACATAATATTTGAGGAATTCAAGGGAACAGGAAACATGGAAGTAATTCTGGAGAGATCTCTGGCAGAATTAAGAATATTCCCGGCAATAGATGTATTAAAGAGCGGAACAAGAAAAGAGGAAATACTTCTTGATGAAAAAACATTAAAGACAATATGGAATTTCAGAAGATATCTAAGCAATTATAATGAGGCTGAGGCAGTGAAAAAACTGATCGACCTTATTAAGAAAACAAAGTCAAATGACGAACTGATAAATATGATATCAAAAGATAATTCGAAAATAACAATGTAAACTAAAAGAACTGTATCGAAATTTTACTTTTGATGCGGTTTTTTTATTAGGAAAAATTATTGCTTAGTTATATTTATAAAAAAATAATGCTGAGACTGCCTTTCAGAATTTTAAAAAAAATATGATATAATAAAAAATGTACAGTACAAAAGAATAATAATTGTTATAAAAGCGGAGATGATAAAAATCAAACTAAAAAACCCTGTAAATGTTGATTTATTTAAGTTTGTTACAAAAGGAGAATTTGATTATATAGAAAATGGTCAGACAAAGGAGTGGATACTGAATAATTTTCCGGATCCTGACCAGATCGGGGATATGGGTCATGGATTATCAATCTGGCTGTATGGAAGAATAGAGTTTCACTTTGATAAAGAGATTCTTTTTTCTATCTGGTGTGATAATTTTATTGATTTTACTGCCGGAAAAAATATTAAGCTTAATAAATGGATTTTTAACGATGTAAAGAGATTAAACGTTTCCAAAATGATAGCTATACTTAATCAGAATAAATTAAATTTTACTTTGATGCATAAATATGAAAGTGTAATAATCAGGGTATTGGACAGTAATGTGGAGCTGTATTTTTCTCCTGAATATAACGAAGATTACGGGAATACCGAGACAGAAAATCTTTATTTTGCGGCCTTTGGTTTGAGTCATAAGGATTACAGACAGCGGCTCTGAGAATAACTGTACTGTCCAAACCTGAAGATATACAGGATTTTAACAATACCTCTTATTGAGGTATTTTTTTATAGAATAATATCATATTTAAATACTATACAATTTTATTCCGGTATGTTAGAATACTTATAAATATCTACTAAGATTTTTTATAAAATTATACTGAGATAAATGTATATTATATAATTTATTTTAGAAAATTTCAGATAAACCGGGTGATATATGAAAAAGATGAAGACAGCCGTTTTGGGAATATTTTTTTCAGGGATAATATTTACTGTCTGGTCAGATATATTCAGCAATAATCAATATCAGAAAAAATACTCATATGATTTTACACTGAGAGCTGATGCAGAGGAAGAAATAACAGGACTGAAAAATATAAAAACAGTAAACGGAATTACCGAGAGAGAATATACAGTTCAAAAAGGCGACAATATCTACAAGATTACTAAAAAAACAGGACAGAGTCTTACTGTTCTCCTGCTTAACAATCCGGATATGGAAATGGATAATATCGCAGCAGCAGGGAACGTGCTCAGAGTGTATTCGGATAACATAATTACATACAGAAAAGCCGGAAACGAAAAATTTTCAGATATAGACAAAAAATTTGGTCTTGCCGAAGGTGAAACAGAAGAATTGAATTCAGGAAAAGATATAGACGGAACAGTCTATGTAAAGGCAGAAGAAAATAAAATGAAGCTTTATTTGATACAGCAGGAAGAAAGCCGGAAACTGAAAATACTTCGTCAGTAACTGAAAAAATAAAAAAGAATTTTATTTTATTCACAATAAATTCACATGAATATGAAATAATTATCGTGTACATAAAAGGGTTTGATATATATATAAATAAAAATAAGGAGGAAGTATGAAAAAAACTTTTGTATTGCTATTTTTACTGTTGACAGTAACAGCATTTTCAAAGACTTATTACGGGAAAGAGGAACCTATAACCACTGTTTACAGTCAGATGAATCTGAAAAGACCTGTTTTGAAAAATCAGGCAGCACAGGGAATAGTTGATGAGTTCACAAGAATAACTTATGAATCTGTACAGGATTATGCAGAGACACCTGAAAAGGATTACAGTAAGCTTGATGATTATTACATGGGCAGAACAAATGCAGTGCTTGACAAACTGGATAAAAATATTAACACTATGAGTGAAGCTGATGCAGAGAAGATATTGGATCATCTTAATAAATTAGAAGCAATCGTAGATCAGTTTCAGTAAAACAAGAAAATGAAAGAGTACAAAAGAAACACAGTCTATTAAGCATAAAAGATTTGAGGAGGAAAAATGAAAAAAGTTCTGGTTGCTTTGTTTTTGTTATTGGGAGTAATAGCATATACAAAACCTTATTACAGCAACGGCAAAGAAGAAAAAATACAGACAGTATATAATGTGGTGGGACTTACAAGACCTGTAATGGAAAGTCCTGTGGCACAGGAAGTAATGGATGACTTTACAAGACTGGTATATGATGCACAGGTAGATTCTATGCTGACGTCAAAGGAAGATTTTGTAAAACTTAATAAGTATTATGATAAAAGGGCAAACACAATACTTGATAAATTCGTAAAAAACAAAGACAGTTTCAGTGACCGTGATATGAATCAGATTATGAACGGGCTTACTTATCTGAAAGGAAAGCTGCAGGAATATACGAGTGCATGGGTAAAGAAATAAAATAATAGTGAGAATTTATGATGAGGATATCCGGAAAAGAGCAGTTCTAATTATTAACCGGAGCGGAAAACAGATTTACTTGTTTAATCACTGGATTAAAATTAAATCTGTTTTTTTATTTCCTATTTTGTACATGTAATTTTAAAGTAAATTTAGATTTACAAAGAAATTCAAAAAAGTATATAATAGAAAAAAGATTTAAAAAGGAGAAGTTTATGAGAAAATTAAGATTAGCTGCATTTTTGTTATTAACGGCGGTTTTGAGTTTTAGTGTAATAAATGCTGCCGCACCGTCTAAAACACAGTCGGTAACAAAAGAAAAGAGAAGAACAAATTTTGTAGAGATACAGAAAAGACTGAAAAACATGGGATATTATACAGGAAAGCTTGACGGAATAAACGGAAGTCTGACTAAAAAGGCTATTCAGACGTATAAAAACAATCAGGGGACAGATAAAAAACTGGAACAGCTTCTTGCAAGAGAGGGATTAAATTAAATAATAAGAAATATTGAGAGCGTAAGCTCTCTTTTTCTTTTATCAGCCGGTTTATTTGTAAAACTGAATTCCAAAAAATAAAACTTAGATTTTATAGTATTGTAAGATGTTATTAGAAAATAAAGTGAAAAAATTAAATTATTTTTCGGAAAAATCAGTATAATTGAAAATATGCTTAAAAAGCATGGTAATCAATGCAATATAAGTATTTGATATTGGAAAAATTATATATTAAACTTATAAAGGGAAGTAGTGAATACACGTATCTTCTCTTTCAAAATTTTTTGCAATAAAAAATCAGGAGGATTCAATTATGGAAAATAAATTACTGATACTTTTAATCTCATTATTTACTTTTGGTTTTACATCGGCTGCGGGTATAATGAAAAAAGAAGGCTTAACTGAAAAAGAACAAAAAATAGTAATGATTTCTGCATTTACAGCAGACGGAAATCTTGAAAAATTAAATAAAGCTTTGAACGAAGGGCTTGATGCAGGACTTACCGTGAATGAAATAAAGGAAGTTTTAGTTCATTTATATGCTTACAGTGGTTTTCCGCGCAGTTTAAACGGATTAGCGACTTTTATGGAAGTCTTGAAAGATAGAGAAGCGAGAGGAATAAAAGATCAGGACGGAAGAAATTCAACACCAGTTCCCAAGGATAGGGACAGTGTTAAATATGGTACTGATGTTCAGACAGAATTAGTAGGAATGCCTGTCACAGGAGAAATTTATAGCTTTGCTCCGGATATAGATGAATATTTGAAAGGGCATTTATTTGGCGATATATTCGGCCGCGATATTTTGGATTACAGAACAAGAGAAATAGTAACAATATCTGCTCTGACTAGTATGAATGGTGTAAATCCACAGCTTGCTGGTCATTTTAACATAGGAATGAATACCGGGATAACAAAAGAAGAGATAGAAGAAATAATAGTTATTTTTAAAGAAAAAATAAACAGAAAACAAGCAGACAATGCTGAAAAAGTCTTTGAGTCCGTTCGAAAATAGCCGGATGAAACGATAGTCGGTATAAAAAACTGTATGTATCTTCAAAGAGTTACTTAATTAGACCGGCTGGAGATATTTTTTATAGAAAAACAGGCTGTAAATTTAAAATAGTTTAAAAAATATTTGTTTTTGTTCTGAAAATCAGTTATAAATTAAAGAGAGGAATAAAATATGAAAAAAATATCTGTAATAATAATTTTGATATCTTTTTTGGGAATTATTGTGATTATAGCTAATAACAGATATGATCAGATAAATTCTGTTTTGAAAAATAGAAAAATAGAGATATCGGATAATAAAAATTTTCAGAAAATAAGCGGGAATAATAATAAAAAAGAGGCGGATAAAATGGAGGACATAAGGATAAAACTAACTTTTAATAATAAGGAGATTATTGTCAGAATGAATGATAATAAGACAGCTAGAGATTTTATAGAATTGCTTCCGTTAAAATTAGATTTTAGAGATTATGCGGGTACAGAAAAAGTCAGTGATCTTCCGAAAAAATTATCTAAAGACGGAGCACCCTCCGGAAGCAAGCCGTCAGCCGGAAGCTTTGCCTACTATTCTCCATGGGGAAATTTAGCAGTTTTTTATAAGGATTTTCAATATTCAAACGGATTAATTATCTTAGGTGAAACAGAGGCCGGATTAGAAAATCTGAAAGATATTGACGGCGAAGTTAAGGTAGAAATTCTTCAGTAATTTAAATATAAAAAAATAAATAGAAAAACGGATTGTCAGCAGCGGGAAATTCGTAAACTATTAAAGCCGTAATTATAATGAAAGTGAGGAGATAACATGAGTAAAAAACTTGTAGCATATTTTAGTGCAAGCGGTGTAACAAAAAAAACAGCCGAAAAAATAGCATCATCTGCAAAAGCCGATATATTTGAAATCGTCCCGGAGCAGCTCTATACTGATAATGATCTGGACTGGCAGAATTCTCAGAGTAGAAGTTCTGTCGAAATGCAGGATAAATCAAGCCGCCCGCCCATAAGCAGTAAAATTGAAAAAATTGATGAATACGATGCTATTTTACTGGGCTTCCCGATTTGGTGGTATGTAGCTCCAACAATTATAAATACTTTTCTGGAAAGCTATAATTTTTCCGGCAAGAAAATCGCTTTATTTGCTACATCAGGTATGAGCGGAATGGGAAATACAACTTCAGAATTAAAAAAATCTTCCCCTAATGCAGTTTTTATTGCAGAAAAACGATTCGCATCTTCTGCTTCTCAGGAAGAAATAGAAAAATGGCTTAATGATCTGGATATTTGACAGCTAAAAATTATTAAGGAGAAAAAATAATATGTATTTTACAGAGCTGGATTATTACTGGAAGAAGATATAAAATAAAAGGATTGAATCTGTATTATACAGAGCTCAATCCTTTTCAAATTCTTGAAGTAAATATTTAATTTTTAGAATTATTATCCTGATAAGAACTAACCGGAAATTTTGGCAGAAAGCCAGAAGTGTCCGCTTAAGATATAGTCTTTTTGCAAGACAATACCATCTTTTATCAGATCAGGAGAAATAACAACATCAATTTCTCCGCCCAGTGTTTTTACCAAAGCATAATAAAAATCCAGTCCTGTAACAGAATTTTTTCTTTTTTCAGCTGTTTTTATTATTCCTCCGAACATAGCATGAGCTGTTGCTGTTTGTCCGTCATCGGTAAACAGTCCTGTGGGAATAAAATGTTCTGTGGCAAATTTTGGTTCAGAAGTATTTTTCTTATTATAATCTTCTTCAGATTCATAAATATCGACATTATGAGCAAATGCCGAAAGCTGAATACTGCACGTTTTGGGAAATTCAACTTTTCTGACTTTCATATCAGGTATATCCACAGCAAAGGGATACTGCCCTTCTACTGACTGGCAATGAAGCGAGCCGTCCATTGCGGGCCTTTCCTCATCCTTTATTTCACGTTCCAGTATTGCTTTAAATGAAGAACTGCCTGAAAAATGAGGATTTAATCCAGCCTCATTATCAGAGTCCAGCTGTCCCCAAAGCTCTGCGCCGTTTCCCATATCCCAGAAATAATACATACCGTATTCGGTATTAATTTCTGTACCATGTTCTAAACATTTTGAAAATAATTCTTCCATTTCTTCCATGGAATTAATTTTAACACCAATTGCTTCAAAGTGACTTGGCATAAACTTCACGCTCCTTATAATGCAGTATTTGATCAATTATGCACCGGACAATGACTGCCGGAGTTTAATTTTTTTCTACAAGCTCAGGGATAATATCGATCTGTCTTGTAGTATTCTTTTTATTTAATATATTTTCCAAAATCAGATTTATAGACTGTGAAACCAGAGTATCAAGATCAGGTGAAACACAGCTGATTTTGAAGCCGAGATTATCCAGAAAATCGGTATTATCAAAAGAAACAACTGTAATATCCTTGTTTATTCTCAGGTTATTCTGCATGATTAATTTAATAACTATCTGCAGTATTATATTATTACAGCATATTAATGTCTTGGGATAATTTTTTTCGGTAATAACAGATTTTAAACTTTTTTCTATTTTGCGTGAATCATAAAAATCCGCAAAGACAATATGACCGCTGGAAATTTCAATTCCATTCATATAAAGGGCTTCTTTATACCCTTCTATCCGTTCCATACTGATATTGGAGTTTTTATCACCGGTAATAATGGTAATATCTTTCTTTCCTTTTTTTATAAGATATTCGGTAAGTGCGAAAACACCTCTTATATTATCTACATAAACACCGTCAAAACTGGCGTCTTTTAATTTTCTGTCCATAAGAATAAACGGATGGACAAAAGTAAGAAGCTCTTTTTTTATCTTAAACTTTTCGTCATTTTTACTGGAGCTTATGAGAATCATACCATCGATATTTTTATTGCTTAGATTTTTTATTACTTCTATTTCACGTTCTATATCATCATTAATATCAAAAACCAGTATATCGATATTTTTATTTTCAACTTCAATAAGAATTTTTTTCAGGAGAGTGGAAAAAAAATAGTTTGATAAAGACGGAACAATAAAAGCTATTGTTTTCGTTGTTTTTTTCAATATTGGTATTTCCTGTTTCTCCAAATCCTTAACTAAATCCAGAATATTTTTTCTTGTTTTTTCACTAATTCCTTTTTTATTATTGAGAACTCTTGAAACTGTAGAAGTAGAAACATTGCATAATTTTGCGATTTCTTCTAAAGTCATTTTCAGCCTCCCTGCAGAATATATTAAGCTAGTACAGTATCTTATTTAGAATCAGGAAAATAATAAATGATACCAGTGCAGCAATTAGTTAATTATATAAAGTTTTTGAATATATTTCAACATAAATTTTCAAAATGCCTATTGACAAAATAAAAAATCAAGGTTATAAATTAGTGCAAGAATAAAGAAAAATATTTTGCAAAATTATGCAAAAATAAAGATGATAAAAAATGAAAATCTGTAAAAATGCAGATATATCAGGAATGAATATAGGGAGGTAGCATGGCAAAGTATCTTGCGGCAGATATAGGAGCCTCAAGCGGAAGAATATTTGAAGCGGTACTAAATGACAGAAAGATAGAATTGAGAGAAATATTCCGGTTTGATGATTACCTGAGGTATGAAGAAAAAACTTATTTTTGGGATATTGAGAAAATTTACGGTTCTATAATATCAGGTTTAAAAAAATATTTTAATGAAAATGCAGAAGATGGTCTGAGTATAGGAATAGATACCTGGGGAGTGGACTTTGTAATTCTGGACGGTAAAGACCGTATGCTTGGCAAGGCTGTTTCTTACAGAGATTCAAGAACGAACGGTATGATGGAGAAAGTTTTCGGAATTATGGCAAAAGAGAAAATTTATGAAAAAACAGGAATTCAGTTTATGGAATTTAATACTTTATTTCAGCTCTATGCACTGAATTTGAAAAATAAAGAACTTTTGGAAAAAGCTGAAACGTTTCTTATGATTCCTGATTATCTGAACTATCTGCTGACAGGAGAGAAGATAAATGAAATAACAAATGCATCAACTACACAGATGATGAATTATAAAACAGGCTTTTGGGATGATGAAATAGTAAAAATTACCGGCTTTGAAAAGATAAAGAATACAAAGCTGGGAAAAGCGGGAGATACTGTCGGTAATATAAGCAGCACGGTACAGAGGGAGCTTGGCGTGAAAAACCTTGCTGTAATACTTCCGGGAACACATGATACCGCATCTGCCATTGCAGCAGTACCGTATTCCGGAGAAGAAGGAACAGCAGCATATATAAGCTCGGGAACGTGGTCTCTGATGGGCATAGAAAGCGGGTATATAGTAAATGAAAAATCATACGGGCTGAATTTTACCAATGAAGCCAGTGTGATAGAAAATAAATCGAGATTTTTGAAAAATATTATGGGATTATGGCTGATCCAAAGGGTAAAAAAAGAATATAACGATGAATTTTCATTTTCTGAAATAGCTGCTCTTGCAAAAGAAGAAAAAGATTTCACATCTCTTATTAATCCTAATGATGACAGATTTCTGAATCCTGAGAATATGAGAAAAGCAATAAGTGATTACTGCATTGAGACTAATCAAAAGGCACCGGAAAACATCGGGCAGTTTGGAAAGCTTATATTCCACAGTCTTGCATTTCTTTATGCCAAGACTTTGAAAGAGCTGTCCGAATTAAGCGGACTTACAATAAGAAGCCTGAATATAATAGGAGGAGGATCGCAGAATGAATATCTGAACCAGCTTACTTCAGATGCAGCAGAAATAAAGGTTATTGCAGGGCCGGTAGAAGCAACTGTTCTGGGAAATGTAACAGTTCAGGCTTATGCAGGAGGCGAAATAAAAAGCATAGAAGAAGGAAGAGAAATAATCAAAAACTCGTCAGGACTGAAATACTACAGACCTGAAAGAGATTTGAAAGATCTGTATAAAAAATTTCTTGAATTATGTTAATCAAAAATTGCATGTAATAATAAAAAATTCTTTTCCGGTGTTTTGCCATATCAAAATCTAAAGGAATAAAACCGCAAAACACCTGATACAGCTTATCTAATCTGATTTTACGGGGAAGATTGGGGAAATATAACTGACAGGAGGAAATAATGCAGAATAAGGAAAATATTATAAAAAGCTATGAGCTTGCAAAAGAACAATACGGAAAAATAGGTGTGGATACAGATGAAATATTAAAAAGACTGGATGAAATAATGATTTCTGTTCATTGCTGGCAGGGAGACGATGTGCAGGGGTTTGAAAATCCGGAGGGAGCATTAACCGGCGGAATTCAGGCTACAGGGAATTATCCCGGAAAGGCAAGAAGCGCCGACGAACTGAGACAGGATCTGGAAATGGTATTTAAGCTTGTACCCGGAAAACATAAGGTAAATCTTCATGCGATATACGGAGAGTTTGGAGGAGAAAAAACAGGAAGAGACGAGATAAAGCCCGAACACTTTAGGAATTGGGTAGAATGGGCAAAAAAAATGAATCTTGGTCTTGATTTTAACCCGACATTATTCTCACATCCCCTTGCAGAAGAAGCGACTTTATCACATCCTGACAAAAAAATAAGGGATTATTGGATAAAGCACTGCAAAGCTTCGAGAAAAATAGGGGAGTATTTCGGAAAGGAGCTTGGTATTCCGTGTGTAACTAATATATGGATTCCCGACGGATATAAGGATATACCCGTAGACAGATATATGCCGAGAAAACGTCTGAAAGAATCACTTGATGAAATTATGAAAGAAAAAATCAACCCTGAATATAATCTTGATGCAGTGGAATCAAAGGTATTCGGTCTGGGGCTGGAATCTTACACTGTGGGATCACATGAATTTTATATGGGTTATGCTGTGGAAAATAAAACACTTTTGTGTCTTGATGCAGGACATTTTCATCCTACGGAAGTAATATCGGATAAGATACCGTCAGTGCTCTTATTTCTTGATCAGATACTGCTTCATGTAAGCAGACCGGTAAAATGGGACAGTGATCATGTTGTTATTCTGGATGACGAGCTGAGAGCAATAGCAAATCAGATTATAAGATATGATTTTGATAAAAGAGTGCATATAGGGATAGATTTCTTTGATGCAAGTATAAACAGAATAGCAGCATGGGCAATAGGAGTAAGAAACACAAGAAAGGCATTAATGCTTGCTCTTTTGGAGCCAGTGGAAAAATTAAAGGAAACAGAGCTTTCGGGAGATTTCACAAGCAGACTTGCACTTCTTGAAGAATATAAAATGTATCCTGCCGGAGCAGTATGGGATTATTACTGCAGTGTAAAGAATATCCCAGCAGGGGAAGCATGGCTTGAGATTGTAAAGGAATATGAAAGAAATGAATTAAGCAAAAGAAGCTGATTTGAAAAGATAAAAATGTAAAAGGGGCTTATCTGGGAAGGAGGCAGTTATGATAAGAAAAGCGCTTAAAATGAAAGTGTACAGTCAGTATCACGGGGAATATAAAAGGAGACACGATGAAATCTGGGAATCATTGAAAAATGTTTTGAAAAGCCACGGGGCACATAATTATTCAATATTTCTTGACGGAGAAACAGACAGTCTTTTTGCTTATGTGGAGCTGGAAAGTGAAGAATTATGGAATAAAGTAGCCGAAACAGAAGAATGCAAAAAGTGGTGGGATTTTATGAAGGATATCATGGAGACAAACAATGATAACAGTCCGAAATCTGTGGAACTGAAAGAGGTTTTTTATCTTAAATAAAGTGTTTTTTTCCGGTAAAGCCGTAACACCGGATTGGAAAATGCATAATGAAAGCGAGGAAATATGAAAAAGGATATATTTGAAGCCGGTTTTTTGAAAGAAATGGTAAAGGTAATACACGATATGTGGCTGAAAGGATGGGATGAAAGAAACGGCGGAAATGTCAGTTACCGTATAAAAAATGAGGAAGCAGAGGAGTATATACAGGAAACAGAGAACACAGATTATACAGATTTGAATTTTGAAGTGCCGAATCTGGCAAATGAATATTTTCTTGTCACAGGATCCGGAAAATTTTTTCGAAATGTGATACTTGATCCGGAAGATACACTGGGTATAATAAAAATAAATGAAAACGGGACAAAATACAGAAAAGTATGGGGTTATAAAAACGGCGGAGTGCCTACAAGCGAGCTTCCTACACATTTGTCGGCACATTCGGTAAAAAAATCACTGTGCGGGGATAAAAGCAGGGTAGTAATGCATAATCATGCTACTAATCTTATATCACTTACATATGTTCTGGATCTGAATACGGAGACGTTTTCAAAGGAGCTCTGGAAGATGAGTACAGAGTGTCTTGTGGTATTTCCGGAAGGAATAGGCGTAATACCTTGGGTAGTTCCTGGAACTGTGGAAATAGGAAATAAGACAATGGAAAAGATGAAAGACTTTAATCTGGTAATATGGCCGTTTCATGGGATATTCGGAACGGGGGCAACGCTTGATGAAGCTTTTGGACTTATAGATACAGCTGAGAAAGCAGCGGAGATACTGGTGAAAGTCATATCGATGGGAGGAAGAAAGCAGGAAATAACTGACAGAGAGCTGGCAGATCTGGCAGAAAGTTTTGGAGTAACACCGCGTAAAGGAATTTTAAAATTATAAAATATAATAATTAGGAGGACCTGATGAAAAGTAAAATTTGTTTATTGATATTAACATTATTATTTTTAATTGGATGCGGAGAGAAAAAAAGCAGCGGTACCGGGGGAGACGGAGGAAAAGAAGTAGAATTAAGAGTAATGTGGTGGGGGTCTGATGCAAGACATAAAGCTACATTAGATGCAATAAAGCTTTTTGAGGAAAAAAATCCCGGAATAAAAATAAAGGCTGAATATTCAGGGTATGAAGGGTATCTGGAAAAACTGTCTACACAGATGAGCGGAAAAACAGCTCCTGATGTTATGCAGGTAGACTGGAACTGGCTGTATATTTTCTCTAAAAACGGAGACGGTTTTTATAATGTGAAAGACCTGAAAGACTTTGATCTCAGTAATTATGACGAGGCAATTCTGAACCATACTGTTATAAAAGATAAACTTAATGCTGTTCCGGTAGGGCTGAACGGAATGGGCTTTTATTATAACCAAAGCGTATTTGATAAAGCAGGGGCAAAATTTCCTGAAACAGCAGATGAACTTTTTGCAGTAAATAAAATGTTTAAAGAAAAGCTCGGTGACGATTACTATCCTCTTGATGTATCAGATGAAAAAGTAAACTATTATTTTATAAATTATTATCTTCTGCAAAAAACAGGAAATAATCTGATAAATGAGGAAAATAAGATAGGGATCACAAAAGAAGAGCTTGCAGATGCTTTGAGATTTTATAAGAGAATGGTTGATGAAAAGGTTACATTATCTACGAAAGACAGAGCGGGACTTGGAAATGTTCCCGGAGATCAGAATCCTCTGTGGGTAGACGGGCATATCGGCGGAACCTATGAATGGTCTTCGAGAACAGGGGTATTTCAGGACACTCTTAAGGAAGGACAGGTGGCTTCCGGGAACTATATTAAAGGTTTAGGCGATCATAATGCAGCATTCATAAGACTGAATATGGCATTTGCAGTAAATAAAAATACAAAACATCCCGAAGCAGCAGCAAAATTTTTGAATTTTATGCTTTCTGATCCTGAGGCTACTAAAATACTCGGAATGACAAGAGGAATACCTTCAAATAAAAAAGCTCTTGAGGTATTGGAGCAGGAAAATATGATAACAGGAATATCAAAAGAAGTACTTGATAAGGCTCTGGCATATCAGGGGAAAATGATAAGCCCTTATTATGAGGACGAAAGACTTATTAAGATATTTGCAGGTTATGTGCAAAAAATTGATTATGGTCAGATTGACATAGACAAGGCGGCAGAAGGGATTATTGCTGATATGGAAGCAGCATTAAAGAATATTTTGAGATAATAAAAATACTCCGGCAGATACAGGTTTTTTCATAAAAGAATACCTCTCTGTCCGGGTATGCTATAATAAGTAAAGCTGAATTTGAATTACCGGAATACACGGGAGAGGAGAAATAAAATTGTTGCTTAAGCAGAAAGATATAGAAAATTATATTGATTTATTACTGGAAAATCTGAAAAATCTGAAGGATGAGAAGCTGGAATTTGTGTGGCATCTTGAGGACGGCTCTATTTATGATACAAAAAGTTTTAACGGATGGGAATGGACGCAGGGAGTGGCTCTTTACGGAATATATAAATATTATGAACAAACAGGAGATAGAAAGCTTCTGGATTTACTGACAGAATGGTATGACAGAAGATTCGAAGAGGGACTGCCTGAAAAAAATGTAAATACTGTGGCACCTATGCTTACACTGGCGTATTTATATGAAATAACAAAAAATCCCAAGTATCTTCCCTATCTGGAAATATGGGCAGAGTGGGTAATGCACGGAATACCCCGTACTAAAGATGACGGAATACAGCATAAGGTGTTTTTGAGTGAAAATAAAGATCAGCTTTGGGATGATACACTGATGATGAGTGTTCTTCCTCTGGCAAAAATAGGAAAGCTTTTAAACAGGCCTGAATATATAGAACAGGCTAAAAAGCAGTTTTTGGTGCATATAAAGTATCTTTTTGACAAAAAAACCGGTCTGTGGTTCCATGGCTGGACATTTGACGGAAATCATAACTTTGCAGAAGCATTATGGGGAAGGGGAAACTGCTGGGTAACTATTGTTATTCCCGAAATAATTGAAACTCTGGATCTGAAGGAAGGGGATTTTTTCAGGGAATATCTGATAGATACACTGAAAAGACAAATAGAAACACTTGCAGAGGTTCAGAATGAAAACGGATTATGGCACACTCTTCTTATGGATAATTCCTCTTATGTGGAAACTTCGGCAACTGCGGGTTTTGCATTCGGTATTTTGAAAGCCATAAGAAAGCGTTATATAGACAGAAAATATGAAGATACAGCATTAAAAGCTGTTAATGCTGTGATAAATAATATAAATGAGGACGGCGAAGTGCAGAATGTATCATTTGGCACAGCTATGGGAAATGATCTTCAGTTTTATAAGGATATTCCTATTACTCCGATGCCTTACGGACAGTCCCTGTCGGTATTGTGCCTTGTAGAATATCTGAATTATTTTAAATAATAAGAATTTTTCATAAAAAACAGGCTGTTTTTAATCCTTGAGCAGAGCAGCCTGTTTATGAAATTTTTTAAAGGAGGAAGAAATGCCTTTGCATCCTGAAGTAGCCAGAAATTTGGAACAAAATCCCATACCAAAGAATTTTAGTCCTACAGTGGAAGAAATGAGAGTGGCGGATTGGGATATGCCTCTGGAACAAAGAACAAAAATAGATAAAATAAGCAATGATCATGTGAAAAATAATACTTATGAAATTCCGGTAAGAATTTATGAATATAAAGATGATGGTAAAATAAAGCCTGTGATAATATTTTTTCACGGGGGAGGATTCGTGCGCTGCAGTGTGGAAACACATGATGATATGTGCAGAAATCTGGCAAAGTATACAGGCTGGAAAGTGATATCGCCTGAATACAGACTTGCTCCCGAGTATAAATTTCCTGTTCCTTTGGAAGACTGCTGTAAAGTGGTGGAATGGGCTGCAGAGAATGCAGAGCGGTTAAGGATAGATCCGGAAAGAATTGCTGTGTGCGGGGATAGTGCTGGAGGAAATCTTGCCGGAGCAGCAGCTAAAAAGTTTAAAAATAACAGGAAAATAAAAATATCAAAGCAGATACTGATATACCCTGTTATTGATTTTTACAGTAAGAACAGTGAAACAAAATATGAGTCATATAAAAAATACAGCTGGGGATATGGTCTTTCAAGCAGCAGCATGCACAGATACTGGAGTTTTTATCTTGGAAATAAAGAGGATGAAGATAATATCTATGTTTCTTTAAGCAGGGATAATAATCTTTTCGGACTTCCCGAGACCTTTATAATATGTTCTGAGTATGATCCGCTTAGTGACGAAGCTCGGCATTATGCCGAATGTCTGGAAAAAGCTTCGGTCAGAGTAGAGTTCGCGAGATATTCCGGTCTCAATCATGCTTTTATGCATGCTCTCCCATATTTGGAAGAATGTCGTGAGATATATAATAATATATCTGTTTTTTTGAATAAAGAAAAAAAATTATAAAAAAATATGATTTATATTTATAATAAATATCAGTATTCTGATTAACTTAATTGAAGTATAGTGTTAAAGTTTTTTATTGTCGGGGAATTGACAAAAGGTTTTATTATGATATACTTTTATAAAGTACTCATGTTTTTCTTTTCAATTAACCTGTAAAATCTCAGTATTCCGAAATAAAGTAAAAAAATCTTGTATTTATGAATAAAGCAGCAAAATATTTATATTTTTTAAGTGGTTTTCAAATATATTATAAAATAGATATGGAGGTATTTATGAAAGTAAGCAGAAGGATTTACTGGCCTGCAGTCACTCTGATAGGGCCTGGGTGTGTAAAAGAAATAGGAGGAGATATTAAGGACTTAGGTTTGAAAAAAGCTCTGGTAGTAACAGATAATGTTCTTGTTAAGATCGGAGTAGTGAAAAAAGTAACTGATGTACTGGATGAAAGCGGTATAAATTACGTTGTAGTAGATGATATACAGCCTAATCCTACAATGAAAAATATTCATGACGGTCTGAACACTTACAAATCTGAAAATTGTGATTTCGTAATATCAATCGGAGGTGGTTCACCTCAGGATGCAGGTAAGGCAATAGGTCTTCTGGCTACAAACGGCGGTGAAATCAAGGATTACGAAGGAATAAACATGTCAAAACACAAATCTGTACCTATAATTGCAATCAATACTACAGCCGGTACTGCAAGCGAGGTTACTATAAACTATGTTATAACAAATGAAGATACACATATAAAAATGGTTATGGTTGATAAAAACTGTCTTGCAAGTATAGCTGTAAGCGATCCTGAGCTGATGACGGGAAAACCTGCTGATCTTACTGCGGCTACAGGAATGGATGCGCTGACACACGCTATAGAAGCATATGTTTCTACAGGCGCATACGAGCTTACAGATGTTCTTGCACTGGAAGCTGTAAAGCTGATAGGCGAATCTCTTGAGGATGCCGTAAAAGACGGGAATAATATAGAGGCAAGATCAAAGATGGCATATGCTTCTTATATAGCAGGAATGTCTTTTAACAATGCAGGACTGGGATATGTGCATTCGATGGCACATCAGCTCGGCGGTTTCTATAATCTTCCGCATGGTGTATGTAATGCAATACTTCTTCCTCATGTGGAAAAATTTAATTCCGCAAATACAGGTGATAAACTGAGAAAAGTAGCGGAAATACTCGGAGAAAATGTAGAGGGACTGTCTGTGGAAGAAGCAAATGCAAAGGCTATAGAAGCTATAATGAAGCTGTCTGAAAGAGTGGGAATACCTAAAGGGCTGAAAGAACTCGGGGTAAAAGAAGAGGACTTTAAGGTAATGGCAGAAAATGCACTGAAAGATGTGTGTGCCGGGACAAATCCAAGAGAGGTTACTCTGGAAGATACAATAGCTCTGTATAAAGAGGCACTTTAAATAATTAAGCTGATAAAATAAGAGACTCCTGAAAAATATACAGTTTTTTCAGGAGTTTTGTTATAAAGTAAAAATATATATGATAAAATATTAATACGGTATAATTTTCTTTAGTACAGATTTATGAATGCCGGAATAATTTTTCAAGATTGGGGAAATGATGTTAATGACTAAGCCTGCACCTGAAATGATTGAAGAGTGGAAAAATATATATGAACAATATAAGGATAAGCTCTATCCCGATAAAAAAAACGTAACAGAGCTTCTGAACTATCTTAATCAGAAGTATGCGCTGACGGAGATATTTGATGAAAAGTTAGATTTTGTCATCAAAGGCAATGCGGCAGAAAATCCTCTTTTAGAGTATCGTCCAAAAAAGGATATGCTGAAATCCAGAGGCTTCTACATCAATAACAGCGGAGCAGGTAAAAAATTATATGAAAAACAGGATAAAATTTTTGCAGGAAGTAAGATTATTGTCGGTATCGAATATGAAACAAATTTTTTTCTGGTAGAGGGAAGCAGTTTTTTGTATGATGAGCTTACAGCTTTTCATGGTCTGAATGAAAAGGAACTGTCCAATTACTTTCTAGTAGCTCAGTATATTTCCTGTCTTTCTAAATTTGGCAGGCTGGATAGTGTTATTAATAAATAACAGAAATGTATTTTTGCATGATTTTTCAGGACATAATTAAAAAAAGAACAGAGATACTGGCTTGATTTTCACATTGTAATTCATTTCAGATTGTAGTAAAATTAAGAAAAAAGAGAGATTGGCAATATCAGAAAATATCATGGTCAGTTTACAATAAAAAGCTGAAAAGGAGAAAATAATGAGAAAATATGAACTGGATGTACATACTCATACTATAGCAAGCGGGCATGCTTACGGGACGATAACTGAAATGGCCAAGGCAGCTTCGGAAAAAGGACTGAAAATACTGGGGATAACAGAACATACTACGGGAATTCCGGGAACTTGTGATGAATTTTACTTTGGAAATATGGTAGTGGTTCCGAGAAATATGTTTGGAATAGAGCTTATGCTCGGTGCAGAGATAAATATTCTGGATTATAAAGGGACTCTGGGGCTGGATGAATGGTATTTCAAGCACTTGGATATACGTATAGCCGGTATTCACGAGATGTGTTATAAATCCGGAACTATTGCTGAAAATACACAGGCAATAATAAATACAATAAAAAATCCTGTGATAGATATTATCAGTCATCCGGATGACGGCAACTGTCCTCTTGACTATGATGAAGTAGTTCAGGCAGCAAAAGAATATCATGTACTGTTAGAAATAAACAATAATTCTTTGAGAAGCAGCAGAAGAAAAAATGTGTTTGAAAATTCGGTAAAAATTCTGGAATTATGCAGACAGCATAATATACCTGTATTAATAAGCAGTGATGCACATTATATGACTGATATTGCCAATTTTGACAATGTGGAAAAGGTTCTTGAAACTGTAAATTTTCCGGAAGAGCTGGTGATAAACAATTCGGCGGAGAAGTTTCGGGAATTTATAAAAAGAAACAGGGAAAGAGAAAAAATATAATTATAAATATCTTTATATTAACAATAAAAAAAATAGATCCTCGGTCTTATAGGCTGACAGATCTATTTTTTGATTTTTAAAAATCATAACTCATGAAAAACAGGCTTCATTTTATCAAATGTACAAAAGTAACGAAAACCTATATTTTTTAATTCCTGCTGGATTAGCGCAATGTGGCTGCCGACACTCTTGGCATTATGCGCATCGGACCCGATAGTAATGATCTTTCCGCCTAATTCATAATATAACGACAGAATATCTCTTGACGGTGTCAGATCTTCCAATTTATATGCAAAGCTGGAAGTATTGACCTCTATGCCTTTATTTTCCTTAATTATCTTTTTTAGAATTTCGGTGATAATATCTTTGGATTTTTCAAAAGGATATCTTTTTTTGTTATATCTCTGGATCAGGTCAAGATGCCCGAGAACACTATAATCATTATACTGATGTATACAGCTGTAAATTTCCTGATAGTATCCCAGATTATACTCATCTTCTGTTTTTCCCTCCTGATAGGCATAATTCCAAAATTCCTTATTATCAGACTGGTGACATGAAAGGATAATGAAATCTAAATCATAGCTGTTAAATAAATTCCGGAATTTTTCGACTGTATGTGTCTGAATTCCAAACTCCAGCCCTTTTTTTATTATGATCCGGTCTTTATATTTATTTTTTAAAATTTCTATTTCTTTAAAATAATCAGGATAATTCACATTTAATACTTTTTCATATCTGACCTTTTCCTCATCATTCATCTGCCTGAAAATATCGTGGTCTATTTTTATATCATAATCCACATGATCTGTAAAACATATTTCGGAAATATTTTTCTCTATTGCACTTTTTATTATTGCTTCCATTGGTTCGACAGAATCATCACTGTATTCTGAGTGTATATGATAATCTGCTAACATTATATCTACCGCCTTTCGAAAAATATAATTCATTATAACATATTATTACATCTTGTTTAACTACAGACAATGAAGATTTGATAACAGGAGTTGTTCCCAAAATATTTATAAATGCAAAAAATGACTATTAATAAGTAAAAAAATGAAATTATAAATTTGTATAATAAATACTTTTCAAAATCAAGAAACGAGGTAAAATATATTATTAATGTATGGAGGTGAAATGTAAGACAGACCAAAAATAAAAATAAAAGAAGGAGGAAAAAACAGATAATAGCAAAAGTAAAAATGATATGTGGTATTGCCAGTATAAATATTTTATTATTCGAGTAATAAAAGGGGAAAATTGGCTTTGTACTAAAAGAGCCACTTTTTTATATACTGTATAATTATTTTTACAAATGCAAACATAAAAGTAAAGAAATATTTATATATGTTATACTTAAATCCATTATATTATTTATTTACTTATAATAAAAATGATAAAAAATGATTATTTTTATTTTTGATTTTAGTTATCTTTTAGTTTGATAATAAAAAAAATATAAAATAAAAAAACATTCGAATATCTGTAAATCACTAATAGTAAGTAAGAAAGAACAAAAATAAAATAACTTCCTTTAATTATAAAACGAATATTTTTACAAATGTTAACGATGTTTTCAAAAAGAAAAATAATATTGACAATGGTAAAAAATGAAGTATAATTAATTATCAAAAGTAAAACGTGAAAACAAATGTAAAAATAAAAATATATTTTAGGAGGAAGTTTATGTTAGGATTGAACTATAAGCTGGAAAAGCTTGAGAAAGCCGGAACACCAATACTTACAGGAATAATAGGTGCAGGACAAATGGGTCAGGGAATGGTAAGCCAAATGTATCTTATGGAAGGAATGAATCCTGCAATAGTAGTGGATATAAATACAGAGCTGGCTAAAAAAGCTTTACTGCACGCAGGAGTGAGCGAAGATAAAATAAAGTATACAAAATGCTCATGTGAAGCTGATGAATGGATAGCACAAGGAAACTTTGTTGTAACAGATGATTCGAAAGTAGTAACAGATTCTAAAAAAATAGAAGTTCTGATCGAAGCAACAGGAGTAACAGAAGTAGGGGCTAAGATAGCACTTGATACTATCATGGGTAAAAAACACTTAGTAATGTTGAATGCTGAAACTGATGTAGTTATCGGACCATTATTAAAAAAACTGGCTGATAATGCAGGAGTAGTTTATACAGGAGCAGCAGGAGACGAACCTGCAGCAACAAAAGAATTATATGATTTTGCAAAAGCAGCAGGATTCGATGTAAGAGTAATAGGAAAAGGAAAAAATAATAAAATTGATAAAGACTGTAATCCTGATACAGTAGCCGAAGAAGCTGAAAGAAGAGGAGTCAGTGCACATATGCTTGCTTCATTTAAAGAAGGAAGTAAAACAATGGTTGAATTAGCAGTAATGTCAAATTCTACAGGATATATACCTGATGTAAGAGGAGCACACGGAATAAAAGGTGAAGTAAATGATGTACCAAAAGTATTCAGTCTGAAAGAAGAAGGAGGAATACTTAGTAAATACGGTGTAGTAGATTTCGTAGACGGAATAGCACCAGGAGTATTCGTAGTAGTATCAAGCAAACTGGAGGAAGTAAGAAAAGAGATGAAATATCTGGACATGGGAGACGGGCCGAACTACATCTTATACAGACCATATCACCTGTGCAGTCTTGAAACACCATTATCAGCTGCAAAAGCAGTAATAGACCATGAAGCTACAATAGCACCAATGGGAGGACTTGTTTCAGAAGTAATTACAATAGCTAAAAAAGATCTTAAAGCAGGAGAAAACTTAGACGGAATCGGAGGATATACAGTATACGGTTCGGTGGAAGTATATGAAACAGCAAAAGAAATGAACGCACTTCCTGTAGGATTGATAACTAAAAAAACAAAGCTGGTAAAAGATGTTAAAAAAGGTGAAGTAATAACTTATGATATGGTAGAGCTTGATGAAAGTTCATTCATACTGCAGTTAAGAAGAGTACAGGACAAATTATTTGGTTAATTTTTAGAAAGGAATAAATAAATTCTTGTAATTTTATCGGAAAATGTATCTGTAAAGATACAGTAAAAATCTTAGTGCATAAAAGAGGA
Organism: Sebaldella termitidis ATCC 33386; assembly: GCF_000024405.1. NCBI lineage: Bacteria > Fusobacteriati > Fusobacteriota > Fusobacteriia > Fusobacteriales > Leptotrichiaceae > Sebaldella > Sebaldella termitidis. The sequence goes on along the minus strand of NC_013517.1, from coordinate 4,014,636 downwards.
TCTGAATTTTAGTACCTTGTCTGCTATAATTTTGAACTGGGGTATAAAACAGGGTACAGGTGTTTTGGCATTGATATTTGAAATTTTAATCATGCAGAAACTAGTAATTAAAAATATAGGAGGTTTAGGATGTTTGGTATTATCGATTTTATATCAAAAATCGCAACGCACTTTATAGGTTTGTTCCAACAAGGCGGAGAAGTATTTGCCGGCTGGGTTTCAGGAATAATTCCATTACTTGTGGTATTGATGACAGGAATAACGGCTGTTATAAAGTTAATCGGGGAAGAAAGGGTAAATACAGCAGCTAGATGGGCATCTAAGAATATAATTACAAGATATACATTACTACCAATATTAGCAGTATTATTTTTAACTAACCCAATGTGTTACACTTTTGGGAAATTCGTTGAAGAAAAGTACAAACCGGCATTTTATGATTCGGCAGTTTCATTTGTTCACCCGGTGACAGGTTTATTCCCGCATGCTAATGCAGGAGAGCTGTTTGTCTATATGGGAATCGCAAACGGGATAACACAGTTAGGGCTTCCAATAGCAGGTCTTGCAACAAGATATTTCCTTGTGGGGATACTGGTTATTTTCATAAGAGGAGTATTGACAGAAAGAATAACTCTTATACTAATGGGTAGAAAATCTAAAAAAGTAGCTAAAGCTGGGTGAGGAGGATGAGTATGTATAAAGCGGTAAAAATAGAAAAAGGTCCGAATGGATGGGGTGGTCCGTTAATTATCACTCCTACTGAAAAAAAGAATAAGATAGTAAGTATAACCGGGAAAACAATTCATCCTTTAGCATATAAACTGGCTGAACTGACTGGCTGCGAGATAGTTAACGGATTTGTTACGGGAGTACCTGAAGATGAAATAATGGTGGTAATAGTAGACTGCGGCGGAACAGCAAGATGCGGCGTGTATCCAAAGAAAAGAATATTTACTATAAATGTAATGCCTGTGGGACAGGCTGGTCCATTGGCGCAGTATATAACTTCAGATATTTACGTATCAGATGTAAAAGATAAAAACGTAACTCTTGCAGAAGAAGGAGAAGTAACTGCAGCTGCGGAAACTGATGCTATGGAAGGAATGACAAATAAGCAGAAAGGTGAAGCACTGAAAAAAGAAGCAAGAGAAAAGCTGGCAGATACGAAGTATGAAAAAGAAGGTTTTCTGACTAGACTTGGAAAAGCTACAGGCGGAGTAATTGCTGTTTTCTATCAATCAGGTAGAGAAGTAATAGAAACTGTAATAAAAAATATATTACCGTTTATGGCTTTTACAAGTATGCTAATAGGGATAATTCTGGGTACGGGAATAGGAGATTTCATAGCTAACAAACTTGCTCCGCTTGCAGGAAATATGATAGGACTGCTTATAATTTCCATAATATGTGCAATACCTGTATTTTCACCATTATTAGGTCCGGGAGCTGTTATAGCTCAAGTAGTAGGAGTGTTGGTAGGAACTCAGATAGGTCTTGGAACTATACCGGCATCACTGGCATTACCGGCACTGTTCGCTATTGATCCACAGGTAGGATGTGACTTTATACCGGTAGGACTAAGCTTGGGAGACGCAGAAGCTGAAACAATAGAAGTAGGGGTACCTGCAATACTGTTCTCAAGACTGGTAACCGGTCCGCTGTCTGTAGTATTGGCTTATATAGCAAGTATAGGATTATTTTAGTCGGAAAGGAAAGGTACATGAATTATAACGTTAAGGTTAACAAAATCGGAATGAGCGCAATGGAATTATACGAGGAATGCGGATGTTTGATAATATTTGATGATATAGCACCTGAGGAACTGGCTGAAATAGCTGTTTTGCACGAAGAAGGTGAAATAAAAAGAGATATAAAAGTCGGAGATGAAATAATTCTCGGGAAACACGGATATAAAGTAACGGCTGTAGGAACAGAAGCTATGCTTACTCTGAAAGAACTGGGACATTGTACATTTAAGTTCACAGGGAAGTCTGAAGCAGAAGTTCCGGGACAGATCGAACTTGCAGGAGAAAATCATCCGGTGATTGAAATAGGAGATTATATAAGTTTTAAATAGTATTTATATAGAAAAATTATTAAGACAAATTGTAGAAAATTAAATTTTACAGAAAGCACAGACTCATATGGAAATTTATGAGTCTGTGTAAATAAAAAGAGTATTGGAATAAAAAGTAAAATTTAATTTCCGGATACTCTTTTTGTTTCAAAGAAAATAAAAAATTATTATATTAAACGGGTTATTATTGGAAAGAAAAATATCATAAATATATACTGAGCTCGGGAGGAAATAGTATGAAAAAAGTATTAGTGGCAGCAGGGGTATCTGTCAAAAAAATGAATTATACAATGCAGACAATATCGGAATACTGCAGAGGAAGAAATATAGATGTGGAAGTAAGAGGGAGAAATGTATACGAAATAAATAAGGAAACAAAGATTCCCGACGTAATAGTAATATTAGGTAAAAACCATATAGAAACAAAGGTACCCGTGGTATCAGGAAATGAAATAGAAACAAAAAACGGGATTAAAACAGTATGTGAAGAAGTGATCCGTTATTTATAACAATAAAAATAACTTTTTAGGATTTTCCTTCTTAAATATTCTCTTTTAATCCGGGTTTTATCAGGGGAAAGTCTGTGTAAAAATAAGTATCGGTTAAAAGTGGGAATTCAAGAATGAAAAAGCAAAGGAGAGAGAGAAATGAAAGTAAAAAAAGAAACATATCGAGAAATGTACAAAAGAATGAATGAGGCAAGAGCCTTTGAACAAAAAGTATCATGGTTCTTTTCAAGAGGAATGGTTCACGGAACTACACACCTTTCTATGGGTGAGGAAGCCTCGGGAGTAGCTCCCTGCATGGCACTTGAAGACGGCGACTTAATTACTTCTACACACAGAGGACACAGTCAGGTAATAGGTAAAGGAGTAGACCTTAATAAAATGATGGCCGAGCTTCTTGGTAAGGCTACGGGTTACTGTAAAGGTAAAGGCGGTTCTATGCACATTGCCGATATTGATTCTGGAAATCTCGGAGCTAACGGTGTAGTGGGTGGAGGACATGGTCTCTCGGTAGGTGCTGCATTAACACAGCAAATGAAAAAAACAGGAAAAATTGTACTTTGCTTTTTTGGGGATGGTGCTGCTAATGAAGGCAGTTTTCATGAGGCTCTTAATCTGGCATCGATATGGAAGCTTCCTGTTATCTTTTATTGCGAAAACAATCTTTACGGTATGTCTATGTCAATGGAAAGACACATGAATATTACAAATATCGCAGACAGAGCATCAAGCTACGGTATTCCCGGACATATAGTTGACGGAAATGATGCTGTGGGACTTTATGATAAAATGCTTGAAATATTTAAGTATGTAAGGGAAGGAAACGGACCTGTACTTGTGGAAAGCAAAACTTACAGATGGCTCGGACACTCAAAGAGTGATGCCAATGTATACAGAACAAAGGAAGAAATAGAGGACTGGAAATCAAAGGACCCTATAGAAAGAATGAAAAAGTATCTTGTAAGCGAAAAAATATTTAAAGAGGCGGAATTAACTGCAATAGAGGAACAGGCTAAGGCAGATATAGAAAAGGCAGTGGAATTTGCTAATAATTCACCTGATCCTGAATTGGAAACAGCATTGACTGATGTATATGCTGATTAAGCATAAAAAGTAAGCAAGAACACAAGCACCCTGTTTTATCCGCATTTTGAAATATGAGTGTCGGGTTGGGGCACAAGTGTTTTGACATTGAGAGGTCTATGTTTTTTGAAATTAAGTTAGACAAAACACTAGCACCCTGCCTTATCTGTATTTTAAAATATGAGAGTCAGCTTGGGGCACAAGTGTTTTGACATTAAGAGGTCTATGTTTTTTGAAATTAAGTTAGACAAAACACTAGGAGGAAAAAAATGAGAGAAATAACATATGCAGAAGCAATCAGAGAAGCTATGTCGGAAGAAATGAGAAGGGATGAAAATGTATATCTGTTAGGGGAAGATGTAGGTATATACGGCGGAGCCTTTGGTGTATCTGTAGGAATGATAGATGAATTCGGTGAAGAGAGAGTAAGAGATACTCCGATATCTGAAGCAGTTATTGCCGGTGCTGCTGCTGGATCGGCAGTTACAGGTATGAGACCAATAGCAGAACTTATGTTTATGGACTTTTCTACTATTGCTATGGATGCCATTGTTAACCAGGCAGCTAAAATGAGATATATGTTCGGCGGTAAAGCACAGGTTCCCTTTGTATTAAGATGTCCTGCAGGATCAGGTACAGGAGCTGCCGCCCAGCATTCACAAAGTCTGGAAGCATGGTTCTGTCATATTCCGGGACTGAAAGTTGTTGCACCTTCTACACCTTATGATGTAAAAGGTCTTCTAAAAAGTTCTATCAGAGATAATAATCCTGTTATCTTCGTGGAACAGAAGCTTCTGTACAGAACAAAAGGCGAAGTACCTGAGGAAGAATATACTATCCCTTTAGGTGTTGCTGATATAAAAAGAACCGGTAAAGATGTTACTGTAGTTACATATGGAAGAATGCTTCCGAGAGTTCTTGAAGCAGCAGAAGAAGCAGCAAAAGACGGAATAGATGTAGAAGTAATTGATCCGAGAACACTTGTACCTCTTGATATAGAAACAATAAAGAATTCTGTAATCAAAACAGGAAGACTTATAGTAGTTAATGAAGCGGTAAAAAGAGGAAGCTATGCAGGGGAAATAGTATCAGAAGTAGTGGAAAGCGAAGCATTTGATTATCTTGATTCAGAGATAATAAGACTTTCGGGAAAAAATACACCTATACCATATAACCCTAAGCTGGAAGCCTATGTAGTACCAAGTAAGGAAGATATAACAGAAGCAATATATAAGGCAATGAACAGAAAATAAAAGAAAACCGCTTTTAGAACTTTCTAAGAAGGAGGAAACATGTCAGTAGAGATAATAATGCCAAAGGCAGGAATGTCAATGGAAGAAGGAACAATAGTAAAATGGCTGAAAAGTGAAGGAGATGAAATAAAAGAAGGGGAGCCTATAGTAGAAATATTAACAGATAAGGTTAATATGGAAGTAGAGGCTGAAAGCTCAGGTTTTCTGATAAAAAAAGTAAGATTTGAAGATGAAGTGCTGCCGGTATTTACAGTAATAGGATATATAGGTGAGAAAGGTGAAACCGTAAGTGAAAGAGAAGAAAAAGCCAAAACAGCGGAAGTAATCAAGGATGAAAAGAAACCTGACAAAAAGGAAACAGAAGAAAACTCTGTCTTCTTTAATAAATCTCTTATGCAGTCAGATAAACTAAACAGGGCAACACCAGCAGCAAGAAAGAAAGCAAGAGATAATAATCTGAACCTCGGGGATATACCAGGCTCAGGACCGAAAGGAAGAGTCCAGCTTGCAGATGTGGAAAGCTTCGCAGCAGGAAGTACAGTAAAGGCTACTCCTCTTGCAAGAAAAATAGCAGGACAGGAAGGAATAGACCTGGACGGTATAAGCGGAACAGGAGCAAAAGGAAAGATATTCAAAAGAGATCTTGTTCTTAATGCAGCTCCGGAAATAATATCAAAAGAAGCAGAGCTGAAACCATATTCAGGAATAAGAAAAGTAATAGGGGACAGAATGACAGAAAGTCAGTTCTCAGCACCGACATTTACACTTAATATAGAAGTAGGAGTAAATAAATTACTAAAACTGAAAGATAAAATAGCCGCACCGCTGATGGATGAAACAGGAGAAAAGCTGACAATAAATGATCTTCTTATTCTGGCAGTAAGCAGAGGAGTAAGAAAATACCCGGATATAAATGTATCATTAACAGATAAAGGAATCCTTTGTCATAAAGAGATAAATGTAGGCTTTGCAGTATCAGGGAACGGGGTATTAATGGTGCCTGTAGTAAAGAATACAGAAGATAAAGGAATAAGAAATATACTTACAGAAGGAAAAGATCTGATCAAAAAAGCAAGAGAAGGAAAACTGGGAGCAGCAGAACAGAGCGGAAGTACAATAACATTAAGCAATCTTGGAATGTATGGAGTTCATTACTTTAATCCGATAATAAACCAGCCAAACAGCTGTATAATAGGAGTAGGAACAATAGAAGAAAAGCCTGTGGCAAAAGCAGGAAAAATATCAGTAAAGAAAGTAATTTACCTTAGTGCAACATTTGATCACAGAGTAATAGACGGAGCACTTGGAGCAGAGTTTATGCAGTATGTAAAGAAATTAATAGAAGACCCTTATAGTCTGTTAATATAATAGGATAGAAAGGAATAATATGTCAGTAGAAATAATAATGCCTAAAGCAGGAATGTCAATGGAAGAAGGAACTATAATAAAGTGGCTGAAGGAAGAAGGAGAAGCCATAAAAGAAGGGGAACCAATAGTCGAAATACTGACAGATAAAGTAAATATGGAGGTAGAAGCCGAGAGCTCGGGTTATCTTCTAAAGAAAGTAAGATTTGAGAATGAAGTACTGCCGGTATTTACAGTAATAGGCTATATTGGAGAAAAAGGAGAAAGTGTAAGCGAAGTAAAAGAAGCAGAAAAGAAAGAGGAAGTAAAGACCGAAACAAAGACATCAGATGAAAAAGAATATGATGTAATAGTAATAGGCGGAGGACCGGCAGGATATATATCAGCCAACAAGGCATCCCAGCTTGGAGCCAAAACAGCTTTAGTAGAAAAAAGAGAGCTTGGAGGAACATGTCTGAACAGAGGCTGTATTCCTACCAAAACATATATAAAGAATATAGAAATATTGGAAGAAGCAGAAAAAGCAGAGTCAAGAGGACTGGATATAAAGGTAACAAAGAATATATCAGATCTGACAAAGGCAGTGGAATTTAAGAATAAGGTAACAAAGAAGCTTTCACAGGGAGTGGGAGGCTTGCTGAGAAGCTACGGCGTAGATGTATACAGTACAGCAGGAAAGCTTGGAGAAGGAAAGAAAGTAACACTGGAAGACGGACAGGTACTGAAAGGTAAGAAGATAATCCTTGCAGGAGGATCAAAAACAAGATATCTGAATATACCCGGAATAGACAGTGATAAGATACTGACAAGTACAACGATACTAGACCTTAATAAAGTACCTGAAAGACTGGTTATAGTCGGAGGAGGAGTAATAGGCTGTGAGTTTGCGGAGATATTCAGAGGATACGGAACAGAAGTAACAATAGTGGAAGCAATGTCAAACCTTTTACCTTTCAATGATAAGGAGATATCACAGGAGCTGGAAAAGATATTTAAGAAAAAAGGGATAAAGCTTCTGACAGATAAACAGGTAACAGGATTTAAGGATAAGGGAAAAGAGATAGAGACAGTATTAAAGAGCGGAGAGAGCTTAAGCAGCGACTATGTACTTTTCTCAATAGGAAGAGAGGCAGACCTAAGCTGTGTGGATGGATTGGAAATAAAGCAGGACAGAGGAAGGCTTATAGTAAATGAATATATGGAAACAAGTATAGCGGGAGTTTATGCAGCAGGAGATATAAATGGATTATCGATGTTAGCCCATTCAGCCTTTAAGATGGGAGAAACGGCAGCAGGAAATGCACTGGGAGGAAGAGAAGAGGTAAGACTGGATAATACGCCGAAATGTGTGTATACTCTTCCAGAGATAGCATCAGTGGGACTGACAGAAGAAGAAGCGTTAAAGAAATACGGAAAGATAAGAACAGGAAGATTTAACTTTGGAGCCAACGGGAGAGCGATAGCTTCAAGTGAGGAAGAAGGATTTGTAAAGGTAATCTGTGATGATAATTACGGAGAGATACTGGGAGTGCATGTAATAGGGAGTAAGGCAACAGAGATGATAAGTGCGGGAGTAATCTTGATGGAAATGGAGATAACAATAGAGGAAGCTTCAGAGCTGATCTATGCGCACCCTACATTCTCGGAAGCAATACTGGAGGCATGTGCTGACTGTCTTGGAAAGGCTCTTCATCTGCCGAAGAAAAAATAATGAATTCCCCATTCATATAAATAATAAACAAGGGACTACTTCAAAATAAAAATAAATTTTGTATGAGTTCCTTGTTTTTTTTAGAATTTAGTATTGTGAAATAAAGGGTTTGGAGAAATCTGTCTAATACAGATTCAGAATATAATAAAATATTATGCAGAAAATTTTTTATTTTAAATATAGTTTTATAGTTTCTATGCTATAATTTTCTAGTATTATGTATATTTTTAGGAAACAGAAAATTATTCTGAATATCTGTGTAAATCGATGTATAAAATAAAGAAGGACAGTCCGGCAGAATATCGTTAACAGACTGGATATCCTGTTTGTTTTATATATAAATTTAGATAATGGAAAAGAGGTCCGGAATGAAATATATAATTAATGAAAATAATAACCCCAGATATAATCTTGCACTTGAAGAGTATGTGCTGAAAAATCTTGACGGCGAGTATTTTTTCTTATGGCAGAATGAACCTACTATAGTAATAGGAAAGCACCAGAATACCATATCTGAAATTAATCTTGATTATGTGGAAAAAAAGGGAATACATGTAGTAAGACGTATGTCAGGAGGAGGAGCAGTTTATCACGATCTGGGAAATATAAATTTTTCTTTTATACAGGAAAAAAAGGATCTTGCTGATTTTGATTTCAGCTTTTTTACAAGACCTATAGTTGATCTTCTGGGTGAATTAGGAATAAAAGCGGAATTTAACAGCAGAAATGATCTGGCAATAGATGGTAAAAAATTCTCTGGAAATGCCCAATATATTTTTAAGAAAAAAATTCTGCATCACGGAACTTTATTATTTAACAGCGAAATGGAAGAGCTGGTAAACAGTTTGAAGGTATCAAAGGATAAAATCGAATCAAAGGGTCTGAAATCAATAAAAAGCAGGGTAGCCAACATAAAGGATTATATAGGGGAAGACAGTAAGATAAAGGAAGTTTCAGATTTTAAAGTTGCCTTATTTGAACATATGAAAAACAGAATGGAAGAATTTGAGGAGTATGTTCTTACTGAAAATGACAAAAAAGAGATAGAGAAGCTGAAAAAAGAAAAATATGACAAATGGGAATGGAATTATGGCGAATCACCTGAAGCGGACATTCACAGACAGAGAAAATATACTGCCGGAAAGGTAGAAAGCTATATAAAATTAAAAGACGGACTTATAGAAAATATAAAACTATATGGAGATTTCTTTTCAAGCAGGGAAATAGAAGATTTGGAAAGTGGCTTGAAAGGAAAAAAATATATGATAAGTGAAATAGCGGAATATTTGAAGACAGTAAATGTTAGTGAATATTTCTCAGGATTTTCTGAAGAAGAAATTTTGGATGTAATTATTTAAGGCTGTAAATAAAGAAGATAAACGGAAATTACATGAAGATTTCCGTTCCGTCTTCTGTCAAAAGCATATCAGGCTGTACAACAAAAATAATATATCCCTAACACACCGGAAAAGTAACAGATATAAAATCAATAGCTAAAGATTGGTAGTTTTATTATTTGACAAATGAAAAAATAAGCTATATAATGATTACATATGTAATGCATAAGAACAAAAGATAAATGCATACTAAGTCAAAAATACAAGCTTTGTAGCTAATTGGAGGTAGAGTGTGAAAAAAATAACAGACGAATTAGCAATGATATACAAGACATGCAAATTATATTATGAAGAAGGCTATACACAGAATGAGATAGCTGAAATCCTTGGGATATCAAGACCAACAGTGGCAAGACTTCTAAAAGGAGGAAAAGAACAGGGGATAGTAAAACTGGAACTTGTAAACCCTTTTAACAATGACTATTTTGACCTTGCAGAAAAGCTGGAAAAAAGATACGAACTCAGGGAAGTAATAATAGTGCCTGATGAAAATGATGAATATATCCAAAAAAAGGAAGTGGCAAAAGCTGCTGCGGAATATTTTGACAGAGTCCTTGAAAAAGATAATATAATAGGCTTTTCTATGGGAACTACAATAAAACTCGTAGTGGATTATGTAACTAAAAGGCAGAATCTGAATCTTACGTTTCTTCCGCTGATAGGAGGAACCGGACAAATACAGCAGGAAATACATCCGAATGATATTGTTCTTGATTTTGTAAAAAAATACGGAGGGGAATTTAAGCTTCTTCATGCACCGGCAGTTGTTTCCAAAAAAGAGATAAAAAATGAATTTTTGAAAGAAAAAAATATTTCAGATATAATTTCATACGGAAAAAAATGCGATATTGCCATGGTGGGAATAGGAACACCGCTGAGTCAGGAGTCTACAATGATGAAAACAGGCTATTTTAATAAAACAGAGCTGGAAGAGTTTAAGCAGAATAATGTAGTGGGGGATATATGTCTGCAGTTCTACAATAAAAGCGGGGAAAATTACAATTTTGAATTTAATGAAAGAGTTATAGGAATAGAGCTTGATGATCTGAAGAAAATAAGAACAGTAATCGGAGCCGCAGCAGGAGTAGAAAAGACAGATGCGGTAATTGGTGCATTGAACGGTAAATTTCTGGATGTACTGGTAACTAACTACAGTATTGCTAAGGAGATAGAAAACTATATAGAAAAAGGTGAATAGACTATGAATTATATTTATATAATAATACTTGTGGTAATAGCCATGGCACTTCAGAGATATTTTATATATCTGCAGTCCAAAAATTATACCCAGATGCTGATAGAATTAAGGCAAAAAGGAGATGTAGGATTCGGCGTGGCAAAGGGAGCTTTTTCAGGCTGTGCCGTCATACTGTGTTCCGATGCAGGCGGGACAGTTATAGACAGCAAAATTATGAGAGGATTCAGCACTTTCAGCAGATTCAAGGATTTGTCCGAAATATTGGGAGAAAATATTGATGATCTTTATAATAAAGCTTACACAGATAAGAAATATGGAAAAAGTATAAAAACAGCCGTAGAACAGATAAGAAATTTGAAAAATAAAGAAGAAAACTAAAAAAAGGAAAAGAGGAGATGGCTAAATGGAAAAAAATGTAAAACAATTGTCAGTAGATGCAATAAGAATGCTGGGAGTGGATGCGATAGAGAAGTCAAAGTCAGGACATCCCGGAATAGTATTAGGTGCGGCACCTATGGCGTACACACTTTGGAGCGAACACCTTAACGTGAATCCAAAAGAACCTGAATGGCTGAACAGAGACAGATTTGTACTGTCAGCAGGACACGGATCGATGTTAATATATTCATTATTACATTTAAGCGGTTTTGATGTGTTTATGGAAGACATAAAGAATTTCAGACAGTGGGGTTCTAAGACACCAGGACATCCTGAGTTCGGACATACAAAAGGAGTGGACACGACAACAGGTCCCCTTGGACAGGGAATTGCCACAGCAGTGGGAATGGCACTGGCAGAAACACATCTTGCGAAAAAATATAATAAAGAAGATATGAATATAATAGATCACTTTACATATGTAATCTGCGGAGACGGAGATCTTATGGAAGGTGTGAGCGGAGAGGCAAGTTCATTTGCAGGAGTACAGAAGCTGGGGAAACTGGTAGTACTTTATGATTCCAATGATATATGTCTTGATGGTGAAACAAGAGAAACATTTACAGAAGATGTGGCTAAGAGATATGAAGCTTACGGCTGGCAGGTACTAACGGTAAAAGACGGCAATGATCTTGGAGCAATAGATGCGGCAATAAAAGAAGCAAAGAAAGATGTAACAAAGCCGACATTAATAGAGATAAAAACAGTAATAGGATACGGAGCACCGACAAAAGCAGGAAAGAACAGTTCACACGGGGCACCTTTGGGAGCAGAAGAAACAAAAGGATTAAGAGAATATCTGAAATGGGACTATGAAGCATTTGAAGTTCCGGCAGAGGTATATGAGGACTATAAGAAATCAGTAGCAGAAAGAGGAACAGCAAAGTCAGAGGAATGGAAAGCCCTTGTAGGAAAGTATAAGGAAAAATATCCTGAGCTGGGAAAAGAGATAGAAGAAATAGCGGCAGGAACATTATTTGATAATATAAAGATAGAATTCCCGGCATATGAAGCAGGACATTCACAGGCAACAAGAAATGCATCAAATGATGCGATAAATGCAATAGCAGGACAGATACCGAATTTCATAGGAGGCTCGGCAGACTTAGCACATTCAAATATGACAATGATAAAAGGAGAAGGACTGTTTGACGCAGAGCACAGAGAAAACAGAAATATTCAGTTTGGAGTAAGAGAATTTGCAATGGGAGCGATACTGAACGGAATGGTATTACACGGAGGACTGAAGACATTCGGGGGAACATTCTTTGTATTCAGTGACTATGTGAAGGCAGCAATAAGATTATCAGCATTAATGGGATTACCGGTAACTTATGTACTTACTCATGACAGTATAGCAGTAGGGGAAGACGGTCCGACACATGAACCGATAGAACAGCTTGCAGGTTTAAGAGCAATTCCGAATATAAATGTAATAAGACCAGCAGACAGCAGAGAAACACAGGGAGCATGGAAGGTAGCTGCAGAAAGTAAGAAGACACCGACACTTTTAGTATTAAGCAGACAGAATCTGGATGTAACAGAAGGTTCGTCAATGGAAGATGTAGCAAAGGGAGCATATGTATCTTACGAGACAAACAAAGATTTTGGAAGAATAATAATAGCAACAGGATCAGAAGTATCTCTGGCAGTGGGAGCAGCAAAGGAACTGGAAAAAGCAGGAGAATCAGTAAGGGTAGTAAGTATGCCGAGTATGGAGCTTTTTGAAAGACAGAGCTGTGAGTATAAGGAAAGTATCCTTCCAAAAGGAGTAAGAAACAGAGTATCACTTGAGATGGGATCGACATTCGGATGGCATAAATATGTAGGAATGGACGGACTGGCAATAGGAATAGATACATTCGGAGCATCAGCACCGGCAGGAAAAGTAATAGAAGAATATGGATTTACAGTAGAAAAAATCGTTAATAAAATAAAAGGATAAAAACACAGGCTGCTCTTAATAAGGGCAGCTTTTTTTGATATTATGTAAAAATAATATTATGTTATGTTCTAATATAAAATGTGTATTGCAAAAAATGGAAAATAAATAAATTTTACTAAAGCAGTGTTAAATTAATAATGTTAGAGTTTTCACAGAGTACGTGATACAATGTTTTATATATTTTTATGAATAAAAAACAGTTTTTTCTTTGGGAGTGGTTTTGGAAAATGGAGAATTTCAATGATTTTGAAAATAAGGTAATGAATTTTCTGGTAAAACTGAGAAATGAAAATACATTTGATGATTTATTATATAACGAGATTTACAGAAATCTGGAAAAAACAGGACTATATTCCAAAACGATTATTCTTAAGCTGTATTTATTTAACGGATTTTCTCTCTGGGGGAAGCCGATTTTTATCCGAGCAGGACAGTGAAAAAGTGGAAACTGCCTGCATTGCTTTAGAGGAGCTTTTTGTCAAACTGGAGGAATAACTGTAAGAAAGCTGTTTTACTGTATAAAATATTAATATGATTTTTGGAAATTAAATGTTTAATTTAGTATAAGGATGTGAGCAAAAATGAAAAGAAAAAGAATCTTAATTTCAGGGGTTATTTTTCTTGTGATTTTAGCTGCAGGCGGTATAGGCTGCAGACTTTTTGTGAAGAATTACAAAGCAGTGAAAACTTATGAGGTAGGTGAAAAAAAAGTAAGGCTGGTGAGGTTTAACAAGCCGTTCTTAGCGGATCATTTTGAAATTACTATTATAAAAACAAGTCTCTCCGATTCTTTAAAAAATGACTCAAAAATATTGTTAAATAAAGAAGAAGGAGCAGAATATTTTGTTATAGATGTAATGGTCAAAAACAAAAACAGCGAAAATAAAAATCTGCCGAATTCGGGGAAAATACTTCTGGGGGAAGCGGAGTATATGCTGGAAATAGACAGCGTAAAAACAGATGAGCCGGGTTATGGGGCATTTTCCGGACAGATAAAGCCTGAAGAAGCTAAAGAAAGTAAAATTGTATTTAAAATACCGGTTGAGTACGGAGATGAAGCAATTATCTGGGATGTATTCGGCAGCGGTGTGAAAATAAGACTTCAATAATTTGTTAAAATAGTTTTTTATATTTTAAAATGATATATACCTTGAATTTCGAGGCTTTGATTTGCAACAACTGGAAAAATATTCCGGAAATATTGAGGAACAGCTATCGACATAATGAATTATTCGGGGTATAATAGATTGAAGAATTTTTTGAACCTGCGATATTGTATAGAATAATAGTGATTATTCATATATATTTTAGTAACGGGTTTTGATTCTGAAAAACCTTTTTATTTTTGTATTTTTAATAAAATTAATATTTCTGTTTTTAAATCTGTTTTTTTATAAAGTGTAACATGAAAAAATAATATAATCAGATAATTTCAAATTCAATTCTGTATTTATTCAGAAATCTGTTCTAAAATAATAAAAAAAATCCATTTGAAATAATCAGTTTTCTGTTGTAATTTCTGTGTAATCAGAAGAAACAGCTTTAAAAATAATCTAATGTTATGATCTTTTTTGGTATATAAAAATAAAGAGGTTAAAAATGGTGAAATATTCGGCAATAGAATCGAATATAGAAAATGGAGGGAGCGTATTAATGGAATATAACCATATGAAGGAAATTTATTTCAGTCCTACAGGAACAACGAAAACTATTGTAAATGAAATTACCAAATATTTTTCGCGGAAAAAAGAAGAATATGATTTGCTAAATAATCCTCCTGAAGAAGAAATATCATTTGGAAATGAAGATTTTGTAGTGGTGGGAATGCCTGTATATGCAGGTCGGATACCAGCCGTATGTGCTGAAAGTCTTTCAAAGATAAAAGGAAATAATACACCTGTAATAGCTGCTGTGATATATGGCAACAGAGATTATGACGATGCACTGCTTGAACTAAAAACTATTTTGGGAGAAAACGGATTTATAGTGATCAGTGCAGGAGCTTTTATTGCCCAGCATTCGATTTTTCCGGGAGTAGGATATCTGAGACCTGATATAAAAGATAAACAGGCTGTAAGAAGGTTTGCAAAAGACAGCTGTGAAAAATTCGAATCCATTCCGGATATTAAGGAAATAAACTTTGAAGTAAAGGGAAATTTCCCGTATAGAGAGCCTGCCGCAATCCCATTAAATCCATCTGTACAAAAAACATGCAGGAAATGCGGACTCTGTGCCGGAATCTGTCCTGTAAATGCAATTTCTACAGAACAGCCCGAAAAGATAAACAGAAAAGTATGTATTAGGTGTACGGCATGTTTTACAGCATGTCCGACGAACAGCAGAGGCTTTTCCGGAGTACGCTATGCTTTAGCAAGTAAGATTTTTGAAAAAAAATTCTCGGCCAGAAGAGAACCGGAGGTTTTTTTATAAAATTTTGCTGCTGTATGCAGATTAACTGTAATAAGATCCGAAATAATAATATTATATATTAAAAATAAAGCTTTAAAAAACAGAAAAGTATATCGGCAAGGATAGATTTTTCTGTTTTTTTATTTTAGAAAAGCTTAAGAATATTAATATTCCGACTGCTGTTATTTTATTTGGAAATTTAGCAGGCATAGAATATTTTTCCTTTAAATGGCTTGACAGGTTATGATATAATGGGAAATAAGGCGGTGGACAGATGAAAATCATATATGGTACAAAAAATAAAGCAAAGCTTGAGGATATGAGAAAGATATTAGGCGGACTGGATCTGGAAATAACCGGTTTATCAGATACCGGTATTATTCTTCCTGATGTGGATGAATCAGGGAATGATCCTTTGAAAAATGCAGAAATAAAGGCTCTGGCTTACTACAAAATTTTGAAAATGCCCGTTTTTTCATGTGATTCAGGTCTCTTTATTGAGGGACTGGATGAAAATATTCAGCCCGGGGTGCATGTGCGGAGAGTTAACGGAATATATATGAGTGATAATGAGATGATAGAATATTATTCAAAGCTGGCAGGTACTTTCAGCGGAAAATGTAAAGCAAGATACCGTAATGCGATATGTCTCATTGCAGATGAAAAAAATATTTTCAGCTACAGCGGAGATGATATTTCGGGAGAAAGATTTATCCTGTCCCCGTTTCGGCATAGGATACAAACTGAGGGTTATCCTCTGGACAGTATTTCCATACATATGAAATCCGGAAAATACTATGTGGAAATGGAAGAAGAGAAGGATTCGTTCGGGCATGAGGAAGGATTTAGAAATTTTTTTGAAATGGTTTTAAAAAAAATAAAGCAGTAAAAGAAATTAAAAATATAAATGAATTACCTGAAAATTGAAATTATCAATGATCAGGTATTTTTTTATGGTGCAGTTGTTAATCACGATCAAAAATAATTTTTTATGATCAAAAATGATTTTTTTTGAAAAAAAATGATTGACTTTAAAAAAATATGTGGTATAGTTAAAGTGGTGATAAAAATGTTTGAAATAGAAAGACATGAGATAATTCTAAAAAAATTAGAGGAAAAGGGTAGATTATCATATGAGGAAATAGAAGAATTTTTGAATGTTTCCATAGCGACAATAAGAAGAGATATAAATAAGCTTGAAGGCAGAGACCTTCTGAGTAAAGTCAGCGGAGGGATAGTCGCCAAAAGAAAGATTAATTTTGAACCGGAAATAAATATAAAATTTGAGGAGAATGTCGAGGCAAAGAAAAAAATTGCCAAAAGGGCAGCAAGGCTTGTAAAAAAGGGTGATTTTATATTTCTTGATGCCGGTTCGACTACATATTATATGATAGAGTATCTGAAAAATAAGAACATAACAGTTGTTACTAACGGATTAATGCATCTTGATAAATTGATACAGTGTAAAATCAGGACAATTATAATCGGCGGCGAGGTAAAGCCAACCACTAAAGCTGTAGTCGGAATAGAAGCTTTGAAAAATATAGAAAAATACAGATTTGACATAAGCTTTCTGGGGGTAAACGGAGTGGATATCGATAAGGGTCTTATGACGCCGGACATAAAAGAAGCTATTCTAAAAGAAAAAATACTGGAAATATCAGATACAACATATATCTTAGCGGATAAAGAAAAATTCGGCATGTCATCCAGTGTAAAATTCGGTAATGTAGAAAACTGTATACTCATAACAGATGATTTTACAGACAGCAGATATAACAAATACATGTTAAAGGAGGAAATATAATGATATATACACTAACTCTTAATCCTGCACTGGATTATGATATATATATGGACAGTTTTCAGGAGGGAGACCTGAATTTATCAAAAGAGGTTAATATCAGAGCAGGAGGAAAGGGAATTAATGTATCGAAGCTTCTTGCCAATCTGGGAATAAAATCGAAGGCTCTGGGTTATACAGCAGGCTTTACAGGAGACTTTATAAAAAAAAATCTTTATGACGAGGGAATAGAATCGGACTTTGTGGAACTGGACGGTATAACAAGAATAAATGTAAAAATAAACAATAATTCCAAAGAGACTGAAATAGCCGGTTTGTCACCGAAAATAACAAAGGAAGCAGAAGAAAAACTTATTGAAAAAATATCAAAATTGCAGAAGGATGATATTCTTATACTTTCAGGGAGTATTCCGGGAAGTATTGAAAGAAATATATATAAGAAGCTTGCAGAAATGCTTCCGGAAGGTACAAAGATAGTTCTGGATACAAGAGGAAACCTTTTAAAAGAAAATCTAAACGGGAATTTTTTGATAAAACCTAATATAGCCGAATTGGAAGAGATGTTCGAGACAAGGCTCAGTACTACAGCCGACATAATAAAAAAGTGTGCTTATTTTCTGGAAAGAAATGTAAAAAATGTTATAGTTTCAATGGGCGGTAAGGGAGCTCTGCTGGTAAATAAAGAAGGGGCATACCTTGCCGAAGCACCTAAAGGAGAGCTTATAAATTCCGTGGGAGCCGGAGATTCCATGGTAGCAGGATTTATAGCCGGAATAGAAACAGGCAGATCACCTGAAGATTCTTTCAGGCTTGCCGTAGCTTCGGGATCTGCTACTGCTTATTCGTATGGTTTGGGAGAAAAGGATTTAATATATAGACTTTATAATGAAGTTACTCTAAAAAAGGAAGGAGTATAGGATGAAAATTACTGAACTGCTGATTAAAGAAAGAATGAATCTGGATTTACAGTCGGTAACCAAAGAAGATGTAATCAATGAACTTGCCGAAATGTTTCTTAGTACGGGAATTATAGACGACCTTGAAGGATTTATGGGTGAGATAAAAAACAGGGAAGCATTAAGCTCTACAGCTTTGGAAGAAGGAATAGCAATTCCTCATGCCAAAACAAAATATGTAAAAAAACCTGCACTTGCATTCGGGAGAAGCAAAAAAGGGATAGATTATGAATCATTGGACGGGGAGCCGTCAACTATATTTTTTATGATAGCAGCACCTGAGGACGCCAATAATGCACATATAGAAACTTTGGCAAGACTGACTCAGATGCTTTTGGATACAGATTTCAGAACAAATATACTTGAGATGGGGACTAAGGAAGAGATACTTGATCTAATAAACAAAAAAGAAAGTGCAAAGCTGGAAGAAAATGCAGAAGCGGATAACAGCAGTGATAATTTCATAATAGCGGCAACAGCGTGTCCTACAGGGATAGCACACACGTATATGGCAGAAGAAGCATTAAAAAAAGCAGCAGCCGAGCTGGGTGTGCCGATAAAAGTGGAAACTAACGGAACTGACGGAGTAAAGCATAAGCTTACCGCAGAAGATATAGAAAAAGCAAAAGGTGTAATACTTGCAATAGACAGAGGAATAGAAACAGACAGATTCAGCGGTAAAAAAGTAATACAGACAGGAACAAAAGAAGCTATACGTGATGCAAAAGGTCTTATCCAAAGAGCTGTTGCCGGAGATATGCCTGTATTCGCAGGTTCAGGTGAAACTAGCTCAGGCGGAAAAGGAGCATCTAAGGAGAAAACTGGGATTTATAAGCATTTGATGACAGGAGTATCATTTATGCTGCCTTTCGTAGTGAGCGGAGGTATATTAATAGCACTGGCATTTTTATTTGATAAGCTGGCAGGAGTACAGGGAGCAGCAGATGCTGCTGGAAGCTCGGCTCTTGGAAGTACTACATATATTGCGAAATTATTTATGGATATCGGGGGAGCGGCATTTGGTCTGTTTATTCCTATTTTGGGAGCATATATTGCATACAGTATAGGAGAAAGACCAGCTCTTACAGCAGGCTTTGTCGGCGGAGCATTAGCAGTTTCAGGAGGTTCAGGGTTTCTTGGTGCCATGCTTGCCGGATTCCTTGCCGGTTATGTTACGAAGCTGGTCATTGCATCATTAAAAGGACTGCCTAAGAGTTTGAACGGAATAAAAGCTATTCTGCTTTATCCTTTATTGACAGTGCTGCTTACAGGTGTGCTGATGATAATCATACTGAATCCGCCTGTAAGATTTATAAATGAAAGTCTTGTACACTGGCTTCAGACAATGGGCGGAACAAGCAGAATACTGCTGGGAATTATACTGGGCGGAATGATGGCTGTGGATATGGGAGGTCCTGTAAATAAAGCGGCTTATGTATTTGCCACAGGTACGCTGGCTACAGCTGCGGCAGGAGAATACGGAACACCGATAATGGCAGCAGTAATGGCCGGAGGAATGGTGCCGCCTTTAGGAATAGCTCTTGCTACTACTATATTTAAGAATAAATTCAATACGGAAGAACGTGAAGCAGGAAAAACAAACTATATAATGGGATTGTCCTTTATTACTGAGGGAGCAATACCATTCGCGGCAGGAGATCCTTTGAGAGTGCTTCCGGCATCAATAGCAGGGTCGGCAGTGGCAGGTGCAATATCAATGTTCTTTAATATTTCCATACCTGCACCGCATGGAGGACTGGTAGTAGCATTTTTATCAAATAATGCGTGGGTATATCTTCTTGCTATATTAATAGGTGCTGTTATTACTGCAGTTATTCTGGGGCTTCTTAAAAAGAAAGTAAATTAAGAAATAAATAAGGCTTTGAAGGTACAGAACCGAAGCTTTTCAATATTACTGATAAAACATTGTATAATATTATTTATTAAACTGTACCGGCGTAGTTTCGGTACAGTTTTTTTTTCTGGAAAAAAGTACAATTGTCATATCTGGTATATATTATGAATAAAATATGATATAATATCTAAAAAATAAATTGGAGGTAGATTAAGTGGAGCATTACTTCAAGAATAAGCATAAATCATTATTGGGACTGATAATGCCGGTGTTTGGCATGATATTTCTCGGTCTTATATTTTTTCTGATATCATATTATATTTTTACTGATCTGGTAAAATTCGAAACACTGATATCAGTAATTATATCTGCAGTATTAGTGGTACTTGTTATGATCATATCCATTTACCGCATTGTAGACGGACCAGATTATATAGTGACAAATAAAGGGGTTTTATTTAAAAAAAGAGATAAAATCACACGTGAATTACCGTATGAAAAGTATGTGATGTCCTCTTATGTAGTCAGAAACAGTTACAACGGTATACCAACAGGAACTTCAAGACAGCTGATAGCAGATGACGGGAAAAAAGAAAAAAAGTATGTCTGTGCTCTGACTAAAAAAGACTTCGATGAATTCATGTCATTAATAATAGCATATTCCGGAAATGCCGAAACAAAGGGTACGGTAAAGGAAACTCCGAATATAATTTTGAGTGAGGTAAACAAGGACTTTTTCCTTGATAAAAATAAAATATTCAGGAATATAGCCTTCAAAAAATATTTCGGACTGATATTTGGATCATTTTTACTGTTGGCATTATTTTTTCTTCTGACTTATTTCGGTGAAAGGGATTCATGGTTTTTCTTAGCCGGGATGGCAGTATGTCTTTTAATATACTTGTTGCTTGTTTTATTTAGTTTAGGCAGAACAAAAAGAAAAATGCCTGAAAATATAAAGCTTAGAACAAATGAAATATCTCTTGATGAAGAACGTTTTAATTTTAACGAAATAAGTAAGATTTCTCTCACGCCGCCGTCTTATTATGTGGGGAATATAAACAGAAATTTGAAAATATACAGATATGACGGAAAGAAAAAAACTTATATTCTGGGATTCAAGGTATCAAAGGCAGGAAAAAAAGATAAGGTATTTTCTGAATATGAAGAGTTTTTCTATATGCTGGAAGGAATTCTCGGAAATTCACCCGGAAAATTTCAGTATGATTTATAAAAAAAATGACCAAAAACGTAAATTTTGTGATATTATAGAGGTAAATATATTGATGCAGAGTTTTAGTATCGGGAATTCTGTGAAAAATATAAGGATAGGAGGTTTGTATGGACGTAAAAGAAGAAGGAACAAGAAAAAAATATGTTGTAATTAATGTGGAAAATATAAAAGACTCTCAGGAACTGCATAAGCTTTTGAAGTCCGAACTGGAGTTTCCCCATTTTTACGGAATGAGCTGGGATGCTTTCTGGGATGCTATTACCGGACTTGTACAGCTGCCGGAAGTTACAATAATTAAAGGCTATAAAATTCTAAAGAAGGATCTTCCGCAGGATGCCGAGATTCTGGTAAATACTCTGGAAAGATACAATAATCTTTTTTCGCTGTTCAGAACAAAGCTTATTTTAGATTAGATAAAAATTTAGAATATTAATATAAAAAATTATATAATTAATTTTTATAAAATAAAACTGATTTGCACTCTTTCATTTTGAAAGTATACAAATCAGTTTTTATATTTATAAATCAGACAGATCAAATAATAAATTTATTTAAATTTTGATTTTTCATAGTTATAAGGAATACTCGTTCCTACTACCACATCTTCAATTTTTTCAATTATCAGCCAGTCATCCATATTTCCCTGATGATCAAAGTCTAAAGGGGTAATTTCCTCCAGATTGTCAAATTCTATCAGACACAGACATTTTTTATGCCATCTCTCTTTTTGTTTTTCCGACAGCATCAGCTTGTCCTGATTTTTTTCAAGAGTTTCTTTTATTTCCTGATCTGTTAATTTCAGAAAATTTTGGACATTTTTAACTCTGGCTTTGGCAGAAATTTTTTTACTGCCTTTTTTCATAAAATACAGTATTTCATCATCAAAAACTCTGCTGTGCGGAATTTTTCTCCCGGCAGCGCCTCTGACTATCATTGTTTTTGAACCGTCAAGAATCTTCTCAAGAACTTTTTCTTTATTGTCACAGTAAACTAAATGAACCATTTTATACCTCCCTGATTTGTTTATAATAAATTATATATTATTATAAAAATGAATACAACCGGATAAAAATATTTTGAAAGAAAATATCTGTGTCTGAAATGCCGGTCCTGGCTCTCATCAGGCTTAACCTCTGATTTTACTGTCTGATGTATAACCATCATATATAACATTTATTTTTTTCGTAAAAAATATTCATTGATGTTTAACTAAAAAAAACAGTAGTTTTATTTTTAGGCAAATATTGCTGTTATTAAGATGAGATATAATTAATATAGAAATAACATGCTGAAAATTTGATATATCAAAATGTACAGCCGAAAATTCGGGAAAATATTCTGATGGAAAAATTTAACAGATAATCATGACGTCAAATATATGCTGTTATTGAAAAAAATATAAAAAAAATTTCAGAAACAGATAAATCTTTTCTTCTATTTAGGAAAAAGCTTAAACTTTAAAAATAAAAAATAATAAGGTATAAATGATCATGGAAGGAGAAACATATGAGTATAAATAATCTGGATTGTTCTATTCTAAATGAAATAATAAAAAATGAATCTGTATTTCCCGGAGAGCTGGTGAAAAAATATAATACCACCGACAGAAATATCAGATATAAACTGGATAATATAAATTTCTATCTGAATAAAGAAAAACTTCCTGTTATAAAAACAACAGCAAAAGGAGAACTTTTTTTTGGCAGCGAGGACAGAATTTTACTTGAGAACAGTACTTTTATAATAAAAGATGAGGATTATATATTCAGTAAAGATGAGAGGCAGAGACTGGTACTTATTTTTATACTTTTGAAAACAGGGACATTTACCATACAGTCTGTGCTGGATGAAATAGGAGTAAGCCTGTCTACACTAAAAAATGACATAAGGGAACTAAAGCTGATACTCGGAAAAAATGGCCTGAAGCTGGTACAGATAGCCAAAAAGGGACTGAAGGTACAAGGCAGTGAAGACAGTATAAGAAGAATGATTCTGAATATCCTTCTGGAAAGCGGTTTAGAATCTTTTGGTACAGATCAGAGAGATAAAATAGATGTTTTTAAAAGAAATCTGAAGCAGATATTTCTGAATTCATACAGCGGGACAAAAGCAGAAAAAGAGGAAAGCAATTTGCAGACAGAAAGAGCAATTAGAGAATATCTGGAAGAAATAAACGAAGATATGAATGAAAAATTTTCTGATGTTCTGCATAACTATATTATGAATTATCTGCGGTTAATGATTCTTCGTATAAGAAATAAGAAATACCTTAAAGAAGATCTTGATGATGTTTTATTTCTGGAAAATATAAAGGAGCATAAAATCATAAAATCACATATAAATATTCTGGAAAATAAAGCGGATATAAAGCTGACACCTCAGGAAATAATAAAAATAGTAGAGATATACATTGAAAATAAGAATTATGATGTAAATAATTCATGGAAACAGGTAAAACAAATTCTGGAAAATCTCATATCAAAAGTGTCGTCAGATATAAATCTAGATATGACAAATGATCTAATCCTGTTAAATGATCTTATCTATCATATGAAGCTGGCAGCCTACAGAATAAAAAACAATATAAAGCTGAAAAACAGTATTTATAAGGAGGTAGAAGATGAAGTACCATTTTTGTTCGGTATTGTGGAAAAAAGAATAGCAGGATATGAACAGTATCTGGATGAAAAACTTAATAAAGATGAAATAGCCTTTATTACAATACATTTCAAAATGTCAATTGACAGAAATTATAATCTTGGAAAGAAAAGAATCCTTATTGTATGCGGACTCGGCTATGGAACTTCAAAGCTTTTGAAAAAGATAATCAGTGAGGAATTTAATGTGGAGATAACGGATCTTATTCCTGTATATCAGCTGGAAAAATATAATCTGGATAAAACGGATATAATTCTTTCCACTGTAAAAATAAAGGAGCTGCCTGATAAGCCGTATCTTACAATAAATACCATACCTAATCTTCAGGATAAAAAGAATATAGAACAGCTGGGGATAAAAAGGAAAAATGCAAGCAGGGAATATTACATGCATGAGGTTCTTAAAGTGATAAAGGAGAACTGTGACGTAAGAAATAGCAAAGAGCTCACAGAAGGGCTTGAGAAGATATTCAGTACAGAGGATGAAAAAATAATGGAATCTCACAGAAAGAATCTTCTGGAACTCCTTCCGAAGGAAAATATAAAAGTGGTAAACAGTGTAAAAAACTGGCAGGAAGCAATGGAAATATCCGGCCGTATTCTGGTGGATAACGGCTACACAGAATGGGAATATGTAGAAAGTGTAATAGACATGGTCTATAAACACGGGACATATATGGTTTTGAAAAAGAACTTTATATTGGGACACGGGAATTATCTTGAAAAAGTTAGAAAAGCAGGATTGTCATTTCTTTATATAAAAGAAGGGGTGGAATTTCCTGAAAATCACTTTATTAACTGTGTAATCACATTATGCAGCCGTGATAAAAAGGAACATACATTCGGGCTTTTGGAATTACACAGGGTCATAGAAAACTGTGATCTGTATAAAAAAATCTCAGAAAAAAATTCGGGTGATGAGGTATACAGGGAGATAAAGTCCGGCTGGGAGAAAATAAAGATATAGGAGGAAAACATGAGAGAAATTGACAAAGACCTTATTTTTATAAATATGAATTTTGAAAATAAAAGTGAACTGTTTGGATTTATTGCAGATGAACTAAAAAAAAGAAATTATGTGACTGATACATATGAAGAGGCTGTTAACAAAAGGGAAGAGAAGTTTCCTACGGGATTTCAGCTGAAAAATATAAATATAGCAATGCCGCATGCCGATCCTGTGAACAGCAGGGCAGACAAGCTGGTAGTGCTTACACTGGAAAAGCCTGTAGAATTTCAAAATGCCGAGGATAAAGGAATGATCGGCGTAAATATAGTTTTTGGACTGGTTTTTCATAACAGAGATAAGCATATTGATTATTTAATGAGACTTTCGAATCTTATACAGGATTCCGGAAAGCTTGAAAAAATAAAAAAATCCGTAACAAAAGATGAGATTTATGATCTCTTGGATGAAACATTCAAATAAAGTGAAAAAGGAGGAACAATGGACAAAATGAAAAAATATGTAAGAGAGCTTACAGAATTACAGGGAAATTCAGGATATGAAGATGAAGTAATAAAGTATCTGTATGAAAAGCTGAAAAATAAGGCAGATCATATAAAAGCGGACTCTATAGGAAACCTTACGGTGAAATTTGATTCTTCGCGGGAAAACAGCAAAAAAGTTATGTTATTCGGACATATGGACGAAGTAGGGCTTGTAGTCAGAAAGATAGAAAACAGCGGGTTTTTGAGAGTAGAAAAACTGGGTTCGGTAAATTTGAACACGCTTCCGGGTTCAGTGGTAGAAATAGCAGGCAGCAAAGGAACTGTAACCGGTGTGGTGGGAGTGAAATCACATCATTATCTAAAGCCTGATGAAAAAGGAATTATAGGTTCTTATGAGAAGCTTTATGTTGATATAGGTGCTGTTTCAAAAGAAAATGTATACAAGCTGGGAATAGAACCCGGGAATCCGGTAACAGTCAAAAGTAACTTTAACGAGCTGGCAAATAATCTTGTAAGCAATAAGGCAATGGATGACAGGGCACCGCTGGCAGCACTATTGTGTCTTGCGGAAGAAATACAAAAAGAAAAGCTGGATTATGAACTCTATATAGTTTTCAGCGTTCAGGAGGAGTTCAATATAAGAGGAATCATGCCGGCTGTAAAAGAGATAAACCCTGATATAGCAATAGGTGTAGATGTGACACCTTCATGTGATACACCGGATCTTGCAGGATATTCAGACGTAGTAATAGGAAAAGGACCGGGCATTACTTATATGAATCATCACGGCAGAGGGACGCTTGCAGGATATCTTCCCAACAGAAAATTTTCGGCATATCTTGAAAAAATATGCAGGGAAAATAACATTCCGTTTCAAAGGGAAGTGGCTCTGGGAGTGCTTACCGAAACAGCCTACATACTGTTTGAGAATGCTAAAACAGTAACGGGAAGTATCTCTATTCCCACAAGATATACACATGCCCCTGTAGAAGTAATAAGTATGGAGGATCTGGAAAATATGTATAAATTTCTTTATACTTTTTTGAAAAATTACAGTCCTGAAATGGAATTTGGCAAAGATCAGTTATGTAAATAAAATCAAATAAAAGGAGAGGAAAAAACATGAAAAAAATACTTGTAGCCTGCGGAACAGGAATGGCGACTTCTACAATGATTTCTGAAAAAATAAAAGGAATTCTTGAAGAAAAGGGAATCGACTGTGTAATAAACCAGTGTATTTTGTCAGAAATAGCATCTAATGCATCAAATGTTGATTTGATAGTTACGTCAATGAGGGTGGATGAGGAATATAATGCGCCTGTACTGCTTGGAACGGCTTTTTTGACAGGCATAAATGAAGAAGAAGCCACTGAAAAATTATTGGAAATTTTATCTTAGTAAAATAGAAGGAGGATAACATGCAGGGATTTATTAACTATATTTTGAGTCTCGGAGGTATGGTTTTTGTACCGATTGTACTGATTTTGGTGGCTCTTCTTTTCAGACTGAGCTTTCTAAAATCAATAAAAGCCGGAGTAACAGCCGGAGTAGGTTTTCTGGGAATGAATCTTGTGGTCGGCGTGGTAGTGCAGTATCTGAACCCGGCAGTAGATATTATGGTAAAAAGATTCGGATTAAATCTGAATGTGATTGATGTAGGCTCGGGAACTGCATCAGGTGTAGGATATGCCACAGCGGTGGGAGCCTTGGTAATTCCGGTAATATTTGTTCTGAATATAGTTTTGCTTTTTTTGAGAGTAACTAAGACAATGAATATTGATATTTATAATTACTGGCATTATTCGATTACAGGATCAATAGTTTATCTGATGACAGGAAGTCTTATATTCGGCTTAGCAGGAGCAATGTTTCATGCGGCGTTCTGTCTCATATCAGCTGATTTTACAGCCAAAAGGGTACAGAATATAATTGGGATAGACGGAATATCCATATGTCAGGGATACGGGGCAAGTACAGTACCACTGTTCTATCTGCTTGAATGTCTCTATAACAAAATACCCTTTATGAAAAATAAAAAAATAGATTCACAGTTTATTCAAAAAAAATTCGGAATGATAGGAGATCCTGTAATAATAGGAATAGCCTTGGGAATTTTATTCAGCCTGCTTGCGGGATACGGACTGAGAGACGCATTAACTCTGATAATAGCAGTAGTAGGAATTATGATACTGTTTCCGAGAATGATAAAAATTATTGTTGAAGGACTTTTGCCGATTTCAGAAGCAGCAAAAAAATTCTTTAATAAACATTTTCAAGGAAAGGAATTCTATATCGGGATGGATTCGGCGGTTACCTTGGGACATCCTACCACAATATCCGTAGGAATAATATTAATACCGATAATGATACTGATAGCGGCTATACTTCCCGGAAATACAGTGCTTCCGCTGGCTGATCTTCCGTTTGAACCGTTCTTTATATGTATGGCTACTGTAATACATAAGGGTGATATGCTTAGAACACTTATAAGCTCTGTAATAAATATGGTAATAGTTTTACTGATAGCGAGCTATTTTGCACCGTACTTTACACAGATGGCAGTAGACGGACAGCTGGGGCTTACACAGGGAGATGCAAAGATATCGGCACTGGCAGTAGGAAATGTTTTTGACTGGGTTATTACACAGTTTATGAGATTCGGAATAATAGGAATAGTGTGTCTTCTGGCATTGGCAGCGGGTGCTGTATATTATAACAGAAAAAAAGCACTTGCAGATTGATATCTATGGAGATATAAATAATGTTTTGTACAAATAACAATATATAGGAGGAATAAAAATGAGTTGGTTAAAAGATGTGATTGGAACAGAAAAGGCGATAATAGCAATGTGTCATTTGCTGCCGTTGCCCGGAGACCCTTATTATGACAAGGAAAAAGGTATGGCTTATGTGATGGAAAAAGCAAGAGAGGATTTTCTGGCACTTCAGGAAGGCGGAGTGGATGCGGTTATGTTTTCAAATGAATTTTCGCTTCCTTATCTTACAGAAGTAAAAACTGAAACTGTAGCAGCTATGGCAAGAATAATAGGAGAATTAAAATCTGAAATAAAAATTCCTTACGGGGTAAATGTGTTATGGGATGCAAAAAAATCACTCGATCTTGCAGCAGCAACAGATGCAAAATTCGTAAGAGAAATATTTACAGGAGTTTATGCCAGTGACTTTGGTATCTGGAATACTAATATAGGTGAAACTATAAGACATCAGAGAAGAATCGGTGCGGAAAATGTAAAGCTGCTCTTTAATATTGTACCGGAAGCAGCAAGATATCTGGCAGACAGAGATATAAAGGATGTAGCAAGATCAACTATATTTAATAACAGACCAGATGCACTGTGCGTATCCGGACTTACAGCAGGAAGCGAGACAGATTCTGCAGTATTAAAGCAGGTAAAGGATGTGGCAGGAGAAACAGTAATTTTTGCCAATACAGGGGTAAGACTGAATAATGTGGAGGAACAGCTGTCTATTGCAGACGGGGCAGTAGTGGGAACTACGTTTAAATATGACGGAAAGTTTGAAAATCATGTAGATAAGGCAAGAGTAAAAGAATTTATGGATAAGGTAAAGAAATTCAGAAGTTCAAAAGGTTTGTGATAATATGAAAATTCTTCCTTCTATAGCTTCTGCCAGTCAATATAATATTGAGAAAGAATTAGGCAGAATCGGAAGCAGATATTATGAGAATTTGCACATAGACATAGAAGACGGTAATTTTATACCAAATATTACATTTGGGCTGAAAACTGTGAGACAGATAAGAGAAAATTATAAGCTGCCTTTTTCAGTGCATCTTATGGTAAGCAATCCTGAGAATTATATTAATGAACTGAAAAACACGGGCTGCTGCATAATTTTTATACATGTAGAGTCATGCAGATATTTAAGCGAGGTGCTGAATAAAATAAAATCTCTGGGAATAAGAGCAGGGATAGCATTAAATCCATGTTCTGATTTGAAAAATTACAGATATCTATTCGGAATAACAGATGCAGTAATGTTTATGACATCGGAACCGGATTTTAGAGGACAGATATTTAATCCGGCAGTTTTGGAAAATATAGAGGAAGCGCTGGGTGAGAAAAGACTGGAATTATGGGTAGACGGCGGAGTAAAAGAGGAACATCTGGAATTTTTGAAAAAAAAACAGATAGATTATGCAGTAATGGGCAGAGAGATATTTGACAGAGAAAATCCCGAGGATTTTCTGAAAAGGATAAATTATAAATAAAAGAAGACTGACTAAAAACGAAAATTAAATCTATAGAATCCTGGACAGATAGCATAGGTTTAATAAAAAAGTACAATGTTTTTTAGTCAGTCTTTTTCTTAATTATATAAGTTAATCAGAAAAAGTCAAGCAGAAAATATGGTTATTTTTTTAATCAGAATAAAAAAGAAAAGAAAATTCATATATTTAAGATTATTTAAATTGTTTTCATAATTATGGTATAATAGAGTAAATAGAAAAATATTCAAATGGAGAAAAAAATGAAAAAAAGAATTCCGCTTATGCTGGTATTGATTTTGATCTTCAGCTCCTGTACGGGTAAGGTTGATTTTGATGAGAATTACTGGAAAAATACCAATGATTTCTATATGGTTTATGATATGTCGGAATCATTTGAAGAAAGTAAGGCATTATCATCATTCGAGATGTTCAAAATATCAAGAAGACGTACTAAAATGGCAAAAAAGATTATAAAATCAAAAAAACTGTCCGGATTAACAAAAAATGAGGTGAGTGCTGTTCTGGGGCCGGGAAATCCAAAATTTATTATTGGTGACGGATATCAGAATAAAAATGGTTATTCCAACAGTCTTCAGTATGTCATTGAGGCAGAAAAAAGAGGGTTTCAGTTTTATGGAGAGAGCGGAGTAAGACGGAAATATATGATAGTATTTTTGGATAAGGAGGATATTGTTATTTCAGTGGATTTAATTAAACAGAAATATTAAAGTCAGAGGTAAAATTTCGAAAAAACAGATGATAGTATAGATATCAATAAGCAGTGCAGTAACAGGATTATATTAAATATTTTAAATTATTATTTTTTTATAGTATAATTTATGATATGATAAATAAAAAATAAATTTAAGAGGCTGATAATATATGTTTATGAGAGAAGATAACCATCTTGCATTTGTGGATTTTGACAATAAACCGCATACATATGCAGAATTAATGTCGAATATAAAAAGATTTTCAAGTATATATGATGAACTTAACGGAGAAAATATACTGATATTGATGGAAAACAGACCGGAATGGCTGTATGCCTTTTTTTCAATATGGAATAACAAGGGTGTGGGAGTAGCAATTGACGCTAACAGCAATCCTGATGAAATGGCTTATGTGATAAGTGATGCTGTACCGAAGATAATATTTTGTTCGGATGAAACTAAGGGAAATATGGAAAAGGCTCTTGAAAAAATAGATTTTCTGCCGGATAGTGTAAAAATAATAAATGTGGATAATATAAAAGCAGAAGAATTGAAGGAAAAACCGGGTGATTTCCGGGTTCCGAGCAAAGATGACACGGCAGCCATGCTTTATACCTCAGGAACTACAGGAAATCCAAAGGGTGTAATGCTTTCATTTGAAAATCTGCTGTCAAATATGGAAGGAATAATAGCAAGAGAGATTATAACAGATAGGGATCAGACACTGGCTCTGCTTCCGTTTCACCATGTGCTTCCTTTAATGGTTACTTTAGTAGTAATGCATTCAGGAGCATCAATAGTTTTTGTTTCAAAAATAGCCAGTAAAGAAATGCTTGAGGCTCTGGGAAAAAACAGAGTTACGATAATGGTAGGAGTACCCAGAGTATATAAGCTTCTTGCTGACGGAATAAAGGCACAGATAGACAGCAGTTTTCTTCCAAGACAGATATATAAATCAACAAAATTCCTAAAATCAATGAAGTTAAGAAAAACTATTTTTGCAAAGGTACATAAAAAACTGGGGAGTAATCTTAAACAGCTTATTTCCGGAGGGGCAAAGCTGGATGTGGAAGTAGGTGAATTATTTGAACGTCTGGGATTTTATGTAACAGAAGGATATGGGCTGACAGAGACGTCGCCTATTATTGCTGTCGCTACAATAACTGAGAGAAAGCTGGGTACAGTAGGAAAGCTTCTCCCGAGAACAGAAGTAAAAATAGTGGAAGACGAAATCTGGATAAAAGGGCCTCAGGTAATGAAAGGCTACTATAATAAGCCTGACAAAACAAAGGAAATCATAACGGAAGACGGCTGGCTGAAAACAGGAGACCTTGGAGATCTTGACAGTGAAGGTTATCTGACGGTAAAAGGCCGTAAATCAAGTATGATAGTATTATCAAACGGAAAAAATATAGATCCGGAAGCAATAGAAACTAAAATACAGGCTATAAGTAAAAATTTGATAAAAGAACTGGGAATTGTGCCAAAGAATGAAAAATTAAATGCAATAGTAGTGCCTGATCTTGTGGAATTCAAAAAGCAGGGAAAAACAAATATACAGCAGTATGTAAAGGAAATCATAGAGGATTATAACCTTGAGGCGGCAAGCTACAGAAAAGTTCTGCACTTTAAGCTGGTGGAGGAAGAGCTGCCTAAAACAAGGATCGGAAAGCTGAAAAGATTTATGCTGCCGGATATTCTTGATGATAAGGTAGTAAAAAAAGAAAAGGTTCCTGAACCGGATACCAATGAGTACAGGGTATTAAGGGACTATGTAAAAAAGATAAAAGGCTTTGAACCGGGACCGGATGATAATCTGGAACTGGAGATAGGGCTTGATTCACTAGATAAAGTAGAATTACTGGCATATATAGAGAATAGCTTCGGATTGAAGCTGGACGAAGGAAAATTTTCTGAAATTTCTACATTAAGAAAGCTTTCAGAATACATAAAAGAACGTGCAACGGAATTTTATGAAAAAGAAGTGGACTGGAGTGAAATAATAGAAGAAGTACCTGTAAGAAAAACAAAATCCGGATGGATAGTAAAGGTATTCAGGCTTCCCATTCTGCTTATATTAAAGGCATATTTCAGACTAAAAAGAGCGGACAAGAAAAAGCTTACAGACGAACAGGTGATTTTCGTTTCAAATCATCAAAGCTTTATAGATGCCCTTGTAGTGGCCGGGGTATTTCCGGCAAGAATATTGAAAAAAACCTCTTTTCTGGCAATTGATCTTTATTTCAAAAAAGGTTTTATGAAATATATAGCTGAAAATGCAAATATAGTAGTTATAGATATAAATAACAATATAAAGCATACAATAGAAGAAATAACAAATGCTTTAAAGCAGGGCAAAAATATTCTTATTTTTCCTGAAGGCGCAAGGACAAAAGACGGCAAAGTAGGCCAGTTCAAAAAAGTTTTTGCTATTCTGGCTAAAGAATTAAACATCAGTGTTCAATGTATAGGTATAAAAGGTGCATTTGAAGCATATTCAAGATATATGAAATTTCCAAAGCCAAGAAAAATAGAAGTTAAAGTGCTGGAAAAATTTTCTCCTGAAGGAACATATGAAGAAATAGCAGCTAAAGCAGAAAATATAATCAGGGAATATGTAGAGAATTAAAAAAATATATGAATAATCAGACCGGTATTATATATGAGATATGATGCCGGTCTTTTCCATTATTGAAAACAATGGGAGAATTCAGGAGCTCGGAAAAGTCTGATATATCTGGATTAGCAGCCGATTTGACATTAAGCGGATAAATTGATAAAATACACTTGTTATTCTCAAGAAAGGTGTGATTTAAGTGAGAGAAAATATTTTAATTAATAAGATAATAAAAGAAAAAAGCGAAAGCAGAATGACAGAATTATTGCTAATAATTTCAGGAGCAGTTTTTCTGGGCATGACAGCAAGAATATCAATTATGCTTCCGTTTACTCCTGTTCCAATTACAGGGCAGACATTCGGTGTCCTTATGATCGGACTGGTTTATGGAAGGAAACTGGGATTGAAAACTATAGGTTCATATCTTGCTGCCGGGATGGCAGGACTGCCTTTTTTCAGCACTGCAGGACCAAGTATTCTGTTTCTGAAACCTACAGGAGGATATCTTATAGGGTATGTTTTCATGGTTTTGATATGCGGTTACCTTACTGAAAAAGGTTGGGGGAAATCATATATTAAAACTTTCGGAATAATGCTTCTTGCAGAAACAGCTATGTATTTATGCGGTATGATTCATTTATCATTTTTTATAAAGGCGAATGTTCTTGAAATGGGGCTGTATCCGTTTGTAATAGGTGACTTAATAAAAATGTCACTGGTGACTTTTTCGGTTCCCAGCATATGGAAAGCAGTGGATTTTTTCAAAAAATAACAAAAAAATGAAAAAAAATTTTCTCCGGGAAGTATTGAATTTTAAGGCTTTGATAAAACAATGATCTTTTTAATGCTAAATTAAGTAAGAAATCTGTTGACTTCTGAAGCTAGATGCTATATAATACTTCTTGTCTGTGTGCCTTGGTGGCGAAATCGGTAGACGCACAGGACTTAAAATCCTGTGGTGAATATCACCGTGCCGGTTCAAGTCCGGCCCGAGGCACCATCGGAGAATTACATGTTGCTGAGTAATGGGACAGAAGATACTTTGACGCGGAGTAGAGCAGTCTGGTAGCTCGTCGGGCTCATAACCCGAAGGTCGTTGGTTCAAATCCAGCCTCCGCAACCAAAAAAATACAACACTTATATGCGGGAGTAGCTCAGTTGGTAGAGCGTCAGCCTTCCAAGCTGAATGTCGCGAGTTCGACCCTCGTCTCCCGCTCCATAAGAGCCATTAGCTCAGTCGGTAGAGCACATGACTTTTAATCATGGTGTCACTGGTTCGATTCCAGTATGGCTCACCAAAAAAATAATTTTGTGCCTGTAGCTCAGTTGGATAGAGCAACGGCCTTCTAAGCCGTGGGTCAGGAGTTCGAATCTCTTCAGGCACGCCATACAAAATTATGGATCCGTAGCTCAGGTGGTTAGAGCACTCGGCTCATAACCGAGTGGTCACTGGTTCGATCCCAGTCGGATCCACCATTTGCACCCTTCGTCTAGTGGTTAGGACACCGGGTTTTCATCCCGGCAACAGGGGTTCGATCCCCCTAGGGTGTACCAAAGTTTATAATGTATTGGTACATATACCGATATTGGAGATAAATATTCGCTGTTTGGATTTACGGCGATTTTTTTATTTAAAATTTCTGTTTGGAACAATTGATATATTGATATGATGTTTTTGTCAATACTGGAAATATATCAAAAATATAGGAATAATAATACCTAGAGATTTTTAAAAAGGGTATTTTAAAGAGTAGGATAAAAGAGAAGAAGATAAACCTGATTAATTTCAGATTTCTTTTTTTTATAAAATATGTTATACTCAAATGCATTTTAAATAAGTGTATATAAAAGTTTAGGAGGAAGAATGGACGAAATGTTAGAGAAAAAAGGAGAGATCATAATTGCTGTAGACGAAGCATTGCCTAAACAGTTAAAGTTTATAGGACTGGTTCAGCAAATTATGGGAGTTTTAACAATAATTAGCGGTGCGATAATGTGCTTGACGATAATAGGGGCAGCAGCAGGAGTGCCTTATATAATAGGAGCTTTGAATATATTTAAATCAGGAGGAGCTTTTGGGGATACTTCAAGAAATGAAAGCGGCGAGAGTCTGAGAGAGGCAATTGCAGGTCTTGCAAAAGGAATGAAGTTAATGTTAATAGGATTTGTAATATGGATAGTATTATACATATTACTTATGGTAGTAATAATGATAATCACAATAGTTGCTGCTTCACAAGGATATTAGGATGAAAATAGGGGTGTAAGATGAGTAAAACTAAAAAAATATGGCTTGGGGTGTTATCTTTTTCTCCATTAGTGGTAACAACTCTTTTTATAGGGATAATACTATTATTCTATGCGAAAATAATATTTGGTGCAATAGACGGTTCACTGGCTTATTCTGACGGAAGAGAATTTATCTTTTTTGCAGTATTTTTAATAATCTTTGGACTTTTAATGAATATTTCAATTTATTTGACACTAATAATTTTTATAATATGTATTGTAAAAAATAAAAGAATAGGAGATACTGCTAAGATACTTTATTTGGTAGGAATGTATTTTTTATATACAATAGTGCCAATAGTGTACTTTTTTATTGAAATAATAGGGAAAAAAGAAGAAACAGCGAGTAATGAATGAGGCTAGACGGCCGAGAAGAACCTGAAAGGGTTCTTTTTATATATCGGGATAAAAAATACAGAAGCTAGTATATAGTCAGTACTTTTTAGTAAATAAAGAATAAAAATTTTCAATATTATTCTAAAATTTTTCCATAATTTCAACAGCAGTCCTAGGTATGAATTTACTTAAATCATTTCCAAGGTAAGTATTGAACAATGAAGAAGTAATTGAAATTCCGGATAATACAAGAAAATTCTCAGCGCCAGTATCCGTGACAGAATATCTATGATATTTCTGAATTTCAAGTTTATTCATCCAATTTACAATTTGCTGTGACTTTTTAAAAAGTGCATTCATTTTATCTTTAGTCAATTTTGTCTGCTCCAATAATTTGATTTTTTAAATAGAGAGTGATAAAATCATATTGCATAGATGATTTAATATTTATATAGAAAAGGAAATTTACGGTAACATTATTTATTTAAGGACCAGGGTATACCAAAGTTTATAATATATTGGTACATATACTGATATTGGAGATAAACTACGGTGATTTTTTTATTTGATAAAGTTCAGCATTTTATGTTCAGGCTTTATTTATATTTTTAGAAAATAGTGTATCGATTATTAGAATTAATAATCTTTTTTTATTTTTAAAGGGTTTACTTTGTCTATAGGACCTCTTGTCAGTCTGTGTGCTGAAAAATGGCGAGAATCAGCGTTTTTTTCGTTCTGAGAGTATGAGAGAATTGTATTTCTTGGTGTTTGGGGAGCGTAGCTTAAGATAAAAGTGACTTTATATGATAAAAAAAGATTTTTTTACAATAAATAGTGAAAAATAGAATAATTTAGGAGGGACTATGGTCAGCAAAAAAGGAAAACGCATTTTGAAAACAGAACATGGAATATTTTACTGGTATGTAAAAAATGACTGGTATAGTGCAGGTATAATAGATAAGAATCTTTACGGACTTACACTTTATATTATATCTGAAAACAGAAAAGAAGCAGGTCACTATCTTATAGGAAGTGATTTTTTTACTATAACTTCCGGCAAATTTTTTTCCGGGAAAAAATTTATCGGCTGGCAAAGAATAAAATGTCCTGTTTGGAGTGATAAAATAATTACTCCGGGAATAGCAGCAAGAATAATAATGGCATATGGATGATAAAAAAGAAATAATAATGACAGATTATAGAGGCAATATTTTATTAAGTAAATAGTACAGCAAAAACTGGAATTTATTTGACAAAAAAAATAGGTTGGGATAAAATTATATATTATGAAAGCATTCTTGAATATCAGAACATAAAAAAATGATATTTTGGTATGGTTTTGTTATGGAATCAACAGTTTCCAAATAAAATTCAGGAGGGCAGTTAAAAATGACAGATACATGGAAAAAATTACTGGAAGAAGAAAAAGAGAAAGAATATTTTAAAAAGCTGGAAGAATTTCTGGATAAAGAATATGAAGAGAATGAAATTTATCCTGAAAGAAAAAATTTATATAATGCATTAGATTTGACCAGTTATGAAGGTACAAATGTAATTATTCTGGGGCAGGATCCATATCACGGACCGCATCAGGCACACGGCTTAAGTTTTTCTATAGAGTCGGAAAAAGCAAAATTTCCCCCTTCACTTCGTAATATGTTCAAGGAGCTTAAAACAGATCTTGATATAGAAAGAACAGAACGTAATCTTACAGACTGGGCAGAGCAGGGAGTACTGCTTTTGAATACTGTATTAACAGTTCAGGCTGGAAAGGCTGCTTCGCACAGAAAAAAAGGCTGGGAAACTTTTACTGATACTATTATAAAAAAACTAAATGACAAGGATGAACAGGTGATATTCGTACTTTGGGGCGGGGATGCCAAAAAGAAAGTACCTTTAATTACTAATCCGAAGCATAAAATTATTGAGGGGGTCCATCCAAGTCCGCTGTCTGCACATACAGGATTTTTTGGCAGTAAGCCGTTCAGCAGAATTAATGAATACCTGGAAGAAGCCGGAAAAAAACCGATTAATTGGTAATATTGGATTTTGATTACTAAATTTTATGATGATTTATATAGAAA
Source organism: Sebaldella termitidis ATCC 33386 (assembly GCF_000024405.1). Classification (NCBI taxonomy): domain Bacteria; kingdom Fusobacteriati; phylum Fusobacteriota; class Fusobacteriia; order Fusobacteriales; family Leptotrichiaceae; genus Sebaldella; species Sebaldella termitidis. The sequence goes on along the minus strand of NC_013517.1, from coordinate 3,977,005 downwards.
AAACAGGGAGAGGAGATTTACCCTGTTTTTTTGTTTTGAGATAAAATGTATAAAGGATATTAAATGTTGATTTTAAAGGGTTTTGTTGGATTTATGAATTTTTTTGTTTTTTTCTCTTGACATCAAGCTTATTTTTTGGTATATTATATGGGTTCTGTTAAACATTATGCAGTTATAAAAATATGGAAGAATGTCCGAATTGGCTAAGGAACCGGTCTTGAAAACCGGCGAAACCGCAAGGTGTCTGGGTTCGAGTCCCAGTTCTTCCGCCATTATGCCCAGATAGCTCAGTCGGTAGAGCAAGGGACTGAAAATCCCTGTGTCCGTGGTTCGATTCCGCGTCTGGGCACCATGTAGAATCCACAGACTATCAACAAAAACTTATTTTAAAAGGCTTCAAGAGCTTTGTAAAATAAGTTTTTTTATTTTGGAATTATGTTTATAAATATTGTGCTATAAATAGACATCTTTAGATATCTAGTTTAATTTTAGTGGATTTTTAAGAATTAAAACTGTTTCATTGATTGACACTTTTAAATAAACATGACAAAATAAATAAAAGTAATTTCAGGAGGAATAATGAAAAAAATTATAGCAATCTTATTGTTAGTAATAGGAAGTATCGGAATAGGAAAAGATTTAGATCAGTATGAATCAAAAAGAGTCTTTGATAAAATAATAGAAGTGGCACTAACAGGTGATTATGAAAAATATAAAAATGATAAAGAAATGACAAATGCTTTGGAAGAGTTAGTAAAAGCCAGTGAATATCTGGATGTACACAGAATTTTTTCTGACGGGAATAAATATATTGTTTTAGATGTGGAAGAACAGGGAAATAGAAGTATTCTGACAGTTAAAGCTGTATATAAAATATATAGAGATATTTCTGAGGAAAAATACAGACAAATAATGGAAAGAGAAGTTCTGGAATTAATGAAGTATGATATGGAAGAAATTGATGAAAAAACTTATAAAAAAAATGTCTATAATATTATAACAGATATAGCCGGAAATGATTTTGAAATAAAAGAAGAAGTAATAAAAATGAACATGATTAAGAAAGAAAAGTGGGATATGGAAGATAACAGTGATTTAATACAAAGACTTTATCCTGCAATTTTTTATATGATGGAATCATTGAATAAAAGATATTTCAAAACAAGTGAAGAAGGTAATATTTGATTCAGAGATATCAGCAGATAATAGTTCTTTCGTTCTTTAATTTTATAAGATCAATATTTTTATGACTGTAGTGTCTAGTTTCTAGGAAATGCTTAAAAAATTCAATTTGTCTGAGATCATCTGGATACTTTTAATAGACTTAAGAGCTTATTTTATAGATTTGCGAGAAATTTATAAAATAGGCTTTTGTTATATATAAAAATATCCAATAAAATATATTTTTATAAAAATTAAAATATTTCATTTAAATTTTTTTATTTTTCTCTTGATAAAAAATTGTAAATATATATTTTTTAAGTTATAATTTAAAAAAATAAAATGAGAAAATATAGAAAGGGGCGTAGTTTAATTAGTAGAGAAAATAAAGAATACTTAATTCTTGGAAGTGAACTTATCTGTGATAAAGGAGAATTTGAAAGTAAATTTGAGGTATCACCAAAGAATATTAAGTTACAGGGATATTATGTAGCAAGTCAAGCAGACAATGTTGCAGGAAAGCATATTAAATCATTTGGCAGCTGCAGTGTTACGGGAAAGTGTAAAATGGAATCAGATTTATATGGTCAGTTTTTGATCTGGTTTGAGACTTATTCAAAAGTAATACTTGCAGGAAGTGAGGCATTATTGGAAGATAGTTATTGTTTTTGCCCGTATGGCGGCAGGATAACAATTTCCGATAGTAGACAGATTGATTATGCTTCAGCAATGACAGAATTATTTGGAGATTTTGCAGACACAGTAGAACAGATGAAAGACAGTATGGAAAATTTATCTGATATGGCTGTAAAGTCTTTAATAGGAATGTTTGCCGGAGCAATGACTGAATATTTTACAAATGAAGAGAATAGGCTGAGAAGTACTGTAAGAGACATGGAAAGAAATAATAAAGGAAACTCTTATATGTACATGCAGACAGGTTATGATCCAAGAGAGGAACTGGCTCAATTACAGAGAAGCAAGCAAATATATGAAGCTGATAACTGGCAGGATATAAAAAACGTGAATTTAAGAGATATTTATGCTAAAATGCAGGAAAACCCTAATAAGGTAGATTTAGAACCGCGAAGGATATCAGGATTAATGGCTTTAACAAATCCTTTATTTGCAGCAGGTTATTATATAGAAACTAAAGTAAGAGATATCCGTTCAGTGTTACCAGATATGACAATAGGAGATTTCTTTAGCAGGGGAACAAGTAAAGAAGGAATAACAGAACTTTGGGAAAAAGGAATGGATTGTCAGAACAAAAAAATGCTTCCTGGTGTATTGGGATACCATCCATTACAGGCAGCATATGCAGGAGGGTATACAAATTATGATCCAATGGAATCGGCTCAGATAGTAAATTCATTAAGTGATGATGGAAAAGCGGCATATATGTTAAGGAAAACGGCTAATGATGGGATGTCAGCATATAATGAGGTATATGGATATTATCAAATGGTAAAAGCTTTAGATATGTCGACAAAGGGTAAGGTTAAGACTGGTAGTAAATCTAAGGATGAAAAAATACTTAATAATAGTTCTTTGAAATCTTCTAAAATTAGAGGAACAGAAGTTGTTTCTGATGAATTATTAGAAAAAGTTAAATTAAGAAGGGATGTTGTTATTGCAAAAGAAGGTACTGATGATTATGTTTATTTAACAGAATTAATGAATGCCGAAGGTGTTGCGGGAGGGGAAGGAAATACAAATATTCTTTTAAGAGAGAAAGCAGCTAAACTAACTGTAGTTGAAGAATTTTTACATGGAACTCAAGTTAGGGTAGCACAAGGAAATAATATTCCGTTAAAAGCTTCTGTTGGTTACGGTAATAATTATGTTAATCAAATGGAATGGCAAGTGAGAGATTTCATGTATAGACATAAAAAAATGTTTGGTTGGAGTCAAAATGAGTTGAGGATTTTAAAAGAAGAATTAGATTATTGGTATAAGTTAAAGAATGGGATGTGAGTTTATGAAAGGAATTTTTAAAATAGAAGGAATTTTTTATGTCTTTAAAGAGTGGACAATTGTTATAAATAATAAAGTTGTGGAAGAGATAAAGGAATATAAAATGGACGATGAAATTTTTTTGTTAACATCGGATAATAAAGTTATAACAAGTGCAATTTTTACAAATCATCTCAAACCATCAAGAAATGGAAATTTAAGTATTGGGTTGATTGTTGATAGTAATATTGAAAGTGAAAAGATAAAGGAGTCAAGGAAATTTGCATTCAAAAAAGATTTGATTTAATTAAAAACAGAAGTTTTAAAATCTTTAGAGGAAGTTGCAAAAAGATCAGAAAAAATATGGCGGGAATAAGGTGGGAAATTGAAATATAAAATTTATTTATTATTTTTATGATGCTCTTTGAAAGAGTTGCACATAGATCAGAAGGTCTTTGGTGGGCGAGATATAAAGCTAAGTATGGTGTGAAGTGGATATTTAATGAAATTTATAAAAATAGAGAAATGTTTGCTTTTATCTGATAAAAATGGAAATTATGATAATATTTACTCTTTGATTTCTATTTATTGTGGAAAGAAGGAAATTTATTATTTGTATATTGGTTGTAAAAAAGATATGACAGGGTATTTGCAAGTTTGGTGCAATGTGTGCAAGCATGGAATTTATATCAGTCGTATTGGAATTCTCAAAAAGGCTAAAATGGTAGAAATGGATGATAAAACAATTGATTTTGATTCATTGGTACCTAGCTATACTTAAAGAGTCCCTAAATAGAAAGAGATTGTGAAGATTTTTTGTAATGAATATAGACGTTTTATATTCAAACTATGTCTTAAATATATGATGAAGTACAATATTTGATAAAATAGTAGGATTGGTATTATAAGTAGAAAGTGATGTATTAGAAAGGGAATATTATGTTTAAATTTGATGATACCATTTTGATTTTATTAAAAGGAAGTGGTTTGTATTAATAAAATTCTTGAATATTATGAGAAAATAAGATATGTTTGTAATGATATGCAGTTAAAATTTTTAAAGAATTTTTCTTATTTAGATATTACTTTTGAAAATCCTAGGGCTATTCGTTATCCACAATTAAAGAATATGCCAGTTAAATTCATATGATTCTCTCTCTATTCAGTGAAAAGTATATTTAGTATAATGGTCAGAAATTACAAATTTATTTTTTAAAAAATATGATACCAATAGCAGAAGTTCCAACTGAAGAAATGACAGTGTTTCTTACAGAAGACGGTTTTTTATGGCGGAGTTGATGAAAGTATTATAAAATTTGGAAATGATTTGAATACAGTCTTATATAAATAGAATGACAATAAAAAAATCAGAATGCAGTTTTATAAATATAATTCTAAATTTTTTCAGATAACAGATTTTAGAAAATTGATAAAAAACCATTTCACAATAAAAAAAGAGATTGCCGCTCAAATCAGAAAAACAAATCAGGATCAACCACATGTGCTAATTCCAGCAGTGCCTGTTTATCAGCAATTCTATAAATACGATTTTCCTTTTTCAGAAATCCTTTTTCAATAAACTGGGCCATCACGTACAGCAGATGACGATAAGAGACACCAAGATAATCAGCAGCATGGCTGTGTTTTTCTTTATAAATGTCAGTGGCAGTGGACAGTAAAATAAAGCCTGCAAGACGGTTTTCCAGAGTATATGCCTGATTTTTTGTTAATGAGCGGATATTTCTGGCATTTTTACCGCCCAGATACAGACAGATTTTTCGAAGAAAAACAGGATCAGTCAGCAGCATTTCCCTGCATTGTAAAATAGGCAGTGCAAGGCATACACACGGTTCGATTGCCTGTACGGAGCAGATATCCTGTGTATGACCAACAAGCTCCATTTCCCCGACAAAACAAGGTGCTCTAAAAAAGTCAATCAGAGCAATTTTACCATTGGCAAGAGTAGTATAAAGCTTTGCACGCCCAGAAGTTAAAAAGAAAAGATGGGAAGGCAGAAGGCTTTCCTCAATAATATATTCATTAGGCGAAAAAGTTACTAATTTTACAAAAGAATCAGCTGGAAATGAAAAAAAATTCATAAAGCCTGATCTTTGAATTTCAGCATTTATATCTGATTTATTTTTATTTTCCCTCATATATTTTCTCCTTTTACATTAAATATGAGATTTCTCATATTATTATAGCTCGAATCATATTATAATTCAACTAAGGATGTCGACACCCAAACTTATTATGAAGGGAAATGATAAAATGGAAAAAAGAAAAATTATTATAGATTGTGACCCGGGACATGATGATGCTATTGCTCTTATGATGGCGTACAACAATCCAAAACTTGATCTGCTGGGTATTACTATTGTGGCGGGGAATCAGACTCTCGAAAAAACCCGTCAAAATGGTCTGAATGTATGTCAGGCACTCAATATTAAAGTACCGGTATATGCCGGAATGTCACTTCCCATGGTACGGGAGCAGGTAGTTGCCGCAAATGTCCACGGGGAAACAGGTCTGGATGGTCCTGTTTTTGAACCACTTAAAATAAAAGCTGAAGAAAAACATGCTATTACATATATAATTGAAACACTTATGACATCGGATAATGATATTACTCTTGTGCCGATTGGCCCATTAAGCAATATTGCCATGGCTATGCGTATTGAACCGCGTATCATACCTAAAATCAAGGAAATTGTGCTAATGGGAGGAGCCTATGCAATCGGGAATTTTACTCCGTCTGCTGAATTTAATTTTTTTGCTGATCCGGAAGCTGCTCATGTAGTTTTTACTTCTGGTGTGCCTATTGTAATGATGGGATTGGATTTAACAAACCAGACTGTGTGTACCGAAGAAGTAATAAAACGTATGGAAGCTATAGGAAATAAAGCATCAGCTTTATTCTGCGATATTATGCGTTTCGTATTAAAAACACAAAATGAAGAATTTGGTCTTTCGGGCGGTCCTTTGCATGACGCTACCTGTATTGCATATTTGACAGATCCTTCTTTATTTATACTGGAGTCAATGTATACAGCAATAGATATAAAAAGTGAATTATGCTATGGGCGTACAGTCTGCGATGTTCTTGATGTTCTGAAAAAACCGCATAATTCTAAAGTAGGAATGAAAATCGATGTAGATGAATTCTGGAATATGGTAGAGAGAAGTATAAAAAGCTATCAGTAAGATTCACATATTTGTATGTTTATAATTAGATCTGAGTTCTGCGGGTGTCAGCTCAGAGAATGATATTTTAAAAACAGCGGAGATATAAGCAAGTTAAATTATAAAGATATTTATAGAATGAACAGAATCTTAACCGGAATATTGTATTCATAAAAAAATAAAAAGGCAGTATTTAATACTGCCCTTTTATTTAAAAAGAGAAAATAAGAAGCCGTATCGATACATTTCATTTTATACATCTTCTTCAGGCTTATATTTTATTCATTTATTTTTTTCGGTATTGGCAGTGTAAAGTGGACGAATAGATCATCATAGCCTTCAAGTGGGAGCCATCCCCGTATTCTGTCATCCAGTTTTCTGTCGGTTTGTGCTGTTCTTGTTTTTAATGTGTGATTAGCCATACAGCCTTTATGTAATTCTGGAGAACCAACTCTTGCACAGATAACCCCTTCGGTAAATCCATTTTCTTCAGCTGTTTTATTTGAAGCAATAATAATATGTCTGCTGTTTATGAGACGGGCACTTCCCGGAAAGCTATCCCACATTAGATGAAAGGCCAGAATAATTTTATCATTTTCATTTATTTCTTCACTCATTTGTCGATATCTCCTTTTGGTTTTTTATTGGCAGAAGCTATAATATTCAATTATACAACATTTTCATAAATCAGAAAAGAATCGTATCAAAATAATATTATTAATTTCCTGATCTGCCCAGCTGAAAATATAGAGGTATTATATATGATTATAAAAAAATACTGCATCTTTTGTCAGTACAGTATTTTTTTATAAATAAAATTATTTGTAATATTTATTGGTAAAATCAGCAAATCCTTTAAATGTATAATCTTCATTTTCAGGAATTTCTGTTGATATTTTTTTGAAAAAACATGATGGTATTTCATTTAGCTTCAGGCATTTTAGTATGCAAAGGTCGCACCCTTTACTGTTATTGACCGGGTTAAAAGGACATTGGTGTTCGGTACAGGTACAAAATTCTGCTGCTTTCACTGGTTTCATATTACTCCTCCTGTATTTTTATTAAAAATTTGTAATTATTTATAGTAAGTAACCCAAAATTCCTTCTAAGGTAATTTTTTTTTCATTATAAAATCAACTTGTTTTTCGCTGCCCATATAGAATGAATGCTGTCCGCTTTGAATGAATCCTGATTTTTTATAAAATTCAATTGCATTTTTATTGTTTTCCCATACGCCCAGCCAAATAATTTTTTTATCCTGATTTTTTGCTATATCAATGGCCTTATTCAGTAAGAACTTACCAAGTCCGTTTCTCTGAAATTTTTTTCTGATATAAATCCTTTCTATTTCAAGTGCTTCTTCATCCATCTTTTCAGATTGGGCCTCGCCGTCATTTAGTTTTAAATATCCTGCAGGTTCCTTATCAAAATAGATAAGATAAAAATCAGAAAAAGGATTGGCTATTTCTGATAAAAGTTTTTTAGAATTAAAAGCTTTTTCCAAATAATTTTTTAAGTTTTCAGAGGAATTTTGCTCTCCGAACGTATCAGTAAATGTTTCAATACTTATTTCCTGAAGTATTTTTATATCATCAGAATTAATTTTTTTTATTTTTATATTCATTAGTAGCTCCTTTTATTTCCTTTTTTTACATATTTCCAGTCATTATCTATATTTTTCCTCATTCTTTGCAGAAGATCAGTAAGCAATTCTGTTTCTTTTTCTGAAAAATTCTTTAGTGCAATGTTGTTAGAGTATTCGTTTTCTCTTATTATAAAGGGATATATATTCTTTCCGCTGCCAGTGGGGAAAAGCTTTTTATTTTTTTTATTATGCTCATCAAATTTTTTTTCAATAAATCCTTTTTTTTCAAGCTTTTTTATCGCACGGGCAGCGGTCGCACGATCAACTTTGATCAGATCAATTAATTTTTCCATAATAATACCGGGATTTTCGCAGATTCGGACAAGATATAGATACTGGCCCTTAGTAAGATCATAATCTTTGAATTCTATGTTGCTTATAGAGTCCAGAGCTCTGGCGATCATTCCTATTTCTCGCAAAATTTCTATTTTAATCAGCTCCTTTCTGAAATTAATTATTCAATTTATTTTACAATATTTTTATTGCATTTGCAATAAAAACTGAAAAATATTTTCTTTGATTATTTTTAAGCTGAAGTATTTTAGAAATTATTATTAAAAATAATAATACAAATATCTTTATATTTTAATATTGAAAATGAAAATGTTAATATTGTTTTTATTCTGGAATAAGTAGAAGTATTAAATACTAAGAAAATAAAATGACTTTTTAGTCATGTATATATACCATAAAAGGAATATTACTTATTTATAATATATAAATTTTTATTAGTATTCATATATGATTTTACTCAGTTTTTTAATTTTATTTTTTTTTAATAAGATATAAAAAAAATAAAAAATATATAAGATTAATAAAAATATTTTAATTATTGTAATTATATCAATATCAAAATGCTAATAATTAAATAATGGATCAATTTTTATTTTGGTTTTTAAATTTAATTTTTTCCTTTTTATTAATGTAAAATATGATCTTTAAAAAATATTTTAATTATAAAATATATTGAAAATAAACTGATCGTTCAGTATAATGAATTATAGAATGAATTCATTTTTATAAAAAAATCTTTTTTATAAATAATATTCCTTTGGAATTATAAGTAATAGTCTGGCGATTATTTATAATTTATTTAGTAGAGGAGGAATTATTATGAAAAAGAAGTTGATACTAATCATTGCTTTGGTAATTGTTGTCTTAAGCTGTTCAAGCTCCGGCGGCCAATCAAATCAAAACCCTTCCCCGTCACCGCCTACACCGATTGATGTTACAAGAGATATTCCGTTTAATCCAGAAGATCCGCATAATAATAATGAGGCAAAAGAAACAGACAGTGATGGTGATAATATCACTGTGGGTATTGTAGACAGTAATTTTGATACTACACATAAAGAGTTTTACAGTGAGGAAAATAAACCGCGTCTGTCAAGAAGCAGAAATTATTCCGGAACCACAAATATTCATGGAAGTTTGGTTGCTGAAGTTCTGGGAGGAAGAACAATGGGGATAGCAACTAATGTAGAAATGAGAGGAATAGCTGCAGGAACAATTTGTTCTAATGGCTCTAATAATTGTATTTCAGTAAAAAGAGAGATGTATGATGAATTATATGATCATGGTGTAAGAATATACAACCAATCATTCGGAGTAGCATCAAGAACAATAAAAACAACTACAAAAACTGATATGCCCTTGTCAGATCCGGTAATAGCTTTTTACAGAGATAAGGCATCAACAGACAGCCTTTTCGTCTGGGCAGCAGGCAATTCCGGAACAGAGGAGGTTTCGGCAGAAGCAGGACTTCCATATCTTTATCCGGAGATGCAGAAAGGATGGATAGCTGTTATGGCTGTAAATTCTACTGACGGAGCTCCCAGTGATTATTCAAATAAATGCGGTATAGCACAGAATTGGTGTATAGCAGCAGTTGGTGATTATGATTTTAATGTAAGAAATGTTTCAGGAATGGGTACTTCATTTGCAGCACCGGCAGTAACAGGAACAGCAGCTGTGGTTCAGGAAAAGTATCCGTGGATGAACGGAGATCTTATAAGACAGACAATCTTATCTACAGCCACTGATAAAGGAATTAAAGATGCAGATCCAGTATATGGATGGGGACTTTTGAATATAAGCAAAGCAGTAAAAGGACCTGCACTTTTTGATAAAAGACTTGCGTTAGGTGATTATGTCAATGTAGCATTTGATAATACTACTTCTACATTTGAAAATGATATATCGGGAGATGCGGGACTTATAAAAGCAGGGACAGGAAAATTAATACTCAGCGGGAAAAATACATATACAGGGAAAAACGTAGTAAACGGCGGAGTACTGGAAGTAAACGGACAGGTAGTATCGGAAGTGTATGTACAGCCCGGAGGAACCCTGTCAAGCAACGGAGGATACATAAATAATAATGTGATCAATAACGGAGGAATTATTAGCAATACAGGTAAGGGAATGAATATACAGGGAAATTATACTTCTACTCCTGAAGGTGTAATAGTAAGTACAGCAGGAGCAACAATAAATGTGGGCGGAACAGCAGATTTAAATAATTCTACTTTAAGAGTAACAGCTCCTAAAGATGATGATAATAATCCAGTATACATAAGTAAAGAAGTGATAACAGAAAATGTAGTAAATGCAGCAAACGGAGTAACAAGCACATTTGGAAAAGTGGAAACACCTGTATTTCTTCAATCAGACGTTATATACGGAAATGACGGAGTAAAATTAAGTGTAGCAAGAAGAGATATAGCAGAATATGCTGATGAAGCTTATAATTCAGATGCAACAAGAAATAATTCATCACAAAATCTGGAACAGGTTTTGACAGCACTGGACAATAATAAAGGAAGCGATGAGTTTAGAACAAAAATAGCAATGCTGCAGCAGTCGTCATCATCAGATCTGGCAGCAACACTGGACAGTTTATCAGGACAGATTTATGCTTCAGCACAGGCATTAACATTCCAACAGTCACAGGCAGTGAACAGAGACCTTACAAACAGACTGGTAATGCTTGGAAGCATGGAAAATAAGGCAGATATAGCAGGTCTATGGTTCAGCGGCATAGCTTCTACAGGAAAACTAAAAGAATCGGGTTATGCTTCGGCGGATACAACATCATACGGCGGACAGGTAGGAATAGATAAGAATATAAATGACAGTACAATATTAGGTATAGCACTTTCTTACTCAGATGCAGAAGCAGATTTCGACCGATACGGAGGAAAATCAAAAAGCCAGAACTTTGGAGTATCACTTTACGGAAGGTACGGGCAGAAAGAAGACAAATTCTATGTATTGGGAAGATTGGGAGTAGGATTTGTATCAAGTGATGTAGACAGAGAAGTAGTAACAGGAGTACAGAGTGAAAATGTATCAATAAATCATGATGATTATGTATATTCAGGATATGGTGAAACGGGCTATAAATTCAAATTGGCGAAAAACTTTAACTTAACACCATTTGCAGGAATATCATATGATTTAGTAAAAAGAGGAAGCTTTTCAGAGGATGGAAGCCTTTTGGGACTTGAAGCTGATAATAAAACTTATGATCAGATGTCAGGATTTATAGGACTTAGAGGGAAATATGACTTTGAATGGGCAGGCGGAAAAAGTACAATTTTGGGATATGTGTCATGGCAGAAAGCTTTTAGTGATGAAAGTCTGGATTTTGAAGCATCATATGTAGGACTGCCGTCAGAAAAATTCACAGTAGAGGGTATAGGACTTCCCGGAGATTCAGTATGGACAGGTGTGGGAGTAAGTACAGAAGTAAATGACAGATGGGCATGGTATGCGAACTATGATATGCAGATAAGTGACTCTGACATTTCAAATAATGTATTTTCAGCAGGATTCAGATTTAATGTAAAATGAGAAAGTTGGTGCAGTGATGGAGAATAACTCGGAAGAAATAGTTTAAGGTGTGTGGTTTTAACAGAGACACACACCTTTTTATTTTGGAAGTTATTTTTTCTTTTTACATTCTGTATCTGATTACTTTATCGATAAAAGATTTTTTTTATTTAATTCAGTTTCAGGTTTTTATTTGACAAAAAGTTATTTTTGCACTATAATGCAAAAATAAAACCATTAGTTTTTAGGGCGGAATGTTTACTATGTTTATTATTTTTTATTATATAATAATAAATACAAAATTGGAGGATAAAGTGTTGAAAATAAAAAAATACAGATGGATTTTAATTTTTATACCGGTTTTGGGAATAGCGGTTCTCACTGCTTCTATGATAAGCATAAAAGCTTATATGAGAGTTTTTATACAGAAAAGATATGAAAACAGATTGGAAAACTGGATACTGACTAATAAATTTATTCCGGAGAAAAGTATTGTTTTCATTGGGGATTCAATAACAGAGGATTTTATGCTGGATGAATACTTTCCTGATTTTTCTGTTATTAACAGAGGAATTTTTGGAGATACGACATTGGGAGTTCTGGGCAGAATGAATGAAAGCGTTTATGGGCTGGCTCCGTCAAAGGTTTTTATACTGATCGGGACAAATGATCTGGAGAAAACAAATGATTCTCCTGAAATAATTGCAGGGAGAATCATAAAAATCACTGAAAAAATCAGAGCAGAAAGAAAAAATACTAAAATCTATATTCAGTCTGTTTATCCTGTTAATAAAACAAATAACAAAAAAATAAAGAAAACTGAAATTGGAAAAAGAAATAATGAAAAAATAAGTGAAATAAATAAGTTATTAGAAAAAGCAGCAGATGGTAAAACAGTTATATATATTGATATTTACAGGCATTTAACTGATGAAGAAAATAATCTGGATATAAAATATACAATAGAAGGACTGCATTTGAATGCTGAAGGTTATAAAAAAGTATCACAGCTTTTACTGCCTTATTTAAAGGATTAGTGGTGCGGTATATTTGCAATCAGCTGTAAGAGAATACTTGATTATAAAATGTCAGAAAATATAAAAAAACAGGATTTGTTTTTATAGAAACTCCGTTTTTCCTGATTTTTTAATAAGATAATTTTAAACTGCCGGTATTTTTATTTTGATATATATGACCGTATTTATTTTAGCTATTCTTTAGATTTTTTCTGGTTTTAAAGTTCCAGAATAGTATAAGTATTAATAATATGTAAAATATTAGTTCTTTATAAACTATATTGATAAAACCAGCAAAGAGAGAAATTAAAGTAAGAGAAACAGCAGTTGCCAGCAGGATAATTCTGCCTGATTTTCGATTGATTAACAATAATGTTCCGGCTGAGAGTATGGCTAAGCTTCCTATTCCCAGATATAATATAAATATACTTCTTTCAAAGGTAATACGGGATGTTTCGGGTGCATCGAAGGTAAATAAAATTAAGACTGAAAACAGTAAAGTTCTGAGAGTACCGGCTATTATGAGTATTATTCCTATAATCTTATTAATTAATTTTTTCTCCATTTCTTAGTCCTTTCTGACTATATTGAAAATTATTATATCATAAATAAATATTGCAAGTAAAAATCAAAGCATTGAAAAGTAAAAAAGCTGCAAGTAAAAAATAATTTTATTAGAATTTTTCAGAATTAATTACCAACAGCTTAAAAAAATCTTTTTATTTTTAGTTTTTGTCTCATTTAATTGCTTACAGGTTAAAAATTTTCTCTTAATATTTTTGCTGCTTCTTTATTTCCAAATTTTTCTGCCATTAAAAAGTAATTTTTTGCAGTCTGGTATTTTTCCTGATTATAATACAGAACTCCCAAATTATACATAGAATCGCTGTCATTATGTTTTACGCCCATAAGATAATATTTCTCCGCTAGATCGTATTTTCCCTGCTCGTCATATAATAATCCCAGATTAAACATAGCATCACTGCTGTTATTTTTTATAGCCATAAGGTAATATTTTTCTGCAAGGGAGAATTTTTTCTGAATTTTATATAGTATTCCTAAATTGTACATAGCCTTGGTACTGTTATCTTTTACAGCTATAAGATAATACTTTTCTGCGAGATTATATTTCTTTTGATTGTCATACAGTAACGCCAGATTAAATGTAGCATCACTGTCATTGGCTTCAACAGCCATGAGATAATACTTTTCTGCAAGAGGATATTTTTTCTGATTATCGTATATAAGGGCTAAATTATACATCGCATCACTGTCATTTTCTTTTATCGCCATGAGATAGTATTTTTCTGCAAGGCTGAATTTCTCCTGATTGTCATATAACAGTGCCAAATTATACATGGCATCGCTGTAATTCTTCTGAATAGCCATAAGGTAATACTTTTCCGCAAGGGTATATTTTTTTTGATTATCATACAGTAAGCCCAGATTATACATACCGGTATCCGATTCTTCTTCTACAGCCATGAGATAATATTTTTCTGCGAGATCATATTTTTTTTGATTTTCATATATCAGCCCGAGATTGGTCATGGCACTGCCGTTATTATATTTCACGGCCATAAGATAATACTTTTCCGCAAGATCATATTTTTCCTGCTCATCATATAATAGTCCGAGATCAAACATAGCATCACTGTCATTTTCATTTTTTATTTGCAAAAGATAAGAGCTCTCTCTTTCCTTGTCCTCTTTGGAAACGGCAAAGCTGTTATAATTAACTGCTAAGAGTAATAGTAAAAGAATAATTTTTTTCATAAAGCCTCCTGATTAGAATATTTAACATATTTTAACTTTAAAAATATATAAAGTCAAATATTTATATAACAGATGTTATATGAAAAAATTAAAGACAAAAATCATATTTCTGATTTTTAACAATAATGAAAATAAAAAAATGACTAATATTATACCAGTATAATATCAATACTAAGAACTATGAAAATTCAATAATTTTATTATATTTACAGGAGATCAGGATAATTTAATACCATAAAGAAAAAATATTAACAAAAGAGTCAATATTGACACGAAATAAAATGCATGTTATAATTCAGATCAAATTAACACTATATGAATATATGAACGTTAGGTGATTGATATGGATTTACAAAGGAGACAGCTTACCCAGATCAGTTTTTTGTATTATGAGAAAAATATGACACAGCAGGAGATATCGAAAATAACAGGTCTGTCCAGAATAAAAGTGTCCAGACTGCTTCAAAAAGCAAAGGATATGGGTATTGTTAAAATTACTGTTGATTACAGCGGTTCTTTTCTGGAAATGGAAAATAAAATTGCTGAAAAATACAAGCTGAAAGATGTAATAATAGTAGACGACAGTATTGATACCAACTCTAAAAATATGGTTGCCTCGGCAGCTGCATATTATCTTGAGAATAATCTTACAGATGAATGTACTGTAGCAGTGGGATGGGGGACTACATTAAGACTGGTACAGAATCACATAAATCCCATAAATAAAAAAATTCTGTTTTCTCCTATTATAGGCGGGCACGGGAAGAGTCAGTTTGATATCCATGCCTCTACAATAGCGTCCAGTCTTGCCAAAGAAACGGGATGCAGCTCTCTTTCGCTTCTGGCTCCGGCATTTGCACAGACCAGTATTGATAAGGAGATCCTTTTGAATGACAATATAATTCAGGAGGTTTTAACAGCTTCGGCAAAAGCGGATTTTGCACTTTTCAGTCTGGGGAATCCTCTTATTTCAGATAACAGTATTGAAAAATCGGGTTATCTTTCGGAAAATGATATGAAGCTTCTGCATAAGGAAAATGCATTATGTGATGTAGTTTCAATACTTTTTCTAAACGATAAGGGAAAAACCTGCTGTGAAAGTATTACTAACAGAAGTATCGGGATTAAGCCTGAGGAACTGAAAAAAATACCGGTAAAAATCTGTGTTATCGAAGGAGCTTCAAAGTATATTACTGCTAAAATAGCTCTAGAAGCAGATTTTATTGATGTACTCATTCTGGATAATAAGATGGCAGAATATCTTCTGCAAAATTAATTTTGATGGAAAGCTGTAAGCTGTATCTGTTAGAGATCTATTTAAAAAAGCATCATGAATAAAAATAATCAAAAAGGAAAATATTAGAATAAGAGATGATTTTGGTATCAGACAGAAGTCATCTTTTTTTAGTGTTTTTGACTCTTAAATATAAAATGGAAATATTTTAAAAGAAATTTTTTTGGAACAATGTTCTATGATGTTTTTGAATTCATTTTTTTATAAAAATTTTCCGGAATTAAAATAATGTAATGTGATAAAAACCTTTATAATTATATCTTTCAACTGTCAAAAAAAAATAATTATATAGAAGTAAAATTTTGTTGACAAAAAAAATAAAAAGGAATATAATCAAAATATAGAACAAAGATCTAATTTAAAATTCAGGTGAAGAAAATTGATTATAAAATTAAAGAGCTAAACGAATAAAGCAGTAAAAATATAATTGAATTTTTCAGAACTTTGTTCCAAAAAATAAAAGATAAAATTGTAAAGGAGATGAAAAAACTATAAATTGAGAAATATAATGTAAGTTATTGGTAAATATATTATGTTTAAGAAAGATGCAGATATGACAGCATCGATTTGAAGGAGAGAAAATGAAAGCGGATAAAAAAATACTTGCGTTATTAGCTTTAAATACTTTAGCTGCAATGCCAGGGGAGGCAGCAGAAAGTAAAACAGATAAATTATATAATAATATTGTGAAGAATATTCAAACAGGGAAATCAAATAATAAAAACTTTAAGCTGATAGAAAATATTTTAAAGCAGAAAAATAAAGAATTAAAAGATTTGTATTTACAAGGAAGTTATATAGTGAAGCCGGAATATTTGGAATGGCAGATATTTTTCAGCGGTTTTTATAACGAAAAAAATAAAGGCGACAATACATTGTCAAATGCAAAATATTACTCAGATCCTCAGAAAACAAGCGGGGAAAGCACACTTGATCCAAGTCAGACATCATTATACAGTGATATGGAAATAAACGGAAAATTCAAACCGTACAAGCCGGAACAGGAAAGTAAATTCGTAGATCTGGGGGTAAGTCTTAACATAAAAGGTATAGAAAAAAATATGTCTGATATAATTGTAGAAGATACGAAGCCTGTAGTGGTAAGCTCATCAGAGATAAGCTTCAATGCTCCGTCATCATTATCAATACCAAAAATAAATCTTGCAGGATTTAATCCAAGTACTCCTAAGATAACAACAATAAGTTTTAATCCTATACCAGTATTAAGCTTAAACGGAACAGGCGGAGGAAACGGCGGAATAACAGGGTTTTTCCCATATGGGGACGGCTCAGGACAAAACTCAATAATATCACAGATGGATATTACAAGCGGAACTATAAATGTAAGAACAGACCGATCAACAGGGAGTGTTCCGGGAAATTGGGATTATGATAATCCCGGATATTACAGCTATACATTGAATAATGTAACAGGAGCACCATCAGCAGGGCTTGTATATGACAGCAGAAGTATATATAATCCCGGGACAGGGACATACACTTATGAACAGGCGCTGCTGCCCACAGGAGTATACACAGATTCGATTAACAATAATCCGGGAGGATATACAAGCAGTGTGCAGGGCGTGTTTAAAGTAATAGATAATCCGGTAACAAGATTTGGTACTCCGGGCGGAAATGTAAATGATCTTACAGTAACTCTTGAAGGGGATGTGCCAAATGCGCAATTTTTGGAGCAGATACTCCATTATGATGAACACTACAGCGGAATACCAGATCCTGTCAGCGGTATGTGGAAAACATATACACTTGATGAACTTGAGGAAAGAAGCTGGATAACATCAGCGGAAAAATCAGAACTGGCCGGAAAATTTCTGGATACTGCACTTGGTCATACTACAGCAAACAGACCATTTCAATATGTAGAGAACAACAGTACATGGAATCTGAAAGGATCCAATGTAGTAGGGGTAAATATACAGGCTCACGGCGGATGGTCAGATGCAGACAGCATCTTTATGAATAAAGGGAAAATAACAGGATTAAATGAAGCAAGCAGTACGAATAATCTTATCGGAAAACAGGTTGCATTTATGTTTACGGAAGGAACAGCCCAGAGAAAACAGGAAGGTTTTGATAATACAGGAACAATAGAAATGAGAGCACCTCAAAGTGTAATCTATCTTATGACAAGTAATGCTTCTTCATATGACTATTCTGAAAACTCAGACAGTTACGGAAATAACAATATAAATGATAATCCCGGAAAGCATTTTTTGATGAACAGCGGTGATATTAAACTTTACGGGAACAATAATATCGGAGTGTATACCAATAATGCCCCGTTAATGAACAAATATAACAATGAGTATAACTATACAACAAGCTGGAATAAAAGTAAAGGAATAGGCAACGGTCTTCAAAGAACAGAAATAAGATTTAATAATCCTCTTACAATACTTGGAGACCAAAGTATAGGTGTTGATATAGAAAGAGAACTTAATTTTGCCAATTCCAAAATAAAACTTGATATTGGTACGGAAGATCCAAGACAGAATGTAGTAAACGCAGCAGGTGTTAACGGACTGGAAAACAGCGGTAATGCAGCAGGCGGAGATGCCTTGTATACTGACGGCTCAGCTGGTATCTATGTTAATATGACCGGGAATGTAATTTATGAATCTAAGTATGTATATGATCAGGTTAATCCGGCAAATAACATAAATATATCAACAAGCCATATAGATAACCCGCAGTTTACATTATCAGACTATCTGCTAAATGTAGGTTCATACTCAAGAGGCGGTGCAGGATTAAGAGTAGAGGAATACGGGGATGTAATACTTGGTTCATCATCTGATGCTTCTACTAATCATGAAATAAATCTTCTTGCAGGCGGTAAAAATAATGCAGGAATATATATTTCAGGAGATAATGCACAGGTGACTACTGACGGAATGATATTAAATATCGATGGAACAGAGCAGGTAGGAACTCAGATAGAAAATAACGGTATATTTTATCATAAAAACGGAGTAATAACAGTTAACGGAACTGATAATACAGGAATAGCAGTAAAAGCAACAGGATACGGGGAACTTTCTGGAGGAACAGTAAATGTAAAGGCTCATAACCTTGGTGTATATAATAATGAAAAATTTAATATGGTAAGCGGAAAAATAACAGCAGACGGAGCAGCAGCAGTAGGAGTATACAGTGCACTGTCAAACCTTGATACTAATCTTTCTGGAGGAACAGTAAGGGTAGAAAACGGAGGAATAGGACTTTATTCAGATAGAAACTCCGTAATGAATCTTTCACAGGGACTAACATTACAGTCGGGAAATAAAGGACTTTTATTCTATAACTATGATACAGCAGGACTTGCAGGGAAATACAACATGACCGGAACAGTAGCAGCAACAGTAGAAAACGGCGGAAATGCCTTTTATGTGAAGAACGGGCAGTCTCTGACAGGGTATTTAAATAATTCATTTACAGGAAGCGGAAAACTGGATTTAACAATGCAGTCAGGATCAAAACTGTACATACTTGAAGGAAAAGGAACGACAATGAACTTAACAGCAATAGACAGTATGTCAGCACCCGGTTCTCTTCTTACTCCAAATGTAGAAATAAACAGTGCGAGTGTAAGTGACTATATACCATTATCAATGGATAAAGGAACTCTTGTATTGGACAGAAGTGTAAATCTTGATAACAGTTCCGACATATACAAAAGATCAGAATTTACATCAGTATCAGTAGATGTAAACAGCGGGACAACATTATCGGGAACACAAAATGGACAGATAGGAATTGCACAGAAAAACTACAGCGGAACAACAGGAATAAATGAAATAAAACTGGATAATGCAGGAGTAATAGATCTTTCAGGAAGTAATTCAGTGGGGATAGCAGCGGATTACGGACATGTAATAAATATTAATAAAATCCGGACAACAGGATCAAATTCAATAGGAATAGTATCTGCAAACGGAACATTAACAGAAAATAACGGTGAAGTAGTAATAGGGGGATCAGATACAGCAGGAATCTACGGAGTAAATTATCTTGACGGAGTAACATCATCAACAGTATTGGGTTATGGAGATGATAGTATAAATATAAATAATAACGGAAAGATAACTTCGACAGGTACAGACAAAGTATACGGAATCTATGCGGATAACACAGCGGGAGCAGCATCTTCGGTAATATTAGGTTCAGGCTCAAATATAGACCTTAGAACATCAAACGGAGCAGTAGGAGTATATGCAAATAATACAAATGTAACAGGTGGCGGAACAGTAACAGTAGGAGCAAACGGACTTGGAATGTATGCTAAAGACAGTAATGTAAATCTGACAGGTATGACACTGAATCTTTATGGAAACAATGCATTAGGATTCTATCTTGACGGGACAACAAACTTCTCGGGAAGCGGAAACATAAATGTAGATGGTCAGAACATAGCATTATTTAATACAAATTCAAGCGGAAGCTTTGCAAATAATTTTAACGTAACATCAACAGCAGGCTCAAGCTATGTGGTAGGAAACGTAAATAACGGAACATTTTATTATAATGGTACAGCAAATTTAGGAGCAAACGGAAGCTTGATAAACGGGGCAAATTCGGCAGTGCTTCTTGATACATCATCAAATATAACAGGGACAGGATCAAATATAGTAGGAGCCGTACTAAACGGTCAGTATACAGGAACAGCACCTGCAGGATTTACATCAGCTGTAGACGGGGAGAACAGAGGTTCAATAGTTCTTGGTGATAATTCGGCAGGCTTGTACGGGACAAACGGGGCAAAACTTCTGAATAAAGGAACTATAAATGTAGGAAATGCTTCAATAGGCATGTCAGGGAAAGGAACTGGTTCATCACTTACAAATGACGGAAATATAACATTGGGAGCAGGTTCGGAAGGAATATACGGAAATGAAAGTACAAGTATAATAAATGCAGGAAATATAACAGGGATTTCTGCAAGCGGGACTGGTCTTTATGCAGAAAGTACATCAGCAATGTCAATAAATAACAGTGGAATAATAGACATGCAGGGAAATGATTCAAGAGGAATCTATACCAAAGGAACAGGAATAAAAACAATAGTAAATACAGGAACAGTAAAAACAGGAAATTCATCAGATGTATCAAAGCCCGGAACAGGAATTTACAGTGATAATGCAGGAGATATAATAACAAATAACGGGACAGTGGAGACAGGAGTATCATCAGTAGGAATTTACAGTAAATCAGGAACAGTAAACCAAAACGGACAGATAAAAACAGGATCAAACGGAACAGGAATTTATGCAGACGGAGCAACTGTAAACCTTACAGCAGGATCTGTACTGGAGACAGGGACAGGCAACGGAGTGGGGGTATATGCATTAAACGGAGCTGCAGTAGTAAATAACGGAACAACAATAACAGGAAATGAAAGCTACGGATATGCATTAAAATCAGGAGCTGATCTGACAAATAATACAGCAGCAGTACTGGGAGAAAGTGCAGTGCTTGTGTATGCAGACGGAGCAGGAACAGTAATAAATAACGGTAATATATCAATGACAGGTTCTAATAATGTGGGGATCTACAGTGAAAACGGCGGTACAATAGTAAACAGCGCTCTAATAACAGGTGTAACAGGTCAGGCCAATATGGGAATATATAACCATGGGGGAAGTATAAATAATACAGGGAATATATCAGTAGGGGATTCAATAATAATAGATCCGAATGATTCTACAAAAAACAGTTATGCAATAGGAATTTACGGAGATAATTCAGTAATGGAAAATTACGGGGACATATCAGTAGGAGCAAACGGAGTAGGAATTTATACAAAGAAAGCATCAGTGCCGGCAAAGAACTATGGAGATATAACGAGCAGCTCAGACGGAGCAATAGGAATATTTGCAGAATACAGCAAAGTGGAGAACTACGGAGATATAACACTCGGAGGGAAGAACTCTATAGGTATCTACGGAAACAAGACATCAGATATAGTAAACCACGGCGTAATAACTCTGAATAACGATGATTCTACAGGAGTAATGCTGAATATAAATTCAACGCTGGATAATCAGGGAACTATAAATGTCAACGGAAATAACAGCAGTGCAGTAGTCTTAAAAGGCGGATCAAAAATAATCAACGGCGGTACAATGAATATAGCCGGAGGAGTAACAGGTTCAACGAATATATCATACGGCGGAACAAGCTATCCGATACCAAGTATAATAAATGCAGGAGTAATAAGAGTATCGGAAAACTTTGAGACAAAAGGAATAGATATATCAATAAAAGTAGACCCGGCAACAATAACAGCACCAACAATAGCAGCAGATGCCGGAGCAGCCTTTGTATCAAATGCGGTAAAGTTTTATGCACCGACATTTAATACGACAGACCCGATAGGAATTTTAAGCGGATTTACTGCCGGAACACATGCAGATGTATATAAATTCGAAGATGTATTTAATCCTTTGACAGATGATCATGGAGGACCAAATACAGGACTGGTAAAAGTAAAAAGTAAATCATTGACATGGAGTGCGACACCGGTAATGGATGAGGACGGATGTGTGGATATCTGGATGCAGAAAATACCATATGATGATTTTACATCAGGATTATGGTATGAAGACTTTGGCCGTACGCTGGATGAAAAGTATGTCGGCTCTGTGGGAAAAGCAGGACAGATATTTGACAAACTGGACAGTATAGAAACAGAAAGTGATTTTAGAAAGACAATGGCAAGTTTATCAGGAAATATGTATGCTAATATGAATCAGAGAGAGGAGACAATAATAGATGTTTTAGGTACATCGTTAAATCTTCTTCAGGACTCAAAAAATAACACAAAAGAAAATGTAAAAATAAATGTGATAGCAGGAAAAGGAAAGCTGACAGAGGATACAGACGGTGTAATAGGTTACAACTATGAATCTGTGGGAGTGCTGGCCTTAAGGGAGGTAGAAAGAACATATAAACATACATTCGGATACTCTGCTGGATATCTTCATACGAACTATGAAATGCTGGATGGAAACAGCAGTGAAGAGGATGCGGATACATTACAGCTCGGATTGCATAATAAATACAGATCAAATGATTGGATATTAAGAAATGATTTGTTAGGAAGAGTGAGTTTCCATAATACAGACAGAAATATAGACTGGACAAATACAGGAAGATCAGAAATGAACGGAACATATGAAACTTACAGCATAACAAGTGATAATAAATTAGGGAAAGAACTTTCACTTGGGAAAAATGCAAGCATAACACCATACGGCGGATTAGATGCAACTTATATTACAAGACCGGCATTTAACGAAAATGGTCTTGAAGCGCTGGAAGTACAGGGGAATAATGCGTGGAGCATAATGCCGAAAGCCGGAATGGAACTAAAAGGAGAGCTTCCATTGGGAGAAAAGAAACAATGGAAACTAAAAGGTGCGGTAGATATAGCTTACGGTTATGAGCTGGGTGACTTCAATGAGAGAGAATATGCAAGATTGGTAAATGTAGAGCAGAATTATCATAAACTGTCAAAACCGGAGGAAGAAAAAGGAGTACTAAGTACTAAAGCAATAATAGGTGCAGAGATAGAGGACAGATACGGAATCTTTCTTACAGGAGAGTATAAAACTGGTAATAACAGTGAAAATGAATACAGAGCAGGATTGACTTTGAAAGCGGTTTTTTAGGAGTTAAGTATTTGAGAACAGGAGATGAAATAGGGGTTTTCCTGTTCTTACGGAAAAAGAATTTTGAATTATATTAGCATGGATTTTGTAAAAATTGTGAATAAAAAATATATTCTTATGCAATATGTGGTATGTTCATACAAGAAATAATATTATTTTATTCAGATGGAAAATTTATAAATAAAACTTTTGATAAAAATAAATTCCTCAAAATATTTATTTGACATATGCAGTGAATATTTATGAATTTCGTCAGGTAATAATATAAGGGCTGAAATAGCTTTTAGCAGTAAAATTAAAAACCATCCGGAAGGATGGTTTTTTGGTATAACTAAATATTTTTAAATTGATTGATCAGAATTTTTATTGCGGATAAGGTGTATTTTTTTAGATCGCCTTCTCCGTTCTGTGTACTCCATTCATAAGCAAAACCTCTTATGGTAGTAAGAAAAACAGAAAGAATAAAATTCTCGGTATATTCATTATTAAAATAATTATTAGAATAAGCATCCTTAATAAGCAATTTCATCTGAGAGCCTAATAAATAAGTTTCCGAATCAATGAAGTGATCGCTTAGTTTCAGATAAATAATATGTTTGCAAAATTTGGGCCCGTATTTTAAAGCAAAATCTGTATAAATATCAGCGATTAATTCTATTTTTTCAAAAATATTTTTATTTTTACTTTTTTGCAGGAAAATTTTTATTCCCATTTCATCAGAAGAATAGTAAATCATTTTGATAAGATTTTCTTTTGACCCTATATGATGATAAAATGAGCCGTTAGAAACTCCGGCTGC
The DNA here is from genome assembly GCF_000024405.1 of Sebaldella termitidis ATCC 33386. Lineage (NCBI taxonomy): Bacteria > Fusobacteriati > Fusobacteriota > Fusobacteriia > Fusobacteriales > Leptotrichiaceae > Sebaldella > Sebaldella termitidis. Next base: position 3,952,647 of record NC_013517.1, on the reverse strand, counting down.
TGCACATATTCTTCTGACAGAAACATCCTCATGATCATTTTCCATGAATAATTTTTCTGCGGCAGATAAAATTTTTTCTTTGGTATTAACACCCAATTTTGCCTCACCTCTCTTAAAAATTATTAGTATTAAGAAGCTAAAAATACAATTACATTATATAATGAAAAATTTGAAAAATCTATGTTTTATTTTTGTATTCGTAAAAATATGATATGAATTCAAAGATAAATTTATATTTTTACGTAATTTTTTAGAAACAGCAAAGAGCAGCCTGAGTTTTTCAAATAAATATAAAACTGGCAAAATTTATAAAATAATGGAATTATATGCAGATACTACTCTAAAAAAAGTATATTTCAGCCTTTTAATATAAAATAAATTTTATTCCTTGTTGACAATATAAAAAAATATTGTATAATATTACTGAAAGAACATAAGAACATATAGTGAACAAATGATCGTTTGTAAAAAGATTGAGAGGAGGAAAAAGTATGAAAACATATAAAATATTGGTAGCCTGTGGAAGCGGAGTTGCTACAAGTACTGTTATTGCTGATAGAGTAAAGAGGTTATGCGAGGAGAATGGTTTTAACGTTAATGTACAGCAGGTAAAGGTAGTACAGGTAGAAAATATGTCCAAAGATTTTGATCTGATTGTAGCAAGTACAAAGATACCTGATACTGTAACAACGCCTTATGTTTTTGCCATTAATTACTTAACGGGAGTAAACAGAGAAAAAACCGATTCTGATGTTATAGAGAAGCTGAAAAAAATAGCAGGATCAAATTAGTCTTACAAATAGTCTGTTATTTTAAATTAAAAGTGAATATGTCACTGCACAGGAAATTTTGGGATATACATTTTTCGAGACAATTAAGGAATACAATATAATAAAAAAATATAGGAGGTATTATTAATCATGAGAATCAAAATGTCCGAAGATCTGATGTTTTCAAGAATTGTTCTTGGATTTTGGAGGATGGATGAATGGAACTTAAGCACGGAAGAGCTTATTAAGTTTTTGGAAGAATGTATGGATATCGGAATAACAACAATGGATCATGCTGATATCTACGGGAATTATACATTTGAGGAGCTTTTTGGAAAAGCGCTGGAATTAAGACCCGATCTGAGAAAAAGGATGGAAATAGTAACAAAATGTACAATAGTCTATCCATCTGCAACTGTAAGAGTAAAGTATTATGACAGCAGTGAAAAATACATTGTTTCTCAGGTAGAAAGATCACTTAAAAATATGCGTACGGATTATCTGGATACATTACTTTTACACAGACCGGATCCGTTTATGGACCCGGAAGAGGTATCCAGAGCATTTGATAAATTACATAAAGACGGAAAAGTAAAAAGCTTCGGAGTTTCGAACTATTTACCGCATGAATATAAAATGCTGAAATCTTATCTGAATGTACCTCTTGTTACCAATCAGGTCGAGCTTTCGTGTCTGCATATGGAAAACCTTGAAAACGGGACTATTCCTATGTGTCTTGAAGAGAGAATACATCCTATGATATGGTCTCCGCTGGCAGGCGGTAAGATATTTACCGGCGACGGAGAAAAAGAAGTACGTTTGAGAGAAACTCTGGAGATAGTAAGAGAGGATATCGGAGCAGATTCTATAGATGTGGTTGCATTTGCCTGGCTGCTTTCACATCCTGCGAAAGTAGTTCCGATAACAGGTTCGGGAGAAATGAAGTATGTAAGAAAGCCTGTGGAAGCACTAAAATATAAGCTTACACCCGAGCAGTGGTTTATGATATGGACAGCGGTAAAAGGTCATAAAGTATTATAATTTTGCATAATCTTCCGTATTGATATTAATAAAACCGGATATCCGGTTATTATGATAAAAGAAAATTATAAATGGAGGTTTATAAATGGAAATATTACAATGGATTTTGGGTCTGGGTGCTTCTGTAATGCTTCCTATTATCATGTTTGTTTTTGCCATGATAATGGGGGCAGGCTTTACAAAATCATTCAGATCAGGTATTACTATCGGAATTGGTTTTACGGGAATCAATCTTGTTATCAATCTTCTTACCTCTTCGCTGGGACCGGCTTCAATAGCAATGACTGAAAGACTGGGACTGAATCTTACCATTATTGATATAGGATGGCCTGCAATGTCCGCTATATCATGGGCATGGGTTGCTGCCGGTCTTCTGATTCCGGTTGTTCTTGTTATTAACTTTATAATGCTGTCCTTAAAATTAACTAAAACAATGAATGTGGATTTATGGAATTTCTGGCAGTTTTCATTTATAGGAGCAGCAGTCACTGCTACAAGCGGAAGCGTAATGTGGGGAATGGTGGCAGCCAGTGTTGCGGCAGTCATCGCACTTCTTTTGGCTGATTATACACAAAAATATATTGAAAACTATTTCGGTATGCCGGGAATTTCTTTTCCGCATCTGACAGCTCTTGGATTCATGCCGCTGGTTATTCCGCTTAACTGGATTTTTGACAGAATTCCCGGAATAAACAAATTGTACGCAAGTCCTGATACGATCAGAAAAAAATTCGGAATATTCGGAGAGCCGATGATAATGGGAATAATCATAGGAGCATTACTTGGAATTCTTGCAGGCTTTGGAGTAAGTGAAGTTTTGAAGCTGGCAATTGCGATGGCATCTGTTATGTTTATTATGCCGAAAATGGTGGCAATATTAATGGAAGGACTTATACCTGTTTCTGAGGCAGCAAGAGAATTCATGGCTAAGAAATTCGCAGGGCGGGAAATTTTTATCGGGCTGGATGCGGCAGTATCTCTCGGGGAGCCGTCAGTTATAGCAGTGGGGCTATTAATGGTGCCGATTACTATTATTCTTGCCTTTATTGTTCCGGGAAATCAGCTGCTTCCATTTGCTGATCTGGCTGTTATTCCGTTTATAGTATGTCTGATCACGGCAATGTCAAAAGGAAACGTAATAAGATCTTTGATGATATCTACGATTGTTATGGCAATTGTACTCGTATTTGCTACAAATCTTGCACCTGCTGAAACAATTATGGCAAAAACAGCAGGAGTAACGCTGCCTGACGGAGCGACATTAATAGGAAATCTGGACAGAGCAAATTTAATAACGTGGCTTCTTGTTAAATTTTTCTCGTTATTCAAATAAAAAAAACTAAAAACAAAAGGAGAATGAAACTATGAAATTGACAAAAAAAGAATTTTTAAAGTATGTAGATCACTCATTATTAAAACCAAATCTTACAAAAGAGGAGGTAGTGGCAGGTCTGAATTTTGCAAAGGAAAATGAATGTGCGGCTGTCTGTATTAATACCTGCAACCTTGATCTTGCTTATGAAATTTTGAAAGATACGGATGTAAAAATAGGAACTGTTATTGGATTTCCTTCAGGAGCGCATACTACATTTTCAAAAGTAGCGGAAACTATAGATGCATATGCAAGAGGAGCAGTAGAAATGGATATGGTTATAGATATAGGAGCACTTAGAAACGGTGAAGCCGATGATGTGAGAAAAGATATAGAGGCTGTGGTAAAAGCCAGTCCGGCTATAGTAAAGGTTATTTTTGAAAATTATTACCTTACTAAGGAAGAAATTGCTCTTGCATGTAAACTGGCGGAAGAAGCAGGTGCACATTATGTTAAGACTTCTACAGGTTTTGCTCCGGGTGGTGCAACTGTGGAGGATATAAAATTAATGAGAGCGTCTGTTTCGGATAAGATGAAAGTAAAAGCTGCCGGAGGGATATCAACATATGCAGACTGTATAGCAATGATAGAGGCCGGATCAGACAGAATAGGAATAAGCAAAACACAGGAGATTTTAAAAGAGCTTGAAGCAGGAATGTGATTTTATGAAAGAGCTGAGAATTCTTATGGCAGGCGGTCTGACACAGGATAAATTTGAAAAGAAAATAAAGGAACTGGAAGAAATATTAAAAAAAGAAAATATAACTCCTGTTATTACGACGGTTAATACTTATGAACAAAAGGATTTGTCATCTTTCGAGGAAAGCAACGATATGGTTCTTGCAATGGGAACGCTTAATATCGAATCGGTGCTTCCTGTAATAAACGGTATGGGTCTTATGTACGGCTGGATGGATAGAAATAAAATGATAGAAGAGATATTGAATATTGAAATAAAAAATTGATAACAGGCAGGTGTGTAAACAGATGACACAAGGTGTACTGAATTTGAAAAAAGAGTTAATATGGCTGGATGTTGACTTTCATTCAAAGGAAGAATTATTTAGAGAGGTAGGAAGAAGATTCGGTGAATTGGGATATGTAAAAAGCAGTTTTTCTGATGCACTTATGGAAAGGGAAAGTAAATTTCCCACAGGGCTTGCCACAGAGCCGTTTCAGGTAGCGATTCCTCATACTGATCCCGAACATGTAATAAAAGAAGCGGTCAGCTGTATAAGACTTGTTAATCCTGTAAAATTTCAGGATGTGGGAGATGAGGAAAATGAAATAAATGCTGAATTCATTTTTGTGCTGTGCATTCTTGAACCTGAAAAACAGATTGATGTGTTAAAATCACTGGTAGAAGCTTTATCCAATGAGGAAATAATGAACGGGATAAAATCAGCAAAAACTCCTGATGAGGTATACGATTTATTAATATATGAAGATTAGACAGTTTTCATGAAATAAAAAAATTTTTAGAGATATATTATTTTTAGCAGACAGGAAGAGAAATTTTTTATAAATTTTCTCTTCCTGTTTTTTATATGAGAATATTATGAAGCAGCAGTACAGTATTTAGTTTTTTCTGATATAAAATATTGCTGCTTTTTCTCTACAGCTTTATGATAACTTATGCTTTGATAAAAATTTTTATCATTTATTTTTGATTCTTTATGGTTTTATTTGTTATAAAGTTGATAAATTAAGATGAAATGTGGTAGAATGAAGTAAAAAGAATCATATTATGTGAAACTATTTGGAGGAAAAATGTTAGAAGCAGAAAGAAAACAGATAATTATTGATAAATTAATGAAAAAAAAGAGCATAAAAGTAAACGAGCTGGTAGAATATTTTGGAGTTGCCAAATCTACAATAAGGAGAGATCTGGATTCGCTCGAAGCTTCCGGAGTATTAAAAAGAACTCATGGGGGGGCAGTTTTAAATGAAAATTCTATACCCGCGACTTCATATAATGAGAAAGAAGATCCCTATATAGAGGAAAAAAAGCTTATTGCTAAAAAAGCTGCGAGTCTTGTAAAGGATAATGACGTGGTTTGCCTGAATTCAAGTACTGTTACTATATTAATAGCAAAAGAAATAACTGCCAAAAATGTTACAATAGTTACTAATAACCTTGATGTGGCAATCTATATTTCGCAAAAAGAAGGAATTGACCTTGTGGTTACAGGAGGAAATTTTATCCATAAACATAATTCTATGGAGGGACCTGCTACAGTAACTCAATTTTCTGAAAACAGGTATAATATAGCCTTTATAGGAACAAACGGTATAGATTCTAAATTCGGAGTCTGTACTTACACATCTCTTGAGGCAGAATCCAAAAAAATAATAATAAAAAATTCAAAAAAAACATTTATAGTATGTGAACATACTAAATTTGACAATTTTGGTTTCAAAAAAGTAGCATCTCTGGATGAAATTGACGGAATTATAACTGATTATAAAATTAATAAAGAAATTTTGGAAAAATACAGTGAAAAAACAGATATTATAATAGCTTCCCCTGACAATGCGGAATAAAAAAGGAGGGAAACCATGAAAGAAAATAAAAAAAGTCAGCAAACCGGCTATGATATATCATATGCAGAAAAAACAGACATAAATGAATGGATGAAATTGGTAGATGTGGTAAAAAATGATTTTACGGGATTAATTAAGGAAGAGTATGAAAAAATACTGCTGGATAATATAGAGTCTAAAACAGCCTTGTGTGCAAAAGTCAAAGATAAAATAATCGGAGTATTGCTTTTTTCAGTAAAAGAAAATATTTTATCTTTTCTTGCCGTTCACCCGGAATACAGGGGAATAGGAACGGCTACAGCTTTAATCAGGAATATGGTAAAGAAATTTCCCAAAAACAGTAATATATGGGTTACCACTTACAGAGAAGGAGATACCAAAGGAGAAACCGCCAGAATTTTATATAAAAAATGCGGTTTTGAAGAAGGTGAATTAATTGAAGAATTTGATTATCCATGTCAGAAATTTGTGCTGCATGTAGTCTGAGCGCAGGTTTTTGGATCGGATTAAATAAAATTACTATGAACGGAGTTGGGATATGATACAATCACTGGCACATATTGCCTTAATAGTAAAAGATTATGATGAGGCCATAGATTTTTATACGAATAAATTACATTTTACACTTATTGAAGATACTTATCAGCCAGAGCAGGATAAACGCTGGGTAATAGTGGCACCCCGAGGATCTGCGGGGACAACATTGCTTTTAGCAAAGCCCTCTAATCCGGAGCAGGAGACATTTATAGGCAATCAGGCCGGGGGCAGAGTCTTTTTATTTCTGGCAACAGATGATTTTTGGAGGGACTATAATGATATGCTTTCTAAAAATATAGAGTTTGTAAGAGAACCTAAAGAACAAGAATACGGGACAGTAGCGGTCTTCAAGGATTTGTACGGAAATCTGTGGGATTTAGTTCAATTTGCCGAGGGGCATCATGCTTCTGTATAGGAAAAATAACAAGAGATCAATTGTTGAAATTTAATAAAAAAAATTGAGAGTCGATAATTTGGATAAATTATTTCTGTCTCTCATTTTTTATTGCTGTAGAAAAAATAAGGTATACAGTAGAAATTATAAAGATATAAATAATATAAAAATGTAAAAATTCTATTTATTATTTTATAGAGAAAAGTTACATTTATGTCTCTTGATTTCGAATAATAAAACAAAACCATTGTATTACAATTTATGTTGTATAAACAGTTGTTTTTACAATAAAAATAGAAAATATAATTAATTTGAAATAAGTTATTTATATATTATATATGAAATTATTTTCTGAATTAAAATATTATTCTTTGTTAATAATGGATTGATTCATATTTTTGAAAATGAAAAATTTTTTTTTATTAAAAATAGAATAATAAAAAAATATAAAAAAATATTCTAATATAATATTGAGCAAATGGTTAAATAAAAGTACGCCTTTGTTAAATTTTACGAATATACTAATATAAATATTTTACTAAATTTTAGCTTTAAAGTCAATTTTAATGTAAATAGAATAAAAGAATAATAATTTGTCCGACTTGTAATAATCGCTTAAAACATGTATTTTCTATTCGTAAAATTTAACAAAGGCGAATATATAAAAAAACTTATAAAATATAACTTATTTTGAAAGGAGGTTTAATGAAGAAAAGTATAATTGCAATGTTAATTATTGTCAGCTGTATCTCTCTGGCAGCTAAGAAAAATAAGCAGGAAATTGAAGTTCCGAATATAGAAGCACAAATGGAAAAAGCAGATAAAATAGAAAACTATAGAGCCAAGAAAGATGTAGCCTGGCATAAAACAGAATATAACAAGGTGTTGAAATACCTTAACAAATCTAAAAAGTAGGAGGCAGAATGAGAAGGATAATTTTGATTTTTTCACTGTTAACACTGTCATTGATGGCTTTTGGCGAGGAAATAAAAGTAGACAGATCAGTGGAAGAAAGTATAACAAAGGACTATGATCAGGACGGAGTTTATTCCTCGTATGAAAAAGCTTTGAGAAGAGCTCAGGAGTCAGTATATGTAAAGCTTCCTGAAAAAAGAGGATACTGGTATACAATACTGGACAGAGTAAAAGCAGAGGAAGAGGAACTGATGCCGGAAGAAATTAACAGAATGAGAAGAAGATAGCGCTTTAAGGGAGGTAAAATGAAAAAAACAGTAATCTTAATATTTTTGACAGTAATGGGAACGATGCTTTATTCAGCACCGACTTATGAATATAAAAGAGAATTAAGGGAAGGTGCAAGAGGAAAATGGACAAATCTGAGAAAACATCTGAACAGCGGCCAAAGGCTGGAAAAAGAACTGGTAAAGGTGGACAGGCAGATAGATAAAAAGGTAAGTGAGATACAGGAAATAGAAGATTTATTATTTAGAATAGAACAGTACAAAGCAGCAAATAATATAAGATAACAGGGAGGAATAATGAAAAGAAATAAGAAATTATTAGTATCATTTCTAGCACTGAATGCGATACTAACATCTTATGCACAGGCAGAAACAGTACAATCGGCAAGATATGAGCGAATGTATAACGGAATAGTAAAGAATCTGGAAAAAGGCAGTTCAAATGAAAAAACCTACCAAACAATAGAGAAAATATTAAATCAGAAAAATAAGGAATTAAAAGATTTGTATCTACAGGGAGATTATATAGTAAAGCCTGAATATCTGGAATGGCAGGTATTTTTTACAGGGTTTTATGAAGAATATAATGAAGGAGTGGATAATTCCAAGGAGAATGCAAAATATCACTCAAAGGTAACTGGATATTATGATGATAACGGAAATTATGTTGTAACAAGCGGTATGATAGGCGGACTGGAAGGGAAACCACATAAACCACTGCAGCAGCCGAAAGAAATAAATCTTGGAGTTAGTATTCCAATAAAAGGAATGACAAGAGAGCCACTTAACTTATCTTTGAGTCCAGCAGGAGAAATTGTTATTAATCCAAATACACAAAATATTACTCCACCAACATTTTCATACAATGGGAGTATAAATATTAATGAATTTAGTATAAATTTACCCAGCGTAGATCCACCAACAATAAATCCAGTTTCAATAATACCGTTTTCAGTTCCTGATACTGGAAATACTGATGAACAATGGGTACTAAATTGGAGTGGGTCAGGACATCAAATAGGCTCAGGGTCTTATCAGAATGCTATAATAGCACAACAAGATCTGAGCGGAGGTACTTTAAATATTGAAAATAATGGTGGTACATATACTGCTGATATTGCTAATACTACTATTGTTGGAAAAAAGGGATCAACAAATACAAGCACAGCAAACGGGGTACTCAATGGTCAGTGGTTGAATTTAAACCAAGCATATATATTGAAAATAGTAGGTGGAGTAACAAGTAATATAGATAATATGGAGATAGTTTATCAGGGAAATGCAGGATCAACACTTACAAAACCATTATTCTTTACAGATGCACATAATAATGGGAATAGAGCCTCTATCTGGTCAATTGGAAATGCTACGAATATAACATTAAAAGGTGAAAATATCTTGTTGTATTCTGTGCAGTCACACGGAAGTGCTACAGATTCAGGGCTAGAAAATTCAGGAACCATAGTAGCAGATAATCTGTTATCAAATTCACATGACAGAATAATTTTTAATACTTCGTATGATAATACAATTAATAATAACAGATATTTTTATATGACAAATAATTCTAGCGGACTAATTGAACTTGATGGATTGAGAGATTTACTTGTAGCAGTTAATGTTCCTGGAAATATTAATGGAGGAACATACTTTACTAATGATGGGGAGATATTACTAAATGGTGTAGAGTCTAAAGGAGCTATATTGAATCCGAATGCTCCGAATGGAACTTTTAATGCACAGATAAATAATAATCCTGGTGGAACGAAATTGACATTTAATAATCCATTGAAACTAAGAGGAGACGGCTCTATAGGTTTAGCTTTTTTAAGGGAAATAAATCTTGGATTGTCAAAGCTTAATCTTGTAATAGGTGATGATAGAAATAAAGGGTATGATGCTTCAACTTATACAACAACAAAAAATCTTGCATCAACTGGGAATTTAGCTGGTAATGATTCTGCCCTTGTAGAGGATGCAATAGGAATATATTATAATGTGACACAAAATATAAGCACTTTTACTAATGCTGAAAGAACATTGGAGAATTATGATATAACATTTGGAGATTATGCTAAACATAGTACATTAGTGAGAATAGACAAAGGAGACTTAATATTAGGTAACAGTAATATATCAACAATAAATATAGGTGGGGATTCGGGTAATTTTGGTTTTGTAGTAACAGGATCTAATTCATCACTAGAGGTACGACCAGATATACAAGTAGGAACTTCTCTGAAAAATTCAGATAATTCAATAGCAGCATATGCTGGGAATAATGGAGAGATAACATTCAGTGGAACAACAGTAAATACATATGGAATAGGAGCACATGCTTTTTTTGCGGAAACAGGTGGTACTATAAAAAATAATGCGACCATTTTAAACAGAGTAAATGTAACTACAGTTAGAGATGAAACAGCAACATTATTTGCAGATGGAGGAAGTATAATATTTAATAATGGTGGTGATTATAAAGCATTGGGGGATAAATCACTAACAGTATATGCAGATAATGGAGGAATAGTTACCTTAAGATCAGGAGTTGGAACTAATAATTATGAAGTAAATACAAATGGAGTATTGTTTTACAAAGATAATTTAGGAGAAATTAATATAGACGCTACAGGAGGCAAAGCAATAATGAGCGTCGGAGATGGTTCAGTATTTGCAATTTCAAATGGTGGAACAAACAAAATTAATTTTTTAGGAACGGCAGGGGATTTAGAGGTAACATTAAAAAATGGATCAACAGGATTTATATTTGATTCTCTTGGTAGTCCATTGTCGATAGCTGGGATAAATTCTGCGCTTGCAAATAATTTTTCAGGATTGACTAATTTAGATATGACACTAGATGCAGGATCAAGATTATTTGTAGTAGAAAATTATGGGACATCAGATTTTAGTGCAGTTTCTAGCATAAGTTTGGGTACAGGAATATTTAATAATGTATTCGATAATGGTGGAAAAGGGATGTTTCTATGGAAGGGTGTATTAAAATTAGATGGAATTGGAACTGTAAATTTAGACAATGCTTCCGACCCGTACTTTAATGTAGAAAAGTCTGTGTCTGGTGTAGAAGTTGATACAGGTTATGTAGTAAATGGTACAAAAGATAATCAAATTGGTTTTGCTGATATAAATCCATATTCTACAGTATATGTGAAAATGACTAATAATGGAATAATCAGTTTAACTGGAAAAAATACAATAGGATTTTATACTGATAATGGGGAAATTAATAATAATAGTACATTAAATATAACAGGCCAAGGTGGATTAGCCATTTTTGGAGAAAATGATACAAAAATAAAAAATACAGGAACAATAACAATAGGTGATGCAGGAATAGGTATTTATGGAATTTCTTATCAAACACCTTCTTCTGCCCAGACATACGGTAATGGAAAAATAGATATTGAGAATAATGGTACAATAATTGCAGGTGTTGGATCTAAAGCAATTGGAGTATATGCTAATAATAATAAGACAGGAGGGATACTAGGAGATGCACAAATAAAACTTTTATCAGGAATTGTAGATGTTTCCGCTTCAGATAGTGGAATAGGAGTTTATGTAAATAAAGGAACTGTAACTGATTTAGGCTCTACAATAACCGTAGGTAAAAACGGAGTAGCCTTTTATGCTAAAGATAGTCATGTAACTTTGACAGGAACTACGATAAATTTATTTGGAGATAATTCATTAGGAATTTACCTTGATGGAGTAACAAACTTTAATGGTAGTGGTGATATAAATATAAATGGTAAAAATATAGTATTATTTAATATGAATTCAAGTGGAATAATTTCTAATAACTTTAATGTAACGGGAATAGCTCCAGGTTCTACTTATACGATAGGGAATATAGTAAATGGATCATTTAATTACACAGGATCAAGTATACTTTCATCAAATGGAGTATTAGTATCGGGTCAATATTCATCAGTATTTCTAAACGGGTCAACAATAACAGTAAATCCGGGTTCTACGAATGTAGCAGCAATAGCTCTTGATGGACAGGCTGGAACTTTTGTTGCAGGAATGTCGGCTAACACAGATGGTGAAAATAACGGGACAATAATTTTGGAAAATGTATCAGTAGGATTATATGGTAAGAATGGTGCAAGACTGAAAAATACAGGGGGAACAATAACAGTAGGAGATCAGTCAGCTGGAATAATGACATCAGGAGCAGGAAGTACAGCAGTGAATACTGGGATAATAACTGTAGGATCTGGTTCACAGGGAATTACGCTAAAAGACGGAGCAGATATTATAAATGATACAGGTGCTGGTATATTTAGCTCTGGAATTAATTCAGTAGGAATATATGCAGATAATGTGACAGCTCCTATAATAAACAATGGAACGATACAGCTTCTGGGGGATAAGTCAATAGGAATATTCACTAAAGGTGCGAGCGTAAAAGCAATAAATAATACCGGATTAATAGAGGTAGGGAATTCGAGCAGCATAAATGATCCGAGCATAGGAATATTCAGTGAAAATGCAGGAGATGTGATAACAAATACAAATACAATAAAATCTGGAATAAATTCAATAGGAATATACAGCGCAGGAGGAACAGTAATCCAAAACGGAGTATCTGATATAGGAAATACAGGAGTAGGAATATACTCTACAAATGGAACAGTAAATGTAGGGGGGACTTCGGTATTTAATTTTGGAACTGACAATGCAGTAGGAGTATATGCGATAAATTCTGCAGTAACAAATAATGCGACAATGAATATAGGAAGCGGAAATTATGGTTTTGTTCTTACAAATGGTACATTTACAGGAGGAACGGGCAGTGTAACTATGGGAAGTGACTCGGTTTATGTTTATAGATCTGGTTTGGGAACAATTACAAATGGTTCTACAGTGACAATGAGCGGTTCAGATAACATAGGTTTCTATATAGTAGATGGCGGAGAAATTGTAAATAATGCCAATATAACAGGAACAATAGGAAATAATAACGTTGGTATTTATAATGTAGGGGGAAAAATTGATAATACTGGAACAATTGCAGTAGGAGCTTCAGACCTTATAATTCTTACTGATTCAGATGGTGTAAAATCCGTGGATGTTCAAAACAGTAAATATGCTGTAGGAGTTTACGGGGAAAATTCTGTTATTACAAATCAATCATTAGGGAATATTTCAATTGGTTATGGTTCAATAGGAGTAGTTGCTAAAAAAGGAAGTGCTGTAAATGACGGAGCAATTACAGGAACCGGGGATAGAATGATGGGAATGTATTCTGAAGGGGCTACTGTAACTAATAATGGAACTATAACATTAGTTGGAGATGATGTTATAGGAATGGCAGGTAATGGAAAAGGTTCTGTATTAATAAACAGTTCAACAGGAGTTATAAATGTAAGCGGTCAAAATGCAATAGGAATGTATGGAAATCTTAAATCAGAAATAATAAATGCAGGTACGATAATAGCTAATGGACCGGGAGCTCAGGGAATAGTGCTGTCACAGGGTTCTACTTTAGATAATACAGTATCCGGAACAATGATAGTAAATTCTATTACATCTGGAAATTATGGTTCATCTGTTGGGACTACATATCCGACACCTTCAATAATAAATTCAGGGGTAATAAAGGTATCGGAAAAATTTGAAACTGACGGAATAAATGTAGTGATAAAAGTAGATCCAAGTACAGTAACAGTACCGACAGCTTCGGAAGTAACAACCGGAGGATATGATCCTATAGCACACGGGGCGGATTATCTGATATCCAATGCGACAAGTATAGAAGCACCATCATTTAATATAACAAATCCATTACAGATAACTGGAAATTTTGCAGAAGGAACAAATGTGAAGAAGTATAAACTGGAGGATGTAATAATACCAGGATCAGGAAATGGAATAGATGCAGGATTAGTTCCGGTAGTAAGTAAATCACTAACATGGAGAGCGACACCTGTAGTGAATAATTCTGGAAATGTAGATATCTGGATGGAGAAAATAGACTATGACGAATTCACAGATGGTTTATGGTATGAAGATTTTGGACGTGCATTGGATGATAAATACTTTAATGCTCAGGGAGATGCCTTAAAGATTTATGATAAAATAGATGTAATAGAAACAGAATCTGATTTCAGACATGTAATGGCAAGTCTTGCAGGAAATGTATATGCTAATATAAACCAGAGAGAATACGACATAGCAAAGGCATTTGAAGAATCACTGCACTTATTGCAGGATTCAACAAACAATACAAAAGAAAATGTAAAAATAAGTGTAATAGCTGGAAAAGGTAAAAATAAAGAAGAAACAGACGGTGTAACAGGGTATGACTATACAACAACAGGAGTACTGGCTTTAAGAGAAGTGGAAAGAACATATAAGCATACATTTGGTTATTCATTAGGATATGTTCATACAGGCTTTGAATTCAAAGACGGAAATGAAAGTGAAGAATGGGTAGATACAATCCAGCTGGGAGTACATAACAAGTATAGATCAAATGGATGGAAAATAGTAAATGACCTGACAGGAAGAGCAAGTATCCATAATGTGGACAGAAATATAGACTGGCCTTCACCGTTAGAAAGATCAGAAATGAACGGAACATATGAAACATACAGTATAACAAGTGACAATATACTAGGGAAAGAATTCGGATTAGGGAAAAAAGCAAGTATAATGCCATATGGAGCATTCAGAGCAATGTATGTGACAAGACCTACATTTAATGAAAGCGGACTGGAAGCCCTTGAGGTGGAAGGAAATGATGCATGGAGTGCGAAGCCTAGAGCTGGGGTAGAGCTGAAAGGAGCAATACCTTTAGGAGCTAAGACAGCATGGCAGCTGAAAGGAACACTTGACCTTGCATACGAATATGAGCTTGCAGACCTTAATGAAAGAGAAAAGGCAAGACTGATAGCCATAGAAGACGGCTATCATAAATTGTCGAAGCCGGAAGATGAAAAAGGAACATTCAGAACAAGAGCGGCAATAGGAGTAGAGGTAGAAGACAGATACGGAATATTCCTGACAGGAGAATACTCAACAGGAAATGATAAGGAAAATGATTACAGAGCAGGAGTAACTTTAAAGGCAGTATTTTAATTAATAAAAAGAGAAAGTAGAGGGTTTCCGGAAAAAACTTGGTATGTTCACACCGGAAACACTCTTTTCTTATCTCTGAAAGGATAAGAATGGATAAAAAGGATGTAATTAAAATAACGTTGGAACTGATAAAAGAGAAGAAGCTGGAAAAGACCTCAATAGGGGAAATAGTGAAGAGACTGGATTCAAGTCCGGGAAATCTGTATTATCATTTCAAAAGTAAAAATGACATATATAAAGAAGTTTTGGATTATTCTCTGGAGGAAATAACAAAGTATCTGGATAGAGTAAAAACTGTGAGAAATAAAAAAAATTATTTATTTGCATTAACTAGAATGTTAATAAAAACTTTTGAAGAAAGAGAAGAAATTTTATTTTTTCTGATAGGAATAAAAGGCTCCTATTATCTAAACAAAGAATTGGATTCGCCTAATTTTTTGATAAGTTTTAAAAATGCTTTATTGGATGAAAAAGTTTATATGGGAAATGAAAAGCTGATAACTCTGAGGCTGAATATGTTTTTGGGATCGATATATGAAGTATTGTATGTAAATAAATTAGTAAATAACAGAAATTTGAATGAAAAAGAGATAGAAGAAATTTATATGTCTTTTTGGGGAAATGATTTGGAAGAGAGCTACAAAATATATGAACAAAATGATTTAATTCCCGATTTGTCACGGGAAAACTAACAAAAATGATGCTGATAATTTTTATTTGAGATCGGGCTTTAACAGAGCCTGATTTTTTAGTTTAGATGTAATAATATTAAGTACCACAAAATAAAAATCCTATTAATCAGTTTTGGACATAAAACTTGTCTTTTCAAACATAAAAATCCTGTTTTCAGTTACAGGTTATTGTTTTATGTATGATTTTATTGTAATATCTATCCATGACATCAGGAATTTATTTTTATTGATTAAATTTTAATAGTCAGAAAATCCTGTATTATCTCACCGGTGAAAAAATAATACAGAGAAAATTATGAAAATAAAAAATGGATGTATAAAAATACATATGTAGATGAAAGGTAATATTTGATACAGCTGATGATGTATATATGATTTGGAACAGTAACTTATAGAAATCGTAGAATTTGGCTGAAAAATAAGGACAGTCTGTTTTAGTTTCACAGGCAGAGAGGAAAATATGGACGTAATGTACATATTAATAATAATTATTCTGGTTTTTGTCTTTTTATATACTTATTTGACATTACTTTACTAAGTAAGCAGAAAAGATATTCCATGTATAAATAAGGAGGGAATTTATGAAAAAAATTTTACTGACAGGATTGCTGCTGACTATGGTAATATTTTCCGAAGATAATAAGACGAAAAGCATAGATATAGGGTTAGGTGCATTTTATAGAAATAATGTTTACAAAGAAAAGGATAACGATTCGGTATTGCCGGTTCCTTTTATAGGTATGAGGATTAAAGACTTTTATTTTGAGGCACCTTTAGAAATCGGATATCATTTTTATAACAGCGAAAATCTTACACTGACAGCATACGGAAGATATAATCTTTATACAGGCTACAAGCCTGATGATATGGAAGATGAATTCAAGGATATGGATAAAAGAAATGATGACCTGCATCTTGGTTTAAGAGGAAAGTATAATTTTGGTGCGTGGCGTACAGAATTAATTTCACATATTTCGGGAGATATATCAGGAAAAAGCAACGGGACAGTTGTTCGGGCAGAATTAAACCAGCCGCTGTTTTTGGGGGAAAGAATTATTGTACAGCCTTATATAGGTATAGAATATATGAATAAGAATTATTCCGATTATTATTTCGGGATAAAAAGCAGTGAGGCTGAAAATGGCATAAATAACGGAAAAAGTTACAAGGCCGGGGATACTTATAATCTGGAAGGCGGAGTCAGAAGCATAGTGACAATAAACAGAAGTTTTAAGGGACTTATTAGTGCAGGATATGTAAGATATGGAAGTGAAGCAGCAGACAGTCCTTTGGTTAAGGACAGGGATATTTATACGCTTGGCTTGGGAGTGATGTACAGCTTTGAGTTTTAATAAGCTTCGGCTCAAATTCGCAAAAATAAAATTGTAAATTTAGTTTATGGGAAATTGTCAATTATGTTATAATGGTTTCTTTGAATTGAATAAAATATAATAATTAGGTTTTATTTCGTTTATATAATATTTTTTAAAGGATTATGCAAAAACTAAGATTAGGATAGAAGAGGTAAAAAAATGAAGAAAATTCTGCTGTTATTGGTGCTGTTTTTAAGTGTTATGTTATTTTATATACATAAATGCAGCATAGAAAGAAAAGTAGATGATTATATAATTATAGAGACAGGATTCATAAATAATCCAAGATTATATTGTAAAGAACATCCCAAAATAAAACTTACAGATAAAAAAACAAATCAGGAAATCGAAAAGAGCAATTATTTTATAGACGGTCTTTATATAGTCGATGAGGGCAGCTATAGAATCGAAGCATCTTATGATAATGATGTGATTATCAAGGATATAGAAAAACTGGCAGGAGAAAGACTTAAATATAAGATTTTTATGGAACAGGCTCCTGAAATAAAGTATTTGGATAATTTTACGAGACTTTTTGGTCTGGGGAGCCTTGTTTTTAATCTTTTTCTTTTTAAATTGTTTTATAAAAAAGAAAATAAAAGATTACTCTTGATTTTCTGCCATATAGTATTAATTCATTTTCTCAGTTTTACTAATATTTTCACAGGCTATCAGCTTACAATAGTGCAGATGACACTTGAAATAAGCCTGTTTTCTTTTTTGGCAGCTTATTTTTTATCATATCTAAAGAAGAAAAATAAGAAACTGGCGAATTGTGTTTTTGCAATTTTGACTATGGTACTGGTGTTTATTATTTCGCTGCTAATATTTATAGTAAATGAGAGTATATTGGTTTATTTTGTAAAATATCATCCTGTTTTATTTAACAGTCTCATGATAATTAATTTAATAGTAAACATTGCTTTGAATCTTTTTAACTATATTATACCGTATATCATACTGATAAATATATTTATAAATACTCAGGATAAAGACTACAAAAGGATGAAAGGTTACCAGATTTTATTCCTGACTTTGATATTTCTAATAACAGTTTTGGGAGCAACAATACTGGAATCAAATTTTAGTCTGTACCCAAGATATGATGTTTTGTTTTTGTTAGGGACTACTGTGCTTTTCTGGGTATTGTTTTTTGGGGCTAATATGGAAGCTGCATTGGAAATACACAGGAAAAACAGACATTTATATTCATATATATTAAAAGTTCTGAGTATTTTTGTATTTATATATATTTATATTATTTGCAGCAAAAGCTATTATGAGATGATCCCGGTTTTATTAATTTATATTTTTGGGGAAGGGGTATATTATTTATGCATAGCTGTAAGCTCTAAAAGAAATATTAATTCATATAATAAATTTTTTAATAAATTAAGGGGAGTAAATGATATTGGAGAATTTCAAAATATTATAGAAGAAGAAATTCTCAAAAGAAATTCTTTGGAATCAGTAAAATTCAAAATTTTATCAGACTATAATGAAGAAAAAGAATATGTCCGAATTTTGGATAATGATAAAATAATAAAAAATGAATATTTACAGGAAAAGCTTCAAAAGTACGATTTTGGACTGAGAATGAAGGTAAAGGGAGAGGTCTGTATAGCATTACTGCTGGTGAAAACTAAAAATGGAAAATACCTCAATGAATTTATGGCATCTCTTTCAGTATTTATGGATGATCTTGTATATATAGTGAATTATATAAGAACACTGAATTTGAAAAGCAACCTTGAAAAAAAGAATGAAAAAGAGGAAATGAGTAAAATTCTGGAAGAACATCTGATTTTTATAAGAGAATTTTCCTTATTAATAAAGAAAAAATCAAAAGAAGAAAATATAAAAACATACTCTGAAATCATTCTGAAGAATGTAAAAGATTTAGGTGATAAGCTTGAATAGAATAGCATTGGAGATAGACAGAAATCTGGAAATATTACTGAGGGAATATTATGAATATGACTTTATAAATACAGTAAATTATGAAGTGCATGATATTTTGAAAGAAGATATTACCTTATTAATAATGGATGATTCTGATAAAAATGCGGAACTTCGGCTAAAGCTCCTGAAAAAATATAATATCAAAGTATTGTTTTTATCATCTGATTTTGATATACAGATTTTACGAAAATATATACGTGAAAATTTAATTTTTGATTTTTTGAAAAAGAAAGACTATCAGCTTATAGAAGAAATTATGGGCTTTATTACTACTCAGAATAATGCAAAAAATAAACTCTTTATAGATACCAGTTCTATGAAAGTATTGGTAGAGCCTCATGATATTCTGTATATCAGCTATTCCAAGGTTATTAGAAAGTCAGTAATAAAAACAAGTGATCAGGAATATTTTACTGCAAGACATCTTTTTGAAATAGAAGGACTGCTGTCAAGGTTTTCTGAATTTGTGAGAATAGAAAGAAGCAATATAGTGAATATGAACAGGATAAGCGGAATTAATTTTAAGGAAGAAATGCTGATATTCGATAATAATGAGATTTTACAATTAAGCAGAAGAATTTTGAAAAAACTGGAGACTTTTTGGATAAACAGCGAAGATGTTATTAAGCTGTAGAATTATAATTCAAAATTTTTACGGGTAAATAAAAAGAATGTTTTTATTATATACAGAAGAAAAAAATCACCTGACAGACGGCACTTCAAACATTGACCTGTATGACAAACCAGACTGCGTCAGGGAGATAACAATTTATTAAAATGTGATAAAAGCAGCAGGACTGTATCTTTTTTGATACAGTCCTGTTTTAATAAATATATAAAGAAAAGTCAAATATTATATTTTTTATCAGCTGTCGCTTTCATTGCCGGCAGTAATAACATTTTCCACAATGTTTTTCAGCTGTGTACAGTATTTTTTATCTATGGAATTATCAGTGATCAAGTAATCAAATTCTGATAAATCAGCATATTTCATAAGGTATGTCTGATCAAATTTTGTATTATCAGCAAGAAGTATTTTTTGTTTTGCAGCATGCAAAATTGTTCTCTTAACATTTGCATCCATTATTTCAGGAACTGTTGCTCCGGATTTCAGTCCGCAGCCGTGGCTTCCCATAAAAACCTTATCAGCATGAAAATTGCTGAAAAAGCTTATTGTTAAGTCGCTGATAGCACCGGCAGAAACATCGTTATACTCTCCGGGAGCTAAAATCAGCTTTATTTTCGGATTATTTCCCAGATAGTTTACCACAGGCCATGAATTAGTGATTACTGTTAATTTTTTGTCCTGTATATATTTTACCATCTGCAGTGTTGTAGTTCCGCAGTCGACAATAATTGTATCTCCTTCTTCCACAAGTTTTGCTGCTTCATATCCAATAAGCTGCTTTTTATCAGTCATCTGGCTTGATTTCAGTGAAAAGCTGGGTTCAATTGCAGATTTGCTGTTTAAATATGCCCCGCCGTAATTGGTAGTTATTAACCCCTGTTTTTCAAATAAAGCAAGATCACGCCGTATTGTCATTAAAGAAACTTCAAAAATTTCAGCTAAATCCAGTACTTTTACAGACTGCTCCTTTTGGAGAATATTAAAAATCTCCATTCTGCGCTTTGTAGAATTCATTTTTTCCATATTTTTTCACTTTATCCCTCTAAAGAAATTTATATTTAAGAAAATTATACAATAATTAGAGTTTTTTTTCAATTTTATACTTCATATTAAGCGCCTATTGTAAATTTTAGATCAAGGGAACGGGCGATATCCTCTATCTTTTCAATAAGATTGTCATCACACTCGGGAGTGCCGGACATCGGATATTCAAGTCCCATTTTCAGATATTTTCCTTCACCGAATTTATGATATTTTAGAATATCAGTCTGCTTTACAGAATTCCCCAGAGATTTCACAAATTCGAGTCTTTTTCTGATATCATCAAGATCGTCATTCATTCCCGGAATAATAACTATTCTTACAAGCATGTCTTTTTTTATATCGGCAATCATTTTTGCATTTTTTAGAATCAGGTCATTTTTTACCAAAGTGCCTTTTTCGTGTATCAAAGGATCAAAGGCCTTAATATCCAACAAAACTAAATCTATGACCTCCAGAATTTTTGCGAGCTTTTCTTTCTTGATATGTGCCGCTGTATCAAGAGCTGTATGTATATTATGATTTTTCAAAAGCTTTGCTGTTTCATATACGAACTCATCCTGAAGACAAGGCTCACCCCCGGAAAATGTGACTCCGCCCCCGGAAGTTTTATAAAAATCCATATCACGAATTAGTTTGCTGCTTAATTCCTCGGCTGTCATTTCTGTGCCCTTTGTTTCATAAGCATCATACGGACAAATATCAGGCATTTCTGCCAGATTTGTACAAGCTTCGCGGTTTATTATACACCCTGATTCTCCGAGAGCTATGGAGTTATTATTTGCTGCTGCAACACAAAGTCCGCATCTTTTACATCTATCACTGTGATAAAAAATTTTTTTTCCGGGATACATAGATTCAGGATTTGCACACCATTTACAGCGCAGGTTGCAGCCTGTTAAAAATACTGTTGTTCTCAAGCCCGGTCCGTCCTTGGTGGAATATCTCTGTATATTTGATACTAATCCGGTAATTTCCTTCATAAAACTCACCTACATTTCTGTTGATTTACAAATAAATATATCTGGTACTGTGCTCTGTTCATAATTAGTCAAATTTTACTGTCTGTTTTATTATCAGCTTTGCCGGATACTAAACTGTTCAGTACCGCTTAACTAATTAGTAACATCAGCGGTTCGTAATTTTTATATGTATTAATAGACGAACCGCTCTGTTATATATTTAATTATTTAAAATTAGAAATTAATTCCAGTCCAATTCTGTTCTTTCTATTATTGCATCCTGAGCCTCAGGCATCAGAGTAGAAAATAATGCACAGTATCCGGCTACACGAACCATCAGATCTGCATGTTCTTCCGGGTTCTCTTTCGCTGCTTTCAAGGTAGCACCGTCTACTATATTAAACTGATTATGGAAAATATTCTTGTATCTTGCCGCTTCAATAAATGAAACGAATTTTTCAAGATTTTCCTCACCTGCAAGGGCACCCGGCGCAAATCTCATGTTTAACAGCTGTCCGCCTGCAATTTTTTTATTAGGAAGCTTTGAAACAGAATTTATAACTGCTGTAGGACCTTCCTTATCTGCTCCCAGACATGGTGAAGCTCCTTCATTAAGCGGTTTTCCAGCAAATCTGCCGTCAGGAGTGGCTCCTACATCAAAACCGTTTGGAACATAAGAAGTAATATTTGATGTAGACATTGTATAGCCGCATCCTTTAGGCCCGCATCCGTAACGGTCTGTATGATAATTTGGAAGCAGAGCCAGATAAGACTCGTAAACATCAGCTACTATATTATCCACATAATCAATGTCATTTCCAAATTTAGGCGCCTGTCGGCAGAGCTTACGTATTTTTGCGCCTTCGATTCCTTCAAAGTTCGTATCCATAGCATCACGCAGCTGTTTCATAGTAATAACCTTATCATCAAATACAAGTTTTTTTACAGCAGCCAGTGAGTCTCCGACTACAGAAGGTCCGATATTGGACTGACTTACATAATCGTATTCTGCCCCGCCGTTTTTCAGCGTCTTTCCTCTTTCAAGTGAACAGTTTATCGTAGCAGATGCAAAAGCATCGGCATCGAAGTGTTTTAATGATCTGTCACAAACGAGGTCGCAGTCTACAGCTAAATCTGAGTAAAATTTTAATGCTGTTTCCCATGCTTTCCATAATTCATCATAACTTTTAAAATCAATATTTCTGTCATTTTTTCCTGTTATGGAAAACAGCTGTATTCCGCTGGCAGGATCCATTCCGTTATTCATTATCAGTTCAAGGATTTTACCAAAATTAATATAAGTCATACCTGTGGCTCTGTGACCCCATTTTCCGGGAATTGCAGTTTCTACACAGCCCATAGAAGCATAGTCTCTTGCAGTTTCTATATCCAGATCCAGAGTCATCATGGCAGGAATTACTACTTCGTCACAGAAAAGCGACGGCATACCGAATCCTTTTCTTATAAGTCTTGCAGAATCTTTTAGCAGAGAACGCGGAGTTTCTTCACAGAATCTGACACTCAGGTTTGGCTCCGGAAGACGTGACAGGTTCATTGCTTCAAGACAGAGATATGAAATGTCATTTGTCCCTTCACTGCCGTCAGGCTTCATGCCGCCCACAATAAGGTTCGAATACAGAGGATATCCCCCGCTGTATTGAGTGTGTCCCCACGGACGTACTTTATTCAGGCTGTTAGTCATAAGAAAAAAATGTGTTATGATTTCCAGTGCTTTTTCTTTGGAAATTTTTCCTGAATCTATATCAGCCTTGTAATAAGGATAGATATACTGGTCAAAACGTCCGAAAGAAAAAGAATGCCCGTTGCTTTCTATCATCATAAGCAGATGTGTGAGGTAGACAGCTTCTACTGCCTCATGAAAGCTTTCGGCCTTGCCTTCCATAAGATGTGCAAACATTTTGCTGAGATCTTTTAATTCATTTTTACGTTTTTCGTCAGTTTCCTTTTCAGCTTCTCTGGCGGCAAGCTCACTAAAACGCTTTATATACTTTAGAGCAGCATTCATTGTAATTTTTACTGCTTCATAAAAATCCTTCTGTTCCTGTGTAAGTCCTTCTCTTTTTGAATTTTCTTCTGCTATTCTTGCCAGCCCGCCGAAGCCTTCAGCCAGAACAAGATCATGGTTTGGAATAATATGCCCGTCACCTGACATACTGATTCCTCCTCTGTGTAAGACTCCCTGTTCTTCTGCCTTTCTGTTTATTTCAGGCAGATTGTGGAGGACATTATCCTGATGTGTTATACCCTGCCAGTAATCCTGTAATACACGAAGTCTGTCTTTTGTTTCTTCAGTAATATTAAAGTAATCACCGGAACGTTTTGAAAATTCATCCAGCTCGTTAATTACCCAGTTAAAAGAATATTCAGGAAAAATAGGTGCTGCAAAGTTTGAACTTGCCTGATTTCCTATAATAAGCATTCCTTCCTCTATGTAAATACTCATTTTTGACAGTATCTCGTCCAAGGCCTTAGCTCTTCTGATAACTACAGGCTCTCCTTCTGTTTTTTTGAAAGATTCAGTAATTATTTCCGCTCTTTCAGGACAGATTACAGGAATTCTGTTATTCATTTTTTCCTGTAAATATTCAATTCTTTTGAAGTCACAATCATTGTTTTGCGGTTTGAAACTTAAAAAGTCTGTCATTTTATTACCTCCTAAAAATTTTTTTATTTTTATAATGAATTTTTTTTATAAAATAATCTGAAAGTTACTTATACTCCGGTTTAAGACAGGTAGCTGCCTCTTCATCCAGTATTACAGTAACATCATTATGAAGCCACAGAAATGAAATAGGAAGAGCAGTGGTAATTTCTTTGTTTTCCAAAAATTTCTTTACTGCCTCTCCTTTATTTTTCCCGTTTACTATTAAAAGAATTTTTTTACTGGCGAGTATAGGGGTAATGCCAAGGGTAACTGCACGTGTGGGAGTGTCTTCCTTATTTTCAAAAAAACGTGAATTATCCTCTATCGTTTCATTGGAAAGCTGTTCTATATGTGTATAAGCCTGAAGCCTGTTACCGGGCATATTAAATGCAATGTGTCCGTCTCTCCCTATTCCGAGAAGAATCAGGTCGAACCCGCCTTTTTTTTCAATCAGGTCTGTATATTCTTTACAGGCCTTCTCCAGATCAGGATTTTCGATATCCGGACAATAAGTATTTTCTAAATTGATATTTACATGCTTATATAAATAATGATTCAGAAAATAGTAATATCCCTGCGGATCATCTTTTTTCAGGGCAACATATTCATCCATGTTAAATATACTTACATTTTCAAAATTCAGATTTTCGGTTTTATGCATATCTGCGAGTTTTTCAAGACATCCGACGGGAGTAGAACCTGTAGGCAGTGATAAAACTGCATGTGGATTATTCTTTATCACCTCTGCTGTTATTTCTGCCGCTTTGTTACTCATAGCAGTATAATCTTTCTCAATAATTACTTTCATAAATTTCTCCTTCTGTCTAATAATTTTCCTCTGAAAATAATTTTTCTTATATTCAAATCTCTGTCTAACAATACAATATCGGCATATTTTCCATGAGAAATACTTCCATATTTATCATATATTCTCAAAGCTTTTGCCGGATTCGATGAAGCGGCTTTTACCGCACTTCCAAGAGGAATTCCCATTTCTCTTACACATAAACACATACATTCCATCAAATTGCTTACTGAGCCGGCTAAGGCACCTGTTGCATCTACAGTAGCAGTTTTTCCTGTTACTGTTATTTTCTGTCCGCCGAGTGTGTAGCTTCCTTCCGGCATACCTGCTGCCATGACGCTGTCGCTGATCATTATGACTCTGTTGTCTCCGAACATTTTGAATGTACTGTTTATTGTGCTTGGATGCAGGAGAACACCGTCGCATATGAGTTCCACAAAGCAGCTTTCATTCTGACGGGCTGCCCCCACTACTCCGGGAAAACGGTGGTGAAACGCGGGCATTGCATTGTAAAGATGCGTCACATGGACAGCGCCTTTTTCAAATGCTTTTACTGCTGTTTCATAATCTGCGGCAGTATGGGCTATTGATAATATTACTTCATCTTTTAGTTCTTCGATAAATTCCATGCCGTTCTCTTCTTCAGGGGCAATACAGGCAATTTTTATCATTCCGCCTGCTGCTTCCTGGAATTTTTTGAATACTGCAGTGTCGGGTTTTAGTATGAATGAAGAATCCTGTGCACCTCTTTTGGATTCAGAGATAAAGGGTCCTTCAAGATTAATTCCCAGAATTTCGGAACCTGTGTTTCCTTTGTATGTATATGCAGTGCGGCAGATATTGCATAAATCTTCTTCGCCTAATGTCATCGTGGCGGGAAGTATAGATGTGATACCGTTATTCAACTGATATTCGGATATTATTCTGATAGATTCATGGTCTGCATCACAGAAATCCCTGTTCATGCATCCGTGAAAGTGAATATCAATCAAACCGGGTATGGCATATAAACCGTCAGCATCAATTACTGTACTGTCTTCTGCGGTTTGTTCCGGTTTATGATCTGTTATGTATTCTCCGTTAATGAAGATGTCATGCTGTAAAAAATTACCATTTTCCTGAAAAACATCGGCGTTTTTTAGAATCATAATTTTACATCCCTTCTTCAGAAATTAAACACAAAAATCATAAAAGAAAAAAATATAATGTTGTTTTATGTTATATTTTGATATTACCATTATTTTTTTAGAAAGTCAACAGATATTTGATATATTTATCTTTGGAAGGAATAAGGAATGAGAGGCGAGATAAAGCATAATTATGGAAAAGAACATGATAAAACAGAGAAAAAGTAAATGTTGCATGGAAAAGATCATAAAAGAACATATAGCTGCAGAAAGTAATAAAACCAGAGTGTATCCGGTTTTATTATTTTCTGTTATATGCATTTGAACATCTAGTATTTTTTATATATGTATATGTAACTGTCATAAATTCCGTTAAATTCTATAAATATTAGAAATACGTCGTCCTCATATCTGCATTCGTTGGATTTATCCAGATTATGCGTGAATTCATTATAAAAAGGAACGAATTCCTTCAAAAGTCCAGTCTGATATCTGTCGTCAATAATTCCGAAAGTATCTTCAAGGATAGAGGCAATATTCGATAAGTGTAAAAAACGTGAATTCTGTAATATCTCAAAAATACTTTCCTTTAGATTTTTCAGATTCTTAAATTTTTTCTCATAAGAAAAAATCAGATTATATTTATTCTGGATTTTCTCTTTGAATCTTTTGTTAAAATAATCATATTTTATACTTTCCACAAGAAATGTATCAAATTTTCCGCTGTAGTGAAGTTTTGAATAATAGATATTCTTTTTGACATAATCAAGGCCCTTTGTCTGGATGTATTTTCTGATGAGCTCATAGGCACCGTGCCGGTTTGAAATAAGGCTTTCAATATCTTCCATCAGTTTTTCGGCCTGTGTGTCCAGCTGCATATTGAGCCTGTCCTTGACATAAAGACGAAGTCCTATGATTTTACGGTTATTTGATATTTTTATTTTTTCGTATTCTATTTCGATATTTGAAATATCTTTTATTTCTTTGATTACAGGCAGCAGAATATATTTTTCAAAATCATAAAATCTGGAATAGTTTTTTTCTATTTCAAGGATTTTTTTAAGCTCGGTAAGAGAGATATCGATGAAATTATTTAAAATATTTTTCTGCGTGAGCATCATAAAAAAGTTTCTGCTAGTGGAATCATTGAACTGCAGGAGGAGGTTAAATTTGTATACTTTAAAATCATTGGATTCTTTATTGAATACCTTATAAAAATCCTCGGAAAAAGTAATATAGTATTTCTGGTTTATTATTCTGTAGGATGAAATAATATAAAACATGCCCTCATATTTTATGTAATCCAGCTTATTATAACTATACAAAATTTTCTTTTTCATAAAATTTTCAAAAAAGTTTTTCAGGTTATTGTTTTGATCCAGCTTAATCAGTTTATTCAGTTCATTTTCGGAAAGCTCCATATAAGGTGTGTTATTCAAAAGTATGTGCTTTACAATTCTTTTAAATATAATATTTTCATTTGAGCTGAGCTTTTTGTTGAAAGAGATGAAAATATCTTCTTTATCAAAAATTTTTTTCATAAAATTTCCAAACTCCTTTTTTAAAAAATTCATTTTTTAAATTCTGATAACGAAAAAAATGAATATTTTTTTATATATCAAATATCATAGCATCAAAAAATATATATGTAAATTGATATTTTCAAAATATATAAAAATTCTGATAACGAAAAAAACGAAAAATTTGACATGATGGAATTTGGAGGTATAGTAATATTGTTTAAGACATGTCGAAAAAATTTTTGGAAAGGAGAAAAAAATGGCATTAAACATTTTACTCACAAGAATAGATAACAGACTGGTACACGGACAGGTAGGAGTAACATGGACAAGCTCACTCGGGGCAAATCTTCTGGTAGTGGTAGATGATGAAGCAGCAGATGATAAACTGCAGCAGCAGCTAATGACAATGACCGCGGAAAATGCCGGAGTAGGAATAAGATTTTTTACTGTGGAAAAAACTATCAAAATAATAGGGAAAGCATCAGACAGCCAAAAGATATTCATTATCTGCAAAAATCCGGGAGTAGCAAGGAAGCTTATCGACGGAGGTGTACCTATAGAAAAACTGAATGTGGGAAATATGCATCCGGGAGAAGGGAAAAAGCAGATAACAAAAAAAGTTCATGTGAATTCGCAGGAGGAAGAGGATATAAGATATATTTCATCAAAAGGGGTTCATGTATTTTTTCAGGAAGTTCCTGAAGAGCCGGTTTATGAAATCAGTATTCTGGACTAATGCTCCGGTCTGTTTATACTTATAATACGGTAATATAATGATTAATCTTGAACAGAACCGGATACTGATATTTTGTTCTATTCATATTTGATATTTGAATAAACTGATTTGGAATATCAGATATGGCAGAACAATATATCGAAAAATATGAAAATAGTTTTTTTAAAAAACAGAAAGGGAAATTATGAATGAAATAACTTTAATGCAGGGGCTTTTAATAGCTCTTATGGGTATAGTAGTTGGTTTAGATTCTTATCTTGAAGTTTTGTTTATTTTCAGACCTATAATAGTTTGTACGCTGACTGGTCTGATTTTGGGTGACTTGAGAGTAGGACTGCTGGCCGGCGGTCTGGTGGAATTATCATTTGCAGGACTGACACCGGTAGGAGGAACACAGCCGCCGAATCCGGTTTTGGCAGCAATTATGACAACTGTTTTGGCGCATTCTACCGGATTTGACGTCAAGACAACTATAGGACTGGCACTGCCGTTCAGCTTTCTTATGCAGTATATAATCTTGTTTTACTATTCTTCATTTTCATTATTCGTTACAAAATTTGATAAATATGCAGAAAATGCAGATGCCAAGAAATATAAACAGCTGTCAAATATAACTATGATTATTGTATCGCTGACATACGGAATAGTAATATTTTTATGTGTATATGTGGCTCAGGAGCCGATGAAGCTTCTGGTAAATTCAATGCCTGAATGGCTGACTCACGGCTTTGAAATAGCCGGTGGCATACTGCCTGCGGTAGGATTCGGACTGCTTCTGAAAATAATGTTCAAATTCGAGTATCTTCCGTTTCTGATTATCGGATTTATTATGTCAATCTTCCTGAATTTTTCAAATCTGCTTCCGGTAGCTCTTATAGGTACTGCAATAGCAATTTATAAATATTATGAAGATATAAAGAGAGAAAAGGAACTGGAACAGCTTTTGAGTCTTGGACTGACGAATGAAGACAAGGAGGATTATAGCGATGGAATATAAAAAAATACTGCATAACAGTGATATAAAGAAACTGGCAATGAGATCCGCCCTGCTCCAGTCTTCGTATAATTATGAAAGAATGCAGGGAATGGGATGGACGCATGCCATGCTTCCCGCACTTGAAAAAATATATAAGGATGATAAAGAGGGTCTGGCAAATGCAATGAAGGATAACTCGGGATTTATAAATACCAATCCCACTGCTGCGGCATTTTTAATGGGACTGATTATATCTCTTGAGGAAAAAAAGGAAGACAGAAATTTGATAAATAGTTTGAAAATAGCACTTTTTGGACCGCTGGCAGGTATCGGAGATGCACTTTTATGGTTTACGCTGCTTCCGATAGTGGCAGGAATATGTTCCTCGTTTGCACAGCAGGGAAATCTTGTGGGACCGCTGGTATTTCTGATTGTATATATAGGTGTATTTTTATCGAGAATATACCTTGTTAAGATAGGATATGACATTGGTTCCAAAGCAATAGACAAGCTGAAAAATGTTTCAAAGCATGTATCAAAGGCTGCAACAATTCTGGGAATAACAGTCATCGGAGGACTGATTGCTTCTTATATAAATATAGATGTGCTGCTCAGCATACCAATAAGCGAAGGACATGTAATTTCCATACAGCAGGATTTTCTGGATAAAATCCTTCCGAAGCTTGTTCCTCTGGGATATACCTTCTTAATGTACTATCTGATGAAGTTTAAAAAGGTAAATCCGGTAACACTGATCGTAACAACATTTGTACTGGCTATAATATGTTCGTTTTTCAAAATACTGTAAATTTTTCAGGAAGAAGTGTGGATTATGAATAAAAATACTATTATCATCACAGGTCACGGCCGTTATGCCGCAGGGATAAAATCATTTATAAAGGAAGTGGCTGGAGATATCCCGGGTGTAGAATTTGTTGATTTTCATTCGGATATATCCGTTGATGACTTAAAAGAAGCTTTTGAGAAAATGGTAAAAGAAAATAAAGATTCTGGTGTCTTATTTTTAGCTGATATTATCGGAGGAACGCCGTTTAACAAAGCTGTGGAGGTTTCAGCAGGAAATCCGCGGATTTTAACAGCAGCAGGATGTAATCCGGGTTCCATTCTTGAGGCTTGTCTTACTAAGGACGAGATGAATCTGGAGGAATTATGCGAATCTGCAATAGAGAATACGAAGAATAATGTCGTTAAATTTGAAATAGAAATCAGAGAAAATATGGAAAGCTGTGAAGACGGAATATAACACGGTAATTTGCATATGAGATTTTACGAAATAAAATGGGACTAAGGGAAATATCAAAGGAGTATAAAGATTTTTCTGAAAGTTCCATTTTTTATTATAATCCTTTGCTTAGGCAGTGAAATATACCGGGAAAATCTGTTGACTTGCAGTAATTTATAGGTTATTATCAAATAAAAAACTGGGAATAATAAGGAGACAAATGAATTATAAAATAACAGGAATAAATCATATAACATTCTCTGTAAGCAATCTGGAAAAATCATGTGAGTTTTATGAAAAGGTATTCGGGGTAAAACCGGCATACAAATGGAAACAGGGGGTATATTATGATTTGTGCGGCTACTGGCTGGCTCTGAACGAGGAAAAGGACATACTGCGGAATGATATAAAGCATTCATATACACATATGGCATTTAGTGTGCCGGAAGAAGAGTTTGATCATATAACAGAATATTTTGAAAAACATAAAATAGTCTATTCGCTGGGAAGAGGAAGAAACATAAGGGAGAAAAAATCTGTTTATTTTCAGGATCCTGACGGTCATAAATTTGAATTTCACTGCGGAACAATGAAGGACAGACTTGAATACTTTAATGATATAAAAAAATAAATATAAAAGGCTGTATAAAAAACCAAAACAGAAAAACTTATATATTCTGAAAATAAAAGGTTTTAAACAGCCTTTATTCTTTTTAGATTTTTTTGGAATCTGCATACTGTATTCTTCCGTTTCTGTAAATTGCTTCACCAATTTCAAACTTATATAAAAGCCATGAATACTGAAAGGTTTCCAGAATACTGCTGTGTTCTCCGGCTAAAAGCAGGTAGGAACTGTAAATATAATCCAGTATTTCCTGCGGGGAATCTGAATATTTCGGAAAACACGGATCTCCGGCAATATTAGTAGCAAGCTCTCCTATAGGTGTTTCTATATTTTTAAATAAAGTAATCCAGTTATAATAAGAAGCATAAAGTGGTTCTTCAATTATTGCAGCCATAGTTACACCTCCCTTCCGAGAGAGAATAAATACATCAGGCAGAGTAAAGAAGCGTGAAGTGACAGATATGAGGGGAGAGAAGAGAGAGTTCCAGGCCTCTGTAATAAGTTTTACAGAGGCCGTATAAAAAATATTATGGATGGGAAGTAAAGACTTTTAATTTGTTGCTGATAAATTCAATAACAACATCTTCGTTTTCTCCTTCTTCACCGTCAATACTTACATTAATGTCTTTTTTAATCTTTTTTATTTCACATTTTTTGGCGGTAAGAGTTCTTACAAAGTTATTATTTACCAGATTATTATTCATCAGATCAAAAATTATGGTAGAAAGATCTATTGCAGATTTTGTTTCCTTTACAATGATAATATTCATGAGCCCGTCGGCCATGTTCGCTGAATTATCAAGATTGTCAAAGCCTCCTGCACCTTCTCCGTTTATGATCATATACAAAATGGCTTTTTCTTCTATTTCTGTATTATCATCCAGTTTCATGTTTAACCTGAATCTTTTTATGTTGATTAGTTCATTAATACCGTTAATAAAATATGCAAGTTTTCCTATATTTTTCTTCATATTTTTATCAGTGGAATAGGAAGCCTTTGTAAAAAGCCCTCCGGCATATGAAGAAAGAAATATGTTTTTTCCGTTTATAAGTCCGAAATCTACATTTTGGATTTTGCCTTTGATAATATTTTCTATCCAGTCATCGATATTTTCGCCTAAATGAAGACATCTTGCGAAATCATTGCATGTTCCC
Source organism: Sebaldella termitidis ATCC 33386 (assembly GCF_000024405.1). Lineage (NCBI taxonomy): Bacteria > Fusobacteriati > Fusobacteriota > Fusobacteriia > Fusobacteriales > Leptotrichiaceae > Sebaldella > Sebaldella termitidis. The sequence goes on along the minus strand of NC_013517.1, from coordinate 3,920,164 downwards.
AGAGGGAAGATACCTATTTCGGGGAGTTCGATGCCGGCATTATAGAGCTGTGTAATAGTACGCCCCAGAGTTCCGTCTCCTCCTGAAAGTATAAGTATGTCGAATTCATGATTTTTTACGACGTCAATAAGGCGGTTGTACTTTTTATCTATACTGTACAGAGTAAGTGAAATATTATTTTTCAGAAATTTTCTTGTTATTTTGTCAAAATTCTCCAAAATAATCTTGCTGTTACCTGAATTCGGATTATAAATCAGCAGTGCTTTTTTCATGAAAATCACCTCGATGATATAGTATCTTATATTAATATTATAACATATTCTAAACACAAAAGGAAAAACACTTTCAAAAACAAAATATTAAGTCAGTAAAAATATAGAAGACAATAAATATATACACTAATTTAAGAATATGGTATAATTAAACTGGATATTTTAAAAATAATTATAATTGTGGAGGAACTAATATATGAAAAAAGTTAAGTTAATTTCATTAATGTCAGTAATAGTATTATTGAGTTCTTGTAATTCTATTACATCAACATTTAATACAGCAAGTACGACGTCTACTATGCCTATGGTAACGAATGACCTGAAAATGGAAGTAGCTAAAAACGTTAATACAATAACTGAGCTGTATGCTGCAGGAAAGAGTAAAGTAGGATCAGAAGGGGAAGAAATAGCCAGAAATAAAGCTGAGGTTCTTGCCAAAGATGCATTAAGAAAGGCAATCCGTTCAGAAGCTTATAAGGATATAAGACAAAAGCTGGATGTTGCCAATCTGAAAACAGGGGATTTCAGTGATTACAGTGTTAATAATTATGCAAATGAAATAGCGGTAAAACTTCTGAATGAATCTGAGAAAAGAGCCGAATTTCAGACTGGAAATACTGAAATCGGAGTTATTTATGTATTATCAAAAGACAGAGTGAAAGAAGAAACTGATGATTTTTTCCAGGAAAAGCTTCAAGGTGAGATTGACAGGCTTCAAAATATAAAAACAACAAATTAAGTTGACATTTTTCAATTTTTGTCATAAAATAATATTATAATGATTACAATTTTAAAATTATTTTAGGAGGAAATATGGACTTTAATTTAAATCTTGGGTGCATAGATGAGGGAAACTTATCAGAGATTTCTTGTGATAAATTATATGATGTGCTTGTAGTTGGTACAGGGCCGTCAGCAGTTTCAGCTGCAATATATGCAGCAAGAAAAGGTCTTGATGTTGCAATGATAGGACTTAAAATAGGCGGACAGGTTTTGGACACAAGAGAGATAGAAAATATCATAGGTACAGCTAAAACTACAGGGTCAGAGTATGCCGAGAATCTTGAAAAGCATTTGAAAGAATATTGTGTTGCCTTTAAAGAAGGGACATATGTGACAAAAATAGAAGAAGACGGAAAAAATAAATTAATTACTACAAGTGATAAGAAAATATATAAATCAAAAACTGTAATAATAGCAACTGGTGCTAAGTGGAGAGAATTAAATGTTCCCGGAGAGCAGGAATATAAAGGAAAAGGAGTTCACTACTGTGCTACTTGTGACGGACCGTTTTACAAAGGACTGGATGTAGCTGTGGTAGGCGGAGGAAATTCCGGAATAGAAGCTGCCCTTGATATGGCAGGGATAGCCAAAAATGTAACTGTAGTGGAATTCATGCCTGAACTAAAAGCTGATAAAATATTACAGGATAAACTAAATGAAAGAAATAATATCAAAGTCATCACAAATGCTGCTACTACAAAAATATACGGGGAAGACTTTACAAAAGGAATGGAATATAAAAACAGAGCAGATGAAAGTACACATGAACTGAATATCGACGGTGTATTTATAGAAATAGGACTTACACCAAACAGCGAATTCGCAAAGGATCTGATAGCGACTAACAAAATCGGGGAAATCATAATTGATGAAAACAATATGACTAACATAAAAGGAATCTTTGCTTCAGGTGATGTAACAACAGTAAAACAAAAACAGATAGTCATATCTGTAGGAGAAGGAGCAAAAGCTGCTTTAGGGGCTTTTGATTACCTGCTGAAAGAGTATTAAAAAAAATATTAGATATAAAAACTGGTTTTTAAAGCCAGTTTTTTATTTTATAGTGGCGTGATATAATAAAATGAATTTTTAGAAGATTCCGATATCAGTTATTTTTCTTTTCAGTTTAATTTCATTTTTTGCAAAGTACCTTCTAATATGTATCTGTTACACTTAAGATACATAATAAAGAAGAAAAGTGGAGGAGATATGGAAATATCAGTAATTGCCCCTGTTTATAACGAAGAGGAGAATATTAACAGATTAATTGAAAATGTAGAAAAAGTATTAAAGCAAAATTTTAAAAGTTATGAAATACTTTTAGTTAATGATGGAAGTACTGATAAAAGCAAAGAAATACTTGATAGTGTGGAGAACGAGAATGTGAAAGTCATTCATTTTGAGAAAAACTGCGGTCAGACAGCGGCCACAGCAGCAGGATTTAAATATTCCGAAGGAGATATAATAGTAACTATAGATGCTGATTTGCAGACTGATCCTGAGGATATACTGGTTCTTTACTCATACCTTGAGAATTATGATATGATAAACGGACGGCGTGCAACAAGAGAAGACGGAATAATAAAAAAGATTTCTTCATGGGTTGGAAATACTGCAAGAAATATTATTACAGGTGATGATATAAAGGATACAGGCTGTCCTTTGAAGCTTTTCAGGAAAGAAGTAGCAAAATCTTATTATTTATATGAAGGGATGCACAGATTTTTACCGACATTAGCTAAAATAAACGGTTTCAGGGTGATAGAAGTACCTGTACGCCATTACGACAGGATGTTCGGTCAGTCTAAGTACGGAGTATGGAACAGGCTTTTTAAAGGACTGAAGGATGCATTTGCAGTCAGATGGATGAAAAAAAGACATATATATTATACAGTGCTTAATGAGGAGATATAAATGGTTTTACGAAAGGATAAATACATATGGCTGATAATAGCAGCTGCGTTGTTATTGTATATTCCGCTGTTTATTTTCAGGGATTTTACCCCTACGAATGAATTGAAGTATATAAATATAGTTGATCATATGCTGAAATCCGGAGACTGGATAAAGCTTCAGTTTGACGGTTCACTGTACACGGATAAGCCGCCGCTGTATTTTTGGATAGCTGCTTTGATAAGACTGGTAACAGGCAAATATACATTGTTTTCTATAGGGCTTGTTATGTGTGTACTTCCGGCAATAGTGACAGGAGTAGATATATACAGATTTCTTACGGAAAATGAGTATGACAAAAAAAGAGCATGCACAGTTATATTAATATTATATACAATTTTATATTTTGCAGGATCTGTTCTGGTAATTCGTATGGATATGTTTATGACCATGTTTATAGTAAAGGCTTTGATTTCTTTTTATAACATAGCGGAAAAAGACAGAGGAAATCCTTATATGCCTTATGTATATGCCGGGATAGGTTTTTTGATAAAGGGACTTGCAGCAGTTTTTATACCAATTGGTGTTATTCTTGCATATCTGCTTGTAACAAAACAAAAGGACAAAATAAAAAAGTTAAAATTCGGCAAAGGAATTATTATTATAGTTATATTTGCACTTATATGGTTTATTCCTTTGATAATGAGTCTCGGAGTGAATTCGGCAGTGAACGAGCTGCTTTTGAAGCAGACGGTAAACAGAGCAGTAAATACCAGTGTGCATAAAAAACCGATATATTATTATCTTATTAATCTGTTCCCGAATTTATTTCCCTGGACATTATTCTTTTTTGCTTCTTTTATAATGTTGCTTATAAGAGCAAAAAAACAGGAAAAATTTATGATTTTTATAATATGCTGGTTTGCTGTGCCTTTTATTATATTTTCACTGGTCAGCAGTAAACTGGATATATATTTGATACCTGCATATGGCGCAATAGCTGTAATAACAGAAAAAATACTTGCGAAAAAAAACGGAAAAGCAAAAAAAATAATTGGGATAATAACAAGTATGTTTTACTTTTTATTTATAATTGCCGCTTTTATTTCTAAGGAAAAGCTGGCAGGGATGGATCCGTTTTTGTATGGTTTGGTATTGGTCTACGGAGTATTTTCCATATTTACTGCCGCAGCCGGGATCTATTTTTCGTTAAAAGAAAAAGCTTATTGTTATGTCTGGAATATAGTTATTAATATGATTGCTTTACTGGGAATATTGACAATATCTGCACCTGCGGCAAACGAATATATTGGTTTTTCCAAATTTGCCGGGATCATAAAGGCAGAAAAGGAAAAAGACCGCAGTCTGAAAATTTTCGGCTACAAAGAAAATGAAGCCAACAGAATGGCATATATAATAAATGATGATAATATCATAAATATAGAAAATCCGGAAAAACTTAATAAGATAATAAAAAATGAAAATGTAATAATTTTATTGCAGAATAAAGATATAAGTGATCTGCCTGAGAATTATGAAATGGTATATTCTAACAGTAAATTTGTTATTATTAAATATATCAGGAAAGAAGGATAAAATGAATGCATTAAGTGGATATTTCACAATGAATAAAATATTTTTGTATATTGGATTGTTTGGACAGCTGTGTTTTTCCATGAGATTTATTATACAGTGGATATATAGCGAAAAGGCAAAAAAAAGTGTAATTCCTGTGGCATTTTGGTATTTCAGCCTTTCAGGCGGTATAATACTGCTTGTATATGCTGTTTATCATAGAGATCCTGTTTTTATAATGGGGCAGGCACCGGGAGTTTTTATCTACTCAAGAAATATATATTTGATACATAAAAATAAAAAAGAGGAAGCCTCACAGAATGAAGGTGCAAAAATAGAACAAGTTCACAATAACAGCGAATACCGTCTTCAAAAAATGACGGAAGAAATAGAGCTGAATTAAATTTTATATCAAAATTGTGTCAAAACATTATTTAGTTTATGACACAATTTTTTTATTATATCTGTTTATTAAAATATATTTCGGTATCAAGACCGTCATCTCTGTTTATCAGTTCTATTTTAGCATTATGGAGTTCTATAATTTCCTTTATTATAGAGAGTCCGAGACCAAGACCGCGTGTGCTTTTAGTATCCTGTCTTTCTGTACGGTAGTGTCTGTCAAAAATCTTTTTAATATCTTCATTGGAAATATGAGTTCCAAAATCTCTGATAAGAATTTTGATAAAAGTATCGGTTTCTTCAACAGTTATATAAATTTCTTTACCATCAGAGTACTTTATGCTGTTGTCAATAATTCCGCGTAAGGCTTCGGAAATAAGATTTTGATTGCCGTATATGACTGTATTGCTGCAGCTGATAATAAGCTTTTTATCTGTTTTCAAAAGCTGGTAATCATTTTTCAGCTTTGTTAGCAGAAGGCATATTTCTATTTTTTCATTCAAAGTTTTTAATTTTTCTGCCTGAGATAAAAACAAAAGGTTCGTAATAAGCTTCTCAATATTTATAATTTCTGTTTCTATATTTTCCAGGGCCTCGTTAAGAAGAACAGGATCATCTCTTCCCCATTTCAGTATATCAAGATAACCTTTCATAATAGCAACAGGTGTTTTTAATTCATGAGAGACATTACTGGAAAAGTTTTTCTGATTGAGAAGTATTTCATGCATTTTTGAAAATAAATTATTTATAACATCGATTAAATCACCTATTTCATCATCCCTGATTTTAGGAAGTTTTATATTCAGGTTTTTTGCATTTATTTTTTCACTTTCTTTTATGATATAAGTAACAGGTTTTAGTATATTTTTAGTCATATAATATGAAATTATTATTATAGATACAGCAAGGAGTATAAAGAGATAAAATATAATCCGGGTTGTTTTTATCGCACGATCATATGAATATTTTCTTATAAAAGTAAATTCGATATTATTTACATTTTTTTCCTTAAAATGAAGAGCATATCTTTTCTTGAAAACCCAGTTATTTTCAGGAATATCTTTATAAGAGATATTAGAGTCGCCGAGTTTTACAATATGACCGTCAGGATATTTCATGGAAATAAGAATTTCGTCCTTATCCCCGAATTCCAGTGTCTGATAAAAATCAGAAATATCATATGCGGAAACTTTTCCGAGTGTTTCAGTTACACCATTTGCAATATTGTCAAGCTCGTTGTTTTCTTCCACAACATATTCATTTATAATGAAAATCCATGTTACAATACCAATTAACAGTGTACAGAAAAGTATTCCCATGGTATTAAAAATTATAATTTTATGAGAAATTTTTTTTATTTTTATTTTCATTGCTGCTCCCTTTTAAGTGAATAACCTATACCTCTTACAGTAATGATATAATCTTTTCCCAGTTTTTGCCGTAAATTCTTCATTGTTACATCAAGAAGATTACTGCTGGCATTCCAGCCCCATATTTCATCTATAATTCTTTCACGCTTGAGAACTATATTCTGATTTTCAAGAAATAATTTCATCATATCAAATTCTGTTTTACTCAAAGGAATAAGTGTTCCGGCTTTGGTAAATGTAAAGTTGACTGTATCCATTTCCAGATCAGCATATTTCAGAATATCGGAAGAATCTTTTTTTAGATGTATTTTTATTCTGGCTTCCAGTTCCAGAATATCATATGGCTTGGTTACATAGTCTACGGCTCCTATAGTAAGGAGCTCCACCTTATCTTCTATATGGCTTCGAGCAGATACTACGATAATGGGAACATGAACTGCAGAGCTTATAGTTTTGCATATACGGTTTCCTTCTATATCGGGAAGACCAAGATCAAGCAGAATAAGATCTATATCTTTGCTGTTTTCTGCTTTTTCCACAGCTTCAAGCCCTGTATAGGCATTTTCCACCTGAAAGCCTTTATGCTCCAGCTGGATTTTTAATATTTTGGCTAATTTTTCATCATCTTCGACTATTAATATTTTTGGCATAAGTCCACCTTATTTCTTATAAAGTATTATATTACCTTTATATTTTACCACATTTTTAAATTAATTAGGAAGATAATTTCTTTTGCAGTAACTGTTTTCTTTTGTTAATATAAAAAATGGCCCTTCTGTACAGAAGAACCAAATTATTACTCGCCTATATCATAACCGAGATTCAGATAATATCTTATTTTTTCGCCCTCAGTTTTGGAACCGCCGATATAGCTCGGTCCTAAAGGAGTTTTTATTCCTATTCCGATATCATAACTCTGTTTTGTAGTGTCACCGTCTATTGAGAATGCAGTATCCGATATTGCAGCATATGAAATTCCCGCATCTACATAGATGTATTTATTAATACTGTACTGAAGCTTCAGATTAGCAGTAGTGATACTCTGCCCTCTAAGGCTGTTTTCTTCGACCCCTCTGAATTCCAATGAGTGATCTCTTGTCTTATATCCTCCGAGCTTAGGCTGATATGTTTCCGGAATATCATCTCCGGAAGCACTAAGATACTCAAGTGTAGGGATGATACTTAAATTCTTTGTAACAGGGAATATACCCCGTCCTATGAAGCTCAGCGAGCTGAAATCAGCTTCGGATGAATTGCCGTAGGCATAAATAGTATTCAGGTAATATCCTTTCGTAGGATAAATAAATGAATTTCTTGTGTCATATATAAGCTGGGCACTGTACACAGGATAGTCCGTTTTTTTATTTTTTGAATTATCTTCATTTTGATTAACACTTGATTCTTCAAAACCGCCACTTGCTATAAAAACAAGATTCTTATCCAGCTCTACTCCGAAACCAAGATTAATATTTGATACTTTATTTTCAAAATCAAATTTTTTTCCATTATAATTTTGATTTTTTATAATGTCGTTTTTTATGTGGAAAGTAGGCATTATAAACACTTTGGAATCAAGCCCGGTACTCAGGACGAGCTGACCGTTCAGGGCATACTCCTGACTGAGTATTCCGACTAGAGAGTATCTCAGAGCTGTTGCGTCAAAGGATCTGTTACCCTGAACGCCTATAGAAATAGTAGCGTAATCCTCTGTATTTAAATTTCCCCCTAGTGTAAGATAGTTGCTTGCCTTTTCCTGAACTACAAATGTGAGGTTATCGTCCTCTATTTCATAATACACTGTTAAAAAATCCCCGTTGGAATAAATTTTGTTTATAATACTGTCAATATCTTCTTTTTTTAAGGCATTTAGATTATTCGGAATAAATTTATTAAAGAATTTTTCGTTATATTTTTTATTCCCCACTACTTTTATATTTTTTATAGAATAAGTATCATTCCAGGTTTTTCTGAATTCTTTTCTTTTTTCCTGAATTTCTTCAAATTTTACCGGATCACTTAATTTTTTTATTTCCTCAATATTCTTACGTGCAGCAGCCTCACCAAGGGCTATTATGACCTCGGCTTTGGAAAAATCAGGAGATGCTATATCTGCAACATCAGGTACTATATAAAGGTCAAGCATTCTGATCTGTCTGTCCACTTCACGCTTACCCGCCATGGTAAGTGCATTTTCAGTAATATTGACTAGATTCATCTTATTTTCGTCGAGCTTAGTAAAGCCCTCACCGACATTAACTCCTATTGTATAGTCAGCCCCGAGTATTTTTGCTTCCTGAACAGGAAGATTTCTTACCAGTCCTCCGTCAATAAGAAGCTTATTCTGATATCTTACAGGAGAAATAACAGTAGGCAGTGACATACTCGCTCTTATTGCAGTAGGAAGAGATCCCTTATCTATCATAACGGCTTCTCCGGTTTCAAGATCAGTAGCAACCAATGCAAACTTCTGGGGGAATTTTCTAAAATCATTGACATCTTCTACTCCGTAGAACAAATCATTTAGATTACTGCTGATATTTTTACCGCCGATAGCTCCGCTGGGAAAGCTCACGGAAAATCCCTGAAACGGCAGTGCAATTGTATTTTTATCCTCAAAATAATTTCTTACAGCGCCTTTTGAATCTCTCGGGATATTATCTGTAAACATACCAAACCAATCTATTTCTACTGCCAGTTTCTCTATTTCCTCCACGGTATATCCAGCAGCGTAAAGTCCGCCTACGATACTGCCCATACTTGTTCCGGTTATATATTCAACAGGAACTTTTTCTTCTTCCAGCACTTTTAAGACACCTATATGAGCCAGTCCTTTTGCCGAACCACCGCTTAATACAAGCCCTATTCTTTTATCGTCACCGTCGCTAAAGCTGCATGAAAAAAGAATAAGAAGGAGAAAAAGTCTTTTAGCTATATTTTTATACCTGAATTTTTTTTGCATAAATCCTCCGATCGATTGGATACAATAAAAAGAACATGATATCTGCTTAAACTTTTTATGTATAAATATTTTTCTGTTTTTAATCAATTTTACCCTTTTTCAGGTCTTTTTTCAATAGCAAAGTATCAAATAAATTTGAATCTGTATTTTAATGAACAGGAACGCTGGAAAACAGGAGAGATAAATTTTAATAAAAATGTTGAATTTGATAAAAATCTTAGAAAATGCTAAAATAGTGGAAGCAAATATTGGAGAACTTTTTTTGTGCTGTCCCCAGGTCAGGTGCAGCGGATAAGAGGCAGTATTTGCTATATCAAAAGAGAAAGTTGGAGATTTCTGTGAAAATCGGTGAAAAGCTCAAAAGCTTAAGGCAGGAAAAGCTTTTAACGCAAAATGAATTAGCAGATAGATGTGAATTATCAAAAGGATTCATATCACAGCTGGAAAGAGACCTTACATCCCCGTCTTTATCCACTTTGGAGGATATACTGGAAGTATTGGGGACGAATATAAGAGATTTTTTTAATGAAACACAGCAGGAAAAAATTGTATTTTCAGTTGAAGATTTTTATGAATTTCAAAATGAAGAATTAGGATATGAAATAAAATGGATAATCCCAAATGCACAGAAAAATAAAATGGAACCGATTCTGATAACTTTGGAGCCCGGAGGAAGATACAAGCTTGAGGTGGCACATGAGGGGGAAGAGTTCGGATATGTTTTGTCAGGTGCAGTTAACATACATTTGGGGAATAAAAAATACAGGGCCAAAAAAGGTGAGAGCTTTTATTACAAGCCGAGTGTAGACCACTATATCTCGAATGTATCAAAAACAGGGGTATCAAAAGTTTTATGGGTAGCAACTCCGCCGTCATTTTAAAAAAAGATTGACAAAAAATATAAAAATTATTATTATATAGAGCAACTGGGAAGTGAAGTAGTTTGAATAATAGTTTAATTAATTAAGTTATTATTCAGATGATTGTTTTTATTTGTATATATAAATACATTGGGAGGATTTGCATGAAAAAGTTTATGATTGCTGCAATGACAATATTTTTGATTTTTAGCTGCGGGGTAAAAGAAGAGGGTGCCGCTGTTGAAAAAACAACTGAAACTAAAGAGGTATCAGCTCCGGAAAAAGAAACTCTGAAAAAAGAGAAAGTTCCTGAAAGTGAGAAGGTAACAGTAGACGGAATAGAAGTTACAATAGAAAATAAAAGAATAAAAGTCGGGGATAAGCTAGAGGATGCAGAATTAATTGCTCCTGTTAATGAATTCAATAAAATGAAAAAAGTGAGACTTTCAGATGATAAAGGTATAAAATTAATTTATACTGCACCGTCGCTGGATACTCCGGTATGCTCGCTTCAGACTAAGATGCTTGATGAGAAGGCAAAAGAGCATGCAGATGTCTTTTTTTATTCAATAACTGATGATTTACCTTTTGCTATGATGAGATTTTGTTCTGATAACGGAATAGCAAATCTGAAAACTTTGTCTGATTTTCAGACACATGAATTTTCTGCTAAAAATGGTTTTTTAATGAAAGAATACCAGTTACTGACAAGAGCAGTAATAATAGTGGATGAAGATAATATTGTAAGATATGTGGATTATGGAAAAGAAGTGACAGATCAGCTTGATCTTGGAAAAGCAATAGATTTTCTGGAAAAGAAAATGCTGAAAAAATAAAATTTAGTGAGGTATAAAATGAAAAAATTAATGATGGTAATATTGGGAGTAATATTTTTGATGTCATGTTCTGGTGAAACGTCTGCGACATTTGATTTAGATGCAACAAAAGGTGCGAAGTTTCCTGCGTTTACAGCGAAATCAATTGACGGGAAAGAAACATTTAAAAGTACTGATCTCTTGAAAAGTGATAAAAAGACGTTATTTGTCATTGCTGCCGAATGGTGCCCGCACTGCCGTGATGAGGCGATAGAAATACAGGAATTTTATGAAAAGCATAAAGATGAAGCTAATATAGTAGTTATATATAGTGCAAATAATTCAAGTCCTGAAATAGTAACTGAATATCTGACGAAAAATAAATATACTTTCCCTGCTTATTATGACCATGATAATGTAATTCTGTACGGTTCTAAAATAGAATCATTTCCTTTTAATGCAGTGATAGGAAAAGACGGGAAGATAGAAGAAATAGTCGAAGGTGAATTAAGCTACGACAGTCTGGTAGAAAAATTAATTAAGTAAATATATATAAAGATCGTTTTAGGACGGTCTTTTTGTTTTTTATAGCGGTATTTTACAGCAGGCTTGCCCATTTATAAAAATATGATATGATAATTATAGAGAACAGTTTTGTATCAATGAGTTGATGCGACCAGATTTTTGCTTTTATATAATTAGGAGAGATTTTACGAAATGCAGGGAGGAAAATTATGATTTTTGCCGGAATATGCCTGATGACTGAGGATGTAAGAAAATTAGCTGATTTTTACAAAGAAATATTACAGACTGCATCAGATTATGATGATGAAATTCATCAGGAAATATTTACAAAAGGTGCTTCTTTTGCAATACTAAAAAATGATGGAATTACCCAAGCAGGAAATTCTAATATGACAATGATTTTTACAGTTGATAATGTGGATGAAGAATATGAACGCTTGAAAAAAATCGGGGTAAAAATCTTGGATATACCAACAATACAGCCGTGGGGAGCAAAGAATATGCGCTTTTCCGATCCGGATGGAAATTTTGTGGTGTTCAGGACATTTTTATGATGTTGGTGAAGTATTTAGTCATGGTTTTCATATACATAAGATTCAGGTACCAGTTTAATTTTAAAGATATCAGGTAATGTATGATTAACAGGTGTTTTAGGCTGTATCAAAATAAAAAAAATCTGTTTTTAAACCCTGATTCTTTAATATCAAATGTTGAACTTTTATGTATTTATTTAAAGTAAAGATATTGCACTTTTTAAAAATATGGTATAATTAATTTTAAAATTATTTTATATTTAATAAAGGGAGATATATGAATTTAGCTTTGAGGTTATTAAATTTAATTCTTTTTATTTTATTTACTTTATTTTTTATGAAGGTAAATCTTTTTAATATCACAGTTACTTTGATATTATTTTCTTTTCTCAATTCTTTTATTCTGAAAAAGAAAAACATAGAGCTGGATATGGAGCTTCTGTTATTTCAAATAATAACAAGCTTCTATATTGAAAGAATTTCTATTTTTGATTGGAGAGAAGTCCCGGAACAGGTTTTTAGTAATTATGATTATATAAAATTTTTATTTCTTTTCTTTTTTATTTTATTTGTATTCTATTTGAAAAATAAAAAAGGCAAGTTTTTCTTGAAATTCTATTTTTATATTACTTCATTTTATTTAGTTTTTTTTGAAAATATCCTAAACTTAAATATTTTAAGCGGGGCAGGTTTTTTCATTTCAGGTTATAATGCTTTATTTTCATATTATATGATAGATATTTTTTATATAGCTATTTTGGTTTTCTTTCCAAGTAAATTTTATGATAAAAAATTTTTATTAATATATTTATATATTATCTTATGCATGCTTATAAGATATAAAACGAACTATTTTTAGAGGGAGAATGTTTAATGAGTAATAACTTTTTAAAAAGAACCGGGAAATTATCAGATAATCCGGACATAAAAGTAAATTATGACGGACTTTCTGTAATTTTACTAGAAGCTAAAGCAGATAAACTGTATAGGGATAATTTTAAACAGGTAATGAAATCTTATAAATTATGGCTTACATCAACAAGGTGTATGGAGTATTATCTGAGTTATCCCAATAGACCCTCTTTAAAAGAATATTTTGGTGGAGGGCAGTTTTTAGGGTTAGGTTTAAAGAGATTCGGGGATATTGCTAAAAAACATTTTAGTATAGCGGGAACAGATTTTCTTGCTTTTTATGGTTATAACTTTTCAATAAGAGGTAATGTAAGAATTTACAGTGAAAAAATAAAAAATGTATTGTTACATAATGTAAGATATGCAAGTGAAAGAACAATTTCAAAAGAAAGTATATTAAAGTATTATGCCTATGAAAATATACCGGAAATAATAAGAGATAAAAGCAAGCTTTCTGAAAATGATTTTTACTTTGCAGTAGGAGATGGAAATTTTTTATATGGTCAAGTTCATACGATAAATTTTAAAAAAAAAGAATTTCAAATTTTATATGTGATGTATGATGAATATAATTGGGATGATAATGTAACCTATTTTATTAAGCGTTCTCCAGGCGATGCTTCTTATAATCTTATTATTGAAACAGCAGCTTTTAAAAAATGGGAAAAAGACGGGTTAGCAAGATCATTTTTGCAGTTTTTTGTTGATGTTGTGACTGTTAAATATTAGATATAAAAATTTACGTCATGAAAAATAATTCTTTAAATAGTAAGGGAAGTGAATTTAAAGCTAAAGTATTGAAATTAAATAAAATAGATGAAATAAGAAATTTTGATTGTATAAGATATGAATAAGGAGCGTAAGCTCCTTATCTATTTATTAAGTAAAGAATAAAATGATTTTGAAAATAGTAAAAGTGGTTCTGTCCGGTATAATATAATTTTCAATATACCATTGAATTTGTGATGCTGAATTAAAAAATATCTTTGAAAATATATTAATGAATATTTTTATAGTTAAAGAATTTAAATTAATAAGTTTCGAAAAAAGAAACTGAAAGAGAACTAAAATAATTTTTTTAATAAACGGATATATTTGATTTAATAAGATAGGTAATAAAAAAAGATTGTGAATTTAGCGTCTGTTTTTTATAGAAATAATTTAAAAAATGAAATAGCTTAAAAATGAGAAATATAATAAAATATAGCCTTTGAAGTATATTTTACAGATACAGAAATAAATTTATTTGACAAAAAAATAAAATAGTAGTATCATACTTATATAGGGTATGGGGGTATACCTAAAAAGGAGGAGATATGACTGAATTAAATAAAAAGAGACAGATTGTGCTAGAAGGAGCGCATAATGTAAGAGATATAGGCGGATATAAAGCTGAAAACGGCAAGATTACCAGATGGAAAAAATTTATCCGTTCAGATGGACTAGAGAGTCTTACTAAATCTGATATAAGTAAGCTCCTTGATTACGGATTAAGCATTGACATAGATTTAAGGTCAGATATGGAATATGAAGCATGGGTAGATGTTCTGCAGTATTGTAATGAGGTAGACTATTATCAGATTCAGCTGCTGAAGGATCTGAAAATAACTTTCGGATCACTCGGCGGAATATACGTGGATGCCTCTGATTCATGTAAAAAGGCATTTTACAAAGTATTCAGGCTGATGGCAGATAATCCCGAAAAGACTATATTGTTTCACTGTGCTGCAGGCAAAGACAGAACAGGTATGACAGCAGCACTTCTGCTAATGCTCGCAGGAGTATCAAAGGAAGATATAATATTGGATTATACTGTAACCAGAGAGAATTTACACTCTGTTTTGGACAGATTTTCTCGTGAAAATGACGAGAATCTGAAGGATTATCTCGGGTCTGAAAGAGAATATATTGAAAAATTTGTTGATCATATAGAAAAAAAGTACGGGGGAGCAGAAGCCTATATGAGTAAAATCGGGCTTAAAGAGAGTGAAATAAGGTCATTAAAAGAAAGTTTTCTTGAGGATGCAGAATAAGGAGGATAAAATGAAAACCGGATTATATGATGTAAAGGGAATGACATGTACAGCCTGTGCAGGAGCTATAGAGAGAGGTCTCGGCAAACTGGACGGTATAAAAGAAGCAAATGTAAACTTTGCTACTGAAAAATTAAAAGTAGAATATGATGAAGCAAAGTATGACTTTGATAAAATAAAAAATGAAGTGAAAAAAATTGGCTATGATCTGGCTGATGATGAGAAAATAAAGAAAGTTTCGGTTTCAATAAGCGGTATGACATGCTCAGCATGTTCTGCGGCAGTGGAGAGAAGTGTATTAAAATTAGAGGGAATTAAAAAAGCTTCTGTAAATTTTGCCAATGGAACAGGATATTTTGAATACGATCCTGCTGCTGTAAATATAGGGAAGATAAAGGAAAAAATAACAGAGGCCGGGTATAAACCGCTGGATGCCGATATGAAAGAAGAGGAAAAGGAAGATTTATACAATAAAGAAATCAGAAGTTTAGGTATAAAATTTATTGTTTCACTTATATTTGCAGTTCCGCTGCTATATGTGGCAATGGGACATATGATGGGACTTCATCTTCCTGATTTTATAAATCCTGAAATTAATCCCGGAAACTTTGCGATTGCTCAGGTAATTCTGGTAATTCCTATACTTGTAGCAGGAAACGGATTTTTTGTAAGAGGATTCAGAAATTTGCTTAAGAGAAGTCCTAATATGGATTCACTGATAGCTGTGGGTACATCGGCAGCAGTATTATACGGATCATTTTCGGTGTATCAGATATTTTCAGGGCAGGTACATTATGTGATGGACTTGTATTTTGAGTCGGCAGGAGTGATAATAACCCTTATTCTTCTTGGGAAGTTTCTTGAAGCCAAAACAAAAGGGAAAACTTCTTCCGCAATAAAGAAATTAATCGGGCTGCAGCCGAAAAAAGCAGTGATAATAAAAGACGGAGAGCCGCATGAGGTTCTTATTGAAGAAATAAATGCCGGGGATATTATCCTTGTAAAACCTGGAGAAAAGATACCCGTGGACGGTATAGTGGTAAAAGGACATACCAGTGTTGATGAGTCCATGCTTACCGGTGAAAGCATACCTGTGGGTAAAAAAGCAGATGACAAAGTAATAGGCGGAAGTATAAATAAGAATGGAAGTATAGAATTCAGAGCTACCAAAGTAGGTACAGATACAATGCTTTCCCAGATTATAAAGCTGGTGGAAGAAGCTCAGGGGTCAAAAGCTCCTATCTCAAGAATGGCTGATACGATTTCGGGATATTTTGTTCCAATAGTAATGGTTATAGCGGTAATAGCAGGTCTGGCATGGTATATAAGCGGATCAGGTCTTGTATTTGCACTTACGATTTTTATAGCGGTCTTGGTAATAGCCTGTCCGTGTGCGCTGGGGCTGGCAACTCCTACTGCAATAATGGTAGGAACCGGAAAAGGTGCCGAAAACGGTATACTCATAAAAAGCGGTGAGGCTCTGGAAACTACACACAGTATAGATACTATAATATTTGATAAAACAGGAACTATAACACAGGGGAAACCTGTAGTAACAGATGTAATTGCAGATAATGAAGGTATTTTTCTGCAGTATGCGGCAAGTGCCGAAAAAGGCTCTGAGCATCCTCTTGCAGAAGCTGTAATGGCTTACAGTAAAGAGCGGAACATAGAATTATATAACGCAGAGAAGTTTGAAAATATTCCGGGATATGGGATAAAATGTGAAGTTAACGGAAAAACGGTATTCCTTGGAAATAAAAAATTAATGACAGAAAATAATATGGATATAAGTAAATTTGAAAAAGATTTTGACAGACTCTCTGATGAAGGGAAAACTGTAGTCTTCCTTGCTGCAGATGGAAAAACAGAGGGAATAGCAGCAATAGCGGATGTAGTAAAGGAAAGCAGCGCAAGGGCAGTGAAGGAACTTCATGAAATGGGAATAAAAGTAGTAATGCTTACCGGAGATAACAGAAAAACTGCCGAATATATAGCAAAGCAAGTGGGAATAGACGAAGTTATAGCAGAGGTTCTTCCTGATGAAAAATCAAATGCCGTAAAATCTTATCAGAAAAAAGGAGATTTCGTAGCAATGGTTGGTGACGGGATAAATGATTCACCTGCACTGGCTCAGGCAAATGTGGGTATAGCAATAGGAAGCGGAACCGATGTAGCAATAGAATCAGCAGATATAGTACTTATCAGAAGTGATATTCTTGATGTTGTCAACGCAATAAAATTAAGCAAGGCTACGATAAGAAACATAAAGCAGAACTTATTCTGGGCATTTGCCTATAATACTTTGGGTATACCATTTGCAGCAGGTGTATTCTATGCATTCGGAGGCCCGAAGCTGGATCCTATGATTGCGGCACTGGCTATGTCCTTGAGTTCGGTATCAGTATTGCTGAATGCCCTCAGGCTGAAATTTTTTAAAGCTGAAAATTATAAGTTCAGAAAGAAAACAAAAAAATACAAAGGAAGTGAGAATTTTATGGAAAAAGAATTAAAAGTAAAAGGTATGAGCTGTGAGCATTGTGTAAAGAGAGTAAAGACAGCAGTAGAAAGTATAGATGGTGTAAGCTCTGTATCTGTGGATTTGAATTCGGGAGCTGTAAAGTATAGTGCAGAAAAAGATGTTATAAAAGAAGTCATAGAAAAAATAAAAGAGGCAGGATATGAAGCAGAGTAAAGAAAATGAAATCAAAGAGAAAAGAAAAGCAGAGCATGCCAATGACTTAAAAGATTCTCTCGTAAAAAGACTGAACAGAATAGAGGGGCAGATAAGAGGAATAAAAAAAATGGTAGAAGAAGATATATACTGTGATGAGATACTCCATCAGATAATGTCTGCCAAAGCCTCACTGGACGGAGTGTCAAAAGAACTGTTGAAGGCTCATATAAACAGCTGTGTAGTACGGCAGATAAAAGAAGGCAAGGAAGAAGTGGTAGATGAGCTTATGGTTACCATAAAAAAAATGATAAAATGATCTGTAGAAAACAATAATAATATGAAATAAAGAATCATGGCGGGTGTTACTTTTATCCGCTGTGATTTTTATTTACGGACTGGGCTGTATCCACAGAAATATTTGTATTTTCTTTATATCAGGGATTAAATGTGTTATAATATCTTGCTTATCAAATTTAATTTTTTAAAATAAAATTTATAAAATATATAATAAAGGAATGATATTAATGTCAATAGGGATATTTGATTCTGGTCTTGGAGGACTTACAGTATTGAAGGAAGTAAGAAAAATATTTCCAAATGAAGAAATTTTTTATTTCGGTGATACTGCACGTGTTCCTTACGGAGAAAAGACAAAAGAGCTGATAATAAGATATTCAAAAGAAATAACTGATTTTCTTTTGACCAAGAATATCAATGTACTTGTGGTTGCATGCAATACAGCAACGGCACTTGCACTGGAAGAGCTGAAAGCAGTCTATGATATACCGGTAATAGGTGTGATAGAGGCGGGAGTGAGAAGTGCACTTTCGGTAACTAAAACTAATGAGATAGGTGTAATAGGAACAAAAGCAACTATAAATTCCGAGAAGTATAAGCAGGAAATACACAGGAGAAATAAGGATATAGTAGTGTATCAGAAAGCATGCCCTTTATTCGTTCATGTGGTAGAAGAAGGACTTTTGGACGGGGAAATAATAGAAAGTATTATAAAACACTATCTGGGGGATTTTGATGATAAAGTAGATACCCTTATTTTAGGATGTACTCATTATCCGCTTTTGAAAAAGGAAATACAGAAAATTTATCCAGATCTGAATCTCATAGATCCGGCAATGGAAACTGCACTTGATCTGAAAAAAGTGCTGACAGAAAATAATGCTGCAGAAAATAAAGGCGGCCATGTAAAATTTTATGTATCTGACGGTGTACAAAATTTCAGGAATATAGGCAGTATGTTTCTTGATGAAGAAATAGAAGATATAGAGCTGATAAAGCTCTGATGTTATTTTTGTATGTTTTAGACAACAAAATATGAAGATAAGGAGTAATTATGTTTGAATATATAAGAGGAGAACTCACGGTAAAAAAGATAGATTATGTGGCTCTTGAAGTAAACGGTATTGCATACAAAATATTCATCTCACTAAAAACCTATGATATGCTTACAGAGGATACTGAAAAATTATTTATTTACACTAATGTAAAGGAAGATGATTTTTCATTATACGGATTTAAGACTGAAAGTGAAAGAGAGCTGTTCAAAGCATTGGTAAGTATAAGCGGAGTAGGGCCTAAGCTCGGGCTGGCGATACTTTCCACATTTAATACACAAGAAGTGATCGACATAGTAATAGAGGAAAATGCCAAGCTTCTTGTAAGGGTACCGGGATTAGGGCAGAAAAAAGCCCAAAAGCTGATTGTGGATCTGAAAGATAAGGTAAAGAAGCTCAATGTAATCGGGATTGCACAGGATGGAAGCCACGATACAGCGAGCAGCGTATCCAGCACAAAGGCACTTATTATGAAGGAAGACTTAAAGCTTGCGCTTGAATCTCTCGGTTATTCCAATGCTGATGTATCAAAGTGGATAAAAGATGAGGAAATAGAGAAATATGAGCGTGTAGAAGATGCGATAAGAGATATTTTAAAAAAAATACAATCAAAATAAAACAGGAGTCTCTGAAGAAATTCAGAGATTTTTATTTTTTTAAAATTTTTGATTGATTTTAATTGAAAAATATATTAAGATAAATAAAAGGGGAGGGGTAATGAATAAAAGAGGGTATACAATAATCGAGGTGTTATTGTTTTTAGGGTTGATCAGCATATTTTTTTGTTTTACGGCTTATTCGCTGGAAAAGAGAAAAAGAGCCGAATCATTCGGAAAAGTAAAAACAGAGCTTGCGTTATTTATAAGAAAGGTACAGAAGTACGGCTTTCAGAGTGAAAATGAATATCAGCTGGAATTTAATTTTTCCGGTAAAAAGGTAATATTTAAAGAAAAAGACGGTGAAATATTAGAAGAGTTAAGACTTCCGGAAAATATAGGTTATTTTTCCAATAACTCTGATAAAAAAGCTGACTTTATAAGGAAGACTACTAAAAACGGGAATTTTGACAAAGGATTTTCTATATTTTTAGCAGACAGAAGCCTGGGGAAAATATACTATAAAATATCTGTAAGCACTGTAAATACAATGAAATATCCGGTAATAAGCGTATATAAGGCAAAAAAACCTATGAAATCTGATGAAAACTATCTTGATTATAGTTTATGGGATGAGGAGCTGTAATGTCAGAGCTGATCAGAATATTTTCGGCTTTAATATGTGCGGTGCTTTTATATATGAATATTAAAATTACCGGTATTGTGTTTATTCTTTTGATTATTACAGTATTATTTTATTTCTTCATAAAGGAAAAAAATCTTATTTATGTCATTTTACTGTTAGTATTTTATATTTATCTGAATTTAGTCACTTATAACGGTGATTTAAGCGGTGAAAGAAAGCTGTTTGTGAAGTTTGACGGGAGAACCGGAACTGTTTTAAGAATTGATAACAGATATACGGATAAAAGGATATTTATTAATAATACAGGTTACCCTTATGGTTTTTACACATTGACATATAAGATACAGCAGATAAAAAAGAAAAACGGGATATTTACAATAAATGGAAGGCTGAAAGAAATTAAAGAGGGAAAATTGAATTTTATCAGGAATTTTATGCTTCAGAAGCTGGAAAATGCTTTTGACGGGGAATATGATATCAGTGTATTTGCCAAGGCAGCGGTACTCGGAGAAAAAGGAAATATTGACGAGGAATTTAACAGAATGTTCAAGAACACAGGACTTTCACATCTCATAGTAATATCAGGACTTCTTATAGGGCTTATAATTATAGTCTTTCTAAAAATTTTTGAAAATACAATATATTCCTATAAAATGAAATATATACTGACATGGAGCCTGCTCTCTGTTTATTGTGCGGTAATAGGTTTTTCGGTTTCTGTGCTGCGGACATATATTACCGGAAGTATTATGATTTTTTCAAAGATATTCTTTGAGGAGAAGGACAGCAGAAAATCCTTTTTTATATCCCTGATAGTCACAGTTATGATTCTGCCTTATTCATTATTTGATATATCATTTCAGCTTTCATACGGTGCAGTGGGAAGTATTCTTTTTATATATCCTGTTTTTGAGAGACTGTATTCAGCTAAATGCAGAATAAAAGATAATTTTATCAATCATATCCTGAAAACGGCTCTTTTAAGTTTTGTGATTCAGATAATGACATTTCCTGTATTTTTATATAATTTTCAGACAATGCCAGTGTTTTCATTTTTGTGCAATATAGTCGGGATACCATTGGGAACTCTACTGATACAGCTGATATTTCTGGTCTTGCTCTTGAATGTTTTCGGAATAGAGCTTTTTAATAAAATATTTCTTTTAATAATAAAATTTATATTTAATGCTTTTGAGACAATTATATATTTTCTGGATAAAATTCCTCTGCTGCAGATAAATACTGAAATTCATATACACTGGGTATTTATACTGTTTTACTATATTATAATTGCAGCCGGAATACAGTTTTTAAGATATTATGAAATAAAATACGGCTATAAAAAACCGCTTTCAATTAAGTGAATTATTTTTGTCAGTTGCTGTTATTTCTGATATAATGTAGAAAATACAGAATAATTTTGGAGTGATAAAATGAAAAATATTATATTTGATCTGGGAAATGTATTAATATTATTTGATCCTTCGGGATATGTGAATAAATCAGTAAGTCCGGAAAAAAGAGAAAAATTTCTAGATGTGGTTTTCAAAAGTGATGAGTGGAAAAAACTGGATTTGGGAACTCTTAGTTATGAGAATGCCAAAAAAATATTTAAAGAAAAGCTGAAGGACTGTGACAGTGAAGTGGATATACTGTTTGGGGATAATCTTTACAGTCTTTTGAAGCCCATAATGAAAAATACTGAGCTTTTAAAGAATTTGAAAAAAAACTATAATTTGTATATTTTATCTAATTTTCATAAGGAATCTTTTGAAACGGTAAGTTCAAAGCATGAATTTTTCAGTTACTTTGACGGGGGTATTGTTTCGGCATACCATCAGTGCTTAAAGCCCGATGAAAGGATATACAGACTTCTCATTGAAAAATACGGTCTAAAACCGGAAGAAACTTTGTTTATCGACGATTTGGCTGAAAATGTGGAGGCTGCGGGAAAAATAGGAATAAATACTATACATTTAACAGATTATAATACTCTTTCCGACAGATTGAAAAGTAAAAATATAATATTTTAGAACAGAGGAATAAAATGAAAAATTTTTATAAAAAATTTAAAGAGGCAAATCCTAAATTTTCAGGGATAAAGCTTCTTTTCATAATAGCATTATTTGTTTTTGCAATTGGGAATACCTTTAGATCTTTTGAGTTTTCCATAGATTATATAATTGTTTTTGCGGCATTTATTATTGCAGCAGTATCACATGAGGTGGCACACGGATACGCAGCCTACCTTTTTGGCGATGATACTGCCAAAAAAGCAGGAAGGCTGTCTTTTAACCCTTTAAAGCATATAGATTTACAGGGACTGCTTCTTCCGATACTTCTTCTTTTATGCGGAGTAAAATTTCTGATAGGATGGGCAAAACCTGTTCCTGTGAATTTTAGCAGACTGCGTCCGTATAGAACAGGGTTTTTCGTAGTGTCTGTAGCTGGGATTTTTGTGAATTTTGTTCTGGCAGCTGTTTCACTTCTCCTGCTTCGAACATTTTTTTCAGATTCATATCATATTTTTTATGAAGATATAATGGTAAGAGGAGACCTTTTACATGAGATAGTCGTAAAATTTTTTATATATTTTTTCTTTATTAATGTATTACTCGGGGTTTTTAACCTGATTCCCGTTACACCGCTTGACGGTGGAAGAATAGTATATTCTTTTGCTCCAAAGCCTGTAAAGGATTTTTATGACAGAATTGAAAAATACGGTATATTAATAGTATTTGCATTGTTATGGGCGGGCTTATTCAGTAATATATTTGAAAAAGTATTTGATTTTTTGATAAAGCTGCTTGGAGGATAAAATGAATACTGTAAAAAATGAAACTGTTATAGAATTTGAGGAAAAAAAATCAAAATTTCTAGGTTATATAAAACCAGTAAACAGTGTAAAGGAAGCTGAAAAATTTATAAACGAAATAAAGGCAATGCACCCTAATGCGACACATAATGTTCCTCTGTACAGAGTAGTAGAAAACGGTCAGGAGTATTTTAAGTATAACGATGACGGTGAGCCTAGCAGCACTGCCGGAAAACCTATGGCTGAAATATTAAATATTCTTGATATATATAATGTGGCATTAGTGGCAACAAGATATTTTGGCGGAATAAAGCTGGGAGCCGGGGGACTTATAAGAAATTATGCCAAGACGGCAAAACTGGCAGTGAATGAAGCCGGGATCACAGAATACAGGGAAAGGGCAGTTTTTATTCTTGATTATGATTATTCCATGACTTCGGATATGGAGAGCTTTTTTGCCAAAAATGATGTGAAAATAATTGAACAAAATTATCTTGACAGAATATCCGTAAAAATAGAAACTGATAAAGAGATGGAAAGTGAAATAGAGGCTTTAAACGGTGTTATTGTGGTTAAATTATAATATATTGAAAATAAAAAAGTGAAACCGAAATATGCGGGTTTCACTTTTTATCTATGTGAAATTTTATTGATTAGGTATATTCTGCTGTTGCTTCACCTGTTTTAAATATTCTGTTTTTGTTGCAGCTCTTTCAAGTGCAATCTCTTTGTTGATATTTTCTATTCTTGTCCAGTCAGGTTCACTTTTAGCCAGTTCTTTCTCTATCTCAAGCCTTTTTTCGTCCATTGCAATTTGTTTTTCCGGATTAATTTCCGGATTTCTGCGGTTTTTTATGTGTCTGCCTCTGCTGTTGGCAAATCCCGGTCTGATATTTTCTATTCTTGGTTTTGGTCTTGAAAAATTACCGATCGCAAAGCCGCCGGCGAATACGAAACATAAAGCAGCTATTCCGATCAGGAGTTTTTTTTTGTTCATTGTAACTCACCTCCTTTGTTAATATCATAGTAACATTATTTTGTGTCAGCATGATGATAAAGATGATTATAAGCCTTTTATTCTTTAATAGGGGGGATTAATGTATTTACAGATAAAAACCGGAAGTGGTTTAACAGGGATTTTAGTACCGCAGATTATATATAATTAATTAAATAAGATGAAACAATATACCAGTTTTTATTTGATTTTTTAATTTTCATATACTATAATGATATGAAGTGAGAACATTTTTTTTTTGAAAAAATAATCCTGTTTTTACTGATCTTATCTGTTATATTATCGATCTGAGAATCTTTTTTATAATGGACATATATATGAATAGTATGTATAATAAATAGTATATCTGAAAAATCAAGGAGCATGACAAATGACAAAAAAAGAACGCTTTAATAAGGTATTTCCTATCTTGGAGCAGAAATTTCAAGTACCTATTACTGCTTTGAACTATGAAACACCTTATCAGTTATTGATTGCCGTTATTTTGTCGGCACAATGCACAGATGTAAGAGTGAATATAGTTACGAAAGAATTATTTAAAATAGTAAAGGGACCGAAAGATCTTGCTGAAATGGATCTGAAGGAAATAGAAAAACACATAAGATCTACAGGTTTTTATAAAAATAAAGCTAAAAATATACAGATGTGTTCCAGACAGCTTTTGGAAAAATATAACGGTGAAGTTCCGAATACCATGGAAGAGCTGAGAGGACTTGCGGGAGTCGGAAGGAAGACCGCCAATGTGGTATTAGGGGATATCTGGAATATTCGTGAAGGAATTGTTGTAGATACGCATGTAAAGAGACTTTCAAACAGAATAGGATTTGTTAAGAGTGATAATCCTGAGATTATAGAAAAGGAACTCATGAAATTTATTCCGAAAAAACATTGGTTTGAGTACTCACATTATCTCATTCTTCACGGCAGAGATAAATGTATAGCCAGAAAACCCAAATGTGAGATTTGTGAAATAAAGGAATATTGTAAATATTATGAAACAAATTTAAAAAAGAATAAGGAGAAGTCATGAAGAAGAGATATTTTGTCGTTCTGGCAATGTTAGTTACATTTTTATTTGCCGAAGGGGAACCGGCAGGCAGCAGCGGAGGCGGAGATACACCGGCAGAGACTGTAAAGACAAAAGAAAAAACTGAAAAAGATAAAAATCAGGAAGTTAAGGACAGTATAAATAAGGCAGTAAAAGAAGTACAAAATGAAAAAACAGGAAATCCCGGTACAGACACACTGGGAACAGAGTCAGGAACTGGTACGCCGAATACAATAAACGGAACTCCGGGAGGGAATGGAGCAGAAAACGGAGAAATACCTATTAATCCGGAAAACGGAACTCCGGAAATAACTGTAGAGCCTCCAAAAGCTCCTGTGAAATCCGGACCTGCCAAGATAGATCCTAAAAAACCTGTGAAACAGGCAATTGATAAAGAGCAGGAAGGGCCTACCTTCTATAAAGGTGAAATATTAACATATATAGCAACTGCAGACGGATATAAAATCAAGTCAAACGGTTCTGCTGTGGTTCATCCCACTGCATCGCTGGCTAAGGTCATGAATATACTTGTTGCTCTTGATCAGGTAGACAAGGGGAATAAATCTCTGGATGATAAAGTATGCTTTGATCAGGCTACGGCCAATGTGGGCGGCAGCTGGCTGAATGTAAAAGCGGGAGAATGCTTTGTATTAAGAGATCTGCTGAGAGCTGAAAATATATATTCTGCCAATAACGCAGCTTATCTCGTGGCAAAGCACATAGGAAACGGTTCAATAGATAAATTCGTGGAATTAATGAATGAAAAAGCAAAAGAGCTTGGGATGAAGAACACTAAATTTTATACTCCGGCAGGACTTCCCACTTCTATGACAGGAAGACAGCTTGATACATCTACAGCTGATGATCTTTACCTTCTTGCTATGGCAGCGATGAAAGATAAAAGAATAAGAGAATGGGCAGGGGAAAAAGAGCTCATACTGGAAAATAGTCTGGGAGAACAGATAATTTATCCAAGCAGAAATCATTTGCTTGAAAAATTTGGAATTTGGGGACTGAAGACCGGATTTCATAATTTATCAGGATATAATATAATCGTGACAAGTAAAAAAGGAAATGTAGAGATAGTAGCTGTAGTGCTCGGAGAGGTTACTGATGCAGCCAGAACAAAGCTTCTTACAGAGGAATTTCAAGCTATAGAGGCACAACTGACTATAGTAAAAAAAGCCGGGTCAGATATGGGTGAGTTCAAGCTGAAAGACGGCAAAAAGAAAACAATAAAAGGTACTCTTGCAGAGGATGTCTATGAAGTAAAAAATAATCCTTATGAATACGAAACAAGAGATCTGAATATAAAAGCGCCTGTACAGAAAGGAACTGTAATCGGTGAGCTGATTATAAAAAAAGGCGGAAAAGAGATAGGAAAAGTAAATATTATTTCAAGTGAAGAGGTAAAAGAATTAAGCGGTTTTGGTAAATTTTTAAGATTTATTACATTCGGCTGGTTATAAAAATAAAAAAACAGAAGTTTTTAAAATTGAACTTCTGTTTTTTTTGAGTAAAAAATTTATTGACTTTTGTGTGCTGATAAATTATAATCCATGTATTATTTAATAAAAAATAAAGGAGTGAAGGCATGAAAAAGTTAGTATTTATATTTTTGGTATTTGTCAGTGTATTTTCTTTTAGCAGGGAAGATTTTACCAAAAATGAAAAAAATGCTGTCTTAAAACAGTTTACAGAGTTTCAGAAAGCAGTAAAGAACAAGGATATAAAAGCAATAGAAAAATTTATTGACGGTTCTTTGTACGGGCTTGTTCTAAATGACGGACCGGCTTACAGACTAAATACAGAGTCTGTGAGTTATGATGAAATAGTCAGATATAAAGATGAATTTTTCAAATCATTAAAAGAAGTGACACTTGTAAAAACAGATTTGAAAAATAACGAAGTAATAAAATATACTAAAGGCGAAGAGACAATATCGGCAGATTTCTTTGTTATGGAAGAGGATAATTATATCTGGGGGCATAAAGGGGATAAAATGTTTGAAGTTTCTGCTTTTTATAATGATCCTGAATATCCGTCAGTTGCACAATATATTTTTAAAATGAAGGACAGTCAGTTAAAGTTTATTTGTATATATAGCATGCCGTAAATTATATTTATCGGAAAAATAAAAAAGTGAATAAAAGGAGTGGAAATATGAAAAAGTTAATATTAATGCTGTTGTTATTAATCAGCGTCTTTTCTTTCAGCAAAGAAAATTTTACCGAAAATGAAAAAAATATCGCTTTAAAACAATTTGTGGAATTTCAAAAAGCATTGAAAAATAAGGATATAAATACTTTGAAGAATTATATTGATAACCCTGTGTATGGTTTTAACTATATAGACGGGAAATCCTATACTGATTATGAGGTACCTGTGAGTCATGAGGAAATAGTCAAGTATAAAACTAAATTTTTGAATGAGATAAAAGAAATGGCTCTTTTGAAGGTAGATTTGAATTCTAATACTGTAAAAAAATATAAAAACGGTGTTCTTGAGATAACAGCCGGTTTTTCTACGACTGAAAACAATGAAGGCTGGGGACTTGATCCTGATGAAAAAACGTTTGAAGTTTTTTACTATTATGATGATCCTGAATATCCGGGGTATGCCCGTTATGTTTTTGAATTTGAGAATAATAAGCTTAAACTTCATGCTTTGTATGTCGGACCGTAAATATCAATAAAATAAATAAATAAAGCTGCCAAAATTCTGGATGAATCAGGCAGCTTTTTTATTTATGGAAGTTCTACTTTTTTTACCAATTTCAATTCTTTGTTTTTAAGCTGGAAAAAATAAGTATTGTAACCTGCGCAGCCGTCTATAAGGTCAGTATCATCAGATGTTGTAAAATAACTTGCAGTGACAACAAAATATTTATCTGTATTTACTCCGTAATTTTCCAGAAATTCGCTGTCATCAGATGAAACAAACTTATTTGTTACTTCAAAATCACATGTTTTTGAATTACCTTTTTTACTGTATTTTGATATTTTGTTTGTTTTAGTGTCAACCTTTGGAAGAGTGAGGTCTTTCAGGCTTTTGAAAAATTCGTTTTTATTTTCAGAAGCAGTTTCTGCATCCTCAAATTCATATGACAGCGGAAAATATATTACCTCTGCTGTCTTATCAAATTTTTTTCCTTTCAGAGCACTTTGGAACACGCCGAACTGTTTTACGATTTCACGCTGTTCAGTCTTTGTATATGTTTCTGCGAAAGAAACAAGTCCCAAAATAAATAATAAACATACTAAATATAACTTTTTCATCTTATCTCCTTTCATATATATTTTTAGATAAAAAACAAACTGCACATTATTTTAGTGCAGAAAAGTAAAAAAAACCTGCATTAAAAAATATCATATTTTGCAATATATGAGTTAATTTTACTTATGCAAGTTAATTATACTAAATTTATTATAAATATAAAAGGAATAAAGGCAAAAATATATTTTTTCGGCAGACTGCTTATATTTATTTTGATTCGATAAAATCCATATATCCTTCATAAATAAAATTAAGCAATAAATTTAGGGTAACATAAGAAGAATTATTCAGACTGTCCTCGGTATTTATATTTGAAGACTGATAATAAAGATTATACGGAGTTAATTTAGAAAGTGTATTATCGTTAAAATTAGTTATTGATAAAATAGGTATGTTTTTTAGATTTAATATGTGTATCAGTTCGGCAATATCGCGGGCATTACCAGATAATGAGGCTATTATTACCATATCACTTTCTTTCATATTCTGAACTGCAATTCTGAATTCAGTAAATGCAGGAATTATTATGATATTTTTTCCGCAATTCAGCATACAACGGGAAAATTCCTGAAGCATCAGCTTTTGACCATATCCGGTTCCATAAGCATAGATATTTTTTGCATTATATAACAAATCACATGTTTCACTGAGCTGGTTATTATTTTTAAATATTTTCATAGTATGCTCTACATCAGAGGCCAGAACTTCCAGTCTTGTTTTCAAATCCTGACTTTCTTTAGAGGCTGTCAGACTTTTTAAAAAATATTTAAATTCGCTGTATCCTGAAAAACCCAGTTTTTTGGTCATTCGGAGAATAGAGGCTGTGGAGGAATTACACATTTTAGAAAGCAAAGTTATATTAACATCAGAGGTCTCAGGATTATTTTTTATATAGTTCAATATATATAAATCATTACTATTTAATTTTTCATAATATTTGTTAATTAAAACATCTAATTTCATGGCTTTCTCCTAATTTTTCAGATTAAGAAAATTAATTCTTAACTTATTATAACTATATACTGGATAAGATGTCAATTTTAAGTCAAATCTCTTTATTTTAATCAGAATTTTTTTGATGTAAAATTTTTCATGATTTGAAAAATAAAACTTAAAGTGTTAATTATTACTAATACTGCTGGTTTAGTTGTTTTTTTTGTTTTATTGGATATAATTAAAATGAGCTCAGATATTCCATGGAAACAATAAAAAAATTATTAAGGAGAAAAAATATGAATAAAAAAAATGCCTTTTCAATTTCTATTGCAGGCGGCGGCAGTACCTATACACCTGAAATAATTCTAATGCTTTTAGAAAACCTGGATCGTTTTCCTATTAGAAAAATTATTTTTTATGATAATGATTATGAACGTCAAAAACTGGTAGCAGATGCATGTGAAATAATACTCCGTGAAAGAGCTCCCGAAATTGAATTTTTATCAACAACAAACCCAAAAGACGGGTTTACAGATATAGATTTTGTAATGGCACATATTAGAGTAGGAAAGTATGAAATGAGGGAAAAGGATGAAAAAATTCCTTTGGAGCACGGAATAGTCGGGCAGGAAACCTGCGGACCCGGCGGTATAGCCTATGGACTCAGATCAATTACCGGAGTGGTGGAGCTTATTGACTATATGGAAGAATACTCACCGAATGCATGGATGCTGAATTACTCCAATCCTGCTTCAATAGTGGCAGAAGGTGTCAGAGTTCTGAGACCTGATTCAAAAGTTTTGAATATCTGTGATATGCCTATAGATATAGAAGAACGCATGGCTGTGATTGCAGGGCTGGAATCAAGAAAAGATATGACAGTGCGTTATTACGGACTAAATCACTTCGGATGGTGGGATGATATAAGAGATAAAGACGGAAATGACCTTATGCCTGTGATAAAAAAGTATGTTCTGGAAAATGGATATAATTTAGAGCTGTTAAATAAAGAGGTAAGGCTTAATGATCCTGACTGGCTTGATACATACCGTTTTGCAAAGGAAGTTTATCGTCTGGATACTGAAACTCTTCCGACTACTTATTTTAAATATTATCTGTTTTCTGATTATGCTGTAAAGCATACTGATAAAAATTATACACGGGCAAATCAGGTAATGGACGGACGGGAAAAAAGAGTTTTTGATGAATGCAGTACCATCGTGGAAAAGAATACCGCAAAGGAAACAAATTTGGAAATAGGTGTTCATGCCAGCTATATTGTGGATTTAGCAAGAGCACTTGCATTTAATACACATGAAAGAATGCTTCTTATTGTAGAAAATAAAGGAGCTATATGCGGCGTGGATCCTACAGCTATGGTTGAAATCCCGTGCATTGTCGGTGCCAACGGTCCGGAGCCTTTATCTATAGGTGAAATCCCGACTTTCCAAAGAGGACTTATTCAGCAGCAGCTGGCAGTGGAAAAGCTGGCAGTGGAAGCCTATGTAGAAGAATCGTATCAAAAATTATGGCAGGCCTTGACGTTATCCCGTACAATGGGTGATGCTGATCTGGCTAAGGTTATATTAGATGAACTGATTGAAGCTAATATAGATTACTGGCCGAATTTAAAATAAGAATTAATATTACTCAGGTATTTCTAA
Source organism: Sebaldella termitidis ATCC 33386 (assembly GCF_000024405.1). NCBI lineage: Bacteria > Fusobacteriati > Fusobacteriota > Fusobacteriia > Fusobacteriales > Leptotrichiaceae > Sebaldella > Sebaldella termitidis. Next base: position 3,889,207 of record NC_013517.1, on the reverse strand, counting down.
AAAACAAATAACTACAAACCATTATAAATATACTCTCCAAGATATAAAACAGTGTTTTTTGAAATTATCCTGTGATTTATAGGAGGGAAATATAATGAGAACAAGTATTCAAAAATTAGGTAAATGTCTTATGACGCCGCTTTCAATTATAGTAGCAGCCGGGCTGCTGCTGGGAATTGTTTCTTTGCTGCAGAATCCTGCGATAGTAGGGAGTACACTGGCAAATTATACATTGATACAGGGATTTGTGGGGCTGGTACAAACAGTAGTATTAGGATTATTCGGACTTTTACCGGTATTGTTTGCCATATCGGTTGCTATGGGTATGGCTAAAGATAATAAAGAAGTAGCTGCTTTTTCTACAGTTATTGCTTTTGTGCTGTTTCATTCTACAATAAGTTACTTTTTGAAGCTGAACGGGATAACTCCCGATACAATGAACGCGGCATATCTGACAGAGCATGGAAAATCACAGCTGGATGCAGTGAAAGCTGTATCTGCTTATGATACAGTATTCGGTATTTTTACATATAGAATGAGTATATTTGGGGGGATAATAACAGGTCTTTGGACTGCTTTTATCCATAATAAGTTTCATAAAACAGAGCTGCCTGTTGCGTTTGGTTTTTTCAGCGGAACACGGTTTGTTCCGATTATGATAACTCTGACTATGCCTGTAATAGGATTAGTTATGTATTTTATATGGCCTTTTCTTGGAATGGCAATAAACCAAATTGGTTTTATAATATCTGAATCAGGATACTTCGGAGTATTTATATACGGTTTTCTTGAGAGACTGTTAATTCCTACAGGTCTTCATCATATATTAAACCAGCTGATTCGTTTTACGCCGTTCGGGGGAAGTACACTGATAAACGGCGAGCAGGTAAGCGGCGCGCTTATCATTTACAATACATTGATGACACAGGCAAGTCCTGATTTGGAACAAATGAGGTCAGCGACTAAATTTTTATCACAGGGAACACATCCGTTTATGCTTTTCGGTCTGCCGGCTGCATGTCTGGCTATTTATAAAACTGCAAAAGTTGAACAGAAAAAAAGAGTAAAGGCTGTTTTCATAGCTGCTGCATTTACGTCATTCCTGACAGGGATAACAGAGCCCATAGAATTTGCATTTATCTTTATTTCTCCGGTATTATTTTTATTTCATGCATTCATGGCCGGGATGTCATTTTTATTAAATAATTTATTAGATGTTATGATTGGAAATGCTCAGGGCGGAGTATTTGATTTTCTGATCTTCGGAGTATTTAAAGGATTAGAGACAAGATGGTATATAAATCTTCTGATTGGTATTGGATTTGCATTTATATATTATTTTACATTCAAAACCTTAATATTAAAATTTGATATTAAAACTCCAGGACGTGAAGACGAACAAGAAGAGCTGTTCGAGGAAATTGCAGAAACTGATGAAAAATTGGGTGAATTATTAGTCAGAGCATTAGGGGGAAAAGAAAATATAAAAGAAATAGAAAATTGTATTTCCAGACTTCGTTTGATTTTGGATGATACTTCTCAGGTAAACGATGATCTGATTAAACAAACCGGTTCTCTGGGCATAGTAAAAATCAACGATAAAAATATTCAGATAGTATATGGAACAAAAGTAGAAAAAATGGCAAATATCCTTAAGAAAACACTAAAAAATTTATGAAGCAGAATGTAAAAGGAGGCAGTACAGGAAAAAATTGATGCAGTTTTTTTATGAAAGACAATAAATTTTTTTAAATATATTTTTGGCATATTAAAAATCAGAGCCGCCTCTTTCAAGGGGCGGTTAGCTTTTTGGCGGAATAATATGCAAGCCTTAAAATATCCAGTTTAAATAAAAAAGAAGTAAGCTATAGAAACTTACTTCTTTATTAATTATTAGAAAATAAAACTTTAGATAACTTCGGACTTAAGTTATTTTTATTTTCCATTAGGATTTTCTTCACTTGATCAGGGTTTTTCCCTTTTAGTGTTTTCATTGCTTTTGTACAAACTCTTACTCTTACGTCTTTACCATCTACGTTTATTGTCATAACCTGTAGATTTGGTCTCCATATTCTTTTAGTTGAACGATGTGAGTGACTGACTAAATTACCATGTCCCACTTTCTTTCCAAAAACTTCACATATTTTCATTTTCGTTCACCTCCTTTTATACAATCGGTGTTCATTATACCATTAATATTTTAAAATTACAAGAAAAAAAATAGATAAATAATCAGGCGAGGTTCCACTTACTCAGGTTTATTTTAGCTGTTCCTGTAGAAAAAACCGATATTCCCGAGCTGTTTTCCCCGGGGAAAATTCTGGCAGTAAATGTTTCTTTACCATCATTTATAAATATTTCAACAGATGAAGAATCCATAAAAATATGGAACTTTATAACAGGAGCAATAAAATGAACCATTCTCAGACTTCCATAATCAAGTCCGAATTTTTCTCCGGAATTTGTTCTGTCTAAAATAATTTTGCTGTTTTTATAGTCGTACCATAAAACAGTTTTTTCATCACCCGGACCAGTGCGCAGTTCAAGCCCGAAGTCACCTGAAAAATCGGAAAACTCAGCTAAAAGCTCATAAACAGTTCCTGATATTGGAAGTTTTATTTTTTGTTTATGCAGATTTTCTGAAAATGTTTCTTTTTCTTTTCGGAGCTTTTTTAATTCAGAAGCAGGTGATTGTACAAGTCTGTTATTCATTAATTTTAATTCTCTGGGAATAGTCAGACAGTGTACCCAGAAATTTTTTTCCGAAGGATATTCTATCTCCGGCAGTCCCATCCATCCGATCATAAGGCGTCTGCCGTCTTTTTCAAAAGTCTGCGGTGCATAAAAGTCAAATCCTCTGTCAAGCTCTGTAAAATCAGAATGCCTGAATTCGAGTGTATCCAAATTAAGTTTATCTCCGGCAATATAGCCGCTCTGGTAGATATTATTGAAGCAATCCTTATTAGGCTTAAGTCCCTGAGGGCAGAAAAGGAGAATTCCGGTATCATTTAGTTCGAAATAGTCAGGACATTCCCACATATAGCCGAAATTTTCAAGTCCGGTTTTTAATTCACCTATAAAATTCCAGTTATGCAGATCTTTTGACTGATAAACTGCTATGCTTCCGGTCATATTTTCTTTCTGTCCTCCTATGACAAGATAAAAGGAGCCGTCTTTCTGAAAAATTTTCGGATCTCGGAATTCATTTGTAAATCCGTCCGGAATACTATTAATGACCGGATTATCAGGGTCTTTTACTATCTTTTTTTCTTCAAGACGTGCTAAACACTGATAAGATTTTCTCCTATTGTCTTTTGTTCTCACATTTCCTGTATACATGAGATAAAGCTGGTTATCTTTTATGACAGCACTCCCGGAGAATGCTCCGTGACTTTCGTACCATTCTTCAGGAATAAGAATCCTTTTATCTTCATACCAGCTGACCATATCCTCTGAAACATAATGAGCCCAGTGCTTCAAACCATGAACAGGTCCAAAGGGGAACCATTGAAAGAAAATATGATATTTACCGTTAAAATAAGCAAGCCCGTTAGGATCATTCAGCAGTCCGGTTTTAGGCATAATATGAAATTTTTGTCTCCAATGGTCAGAATTTACAATTTTTTCAATATTTTCCAATTCATCAGCATGTGCATCTTTTATATTTCGATAACGGTTTTTACTGTCAAAAGTCATATTTCAGCCCGCCTTCCTTTGTTTTTTTATATTTTCTCTTTTTCCAAGGACAAAAGTAACAGCAGCAGAAATTACAAAGGAAATAAGCATACCTATAATATATGAAACTATATTCTGGGGTCTTATGGAAATAATTCCGGGCAGTCCGGCGGCACCCAGCGCCTGAGCCAGTACATGCTTATAAGTAATAAAAATACTTGCTGCACATGAGCCTATAACAGCACCCAGAAAGGGATATCGAAGCTTCAGATTTACTCCGAACATAGCCGGCTCTGTAATTCCCAGAAGTGCTGAAAAACCTGATGGAACTGCTAACCCTTTTAGTTTTTCATCTTTTATAAGGAAAAAAGCACTGAGACATGCTGCACCCTGAGCTATATTTGACATAGCTGCAATAGGAAAGATAAAACTTCCTCCGGTTCTTGCCATATCAGCAAGAAGCTGGGTTTCTATAGCTATAAAACTGTGATGCATTCCTGTGATAACGATAGGTGCATAGAAAAAACCAAAAATTCCTCCTCCGACTATACCGCCTGTGTTATACAGCATTAATATACCGTCTGTAAGAAGATTTCCGCATGTACGCATAAGCGGACCAAGACATACAAAGGTAAGAAGTCCGGTTATGAATAATGAAAACATTGGCGTAAGAAGATTATCTAAAAAAGTCGGAACAATTTTTCTAAGTTTATTTTCTATATAGGCAAGAATATAAGATGAAGCCAGTACAGGAAGAACAGTACCCTGATAACCGACTTTAGCTATTTTAAAACCATAGATATTCCAGTACGGAATTTGTCCGTTTATTACAGCATCTCCATAAGACCAGCCGTTTAGTAATGCGGGATGTACCATAAGCATACCAAGAGCTGCTCCCAGATAAGGATTGCCGCCGAATCTTTTAGTAGCTGAAAAAGCTATTAATACAGGTAAAAAAACAAATGGGGCATTAGCGAAGGTATCTATCATATTTGCCAGATCAGCAGTCTGCGGATACAGGTCAATTACAGATTTTCCTGCAGCAAAAAGTCCCTTGGCGACCAGAATATTGTTAATTCCCATTAAAAGACCGCCTGCCACTATTGCGGGTATAATAGGTACGAAAATATCAGAAAGCATTTTTACAAATCTTTGCAGAATATTTAGTTTTTTTGTTCCGGCAGAGTTCACAGCTGCGGTATTTGACGATTCTATTTCTGCTATTTTTACAAATTCCTTGTACACTTTTTGGACAAGTCCGCTTCCAAGTATAATCTGATGCTGTCCGCCTGTTTCAAAATATCCTTTTACACCATCTGTTTTTTCCAGTTCGGTTTTATTTAATTTTGCATTATCCTTTAGTACAATTCTCAGACGAGTAGCACAATGTGCAGCTGCCTCAATATTATCTTTTCCTCCGAGACTTATCAGAATTTCTTCGGCTATTTTTTTATCATCCATTTTTCCTCCATAAAATTAATCTAAATTATAATATGTTAACGTTTACATATTCTTTTAAAAAAAGACTGATAAAAGAAATCAAATCTTTTTTACTGTGTTTCCCTGAAAAAATCTATAAGGAACAGAGATTTTTTCAGATTTACTCTTATTGTCAAGGATATTCAAAAGCATTTTTGCTCCTTCTGAGCCTGTTTTGACATAATCATAAATAACAGAGGTTATTTTCAGGGTGTTTATACCGTAATTAGTACTACCCATTCCTGTTACTGAAACATTTTCAGGAACTCCGGACCCGCTTTCCAAAAGTGCATTTACAGCTCCTGTAGCCATAGTTCCTGTTGCACAAAAAACAGCTGTAAGATCAGGAAATTCTTTCAAAAGCTTTTTGATGCCTGTATAGCCGGTATCAGATGAAAATCCGGAATAATAAGTACATTTTTCATCAAAATAAATGTCAGAATCTGCCAGAGCTTTCAAAAATCCGGCTTTTCTTTCGTTTCTAACGGCAAAATCCTCAATATCTGTACCAATATAAGCTATTCTTTTATGATTATTATCTGTCAGATATCTGGTAATATCATAGGCAGCTTCTTTTTCCTGCTGTACTACACAGGGAATGCCGGCTTCGGATACATTCTGACCGATGACAATAACAGGAATAGAAGAAGAGTTTATGAGATTTTTATGTTCTTCGGATATTTCAGTTCCTAAAATAAGAATACCATTTGCTCTTTTTTCCTGAAAAATTTTCAGATACTTTAATTCTTCTTCAGCGTTATTATTCGTATTAGCTAGAAGAATACTGAAATTTCGCTTGTTTAGCTCAAGGGAAATCCCGTCTACTACCTGTGCTACAGAAAAGGAACTGATTTTGGGAATGATAACCCCGATCAGATTAGTTCGGTTTCTTTTCAGATCCTGTGCTACCGAGCTGGGAGTAAATCCGGTTTCTTCTATGATTCTTAAAATTTTTTCCTTTACTTCAATTTTTATGTATCCGGAATTATTTATGGCACGTGATACAGTGGCAGTGGAAACTCCGGCCATTTTGGCAATTTCTTTTATAGTCATATTTTCTCCTAAATATGTAAACGTTAACACATTTAGTATACCATGAAATTAATAAAAGTCAATAAGCACTTCAAATAAAATTATTTTCTGCTATGCATCATTAATAAATTAAAATAGAAAAAGTATAGAAAATATGATATAATTTATCGGAAATCTTACATGTGAAATGTTATAGGAGAAAAAATGGAAAATAGAAGTTATGAAGTTTTGGAATTTCATAAAGTTATTAATAAAATAATAGATTTGGCAAAGCTGGAAGCTACCAAGGAAAAGTTTCTAGATTTGGACATTATGAAAAATAAAGGTGAACTGGATAAAGAGCTTGCCCTTTTGGTAGAGTTTATTGATTTTTATAAATATGACGACGGACTGGAGCTGACTAATCTTTCAGATATAGGAAAATTTCTTAGAACGATAGATTTGATAGGTTCCTATTTGTCTGTAGAAGATCTGGCGGAATTAAGAAAAAATCTTGCTGTTTACAGAATTTCCAAAAGCCGTGCTAAGAATATAAAGGATAAGTACGGTCTTGTATGGAATATTTTTTCTGATACAGAAGATTTGAAAGATCTGGAAGACTTTATTTCCGAAGTGGTGGATGACGAGGGAAATATGAAGGACACAGCTTCGCTGGGCTTAAGAGATATCAGAAGACAAAAAAGCAATATAAATGTCAATATAAAAGAAAAGTTTGATGAGATAATAAATAACAGAGATTTGCAGAAGGCAATACAGGAAAAGATCGTTACTAAAAGGAACGAGCGTTATGTAATACCTGTGAAAACAGAGTTCAAATCTCTTGTAAAGGGAATAGAGCATGACAGATCATCAACAGGAAGTACTGTATACATAGAACCCCTGAATACAGTTTCATTAAATAATAAACTCAGAGAATACGAGGCAAAGGAAAGAGAGGAAATAAGAAAAGTCCTTATCCGTATTACAGAGCTTATAAGAAATAAAAAAGACGAAATAGCATTAATAAAGGATCTTCTCGAAAGACTGGATTTTATCAATGCCAAAGTTCTTTATTCAATAGAAAATGAGTGCAGAGTGCCTAAGGTAGTCAATAAAGAGTATCTGAAGCTAGTAGTAGCAAGACATCCTCTTATAGACAGGGAAAAAATGGTTCCTATTAACTTTGAACTCGGGGACAATGACAATATTATGCTTATAACCGGTCCTAATACAGGGGGGAAGACTGTAACGCAAAAGATAGCAGGACTTCTTACAATAATGGCTTTATCAGGAATTCCTATTCCGGCAGATGAAAAAACGGAAATAGGATTTTTTGGCAGTGTTCTTGCGGATATAGGGGATGAACAGAGTATAGAACAGAATCTGTCGTCGTTTTCTGCACATATAAAGAATATAAAAGAAATACTTGAAGCAGCCAACAGAAGATCGCTTGTTCTTATAGATGAAATCGGGAGCGGAACTGATCCTATGGAGGGAGCAGCTTTTGCAATGTCAGTAATTGATTATCTGAATCAGAAGAATGTGAAATCAATAATCACTACACACTACAGTGAAGTAAAGGCACATGCCTTTAATACTGACGGGATAAAGAGTGCTTCCATGGAATTTAACGTAGAAACGCTGCTTCCCACATACAGACTTCTGGAAGGTATTCCGGGAGAAAGCAATGCTTTGATTATTGCCGGGAAATACGGTATAAACGAAGAGATCATAAATAATGCAAAATCATATATAAGTGAAGAAAATCAAAAAGTGGAGAAAATGCTTATATCCATAAAGGAAAAAACAGATGAAGTAGAAAAACTGAAGATAGAGCTGGAAAATGCAAAAGAAGAAATGGAGAGCAGAAAGCAGAAGTATGAAGCTGACATAATCACTCTGGAAAATGAAAAAAATCAAATAGTAAAAGAAGCATATGATGAAGCTGACAAGTATCTGCGTGAGGTTCAGGCAAAGGCTAAGAATCTTGTGGATAAAATAAGCCAGGATGAGATGAAAAAAGAAGAGGCAAAGGATGCACAGAGAAGTCTGAATATGCTTCGTGAATCTTTCAGGCTTGAAAAAGAGCAGAATGTAAAGAAAAAAGTAAAAACAAACAAAAAGACAGATTTTCAGCTTGGTGAGGAAGTTTTTGTAAAGTCGATAAATCAGAACGGAAAAATCCTAAGAATAATCGGAGAATCAGACAGTGTTCAGATACAGGCAGGAATATTGAAACTTGTGGTAAGTACTGATGACATACAGAAGATAGAAAAGAAAAATAAAAAGAAATTAGGCGGATTTGCATCATTAAAATCAACTAATGTAAAAGGAGAAGTGGATTTGAGAGGAATGACCGGTGATGAAGCAATGACTGAGCTAGAGCTGTATCTGGACAGGGCAATGCTGACAGGGTATTCAGAAGTATACATAATTCACGGAAAAGGAACTATGGCATTAAGAACCAGAATACAGGAGTATTTGAAAAAGTCTAAATATATATCGGAGTATAGAGATGCAAATCAGAATGAGGGAGGGCTTGGCTGTACTGTCGCTAAGTTAAAATAAAAATGAAGTATTATTTTATTGTTCCTATCGCAGGATTAGGTAAAAGAATGGGGCTGAATATCCCAAAACAATATTATCGGATAAAGGAAAAACCGATTTTTATATCTACTTTGGAAGTAATAGAAAAAAATAAACTTGTAGACGGTATATACATATCAGTTAACAAAAAAGATATTAAGCTTGTGGAGAATTATCTGCGTGAATTTAAAATTACCAAAGTAAAAAAGATAGTGGAAGGCGGGAGCGAAAGACAGTACTCTATAAAAAATGCACTTGATCATATAGAAGAAGAAGCTATAATAGCTGTACAGGATGGGGTTCGTCCCAATATAAGACAGGAATATATAGAAAGTACTTATGAGATTCTTATGGCAGAAGAAAATCTTGACGGTCTTGTAGTAGGAATTCCTTTGAAAGACACTGTTAAGGTAATTGATAAATACGGCTTTATAGTAAGTACCCCTGAAAGAAAAACTCTATTTTCAGCTCATACGCCGCAGGTATTTAGAAGTACTATTCTGAAAGAAGCATATGAAAAAGCTGAAAAGGATAGTTTTTTAGGGACTGATGATTCTTCCCTTGTGGAAAGAATAGGCGGAAGAGTAAAGGTTTATGAAGGACATGCTGATAATGTTAAGATAACAACAAAAGAAGATCTCAGATATTTTGAATAGGTGGTAATATATGAAATTTTATAATACTCTGACTAATCAGACAGAGGAATTCAAACCAATAGAACCCGGTAAAGTGAAAATGTATGTATGCGGACCCACTGTATATAACTATATACATATAGGAAATGCAAGACCTATTGTAGTTTTTGATATACTGGCGAGATATTTCAGACATAAGAATTATGTGGTAGAGTATGTTCAGAACTTTACTGATATTGATGATAAAATGATAAATAAAGCAAATGAAGAGGGGAAAACAGTACGTGAAATAGCCGATAGATATATAGAGGCCTTTTTGGAGGACACAAAAAAGCTGAATATTTCTGCTGATATAATACGTCCTAAAGCAACCGAGTATATAGAGGATATGATCATAACAATAGAAGCTCTTATAGATAAAGGATATGCATATGAACTAAACGGGGATGTCTTATTTGATGTCACTAAATACAGCGAGTACGGAAAGCTGTCAAACCAAAAAACCGATCAGCTTGAAGCGGGAGCGAGGATTGAAGTGGGAGAAAATAAAAGAAATCCTCAGGACTTCGTTTTATGGAAAAATAAAAAAAAAGGAGAGCCGTTCTGGAAAGCACCGTGGGGCGAGGGAAGACCGGGCTGGCATATAGAATGTACTGCAATGAGTCATAAGTATTTTGGACTGAATTTTGATATTCACGGAGGCGGACAGGATCTTATTTTCCCGCATCATGAAAATGAAATAGCTCAGGCAAGATGTGCTTACGGCGGGAATTTTGCGAATTACTGGCTGCATAACGGCTATATACAGCTGGACGGAGAAAAAATGTCAAAGTCAAAAGGGAATTTCTTTTTATTGAGAGATGTTCTGGAAGAATTCGACGGTAATGTATTCAGATGGTTTTTAGCCGGAACGCATTATAGAAAGCCGATTAATTTTTCAAAGGAAGATATGCTTGCAGCAAAGGCAGCACTTGAAAAAATAAACGGTGCATTATTACGGGCTAAGGATTTTATAATAGAAAATAATACAAAGTATGATAATATATTAGAGGGATCTATAAAGGAATTTTCGGAAAAATTCGATCAGGCCATGGAGGATGATCTGAATACACCTTTGGCAGTATCTTTAATACATGAATTTTTAAGAGAAATAAATAAATTTATTGATAATTACGGAAAATCTGTTATAATAAAAGAAGCAGTTGCTGTCATTAATGACAGAATGGCAAATGTACTTGGAATAGAACTAAAAGAAAGCGGTCTGGAAGATTTAAGTTCAAGTCTGCTGGATTTATTCATTTATATAAGAAAAGAAGCCAGAAGTGAGAAAAACTTTAAGCTGTCTGACTTGATAAGGGATAAACTTTCTGAACTGGGGATAGAGCTGAAGGATAATAAAGACGGGACAACGAGCTATATAATAAAATAATAAAAGGAGAAGTAATAATATGGGATTTTTTTCTAGGACATTTAATTTTTTTAGAATAAAAAAAAGTTTGGCAATTGATTTAGGAACAGCCAACACACTGATTTACGACAGACAGAAAAAGAAAATAGTACTAAATGAACCGTCAGTAGTGGCGCAGGACAGAAAAACAAAAAAGGTAATAGCAGTGGGAAAAGAAGCAAGAGAAATGTTAGGAAAAACACCTGACAGCATTATTGCGGTAAAACCGCTGAAGGACGGAGTAATAGCTGATTTTGACGTTACAAGAGAAATGCTTAGATTATTTCTTCATAAAATATACGGAAGATCGCCTTTTAAGCCGGAAGTAATGATATGTGTACCTTTGGAAGTAACTTCTGTAGAGAAAAAAGCCCTGTTTGATTCTATTACCGGAGCTAAAAAAGTATACATCATAGAAGAAGGAAGAGCAGCAGTTCTGGGATCAGGAGTAAATATTTCCGCACCTGAAGGAAACATGGTAATAGATATAGGAGGAGGTTCTACTGATATAGCAATTCTGTCTCTTGACGAAATAGTTGTCAGTAAGTCCCTGAGAATAGCTAGTAATACATTTGATGATGATATTATAAAATATGTTAAGAAAAAATACAGTCTTCTTATAGGGGAAAGAACAGCAGAAAAGATAAAAAAGGAACTTGGAACTGCAATACCGCTTGAGGAAGAGGAAATAATAGACATAAAGGGAAGAGATTTAATCACGGGACTTCCAAAAACTGTAAAACTTTCTTCGAATGAAATATATGAAGCTATAAGAGATTCATTATATGAAATTATAAATAACACAAAAGAAGTATTGGAAAAATGTCCGCCGGAGCTGGTTGTGGATATATTGGATAATGGTATAGTTATGACAGGCGGAGGTTCGCTTGTAAGAAACTTTACAAACCTGATGGAAGAAGAGACAAAGATAAATGTATTCCTTGCTGAACAGCCGCTGGAATCTGTAGTTCTGGGCGGAGGACTGGCATTTGATAACAGAAATCTTCTGAGAACTCTTCAAATGAAGGAAAATACGTAAAATGAGCATAAAGGATCTTAAAGATACTTTTTTAATAGACAGACTGATTAATGAGGCTGCTAAAGATAAAGAAAGCGCAAGTTATCTTTTTTATGGTGATAAAAGAGTAGACTTGCTTTTTTATGCTTTAGAGTTTTCAAAACTTTTTTTGTGTGAAAATTTTAAGGATAATGATTACTGCGGTGTGTGCAATGTATGCAAAAGTGTAGATAATTATTCATATCCTGATATAGAAATAATAAATAAAGATGAGCAGGGTGTAAAAATAGATGATGTAAGGGAAATAATACTAAATGCCATAGAATCACCATATAAGGCAAAGAAAAAAGTTTATATCCTGAACGGAGTGGAAAAGCTGCGTAAAGAATCAGCAAATGCATTACTGAAAATAATAGAAGAACCGCCAAAAAATCTTTATTTCATACTCCTTTCAAAGAGTCTGAATATAATTCCGACTATAAAATCAAGAGTTATGACTTTTGTGATAAAACCGCTTGATATAGAAGCTCTGGAGGTAGAAAAAGAAATCTACTATTTTTTTGACGGAAATGTAAAAGATATAGAACTATGGAAAAAGAAAAAACAAGATCTTAGCTGCGGACAGCTTTCTCTGGAGGAGATTTTCAGAAATATCGAAGTATATTATATTTATAATGAGCTGACGGAGCTTCTTATGAGAGTACAGGCAGAAAAGCTGTTCAACGATAAAAAGGAGTTTATGAGCAAGCCGGACTTTAAGATCTTTAAGGATTATATAAAAGAGCTGCTGGAGATTTATGAAGATACAGAGGATTCTTTTGATGTGGAAAAGCTAAAGAATAATGATGATTTTGCCCTTCATCTTCAGGCTGTGAATCTGTATCTCAAAGAAATCTATCTGATTATAAAGATAAAGTATATACAAAGTATAATGATGCTTGGTAAAAATTATAAATATTATAAAAGCTCTGAAAAGATAGAGGTTAATCAAAGAGTAAACGATATTTTTACTAAAAATAAAAAAGATTTAAAGAATTTTTTGGACAGATTGATTTTTATAAAGAAAAATAAAATAAAGAATCTGAAAAAAATAATAGAAATAAAAAACAGTATTGATAATAATGTAAATATAAGAGCTCTGATTTCTAATTTTTTTATGTTTTATGAGTAGTAATCCGTGAAGTAAAAGGATACGATTTTAAGTATCAGGAAAGGAAAGCAAAATGATAAACAGAAAACAGTTTTATGGAATATTTTCGATAATTATCCTGATTTTTATTGCAGCTGTCTTTTTTTCAAATTCCGGACCAGAAAGTGTTCAGGGTGATAGTCTGCAATATAAAAACGGTGTGCTGTATACTAAAGCAGGTGAAAAATATACTGGAAAAGTAACAGAATCGGAAGGATATAAGGCAAAAATAAACGGAGTTCAGATATCAGAAGGATTTGTAACAGTGAAAAAAGGATTGATGAACGGTAAATTTGAATTTATATCATTCAGTGAATTATGGCATGGTGCAGAAGTGAAAGGCAAAGCCAAAAATGGTACTATAACAGAGCTTAAAATAAAAAATTCCGAAAAAACATTAGAATTAAAGAATATTGAGATAGAAAAATATTTTGAAGAAAATACCAGCGGAAATCAGACTCCTCAAACAGTTGTTTTATCTGCACTTGGGATATACGAGGATACAGACACAGAGGATTAGCAAGAGAAAAATAAAACTTTTTGAAATAAATGCTTGCAAAATTTGAGAAATTACGATATAATGTTTGAGTATTATGGAGAAGGTCGCTTAGCTCAGTTGGGAGAGCACCTGCCTTACAAGCAGGGGGTCACTGGTTCGAGCCCAGTAGCGACCACCATTATTTTTTTGGGGGTGTAGCTCAGCTGGTTAGAGCGCTGGCCTGTCACGCCAGAGGTCGCGGGTTCGAGCCCCGTCACTCCCGCCATACAAGCCCAGATAGCTCAGTCGGTAGAGCAAGGGACTGAAAATCCCTGTGTCCGTGGTTCGATTCCGCGTCTGGGCACCATGTAGAAACTCTAATAATGGCGACGTGGTCGAGAGGCTTAGGCAGAGGTCTGCAAAACCTTGTACACCGGTTCGATTCCGGTCGTCGCCTCCATTTTTTAACAGGATAGATATGCTATTCTTTTTTTATTTACAGGCAAAAATTTATATGATAATAATATTTAAAATATAAAATGCTCCTTTGATAATATACTTTTATCTATCAAATGAGCATTTTTTTAATTATTAAGCCTTCTTATAATATTAATCGTTCTTTTCTGAAGTTCCTTTCCTGTGGAAGGAAAGCTTTCCCCGTCAGGATTCTCTTTTACAACTCTGCAAAATGCATCTGCCATTTCCTGCGTGGCAAAAGAGACATTGGAATAACATTTCTGTATTACATCATCTTTATAAAGCATTATTATATCCAGTACAGAACTTTCCCCGTTAAGTTTCCCGCCTGAAATATTATAAATAAAATCTATATCAGAAGCCAGAAGCTCTACTTTTCCTTCAACTATCCCGTTTTTTATCTCTGCTCTGAATCTGGCAGAATTATTATTTATGTCCGTTCCGCTGAGTGTACCTGTATATGGTTCATTTTTATAATAAATAATATCATCTGTTATTTTGAGATTTTTATCAGGGAGCTTTATTGTTCTGCTGTTTGAGCAGGTAAGTACCAATAAATAAGTCAGGAGAATTAATAATAATTTCTTCATATAATCAACCGCCTTTTGTATTTTATAAAAATTTTTAAAACAACATAAATTATAACACTTTGATATCTGAAAGTAAAATCACGGGCTACGATATATTTGACGGTTTTAAATATATTTAGTATAATACTATAAAAGCTTATAAGAGGTGAAATGAATGAGAAATGATGATTTTGGACATGATGATTACAGATCAGGCTACCTTGATTATGAAGAGATAAACAGAATTGTAGCTCAGAAAATGACTGGGTGTATACTTTGGATGGTTGTCGGGCTTCTTGTATCTGGGATAAGTGGATTTTTAGTAATGACAAATGTTGAAATAATGAGTCTTATATTTGGAACAAACTTGTATTATGTATTGTTTTTTGTGGAACTAGGTCTTGTATTTATGTTTTCGATGATGTTAATGAAAGCTTCTGTAGGAGCATTACGTGGAATGTTTTTATTATACGCTGTACTAAACGGGATAACTTTAAGCATAATAGGTTATATTTATACAGGCGAGTCAATTATTTATGTATTTTTAGGGACAGTAGTATATTATGCCTGTCTTGCTGCATATGGTTATCTTACAAGAGATAATTTAGGAAGATATCTTCCTTATGTAATGGCTGGTTTAATAGCACTTATAGTAGTGTCTCTGTTAAATATTTTTATGAAAAATGATTATTTTTACTGGATAATGTCATATGCAGGAGTAATAATATTTTCGGCATTCACAGCAATAGATATGAATATAATCAGACACAGACTCACAGACTATGCTATGGAAGACAATACTATGCTGGACAGAATACAAATAGCAGGGGCATTAAATTTATATCTTGATTTTATAAATTTATTCCTTTATTTATTAAGACTTTTCGGGAAAAAAAGATAAATTTTCTGATGAATACAGTTTTAGGCGGGTATAAAACCTGAATAAAACTGTATTTTTTTGATAAGAAAATAATTTAAAAAAAATCAATGTCATACTATTTAAAAAATTATTACTTAATGTTATAATTAAGTAACAAAAATTGATTTTAGGAGGCAGACTATGAAAAGAATAATTTTGTGTCTAGTACTTGTAATATCAGTAATTGGTTTTTCAGAAGAAATCCAGTTAGAAAGGAAATACAATAAAAATAGTACATGGAGTATTTGTATTTCAAGTGATTCTACTGCTAAAAAAGACTGCAGCGTAATATTTAAGGGAAATCCTTATAAGGAATTTAAGGTATTTAAAAATGAAGACGGACACAATGGAATGTACATAAAATACAGAGAAATGATTATAGTAGATTCTAAAGAAGGAGATCTGCAGCTGATAGAAACTAAGACAAAACCAATGCCTAAAAAGACAAGACCTGCAGAAATAGACGAAAATCTTGCCAGTGCCATAACAGTGTCAGTCTCGTCAGAAGACAGTGAATTAAAGGGACTTTTACCTCCGGAAGCTCTTTCACATTTGAAAGTATACGGAAAAAATGTATATTATATCAGAATGGCTTTTATTAATCACACTGTCAGCAGTGAAATTACAGAAAATGAATAAGAATAAGAAAAGTAAATAAATAATAAAAACAGGACTGTTATTTTTATAAAAAGTCCTGTTTTTTAATACTACATTTTGTAAAGAGCGGCAGCTTTTTTTATTCTTGAAATAAATTCATTTCTTATGTTTTTAGGCTCAAGAATCTCACATTTATCTGCAAAACCCATCAAAATCCGGTAACTGTATTCATTATCAGCAAATGGTATATCAGCTACATATTTACTGTCTTTTTCAGAAATAAAACATTGTTCTCCATATAATTCGGTAAATTCCCCTTTTAGTGATTTATCAACAGATACTCTCAATATTATTATATTTTCCTGAATAGGGCCGTTTTCAGGCTCAGCTTCGGGAATCTCTCTTGGTGCAAATGATTTTTTTGTAATTTTTAAGTCAGATATTCTGGATAATTTAAAATATCTGAAATCATTTCGCAGAATGCAAAACCCCTCAACATACCAGTCATTACCTTTAAGTATAATTCTGTACGGCTCTATTTTGCGTGTACTTTTTTTTCGCTGTCTGTCCTCATATTTGAAGGTCAGGATTTTATTTTTGTCCATTGCAGACTTAATGCTTTTCAGATCAGAGCTGACATTATTTGTATTTTTCCATGGAGTAAGGTCAATAATTATTCTGTTTGTTTTCTTTTCTATATCTTTCAGCCTTTTTTCCGGAATGATTCCTTTCAGCTTGATCAGTGCGTTTGTGATTTCAGAGCTTGAAAAAGCAGAGCTGATACTGCTGAGTCCTGTAAGAAGCGAACTAAGGTCCTCAGAAGTAAATAAATTTTTTTCAAGTTTAAATTCCTCAAGGATTCCTACACCGCCATTGACACCTGGATAAGTAATGACAGGAATTCCAGCAGCATTAAGAGTGTCAATATCTCTGTAAATAGTACGCGTAGAGACTTCAAAAATTTCAGCCAGTCTTGGTGCAGGTACTTTTTTTCTTTCCAGCAGAATAACAATAATAGAAAGCAGACGTTCTATTTTCATAAATAATCTCCTTAAGTTTTATTATTATTATAGAATCATGACATAGTGATGTCAAGTTTTTGTGTTATAATTTTTTTATAAATATTAAGGAGGAAATAAATGAAAAGAAATTTTGAAAGAGAAAAAAAGGAATTATTTGATAAAATAGGGAAAACATATAATATGGTATTGTCTGCTTCATATGAGGGGAATGTAAGCTCACGTATGGTAACTGTTATTCTGTTTAATGAAAAATTCTATATTACGTCTATGGGAAGTGAAAAGCTGGAACAGATAGAAAAAAATCCTAATATAGCACTATGTGCAGATACTATACAGATAAAAGGAACCGGAAAAATTTTAGGATATGCTTCAGATGAGAAAAATAAAGAAATTATGACAGAATATAAAAATATACTTCCCGCTTCATTTGAGCGTTTTGCATCAAAGCCGGAAGCAGTGCTGGCAGAATTTGTTCTTATAGAATGCAGATGGTGGAAAGATATACAGGTGATGGATGGTGTAATTATAGATTTTGAAGATAAGAGAGCAGTTTCAAGAGTATAAAAAAGGCAGATGTCATAAACTGAATTATAAATATTCCGCCTGATTTCTTATAGAAAAAGAACAGCCGCAGTACTGCTGTCTGTAAAGATCATATTCCCTGCTGATTTCAAGTGATCTTTTAAAACCATTATTCTTTTTGAAATCGGAATATAAAAATTTTATGTTATATATTTTTTCAAGGTTTGCACCGATCAGATTAATTCTGTCAGCATTCTTATGAGGGCTGATAGTAAGAACAGAGCCAAAGTAATCAAAGCCCCCCTCTTTTGCTCTTTCTGCCGCTTTTTTTAATCTCATATGGTAGCATAATGAACAGCGTGAACCGCCCTCGGCTTTATCCTCATAATTATGTATAGTATCAAAAAATTCCGTCGGATTATATGTTTCAGAAATAATCTCTATTTTACCTTTGTAGACTTCTCCGGTAAAATCCTTTAATTCATTGAATCTTCGTATATATTCACTTTCGGGGTGTATATTCTGGTTATAATAGTAAAGTGTAATATCAAAAGAAGAAGATAAATATTCCAGTACATATGAGCTGCACGGTGCACAGCAGCTGTGAAGCAAAAGCTTAGCCTTTTTCCCGGCTAAGCTTTTTATGATTTCTTCCATTTTTTTATTATAATTTATTTTATTCATGTTTTTTACCTCATCTTACATTCTGTCGACAGTTTTGATTCCAAGAAGATCCAGTCCTGCTTTTAAAACATGTGCCGTTTTGGAAGCAAGAGTTATTCTTGAATTTCGTAGTGCTAAATCTGTTTCATTTGCAATATGCTTTTGATTATAAAAAGTACTGAAAGTTTTTGCTGTTTCAAATAAGTAATCTGCAATCAGGTTTGGTCTGTATGTTTCCCCGGCTTTTACCACTATATTTGGAAAATTCAGAAGCATAAGCGACAGGTCTCTTTCTATGTCAGATTCCAGAATGATTTCTGATTCTTCGTTATATCCTATATTCTCTCCGTTAAGCTTTCTAAAAACAGACATAATTCTTGCATATGTATACTGTAAATACGGTCCTGTATTTCCTTCAAAGCTCAGTACCTTTTCCCATTCAAATATAACAGGTGAAGTTCTGTTCTGACTAAGATCAAAATATTTGATAGCTCCGATACCGACAATTTCAGAAATTTTTTCTTTTTCATCATCAGGGATTCCCGGATTTTTGATTTCAATAGTTTTACGTACTTCTTTTTTGGCTTCATCCAGAAGGTCATTAAGTTTAATAATATTACCCAGTCTGGTAGAGAATATTCCATCTTTAAATCTCATAATACCAAACCAAACATGTACTTTTTCATAATCAAAGCCGTCACCAAGTATCTCAGCTATTTTAAATACCTGTCTAAAATGATCCTGCTGTCTTTCATCAGTAATATAGATTGCTTTATCAATATGGAGCACTTCTCTTCTATATTTTATAGTTGCAAGATCTGAGGTAGAATACAGAAAACTCCCGTCTTTTTTCTGAACTATACAAGGGTGAAGCTTTGTATCTTCATCAAAAAATACAACAAGAGCATCCTGATCTTCTACTGCTATCTTTCTTGAAACAAGTATATCCAGAATATCGGGCATCATATCATTATAAAATGATTCACCGTTATATAAATCAAATGTAATATTAAGTCTTTTGTAGATTTTGTCATATTCTTTTAGTGAAATATCTATGAATTCATGCCAGAGTCTGTTATTTCTTTCATCACCGCTCTGGAGCTTTCTCAGTTCTTCACGGGCGATGCTTTCCAGCTCAGGATCATTTTTGGATTCTTCGGAAAATTTTACATAGATTCTTTCCAATTCCTCTATAGGGTCTTCTTCATAATTTTTTTGATCAAGCCATCTGTCATAACCAACGATTAATTTACCAAACTGTGTTCCCCAGTCGCCGATATGATTATCCGCCAATATCTCAAAACCGGTAAATTTCATGATTCTTTTTATGGAATCACCTATAATCGTACTTCTAAGGTGGCCGATATGCATTCTTTTGGCTATATTAGGCGATGAATAGTCAATAATAGTTTTTTTCCCGTTATCAAGGAATGAAAAATCATAGTCTTCTTTCCCTATTTTTTTAAATTCACTATTTATAAATTTACTTTTCAAAAATATATTTATAAAGCCTGGTCCGGCAATTTCAAGTTTTTCGATAATATCATTTTCTGAAAAATTATCTATGAATGTCTGGGCAATTTCCCTTGGATTTTTACCAAGTGTTTTTGAATTAACCATGGCAAAATTCGTAGCAAAATCTCCAAATCCTTTTTTGTTTGAGCTTTGAATTTCTATGTCTGAATCAATGTTAAAAATATTTTTAACATTTTCATATATTAGTTTTTCAAGCTGTTTATTAATAAGTTCCATAATTCACCCCAATGTTATATAATATAAATAATTATATCAAAATATGTCCATAAAATAAAGTATTTATCAGAAAAGGAGCTTGCAATGAGGTTTGACAGAGAATATTTTTTACGTGATGCACTTGAAGTAGGGCCCGAAATTTTGGGTCATTATCTTATAAGAAAAATAAACGACAGGACTGTAAAGACAATGATAACAGAAGTAGAGGCGTATGTGGGACCGGAGGATAAGGGCGCCCATACTTATAAGAATAAAAGAACAGCAAGAACAGAGCCGATGTTTAGTGAAGGCGGACATGCATATGTATATTTGATTTACGGAATGTATAACTGTATAAATATAGTATGTCAGCGGAAGGGAAAGCCAGAAGCACTGCTGCTGAGAGCCGTAGAGCCTTTGAATGAATTTGATCTTCTTTTTGATAACAGAAGCCCTGTGAAAAATATACATAATCTTAGCAACGGACCAGGAAAATTATGCTCGGCTCTCGGAATAGACAGAACCTTTTCAGGATACGATCTTATCAGCGGGAAAGAATTATATCTGGAAAAAAATGAAAACAGAAAAGATATTGAGGTAGTATGCTCTAAGAGAATTGGTATTGATTATGCAGAAGAATATAAAGATAAGCTTTGGAGATTTTATATAAAAAATAATAAATTTATAAGTAAAAAATAAATATTCGCACATTGATAATTATGCGAATCATAATTTATTATACATACAAAAAAACAAAATGTCAATCTATTTTTTTTGTATAATTAATATTTTTAAATTGAATAATTAATCTAATGTATTTAAGTATGTAAAATATAGAGAGAAACAAATTTTTCATCAACTAAAAAGTTCGCATAATTATCAAAAAGCGAATATTAAAAATGGCTTTATTAAAGGGGGGAGGATTTCTGGGGGTCGGAATCTGGAAGAATAAAGCCGGAAATGAGGGGGGAGCAATAAAAAAAGGAATTATCTTAAATTTTTTTAGAAGATGATTCCTTTTTTGTTAGTTTTAAACTAATGATTTGATAATCTTTATTTAGTTCTTGTAAATGTTAATTCTGTCCCGTCAGAAGTAATCAGCTTCAGGGTTTTTTCGTCCAGCACTTTATACGTGGCAGTTTCAGGAAGTACAGTAAGATATTTATATTCCTGTTCCATTACATTTCTCGGACCATATAATTTAGTACTTGCCAAATTTGAAAATGTGATATTTTCACCATTTATTTCAAAGTTTCCGCTGTAAGTATTTACTCCTGAAAATCCTGATACCAGATTTTCTTTTTTGGCAAAATTAAGAGTAATTTCTCCTAAAGTTTTTGAGCCTATATATTGGTATATTAATGTTTCATTCTGAAAATCAGTTAATTTCCAAGAAGTTGACGATAAAGTTTTTATCTTTTTAAATTTTGCTGTTTTGGCAGATGATACAGTGAACAAAAACAGTACAGACAACATGATTAATAAAACTTTTTTCATTGTTCCCTCCTACATATAGATTATTAACAGAATTATATACTATATTTAGGAAAATTAAAAGCTATTTATTGTAAAAAAGAGTTTTTATCATGTTTCTAAAGAGATATTTTTCTGTAAAAAAATCAGAGTTAAACAAAAAATACATAACACATACTATTTTTTCTTAATTATAAATATGTTATAATTTATTTGAAAAAAGTTAGGAAAATTGATTGGATTAAAATACAAATATTTCTGAAATGAAATGGAGGAAAATTATGAAAAAATTGATTATAATATTATTATTTATAATTACTTCCGGAATTTTTTCAAAAACAAATGATGTATTTTTACATGAATTTGGAATTTCGGATAAATCAATAGAATATTATAATAAAGCTTTAAACATAAAAAGTATGAACGGAGAAAACAGTGAAATAAGAAGTGCATACAGAGATGCTGTAAAAGAAGACGGGCGTAATTATCTTGCACTTGATGAGCTGGGAAATATAGCCAGAATGGAAGGGAATATACAGGAGGCAGGAAATTATTATCTGAAATCCATAGAGGTAAACCCTGACGGCTATGATTCATATAATTATTTAATAGATTTATACCGTTCAGAAGGAAATAAAGAAAAAATGAGAATGTATGCAGAAATACTTGTGGAAAAACATCCGGATTATCCTGACGGGTATTATATTCTTGCTCAAATATATGAAGAAGAGGAAAATGAGGATTATGCCCTGAAATATTATTCAGATGCCTTAAAAAACTATAATAATTATAATACAGAGAAGTTTCCTGACAGAGCAGAAGTAATACTGGAAAACAGAAGGCTGGATTCTATCATAGGGATAGCGGATATTTATACAGTCAAGGCAGAGTATGTAAAAGCTCTTGAAAAGCTTCTGCTTATCAATCCTCTTAGTTCCAATTACAGTGACATAGAAAGACAGAATTATACCAATGCAGTGGTGGAAAGTCTGGAAAAACTGAATAAAAAGAATAAAAAGCTTGCAGGGCGGTATTTGAAAATATTTCAGGACAGAAATGTACTGCCCAGAGGTTATAAATTTTAATGAAATTAAAAATTACAAAAAATCTTTTTTTGTAATTTTTTTATACAAATATTGAAAAACGTAGGGTTAAAGGAATTGTCTGATAAAAATGTCAGGGAAAATACAGAATAAAAGCGACAAAATAAAAAGAAAGCTTGATTTTTTCTGAAAAAAATTATATATTGTTTGTAGAGTAAAATGAAAAATATTTCATGGAGGTGTAGCTTTGATGGATGAAATCTCAATTGTCCTATCGGGAGAAGCCGGAAAAGGCTTGAAAACAGTAGAAGAGATGGTTACCAAAATATTGGCTCAAGACGGATATAATATATATGCGTCAAAAGAAATTATGTCAAGAGTAAGGGGCGGAAATAATACTACCCAAATAAGAGTGTCTAATTCATATATTGGTTCATATGTTAATAAAACAGATTTTTTGTTCGTATTTAATCCGAATGCATTATATAGACTAGAAGACAGAATCCAGAAAGAAACAGTAATAATCGGACCGAAATCATTTTTTAAAGAAGAGGATTTTGGAAAGTATAATATAAAAGAAGCCGAATTCCTGCGGCTGGCAAGTGAAATAGGAAACCCTATTTATTCCAATACAATTGTTATGGGAATGATTTTAGGAATGTTGAATGCTACGAAAGAAGAAGTATATAAGGCACTAGACGAGAAATTTGCCAGAAAAGGGGAAAAACTGGTTCAGGAAAATATAGCAGCTTTTGAAAAAGGATATTCTCTTGGTGAAGAGTATAAACTGAATCTGAAAAAAGGAGAACCGCAAAAGCATATTTCCGGTAATGAGGCTGTTACATACGGTGCAGCAGCAGGCGGCATGAACTTTGTAGCAGCTTATCCTATGTCTCCGGGTACTGATGTAGTAATGCTTGCAGCACAGTGGGAGAAAGAATTCGGGATAATAGTAGAGCAGGCAGAAGATGAAATCGCTGCTGTAAATATGGTTCTTGGTGCATGGTATGCAGGTGCAAGGGCGATGACTTCTACTTCTGGGGGAGGATTTGCATTAATGGAGGAAGCAATAAGCATGTCCGGTATAGGGGAGCTGCCTCTTGTAATTCATAATGCTATGAGACCAGGTCCGGGAACCGGGCTGCCTACGAGAACGGAACAGGGTGATTTGAATCTGGCAATGTATGCAGGACATGGAGACTTTCCGCGTGTTCTTCTGGCGCCTACATCACTTGAAAGCGGTGTGGAGCTGGGGCAAAAAGCCTTTAATATAGCTGATAAATATCAAGTGCCGGTAATAATACTAAGTGATGCTAATTATTTGTCTCAGTCAATGAATTTGGGAAAAGTAAATCTTGAAGAAAATGAATATCACGTTGTAGAAAGTACCGAGGATTATAAGAGATATCAGTATACAGAATCGGGAATATCACCGAGATCTGTTCCTGGCTACGGAAAAGGACTTGTAAAAGTAGATTCTGATGAGCATACTGAGGAAGGGCTTATTACAGAAGACTTTGATGTCAGAATAAAAATGATGGATAAGAGAATGAAAAAGCTTGATAAATATGTTGATATAGAACCTGAATTAGTAGGAAATCCTGATTATGAAACACTGATCGTAGGCTGGGGTTCTACATACGGGGCAATAAAAGAAGCTCTTTTGAAGAGCGGAAATGAAAAAACAGCATTTCTGAGTTTTAAGCAGGTATTCCCGCTGCCGAAGTCTACAAAGAGCTATCTGGATAAGGCTAAAAAGCTTGTTTTGATTGAGAATAACGCAGTGGGACATTTTGGCGATCTGATAAAGCTGAAAACCGGGGTAGAGTTTCATAAAAAAGTTTTGAAATATAACGGTCTGCCTTTTAATATAGAAGAATTAATCCAAGAGATAGGAGAGTATTAATTATGGAAGATAAATTCAAAATTGCAAAAAATGAAGATATTGCCTGGTGCCCTGGATGCGGGAATTTTTCTTTACTGAGAATAATTCAGAGTGCATTAAAAGAGCTGGATATGGATCCTAAAAATACCGTGATTTCTTCGGGGATCGGACAGGCAGCTAAAATGCCGCAGTATATAGATCTGAATTTTTATAACGGACTTCATGGAAGAGGGCTTCCTGTGGCGGTCGCAATAAAAATGGCGAATCCTAACCTGAATGTAATTGCAGAAGGCGGAGACGGTGATATGTACGGAGAAGGCGGAAATCATTTTATACATAATGTAAGAAGAAATCCTGATATTGTACATTTAGTGCATGATAATCAGGTATACGGACTTACAAAGGGACAGGGTTCTCCTACGAGTTCAATAGGTCAGAAAACAAGTCTCCAGCTTAACGGAGTCACATCAATTCCTTTTAATCCAATAGCTGTAGCAATAAGTCTCGGTGCGACATTTGTAGCAAAAGCTTTTACAGGCGATATGCAGGGAACAAAGGAAATTATAAAAGCAGCAATACAGCATAAAGGATACGCTTTGGTAGATATTTTTGATCCATGTCCGAGCTTCAATAAAACGAATACCTTCAAATGGTATCAGGAGCATACATATAAACTTGAAGGTCATGACCCTGCAGATAGGGAAAAAGCATTGAAACTGGCTTTTGACGATCATGAAAGAGAAATGTTCGGTTTGGGTATAATATACAAAAGAGAGGATATTCCTACACAGGAAGATAATATGTGGTTTTATAAAGATTCAAAAAAACCATTGTATGAAAGAAAAGCAGCAATAGAAAGGGTTTTACACAAACTCGGAATGTAGTTAATATAAAAAAAAACAAAAATTAATAAAATAATAATAGCATTTATTCAATAAGTGTAGTATAATCATTTTAGATCGTAAGATCTGAAACCTCAATTAACCCCCCCTTTTATTAGAGTCCGCTTTATGCGGACTCTATTAAATTTTGATTTTTTTAAATAATATGATATAATTCTAGCAACCAAAAAAATTGGAGGTTTTTGTTTTATGAAAAAGGCACTAATTTTACTTGTGGTACTAATGAGCACAATAACTTATACAGAAAGTACAGCTGGTAAAAAGAGTAACAATGTAAATGACGCGGCTGATAAAATAAGAGAGAGCGTAATCTTACCGCAGTTCTTTGAAGAGGCTAAAAGTTTACCGGATAAAAATACAGTGGAGGTAGCAAAGGCAGATAAGCTTGAGTATTATGAAACTGGTAAAGCATCATTTTACGGAGGGAAGTGGCACGGAAGAAAAACAGCTAATGGTGAAATTTTTGATACGTATACCATGACAGCAGCACATAAAACTTTACCGTTCGGAACAAAAGTAAAAGTAACAAACTTAAACAACGGTAAATCAGTAGTTGTTAGAATAAATAACAGAGGACCTTATGTAAAAGGCAGAGTTATTGACTTAAGTACTGCTGCATTCGGAGCTATTGAAAGTTTAAATACTGGAGTTACTTCAGTGAAATTAGAAATTATAAAATAGTGTTTATGAAGAAAGGTGGTAAAATTGCTACAGGGAAAAATAGCCTTAGTTACAGGCGGATCCAGAGGAATAGGAAAAGATATAGTATTAAAATATGCTAATAATGGAGCAACAGTAATTTCCGGAGATCTGATTGATCCGGATTATACACATGAAAATGTAAGCTTTGTTAAACTTAATGTTACTGACAGAGATAACATAAAAGAAGCTGCATCAAAAATAAAAGAACAGTATGGAAAATTAGATATATTAGTAAATAATGCCGGAATTACAAGAGACGCCATATTATTAAAAATGAAAGAGGAAGACTGGGATCTGGTTGTGGATATAAACCTGAAAGGTGTTTATAACGTAACGCAGGGATTCATTTCACTTCTTTTAAAGAGCGGAAACGCAAGTATAATAAACATGGCTTCAGTAGTAGGTCTTGACGGGAATGCAGGACAAACTAACTATTCTGCTACAAAAGGCGGAGTTATCGCCATGGCAAAAACTTGGGCGAAAGAATTCGGAAGAAGAAATGTAAGATCAAATGCAATTGCACCAGGATTTATAAAAACTGACATGACACATGTACTTCCTGAACAGGTAATAGAATCTGTTCTTGCAAATACTCCTTTGCGTTCAATGGGAGAATCTGAGGATGTATCTAATGCCGCTTTATTTTTAGCCAGCGATATGTCGAAATTTATTACAGGACAGGTAATAAGAGTAGACGGAGGATTAAACTTATAGTGTCTGAGATTAAAAATACAAGAGCTGTTGCCGCACTGGGTGCTTTTATAAGTTCCTTTTTGTGGTCAACGGCTTTTGTAGCAATTAAAATAGGGTACAGGTATTACAGTGGTCAGTTTACTTTTGCAGGGATAAGATTTTTTCTTGCCGGTGTTATTTTATTATTGTTCTCATTAAAGTATATGAAAATGTTTTTTGCTAATTTTAAGGTATTGTTTATAATAGGTTTTTTTCAGATATTTATAGGTTATGCAGTATTTTACACAGCTTTGAAATATATTGATGCTACGGTTTCTTCAATAATTGTGGGAGGCAGTCCGGTGACAACGGCTCTCGTCTCACATATAGTACTAAAGGATGATAAGCTTAATAAAAATAAGATAATCAGTCTGGTACTGGGATTTTTGGGGATATTTGTAGTGGTTATAGGAAAGGCTTCAGGAGGAGACGGTACTGCTCATAATCCTTTTCTCATAACTCTGGTCAGTGCATTTTTATTAATACTGAATCAGATTATAAATGCTTTGGTAAATATATATGTGGCAAAAAAATCGCTTGGTGTGAATCCTGTTATTATAAACGGCGGGCAGCTTTTTATCGGCGGAGCTTTATTGATACTGCTGGGAACGATAGCGGGAGAAGAGCAGAATTTTCTCCAGTTTGAAATGCCTTTGCTGATGGCAATAGGATGGCTGGTAATAGTTTCTACATTTGCTTTCACTATCTGGTACACAATTCTTCAAAAAAAGCTGATGACAGTATCAGAATTGAATATATGGAAGTTCATAACGCCTGTGAGCGGAGCGATTCTTGCATTTTTACTTCTTAAAGAAATACCTAATATTTATACGATAGCAGGATTAGTACTGGTAGTACTTTCTTTATTTTTTAATTCAAAAAAGCAAAAAAAATCGGAATAAAATATGATTTTTTCTAAATTTTTTAACAATAATTAATCAAATATAAATGACGGTTTTTTAAATTAGATAAAAAACCGTTTTTTTAATTCTTTAAATCGAATATCGTTAAATTTTTTCTGATTAAAATATAAATAAGGTTTTTCAGTATTTCAGCATAATGTTTTTCTGTAATTAATCAAGTGTTTTTTTGGACTGTAAGATGCTGGGCTATTATTGACAGTTCTTTTTTTTCAGAGTGTGAAATTGAATGAAAATTTTTGAGAGCATAATTTTATGAATAAATATTTCAAGTATAGAAAAAATTCATGTAAAGATATAACAAAATCAATTGTTTAGAAAATCTGAATGTGATATAATACGTCTGTACACTTTGGAATGCATACAGGTATATTTAAGAAAAAACGCCAAATGTATTATTCATTTTATTATAGTTTTGGCCGTCTTTAAAAACCTTTTGTGTAACAGATGTTTTTTAAAGGGATCAAAATACATTTTTTGAATAAAAAAATGTACATTTAGCAAAAAGTAAATTATTTTGACTTTTTTTTGCTTTTTTAATATCATAATAGTATAAACAATTAATTTTTAAGGTGGATAAGAATGAAAATAGGGATTTTTACCGATACGTACAAGCCGCAGGTAAACGGAGTAGTAACTTCTATCACTGTACTAGAAAGAGAACTCAGAAAAAAGGGGCACAAAGTTTATATTATAACAACTTCGGATCCGGAGGTTCATTCTCCGGAGAGTAATGTTCTGAGACTTCCCAGTCTTGTTTTCAGACCTGCTCCACAATACAGGCTTGGAATGATCTATTCAAACAGAGTAATAAATAAAATAAAAAAACTGAATCTTGATATAATCCATTCACAGACAGAATGGGGCGTTGGAACATTTTCAAGATTTGCTGCCAAGAGGCTTAATATTCCCTTAGTCCATACATATCACACATTGTATGAATATTATACCCATTATGTGACTAAAGGGCATTTTAAGAAGCAGGCACGTAAGCTGGCACAGAAAATAAGCAAATTTTACTGTGATATGTGTGATTCTCTGGTAGTTCCCACTGAAAAGGTGGAAAAAATAATAAAATCTTACGGTGTGGAAAAGGATATATATATTATCCCTACAGGAATAGATGTAGAGAGATTCTACAGAAAGAATTATACAGATGAAGAGAGACAGCAGTTAAGACATGAATATGGTATAAAGGATGACGAATTTTTGTGTGTCTATATAGGAAGAGTGGCTAAGGAAAAAAGTATAGACTATCTGATAGAGTCATTTGCCAAAATAGATGATGAAAAAATGAAACTTTTGATAATAGGAAAAGGACCTGATCTGGAGGATTTTAAGCTCTTTGCCGAACAGTTTGATTTTGGAGGCAGAGTTATATTTTCAGGAGAAATTCCGTATGAGAAAATACCAATATATTACCAGATCGGTGATGTATTTTTGAATGCAAGTATTTCCGAAACTCAGGGTCTTACTTTTATTGAAGCTATGGCTGCGGAAGTAATAGTTAATGCCAGATTTGATGAAAATCTTGAAAAACTAATAACTAAAAGAGAAGCAGGACTGCTTTATAAAGATACAGACGAATTTCTTTCTAATATCAAAACAATAAAGGCTGATAAAGAGCTGGTAAAAGTATTAAAAAACAATGCCCTGGAAATCTCAAAAGAATTTTCGGCTGAAGCTTTTGGGGTCAGTATAGAAAATGTCTATTATGACACAATAAAGGAGTTTAAACATGGCAAAAATTTTACTTTTTTCGGAGGGAAAAAATTTATTCAGCAAATCAGGCGTTGGAAAGGCTTTAGAGCACCAAAAAAAGGCCCTTGGTCTTAACGGGGTAGAGTATACGCTTGATCCTGATGATGAATATGATATAGCACATATAAATACAATAGGACTTGCTTCTTGGAGAGTACTGAGAAGTGCCAAAAAAAAGAAAAAACCTGTAGTCTATCATACACATACTACAAGTGAAGATTTTAGGGGAAGTATAAAGTTCAGCAATCAGCTTTCGGTTATTATAAAATTTTGGGCAAAAAAGCTCTATAATAGTGCTGATTATCTGATTTCGCCTACTAATTACACAAAAAATCTTATTTCATCAAAATATGTGAATAACAAGGAAATAAGAGTAATATCAAATGGTGTGGATATAAAACGTTTTAGCAAAAATGAGGAGCTTGGCCGGAAATTCAGAGAGAAGTTCGGCTATAGTGATGAAGATATAGTAATAATATCAGCTGGTCTTCCTTTTCAGAGAAAAGGAGTACTGGATCTCGTGGAGATAGCGAAGGAAAATCCCGAGTATAAATTTATCTGGTTCGGGGCTTCAAGCATAAAAAATATACTTCCGAAAAAAGTAAAAAATATCATAGAAAATCCTCCCAAAAATGTGATTTTTCCGGGTTTTGTGGATGAGGAAATTTTGCTTGGGGCTTACAGCTCGGCAAATCTGTTTTTTTTCCCCACATATGAGGAAAATGAAGGAATAGTTGTTTTAGAGGCATTGTCTATGAAACTGCCTGCGCTTCTCAGAGATATACCTGTTTATGAAGACTGGCTGAAAAATAAAAAAACATGTTTTAAAGGAAGTAATAATGCGGAATTTACTAAGCATATAGAATATATTATAAATAATAATACTTCTGAAGTAACAGAGAATGCTTATGAGGTGGCAAGGGAGAGAGAGCTTTCCAAAATAGGAATAAAATATAAAGAATATTATGATTATATACTGTCAAAAGAAGAGAATTAGTTCAAAAACAAGATTTTTTATGAATCTTGTTTTTTTTATGATTTTTTTTGGCGAAAGTATTGTGAAAAAATTATAAAGTGCTTTTTATCTTCAAAAAAATATTATAAATTATAAAAAACAGAAAATTTTTGAATTGAAAAGAATATAGGAAAATCATAGTGTAAAGTAAAATTTTACTGATGATATATCTGTTATGTATATTTATTTTCTATTTATAAATATATATTATATAATTTTGCATTTTATAATTTTCAAGGTATCTTAGTAGTGAAAATTCAAAACATCTAAATCTACAATCTGACTTATCTGGTAAATTACAAAAATTCATACAAAAACAAAAATTATTAACACAAATTTTTTTTATAAAAATTATGTAACCGTTTCCAAAAAACTAAAGGATTTTTAAGGCGGTGAAAAAATGTAACCGTTTCCAAAAAGGTGGTTTTATGAAAATAACAGACATAGCAGAGTTATCGGGAGTATCGAAAGCAACAGTATCAAGGGTATTAAATAACAGTCCCAATGTAAAGGAAGAAACAAGAGAAAAAATAATGAAAATTATTGAAAAAAATAATTATTACCCTAATGCAATAGCAAGAAATTTATCAAAAAGAGAAAATAATTCCATAGGTGTTATTATTCCAGATATAAGTAACCCGTTTTTCGCAAAAATAGTGGATAAAATATCTATAGAGGCGGAAAAAAAGGGACTGAATGTATTTTTGTGCAATTCGGGAGAAGAATTCAAAAATCAGGAAAAATTTATAAAGACACTGATAGAGCAGAGAATAAAAGGCATTATACTTATTGCGACAAGGGAGACATATCCCAAAAGTGATTTTTTGAAAGAATATATAAAAGAAATTCCTGTTATTATATTAGACAGAGCACTTAAAACAGACCTTCCAAGTGTTTTGATGCCGAACTTTGAACTGGCATATGATGCTACGAAGCTTTTTATAGAAAACGGACATAAAGAGATTGCCATAATCACAGGTCCATTAACTGAAAAAACAGCTACTGACAGACTGGAAGGTTATAAAAAAGCAATGCTTGACAACAAGCTGAAAGTAAAGAAACAAAATATATTTTACGGAGACTTTAATGTAGAGAGCGGATATGAAATGTCAAAGGAGATACTGAAAAACAAAAAAATCACAGGAGTATTCGTATCGAATAACCTGATGACAATAGGACTTCTAAAGGCAGCACGTGAATCAGGACATAGAATACCGGAAGATATAAGTGTATTTTCATTTGAGGAAATAGAATGGGGAGAATATTTCGGACTTGAGATTTCTGCATATAAGATACCATTCGAACTCATGGGGCAAAAAGCGGTAGAAGTTCTTTTCAGAAGAATAGAAGACAAGACTTTTAACCAAAAAGTAGAGGTGGATTTAGAAAGGGCTGCAAATCAAAAGTTGAGTATAAAGAACATTAGAGGGAAGGAGGATGTAAAAAAGTGAAACACATTCTGGTAATAGGAAGCTTAAATATGGATTTGGTAGTGAAAGTGGAAAAACTGCCAAAACTCGGGGAAACAATATTGGGTGAAACGCTTTATGAAAATCCCGGGGGAAAAGGAGCCAATCAGGCTGTAGCAGCAGCGAAACTGGGCGGCAATGTAAGTATGATAGGAAAGCTGGGAAAGGACAACTATGGTGAACAATTACTTCTGAATCTGAAAAGTAATAATATTAAGACAGAAGGAATTATAAGATGTGATGATATTACCGGTACTGCTGTCATAGAAGTAGACAGCAAGGGAAATAACAGTATTGTGGTTATTCCGGGCAGTAACTTAAAACTCTCAAAGGAAGATTTGGATTCGGCATCTGACTTAATTGATAAAGCAGATATAGTAATATTACAGCAGGAAATTCCGATGGAAACTGTGGAATATGCCTTGGAGCTGGCAGCCGAAAAAGGGAAAATAACAATATTAAATCCTGCTCCGGCAGTGAAGATAAGTGAAAAAGTACTGGCTGCGACTGACTTTCTGATATTAAATGAAACAGAACTTGAGATAATATCGGGAAAAGAAAGTATACCTGAAACAGAATATATTTATACGATAAATGAATTAAGAAACAAAGGAGCCAAAAATATTATACTGACTCTGGGTGAGAAAGGAGGAATGTACACAGAGGGAGAGGAAATAAAGGAGTATAAAGCTCTAAAAGTAACAGCTGTAGATACTACAGCAGCAGGAGACTCTTTTATAGGAGCTTTTGCACTAAAGCTTGCAGAGAATGCAGGTGTATCAGATGCTCTTGAGTTTGCCGTAGGCGTTTCAGCACTAACGGTAACAAGAAGCGGCGCACAACAATCATTGCCTACACAAGAAGAATTAAAATTGTTTTTAGAATCTAAATAAAGTCTATTTTTGGAGGTAAGAAATGAAAGTAAAAAGTTTTATGAGAGTTTTTACAATGTTATTGGTATTTTTGATGGTAGTAAGCTGCGGCGGTGACAAGAAAGACGGAGATCAGGCAGCAGGAGGAACGTCAGAAGGCGGAAAGAAAAAATTAAGAATAGCTATAGTGCATGCCGGATTTTTAGGGGATAAGTCGTTTAATGACTCAGCCAACGAAGGAATAAAAAAAGCAATGGCTGAATATGACATAGAGGTAAAAACACTGGAATCAAAGGTACCGTCTGACTGGGAAACAAATGTGGTTTCTATGGCTTCGGAAGGATATGATCTGGTAATAGGTAACTCAAGCCAGTTTCAGGATATTATAAAAAAACATGCTCCTGAATTTCCAAATGTAAAATTTGCGATTATTGATACAGTAGTAGATGAGCCAAATGTAATGTCTGTAGTATTTGCACAAAACGAAGGATCGTTTCTTGCAGGCGCAGCCGCTGCATTATTTACACAAAAAACAGATGTGCCTAATGTAAATGCCGAAAAGATAATAGGATGGGTAGGAGGAATGGATATTCCCGTACTTCAGGATTTTCTTACAGGATATAAGCAGGGTGCAACATATATAGATCCTGATACAAAGGTATTAGTATCATTTGCCGGGACTTTTAATGATCCTTTGAAAGGGAAAGAGCTTGCACTTGCACAATACAGCCAGGGTGCTGATATAATAATGAACGTAGCTTCAAACACTGGAAACGGAGTATTGGAAGCTGCAAAAGATTCACAAAAATATGCAGTTGGTGTGGATATCAATCAGGATGACATTTATCCGGGATTCATACTTACATCTATGCTTAAGAGAGTGGACGTAGGAACATATGAAGTAATCAAATCAGTAGCAGAAGATAAATTCAAAGGCGGAGAAATCCTAAAAATGAATGTGGCTAACGGAGGAATCGGTCTTACAGATATGTCAGTAATGAAACAGGCACTGGGAGATAAATTTCCTGAGGACATACTTACAACAATAAATGAATTAACAGAAAAAATAAAATCTGGAGAAATAAAAGTAGAATCTTATCCAGGGTTCAAATTTGAATAATGTTCCTCAAAAAAGAACGGGAGGAAAAAGGAATTGAAAAAACAGATTGTATTAATGAAAGACATAGAAAAAAGATTCGGCAGTATTTCAGCAATAAAAAACGGATTTTTTGATTTATATGAAGGTGAGATTCACTCGCTTATAGGTGAAAACGGAGCCGGGAAATCCACTATGATGAAAATTTTATACGGTCTCTATCCGAAAGACGGGGGAACGCTCGAAGTACGGGGAACAGTTTATGATGACTACTCTACTAAAACAGCAATAGAGCTCGGGATAGGAATGGTGCATCAGGAGTTCATGCTGGTTAAGGAAATGACAGTTCTGGAAAATATAATACTTGGTTTTGAACCAAAAAAATCAATGGACAGAATTGACTTTGCCAAAGCAAAGGAATCTATAGAGGAATATATTGAAAAATATAACCTTGATGTACAGGTTAATAAAAAAATTCAGGATATATCTGTGGGAGAAGCACAGAGGGTGGAAATAATAAAGACACTTTACAGAGGTGTTGATATTCTGATTCTGGATGAACCTACAGCAGTTCTTACGCCTCAGGAAACTGAAAAGCTCTTTGTGATTTTGGAAAATCTGAAAAATAACGGGAAATCTATAATTTTTATTTCTCATAAATTAAATGAAGTAATGAAGATCAGTGACAGAATAACTGTCATGAGACAAAGCAAGCATATAAATACTGTTGCCAAAAATGAGACTAATCCTGTAGAACTGGCTAAAATGATGGTAGGCCGTGAGGTTTTTCTGAATATAGAAAAAACAAAGCCGCAGGTAGAAGAAACACTGCTGAAAGTAGACGATATCTATGTTTCCAGTGAAAGGGAGCTCGCGAAGATAAGAGGTATTTCATTTGAGGTAAAAAGAGGAGAAATAGTAGGAATAGCCGGAGTGGACGGAAATGGTCAGAGTGAACTGATAGAAGCCATAACAGGCATAAGGGAAGTAGAAAAAGGAAATATAACATTCAAAGGTAAGGATATAAAAAATAAAACGGTAAAGACAATTCGAGATATAGGAATATCACATATTCCGGAAGACAGAAACAAAAGAGGTCTTAACAGGGATATGAATATAGAAGAGAATCTTGTTGCTACAAGATTTTATAAAAAAGAATTTTCAGGAAAAATTCTGCTGGATTATAAAAAAATAAGAAATTACGCTGTGGAAGCAATAAAGAAATTTGATATTCGTCCTGATAATCCTGAAATAAGTACAAAAAGTCTGTCAGGAGGAAATGCACAAAAAATAATAGTGGCAAGAGAGCTGGGAAGTGAATCTGATCTTCTGATTGCTTCGCAGCCTACAAGAGGAATAGACATTGGTTCCATAGAATTTATCAGAAAAAACATAAATGAGTATAAGAGCAGAGGAAAAGGTATTTTACTGGTTTCAGCCGAGCTGGAAGAAGTAATGTCTCTATCTGACAGAATAATTGTAATGTATGAAGGCGGAATAGCGGGAATTCTCAGTGCAGAAGAGGCTACGGAGGAGAATGTAGGATTTCTAATGACAGGAGGAAATAAAGCTCATGAATATGAAAAATAAGTATATAAATATATTTATCTCCATTATTGTATGTATGTTTTTAAGCGGTATAATTATAGCCATAATGGGAGAAGATCCTGTCGAAGCATATATTCAGTTATTCAGGGGAGCATTTGTCGGAAACTTTAATCTGGGTTCGACTCTGGAGAAATTTGTTCCTCTGTTACTTACAGGTTTGGCATTTATAGTAGGAGCCAAAGTAGGAGTTTTTAACGTAGGAGTGGAAGGTGAACTTTATCTTGGGGCAGTAACTGCAGCCTGGGTAGGGTACAGCCTGAAAGGAATGCCGAGTGTAATACACATAATTTTATGTTTCGCAGCTGCAATGATAGTAGGAGCTGCATGGGCATTCATACCTGCGTATCTAAAGGCATATTTCAGCGTAAATGAAGTGTGTGTTACGATTCTTATGAACTATGTGGCAATTTATATAACTTCTTATTTGGTAAACTACCCGCTGTCGGGTCATACAGGTGTTTCTCAGACTCCGCCTATAGAAAAAACGGCTTCTTTAATGAGAATACTGAAACCCAGCAGGGCAAATATAGGTTTGTTTATAGCAATTGGTGTATGTATCCTTATATATTTTATTATAAGAAAAACTAAATTTGGATTTGAAATGAGAAATACGGGAAGCAATCCTTTTTTTGCAGAGTATGTAGGGGTAAGACCTAAAAAAGTAATGATACTGGGTATGCTGATGAGCGGAGCTATTGGAGGACTTGCAGGAGCAATAGAAGTAATGGGGATTTACGGAGTATTTCTGGATAACTTTTCATTGAATATAGCAGGAGACGGTATGCTGGCAGCCTTGATAGCAAAAGGAAGTCTGGCGGCACTCCCTGTTTTGAGCCTGTTTATAGCAGCGCTGAAGAGCGGTTCACTGGGAATGGAAAGATATACCGGGGTACCAAAGTCTTTGATCGATGTACTGATAGCATTATTTATACTGCTTGCCACGATGGATACTTTATTTAGTTTCATAAAAAGCAAGAAAAAAAAGAATAAGGAGTAGAAAAATGAAAGGATTAACTTCTATAATAGATTATTCAATAATACATGCCACAATAAGAGCTTCCACTCCTATACTGCTTGCAGCTTTTTCAGCGGTAATAACCCAGCAGGCAAATATACTGAATGTAGGTGTAGAAGGAATAATGCTGATGAGTGCTTTTATGGCAGTATATGTAAGTTTTCTCACAGGGAGCTGGATTCTTGCGGTACTGGCTGCAGTGGTAGTAGGTCTTCTGGTTGCTGTAATCATAGGCTTGGCCCATCTAAAGTATAAGGGTGATATATTTGCCGTAGGTATGACTGTAAATCTTTTGGTACTTGCTTTAACAAGATTTTTACTACAGAAACTTTTAAAAGCTTCTGGAAGTTTTTACTCAGCGGAAATAGCACCAATGCCGAAGATACACTTTGCCTTTTTGGAGAAAACACCAATACTAAACAGTGTTTTTAATAATTACTCACTTTTAGAGGTTCTAATCGTTCCGATTGTTGTACTAATGTGGTTTGTATTATATAAAACAATATGGGGATTAAGGACAAGGAGTATAGGATTAAATGAGGAAGCGGCAGAAACAGCCGGTATAAATACATATAAAAGAAAATTTCAGGTAATACTTTTATCCGGAGTAATAGGAGGACTTGCGGGAGCACATTTGTCCCTTGGTTATTCTAATATGTTCGTGGAAAATATGACAAACGGTAGAGGATTTATGGGAGTAGCAGCAATGTTTTTCGGAAATGCAAATCCTGTATTCACTACAATAGGATGCTTCATTTTCGGTTTTGCGGATTCCATAGGTGCCAGACTTCAGGCTTACGGATTTCCGTCGCAGTTTGTACTTATGATACCTTATCTTTCTACGGTAATTATATTGGCAATTTCCATGATAAGTAAACAGAGAAAAAATAAAAAGATGAAGAGTGCAGTAAATTAATACAGCTGATTT
Organism: Sebaldella termitidis ATCC 33386; assembly: GCF_000024405.1. Lineage (NCBI taxonomy): Bacteria > Fusobacteriati > Fusobacteriota > Fusobacteriia > Fusobacteriales > Leptotrichiaceae > Sebaldella > Sebaldella termitidis. The sequence goes on along the minus strand of NC_013517.1, from coordinate 3,851,768 downwards.
ATAGGGAAGTCAGGCTGTTTAAATGAATCAGAAAAAAAAACGGAATTTTAGCCTGTCTATATTTCGGTAATATTAGAGGCAGGAACAGGTATAAGAAATTTGATAATATAAAGGATTAGTTATTTTGAATATAAGTTAAATAAAACGCTAGGAGGCTTAATGAAAAAGATAATTTTGGATGTAGATCCCGGACATGATGATGCTGTGGCAATAATGCTGGCAGCTTTTAACCCGGAAATAGACTTGTTGGGAATTACTGTAGTTGCAGGGAATCAGACATTGGAAAAGACTTTTAACAATGCTCTGAAGGTATGTTCTCATCTTGGAATAGATGTACCTGTGTATAAAGGAATGCCGGGACCTATGGTAAGAGAGCAGGTAATAGCAGATGATATTCATGGTGAAACAGGTCTGGACGGTCCAGATTTCGGTGAGATAACAAAAAAAGGCGAAACAATGCATGCAGTGGATTATATTATCGAAAAACTGCTGGGGTCAGATGAAAAAATAACTTTGGTGCCTACAGGACCGCTTAGTAATATAGGTATGGCGCTAAGAAAAGAGCCGCGTATCAAAGAAAAAATAGAACAAATAGTACTGATGGGAGGGGCGTATCAGCTCGGGAACAGCACACCCGCTGCAGAATTTAATATTTTTGCCGATCCTGAGGCTGCATATGTAGTATTTAGTTCCGGTCTTCCCGTGGTAATGATGGGTCTGGATCTTACAAGACAGGCTCTTGCAACAAAAGAGGTAGTTGATAAAATAGGGAGCCTGAACAATAAAGCATCAAAATTATTTGTGGATTTAATGGAATTTTTTGCCAAAACACAGCATGATGTATTCGGGTGGAGTGCACCTCCGGTACATGACCCTACTACAGTGGCATATCTGATAGATCCTTCATGTATAGAAACAAAGCCTATGTATTGTAAAATAGAGCTAAAGAGTGAGGATTCTTACGGAAGAACACTATGTGATTATTTTGGGATACTTAAAAAGGAACCAAATGTAGATGTAGCTGTAAAGCTTGATTTTGATAAATTTTGGAATATAGTATACGAAACTTTAAAGCTGTATAAATAATATTTATTTTGAAGAAATATAAAACTAGTGTTTTGACACTGAAAAAATTAAGGCTTTTGGTAGATAAATTTAAAAGGAGAAAGGTATGCTTGATGTATTAGAAAAAACATTAAACAATAAAAAAGAAGAGTACCTTGGACACCTGAAAAAACTTCTCAGTATAGATACACAGACAATCGGACACGGGATACTCGGAGGAAAGGAAAAAGAAGGACAGGAGTACATTCAAAAGCTTCTTAGTGATCTTGGAGCGGAAATAAAAAAAGAAGATCTTGATGAAGCTTTGTTAAAACAGGCATATGAAACATATAATGAAGGAAATCTCGGACATAATAATAAAGACAGATACAATATAATAGGAGATTTTAAAGGGAAAAAAGATAAAACAATTATATTTAACGGTCATATAGACACTATGCCTTACGGTGAAAAAGAAGCATGGAAGCATGATCCGCTGGATCCTGTAGTGGAAGACGGAAAAGTATACGGACTCGGAAGCACAGATATGAAAGGCGGACTCATGGCCGGAATAATGGCAGTAAAATTAATAAAGGATTCCGGTCTTGAACTGCCGTGTAATGTAAAAATAATGTCTGTAGCCGATGAAGAGGGCGGAGGAAACGGAACTATCACAGCTATGATGAATAAAGATACCGGAGATGCTGCGGTAGTGTGTGAACCGTCAGATAATGAGATTCTTATAGCCCATATGGGATTTGTATTTTTTAAAGTATCAGTAAAAGGTAAAGCCCTTCATTCGGCAGGAAAGTGGAATGGTGTAAATGCTATAGAAAAAGCTGTAAGTCTTATTCATGAGCTGGGTGAACTGGAAAAAGAATGGCTTATGAAATATAAGCATCCTTTACTGCCACCGCCGACTTTAAATGTAGGTGTGATAAACGGAGGAACTGCCGGTTCCACTGTACCGGATTTTTGTGAATTCAAGGTTTGTGTTCATTATTTACCTGGAATTATGAGTTTTTCACAAGTAAAACAGGAATTTGAAAGACGGATATTTTTACGTTCACAGGGGGATGAATTCTTAAAGGATAATCTGCCTGAGGTAGAGATTTATCAGCTGGGAGGAGGCTTTGAAATGGACTCCTCGGATGAATTCGTGAAATTTGTCCATGAAAAAGCAAATGAAACCGCTGATATTCCAATAAATGGAGGAATAGCAGGTAATGATGCAAGACTTTTGAAAAATCTTGGAAATATTCCTACTGTTATTTTAGGGCCTGGAAGGCTTGTGGATTGTCACAGTATAGATGAAAGTATAAGTATAGACGAGTATTTCAAATATATAAAAATCTATGCAGATTTAATTATGAGTTTTTAGGAGAGGAGAAACAGAATGACTAAAATATTAATAGCAGGTGAATCATGGACAAGCCATACAATTCACATAAAAGGTTTTGATACATTTACTACAAGCAAGTATGAGGAAGGAGTAAAATGGTTTAAAGAAGGACTGGAGAAAAACGGGGTAGAGGTAGATTATATACCAAATCATCTTGCACCGGAAAAATTTCCGGTAACTCTTGAAGAACTAAAAAAATATGATGTGGTATTTCTTTCTGATATAGGATCAAATACTCTTCTTCTCCCTGATCAGGTATTTGCTAAAGGAATGAAGGTTCCTAACAGATGTGAGCTGCTGAAGGAATATGTAAATGAAGGCGGAGCTTTTGTAATGATAGGAGGATATATGTCATTTACAGGGGTAGATGCCAAAACAAGATATGGTGAAACAGCAGTTAAGGATATACTGCCTGTAAAGCTTCTGGATAAAGACGACAGACAGGAACTTCCTCAGGGTGTAAATCCGAAAAAAGTAAAGGAACATAAGATTTTCAAAGGAATAGATGAGGAATTTCCATATTTTCTCGGATATAATAAAACAATAGGATGCAGTGAAATAGGTGAAATCCTTGCAGAAATAAATGGAGATCCGTTTATAGCCGCAGGAAATTTCGGGAAAGGAAAAAGTCTGGCATTCACATCTGATTTTGCTCCTCACTGGGGTTCAATGGAATTTGTGGAATGGAAATATTACGATAAATTGTGGCTGAATATTATAAGCTGGCTTACCGAAAAATAATAAGCATAGATGTTTTAGATGAAAAAACAATGAAGACTGTCTAAATATCCGTAATATTAACAGGATATTTCGTACAGTCTTCCATTAAATAATCATATTGATTATGAAAAAAATTCATTAATGGATTTTTTATATACTAGATTTATCATACTATATATTTTTTATAAGTTGCATTTTACATTTTTTAAGGTAATATATGAATATAGGAAACCTGCTTATTTCAGAAGAGATGTAAAGACAGCAGAACTATGTCTGAATATAATAAAAAAAGTAATCTCATCTCAGGACAGCAGGCAAGTGTTCTGCTTTTTGGAGTTTTAAATTATTTTTGTTTTATAAAAATCAGAAAGGAGTTTATTAGTTTAGTTAGTTATCTGAAAAACAGCAGTGTTGCCATTGAAATATTTAAGAGATACAGACATATAAAAACAGCACTTTAAAACTTTAGGGTGAAAGGAGAGTGAGGAAGAGTTTTTCAAGGTTTTGATTAACCATATCATTAACTTTTAATCGTGAAAAATAAGGAGGCCGATAAATTTAGGAAGTGTTTTGTTTGGCAGGTGCTTTATAAAATGTAAAATTATATGCAGCAAAGGAACTATAGTATTCTAATCTATAACTCAGGATGTGAAAAAATGACAGATAAACATCAGATAAAGGAAATAATCGAAGATTTTAAAGAAGATTTAGTTAGACATAGAAGAAACTTGCACAGGATACCTGAAATTGGATTGAAACTACCTAAAACAATAGAATATATAAAGAAGGAGCTGGACAGCTCCGGAATAAAATATAGAGAAACAAAAACCGTAGATGGAGTTTACGGTTTGATAGAAGGAAAAAACAGAGGAAAAATAATTGCTGTAAGAAGTGATATGGATGCTTTGCCTATAAGAGAAAAAACAGGGCTGAGCTTTGCTTCGGATAACGGTAATATGCATGCCTGCGGTCATGACGGCCATATGGCGGTAATGCTTTTGACTTTGAGGATTTTAAACCAGATTAAGGATAATCTGGATGGCAGTGTTATGTTTATATTTCAGCCCGGTGAAGAAGGATATCTCGGAGCTGAAAAGATGCTGAAAGAAGATTTGTTTAAAGATATTAAACCTGATGTTATTTTTTCTTCACATGTAGGATCTATATTTGATGAGTTAGGAGATGGAGAATTCGGAATAGGATTTGGCAAGGTTATGAGTAGTCTTGACACTTTCAGTCTGAAAATGACGGGAAAAGAATCTCACGGAGCAGAGCCGTATAAGGCAAGAGATCCTTTTATAGCAACTGCAGAAATTCTTCTGGGTGTGCAAAGCATAGTAAGCAGGGAAATAAACACGAAGGAGAGTGCAGTTGTCAGTTTCGGAAAGATAGAGGGAGGGACAGCAGCCAATATAATTCCAAAAAGTATAGAACTGGAAGGAACTGTAAGATGTACTGATGAAAATATAAGAAATTATATTAATAACAGAATAGAAGAAATAGCATATCATACAGCAAAAGCTTACAGAGCTGACATAGATTATAATTACATTTATGGAGCACCTGTTTTAGAAAATAATAAGGATCTTGTGAAAGAATTCATAGAAGTCCTTAGAGAAAATATGCCGGAAAATGAATATAAAATTCTGGACAGACCTACGATGATAGGTGAGGATTTTAGTTATTTCCTAAAGGAAATACCCGGATTTTATTATTTTTTCGGTTCAAAACGTCTTATAGACGGGGCTTATCATGCGCATCATACTGAAAAATTCGATATTAACGAGGAAAATTTATATAAGGTTGTTTATATCAATATTATGTTTATACTAAAATATTTGTCATTGGACAATTAGTGAAAGTATAAGTATTAGTAAAAAAAACTGCCTTAAATTTCGGCGGCAGTTGTTCATGAAAAAGAGATATGAAATTACTGGTTTTAAAGCATAAAAAAGCAGGCATAAAAAATATGCACTGCTTTTTTTATGCCTGAGGAAAATATGAAGATTTGGTTTTATTACAGGGTCGAATAATAAGAGTAAAGATTATAAAAATTCCCTTTTACTGCAATTAACAGCAAAAGGGAATGTGAATCAGTAAATAGTAATCGTTCTTATCTGGCTAAATTTAGTATTACTCCTATCATAATTCCAAGTATAATTAATCCGCCCCAGGCAAAATGTGCACCTTTTTCTCCGAAAATTTTAGTAAGCCCTTTATATACTGCATCTGATATTTGTCTGTTGATATATTTTTTCACTTTTAAACCTCTTTTGTAATTTTATATATTATTTCCCTGTAGGAATAAAAGGTCTTACTAATCCTGCAAGTCCTGAAATATTTCTTGTCTGAACCAGAAGTTTTCCTCTTCCTGTAAATTCATTTACTACACCTTCTCCTGTAGTAAATCCAAACATACCAGAGGCAGCTTTAATATTATATGCCAGCGTGCTTTCCCATGCTACCACATGAAAGTTATCCACTACAAACGGACTTGAACCGTCAAGATCTACCTCTATGATATCTCCGAATCCGTTAACCAGCATTGTCCCCTCACCTGCTGTTTCCATTACGAAAAATCCTCCTGTACCGCCGAAAATAGCACGGCCTACAGACTGCTTCTTCATATTATATGTAACTGAGCTGTCACATGCAAGGAAAGCTCCGTCATTAATACACCATTTTGATTCTCCTACTTTTAGCTCTTTAATCTGCCCGATTGATCCCGGTGCGATTGCTACTAATGCATTATCAGCAGTACCCTTTGCAGTAGTGATAAAAAATCCTTCACCGCTGACTACTGATCTTGCCGCAGCTTTCAGAAGTCCGCCTATTCCGCCTGAACCGTTGCTGTTCATTTTTCCTTCAAGAGTGACCTTTCCATTGTGATAAACCATTGATCCGCTCTCTATTCTGATCTCTTCATTGGCATTTAAATTAACTAAAACTAAAGGAAAAGCTCCTTCATTTGATAAACGATAATTCATAAAATACTCCTTTTTTTATAATTTTAAAATATTCTACCATATTTTGAATGTTAATTCAATTGAGTATTATATCTGAATTAGCTGTTATATATCTAAAGATATGCAATGTCCGTTTATGTGTTTTTTTGTGAGAATAAAATTCTGTATCCTGCATCGATATCAAGTGTTTTGCAGTTTCCAAATATTTCTTCCAGCTTTTTGAATGTACTTTTAGCACCATGCTTCGTCTGCAGTACACAGTAAAATACACCATTGGTATTAAGATGCTTCCAAGATTCTTCATAAATCTTGAAAATGACATCCTTACCTGCACGTATTGGAGGATTAGAGAGTATGCAGTCAAAGTTTTCATGAATATTATCAAAAATATAGGATTTTATAATATTATACTCTGTTATATTATTAAGCTTTATATTTTTTTCGGCAAGCTCCAGTGCTCTTTCGTTTACGTCAGATAAAGATATATCCAGACCCGGAACAAAGCTTTTGGCAATAATTCCCACAGGGCCGTAGCCGCAGCCTATATCAAGGAATTTTCCTTCTTTGAGACTGCTGTGTTTAAGGAAGGTTTTCAGCATAAGTTCACTTCCAAAATCTATTTTATTTTTTGAAAAGACTCCGCTGTCAGTTAAAAATTTAAAGCTTTTATTTAAAAATAGAAATTCTATTTCTTTTATATCAGATTTTGATGTTGGTTTTTCCGAATAATAATGGTTCATACCGACTCCCTTTATTTTTTATTGAATTATAACATATTTTAAGTATAGAAAAAAAGCATAATTAAAGTGAACATGCAGTTGTCATATTATATACAGTAAAATTCTGATAAGGAAGGTGATATTATGGACAGTGCACTTATTTTGAGAAAATTATGTGACAGCGGTGAGGAAATAAGTAAAAATGAAGCAGTTTCTTTATTGAATTCTTCAAATCTGATTTCGGATTTAGTATCAGAATTAGCTGAAAAACCTCTGTATGCTGTATGGAGAATAACAGCTCTGGCGGAAATACCATATACGGCAGAACTGAAATACACAAAAAGACTGATAAAGTATATAAGAAAAAATATGTTTGACGGTGAAGGATTTACACTTTCAGGAAAAAAAACAGATTTACTTCCTTGTTATAATGCTATGCTGGCCGAAGCCTTTTCAAAATTAGGTTTTGCAGATGCTGACTTCGTCAAAAGATCAGTAAACTGGATAAAAAAATATCAGCTTTTTGAAAGAAATGAAAAGACGTGTTGGAATGGTAAAGGAATACAGAAATACGGCGGCTGCCTGAAAATGACCCCTTGTTATACAGGAGTGGTAAAAAGTGTAAAAGCACTTATATACTATAATAAATATTCCTCAAATTATGATGTAAAAGCGGAAAAACTGATTCAAAAAGGAATCACTTATATAAAAAAACATCGTCTTTATAAGCACTTAAGTAATGAAGAGCCGATAAACAGACATATGCTCGATATATCTTATCCGCAGTCATATCAGCTAAACATAATGGAATTACTGGAAATAATGTATCTTACGGGAAATATTAATGATATATCCTGTGAGAGTGCCCTGAATTATATAAAGCAGAAGAAAACATCGGATAATTTCTGGAAGACTGACTATGTATACAGCGGAGCCGGTTATACTGTATTTGACAAACGCGGAAAAAAGGGGGAATGGATAACCTATTTGCTTGAAAAATATACAGGAGAAAACAGATAAGCATAATAATAAAAAGAAGGTGTTTTGTTTACACCTTCCTGCATGTTATTTATGTTTCATTTCCATTTGGATTCTTCCTATTATTTCCTCAGGCGTATCATAAGTTATTGCATCTGCCATCACTGAAAATGTAGTGAGAGTAAATAAAACTGAAAATAAAATAAACTTTTTCATGATGTTACCTCCTAAATATAGCGTATTTTTTGGTTACATTCATTATAGCGAAAGAATATGGCAGTTCTGTGTCTGTTTCCTTAGAATTTTCAGATAAAAAAACTGCAGCTCTAAACTGCAGTCCAAAAATTTATTTATTTTTCATCAATTATATTAATATTGCTGATTCCGCTTTTCATAATCATTTTTCTTAGGAAAGGATTATATAAAATTTTTGCTTTTATAATTTTTGTAAAAATTTTTAAACGTATTTTCAGTGTCTTTGATTTATATTTTTGATTCGGGCTGCTAATTTCCGAATTAAGAACTTTACTTAATATATAGGCACTGTCAAAGGCGTAGCTTATTCCTTCATATGAACTCGGACTTATAAAGCCGGCAGCTTCACCTATAAGAAAAGAGTTGTCCTTTCCGCAGCAGAAATTTGAAAATTTCTTTGGAGCCAAAACAAGGCAGGCCTCGGTCTTGATGACATCTCCAAAATTGAAGCCGTATTTTTTCAGCTTTTCTTTTAACTTTTCAAAATTCTCCCTTGATTTTTCAAGTCCAAATGCACCGCCAAATATAAAATAGCCGTCCTTGGATATACTCCATGCACATGTTTTCAGAATATCCCTGTCAAATATACATGAATAAAAGGGATTAGGGTTTATATCCCTGAACCACTGCTGAATAGAGGTGTACTGCGGTATTTTATTTTTTCCGTAAACAGTATTTCGTACAATGGAATTGGCACCGTCTGCTCCTATGATATATTTTGCCGATATAGTACTTTCTTTTCCGTTTTCTACGAAATTAAGAAGATAGCCGTTTTCAGTTTTTCTTATATTTCTGCAAAAAGAATTGTTTTTTATTTCTATATTCTCAGGAATCAGAGATTTCAGCCATAAATCAAATTTATGACGGTCTACGTTAACATAGGTACGCTGATAATTGCGCAGCAGGTTTGATCCGGTATCGATGGTTTTTACACCGAAAATCTGAGGGTTCGACAGAATATTTACAGGCAGGGTAAGATTAAACTGTATAAGCATTTTCTGTGCATCAGGCGAAAGAAGACCGCCGCAGGGTTTTTGAAATCCTTTGTTTTCATCTTCTGTTTTTTTATCTATAGCGATTATTTTAAATTTTTTATCTAACATTCTTGCCAGTGTGGAACCGGCAGGTCCCAGACCTATTATTGCGATATCGTACATTGCAGCTCCTTAAATTATAATGATGTTTTTAAAATTATACCATAAATACAGCAGATTTTCACGGGGAAAATAATAAAAAAGCGGGTAAAAACCCGCTGTGTATGTTTTACTATTTGTTTAATGTTATGTACTGTGAACCGTTAGGAGTAGCAATTAAAATTAACATGCTTGCTCCTTTTTGGATGCTGTCATATACTTTTTTGAAATCTTCTACTGAATTAACAGAAACTCTGTTTATGCTTCTGACTATCATGCCCGGCTGTATACCTATCTTTGCAGCTTCTGTATTGCTGCCTACGCCTGTGACAATAAGTCCTGTCATACTGGCTGAATATCCGTATTTCTGAATATCCTGTTTAGTAAGTGTTTTTAGTGACAGACCAGAAAAGGCTGCTGCCTGTGAAACTGGTGTTTCGGCTCTTTTGGTTAACACTGTGTTTGCCTTATAAGTTTTACCGTCTCTTATATAAGTAAGCGAGATATTGCTTCCCACTCTTAAAGATGCTATTTGTGCTACCAGCTGGCTTGCACTGTTGACTCTTGAATCATTCAGCTGTGTAATAACATCTCCTGATTTCAATCCGGCTTTTTCTGCAGGTGAGCCTTCAGTTACATTTGTAACAAGAACTCCGTTTGAAGTGGATAAATTAAACTGTTTAACCAGCTGCGGATTCAGATCCTGAAGCTCTGTTCCTAAAAATGCACGCTCCACTTTACCTGTTCTTATTATGGAATCTTTGATATTAACAGCCAGATTAGCCGGAATTGCAAATCCGATTCCTATGCTTCCTCCAGAAGGAGAATAGATGGCAGTATTAATTCCTATTACTTTCCCGCTTATATCAACAAGAGGTCCGCCACTGTTTCCCTGATTTATTGCAGCATCAGTCTGTATAAAGTTCTCTATTTTTTCAATTCCTAATGAGCTTCTTCCTTTTGCACTTACTATACCTACTGTCATAGTATCATTTAAACCAAGAGGATTTCCAAAAGCAATAGCCCATTGACCGACACTTATATTGTCGGAATTCCCAAACTCTGCCGGTTTAAATGTTTCCTTTGACTGTATTTTTAATATTGCTATATCAACTTCAGGATCATTACCAACAAGCTTTGCCTCTAATTCTCTTCCGTCAGAGAATTTTACAAAAATTTCATCGGCACCGTTTACCACATGGTTATTCGTCATAACATAACCATCTGTAGATATTATAAATCCTGAACCAAGAGAACCGGATTCTTTCTTTTCAGTTCTGGGCTCCGATCTTCCGTATAAAAACTGCTCGATAGGATTATAATAATTCACATAAACGGTCTTTTTAGTCCTTATATTTACCACAGAATCCTTTAGCTTATTAGAAACACTAACAAATTCATTTTGTGTTTCAATAGCATTTTTAGACACTGCAAGACTGGAAGAAGTTATTGCAGTCTGGCTGTCTGCTTTGGAATTGGAACAGCTGAATAAAAATAAAGCACACACCACTGTTAAAAGTGACTTTTTAAAATACATATAAAATACCTCCGTTTATTTCCTGTATATATTTTGGAGTAATTCTCCATTCTGCATATTGTATAATAAGTTTAAATTATAAGTGCCTAAATGTCAATATTATCTAAGGTAAATATAAGTTTAAAATAAGAATAGAATAATTTGTGAAAGCAAAAACAGCTGTCTGAATTATTTTTTTATTACAGATACTGTGTATATTATTATCAAATATTTTCATATACAAATTTATTTGAAATTTTTCGTGAAATATTGTACAATGAATTAATTGATATAAAATATAATTATATCAAGAAGTCTTTAGAAATTTGATATTTTATCCGGTTCAGACAGATCAGGAGGAAAAAAGCACCAGATGCTGTTTTTACTCATGGACTTTTGATTTACAGATTTTTAATATAATTAATGATTGACGGATTTATACTAAATTTTAAAGCATAAATCAAATAAATACATTTAGGTTTATTTATAAAAAAAAAGTATAATCGTAAAAGTCAGAAAAAAGTTAAGAAATTAACAAGGTTGATTTTTTAGGTGGCTCTAAATATCTAGCTTTTAGAAAATAAATGCTTTGAACTTCAAAATATATACACTTCAAAGTATTCGAAACAAAGGCTTTGAGCAAAAAATCTGCTTGACTAAACGACAAAATTAGTAGTATGATTTTTATGAACGTAATAATAATTTTTATATATAAATCTAGGGAGGAAAAGAAATGGCTAAAGTAATGAAAACTATGGATGGAAACCAGGCAGCCGCATATGCATCATATGCATTTACAGAAGTTGCCGGAATTTATCCAATCACACCATCTTCACCAATGGCTGAATACACAGATGAATGGGCAGCATACGGAAAGAAAAATCTGTTCGGCGTACCGGTAAAAATGGCGGAAATGCAATCAGAAGGAGGAGCAGCAGGAACTGTACATGGATCACTGCAATCAGGAGCGTTAACGACTACTTATACGGCGTCACAAGGTTTACTTTTAAAAATACCTAATATGTATAAAATAGCCGGAGAATTATTACCTGGAGTAATGCATGTAAGTGCTAGAGCACTGTCAGCTCAGGCTTTATCAATCTTTGGAGACCACTCTGATATTTACTCTGCAAGACAGGCCGGATGGTCAATGCTGGCAACTGGTTCAGTTCAGCAGGTAATGGACTTAGCTGGTGTTGCACATTTAGCTGCAATAAAATCAAGAGTTCCAGTTTTACACTTTTTTGACGGATTCAGAACTTCACATGAAATACAAAAAGTAGAAGTAATGGATTATAAAGTATATGAAGACTTAATCGATATGGAAGCAGTAACAAGATTCAGAGAGCATGCATTAAATCCTGAGCATCCGGTAACAAGAGGAACTGCTGAAAATGATGATATATATTTCCAGACAAGAGAAGTACAAAATAAATTTTATGATGCAGTACCTGATATCATGAATCATTATTTAAAGGAAATCTCGAAGGTAACTGGAAGAGAATATGCACCGTTTGTATATTACGGAGACCCGAATGCAGAATATGTAATAGTAGCAATGGGATCAGTAACAGAAGCTATAAAAGAAACAGTAGATCTTTTAATATCAAAAGGTGAAAAAGTAGGATTACTAAGTGTTCACCTATACAGACCATTCTCGGCAAAATACTTCTTTGATGCAATGCCTAAGAGTGTAAAAAGACTGGGAGTATTAGACAGAACTAAAGAACCTGGAGCTACAGGAGAACCTTTATATCTTGATGTAAAATCTATTTACTACGGAAAAGAAAATGCTCCGATCATAGTAGGGGGAAGATACGGTTTATCTTCAAAAGATACTACTCCTGAACAGATAGTAGCAGTATATAATAACTTAAAGCAGCCTGAACCAAAAGATCAGTTCACTATAGGAATAATAGATGATGTTACATTCACATCATTACCGCTTGCTGAACCTGTTTTCACAGGAAATGCAGATGTAACTGAGTGTTTATTCTTCGGACTGGGATCAGACGGAACAGTAGGAGCAAACAAAAACTCAATTAAAATCATAGGGGATAAAACACCTCTGTATTCACAAGGATATTTTGCATATGATTCTAAGAAATCAGGAGGAGTAACAAGATCTCACCTTAGATTCAGTAAAGATCCGATCAGATCTACATACTTAGTTACAAAGGCTAACTTCGTAGCATGTTCTGTTCCTGCATATTTAGGGAAATATGATATGCTTACAGGACTTAAAGAAGGAGGATCTTTCTTACTAAACAGTATCTGGGATGCAGATAAAGTAGTGGAACATCTGCCGAATGAAATAAAAAAATTACTTGCTGACAGAAAAGCAAAGTTTTATATCATAAACGCAACAGCTATGGCGGAAGAAGTAGGATTGGGTACTAGAACGAATACAATTATGCAGTCTGCATTCTTCAAGCTGACTAATGTAATACCTTATGAAGAAGCTAAAACATACATGAAAGAATACATCGAAAAAACATACGGTGCAAAAGGACAGGACATAGTAAAAATGAACTGGGCGGCTGTAGACAAAGGAACTGAAGGACTTGTAGAAGTAACAGTAGATCCTGCATGGTCTAACCTTCCTGTAGACAAAGATATAGTAGACAGCGGAAAACCAGAATTCGTAAAAAGAATAGCAGAACCTATCAATGCAGTAAAAGGTGATGAATTACCAGTATCAGCATTCTTAGGATATGAAGACGGAACGTTTGAAAACGGAACTACTGCATATGAAAAAAGAGGAATAGCAGTAAATGTTCCTGAATGGGTACCTGAAAACTGTATACAGTGTAACCAGTGTGCTTTTGTTTGTCCTCATGCAGTAATAAGACCATTCTTAATTAATGAAGAAGAGCTTGCAGCTGCGCCGGAAGGATTAACAACTATAAAAGCTATGGGTAAAGGACTTGAAGGTCTTCAGTATAAAATACAGGTTTCTACATTAGACTGTACAGGATGCGGATCATGCGTAAACGTATGTCCTGCACCAAAAGGAAAAGCTATTAAAATGGAGCCTATTGAATCACAAATAGATAAAGGCGAAAAAGAAAATACAGATTACTTATTTAATAAAGTAAGCTACAAAGATCATATTATGGGTAAAGATAATGTAAAATCTTCTCAGTTTGCACAGCCGTTATTTGAATTCTCTGGAGCATGTGCAGGATGCGGGGAAACACCATATGTAAAATTAGTTACACAGTTATTCGGTGACAGAATGATGGTAGCAAATGCTACAGGATGTTCTTCTATTTACGGAGGATCTGCACCGGCAACACCTTATACTACAAATGCTGACGGAGAAGGACCAGCTTGGGCATCTTCATTATTTGAAGATAATGCTGAGTACGGATTCGGGATGTTCTTAGGAGTAGAAACTCTTAGAAACAGAATAGAAGTAGTAATGACAAATACTATGAACGAAGTATCTCCTGAATTACAGGGATTATACAAAGAATGGATAGAAAACAAACAAAACGGAGATAAAACAAAAGAATTAAGAAATAAAATGCTTCCGTTACTGGAAAAAGAAAGCGGACAGGGAGCAAAAGAAATTCTTTCTCTAAAACAATATCTCGTTAAGAAATCACAATGGATATTCGGAGGAGATGGATGGGCATATGATATAGGTTACGGAGGTCTTGACCATGTACTTGCATCAGGAGAAGATGTAAATGTTCTTGTATTAGATACAGAGCTTTATTCTAATACTGGAGGACAGGCATCTAAGTCATCACCTGCAGCATCTGTAGAAAAATTTGCGGCATCTGGTAAACCAACTAAGAAAAAAGACCTGGCAGCTATTTCTATGACTTATGGAAATATTTATGTAGCTCAAATCTCTATGGGTGCAAATCAAAATCAGGCACTAAAAGCATTCAAAGAAGCTGAGGCTTATCCGGGACCATCAATTGTAATAGCATACTCACCATGTATAGCACACGGAATCAAAGAAGGTATGGGAAAATCTCAGACTGAAGAAAAATTAGCTACAGAAGCTGGATACTGGCCAATTTTCAGATTTGATCCAAGATTAATCGAACAAGGTAAGAATCCGTTACAAATAGATTGTAAGGATCCTGATTGGGATAAATTTGAAGATTATCTGAAAAGAGAAAGAAGATATACAATTCTTGCAGGAGAATTCCCTGAAAGAGCAAAAGTATTATTTGCACAAAATAAGAGCAATGCTCAGGACAGATGGAATTACTACAAGAGATTGGCTTCACTTGATTATTCACAAAATTAATATAGAGAAAACCGGATCATTTGATCCGGTTTTTCTTAATTAATAAAAAAATATACTATGATATTAGAAATATAGATTAAAATAAATAATAATCAAGCTGGTGAAGCTCAATAAAATAATGCTTTGATCAATTAAAGCAGGCTGTATTTTATTTGTATATAAAAAAATAACTTGACTTTTTTTGAAGATGTAACTATAATAGTTACATCAGAGGTGGTAAAAATGAAAATAAGCAGTAGATTTAGTGTGGCAATTCATATATTGGTATTGCTGGAATGCGGAAAAGACAAAATATTTACTTCTGAATTTATTGCCGGCAGCGTAAATACGAATCCTGTGGTCATAAGAAGAATTATGGGGAAACTAAAAGAAGCAGGATTAATAGACGTGAAAAGCGGTACAGGCGGTGCACATCTTTTGAAGGCACCGGAAGAGATATCTTTATATGATGTGTATAAGGCGGGAGAAGTGGTTTCTGCCGGAGAACTGTTCAGTATTCATGAGCATCCCAATACAGACTGTCCTGTAGGTGCAAAAATACAGGGAGTACTGGAAATATTTCTTTTGAAAGCACAGGAAGCTATGGAGCAGGTTCTTAAAGATACAAGTATAAAAGATATTCTGGAAATATTATGAAACACTTGAAACTTTTAAAATAAAACTTAATTAAGGGAGTGATTTAGAATGTCAATGAATTCTAAAAGTATTGCAGATGCAATTAAGGAACGTAGATCAATAAGAAATTTGAAAAAACCTGAAAATATGACAAAAGAAAAAATCGAAGAAATTTTAAAAGTGGCACTTTATACACCTTCTGCATTTGGTATGCAGAGTGCAAGAATGATTGTAGTAACTGGAGATGAAAATAAAAAGCTTTGGGATATAGCTAAAGCCGAGGTAAAGAAAACATTACCCGAAGGACAGGATTTTAAGCCTACTGAAGATAAATTAAACGGTTTTGCAGCAGGTTTTGGTACAATACTGTTTTTTGAAGAAGATACAACAGTAAAAAATATGCAGGATAATTTCTCATTATATGCAGATAACTTTCCTGTATGGGCAGAGCAGGCAAACGGAATGCTGCAGCACTCAGTGTGGATGCTGTTACATACAGAAGGACTTGCAGCATCATTGCAGCATTATAACCCGCTGATAGATGCTTCGGTAAAAAAGGAATGGAATGTACCTTCTACATGGAGATTAAGAGCTCAAATGCCTTTCGGAGCTGCTGATGAAGTACCGGGAGACAGAAAGTTTCTTGATTTCAGCGAAGTTGTAAAGCTTTATTAAACAGCTGATATTAATAGTAAAGAGTAAGATAGATAAAAAATATAAAACTGCAGCAGATAAAATGACAGCTCATAAAAACAGGCAGATTTATATATAGAAAAAATACAGTCAGGAGGTTTTGTAATGGGAAAGAAAGTAGCAGTATTGGTACCAAATCCAGTGAATGGTTATGGATTATTCGCATATCTGGAAGCATTTTTTGAAAATGGTGTGGAGTATAAAACATTTGCAGTAAACAGTACAAAAAATGTAAAAACTAATTCAGGGCTGGCTTTGGAATTAGATGGTGTAATCGGTGATCTGAAAGGTCATGAAGCAGAATATGACGGTGCAGTGTTTGCATGCGGAGATGCGATCAAGGAATTTGCAAAGCATAAGGAAGAAGCAGAATATAAAGATATGTTTGAGGTAATAGCTAAATTTAATGAATTAAACAAAAAACTGGCAGGACATTGTGCAGCAGGTCTGGTATTTGAAATAGCAGGTGTGATAAAAGATAAAAAAGTAGCACTGCATCCATATGCCAAAGCAGCGGTAAACAGCGGAATTGCCACTGATAACAGTTCGATGATATCTCAGAATGTATTTACTGCAAAGACAGAAGAAAGTGCAATGGAGATGATTCCTTACTTTATATGGGCTTTGTAAGTTTTAAAAATAGAATTATGATAAAAAGGACAGCTTAAACTGTCCTTTTAACATATAAAATTTTTTTATCAGATTTTGACTGCAAAATTCTGATGATTTATTTTTTGGCAACAGGGAAATATATTTCTGTCATATAATTTTCCGGCGCTGTGGTTCCGGGATTAGTGAGATAAATTTCATATGGGGCATTTGTAATTTTATATCCCTCAGTTTCTATCCATTGAATCAATTTTGCATAAACAGAAGTAAGATTAGAATACGGACCTTTGTAGAGTACTGTTGCGCATAAACCGCCTGAAAGCTCGCGGGTTTTTTCAGTTTTATCCTCTACAGGCACTGCTATCTCAATATCATAATTTTCCGGGTCAAACTCCTTATCGTGATGTATAGATAAGGGAGCACCAATAGTTTTGTATTTATCTTTCATAATTATTTCATAGAGCCTGCCCAGATACCCCCCGTAATCGCTGACATTCATTTTTTGTCTGAGAAAAAGAATGTTTTTAGGCTGTGTTTCTGTGATGCTTACTTGAATATCATCTAAATATGCCATAATATTTACTCCTTTTTCTAAATTTATAATATCCTTATTTAAACTAGTAAGAATATGGGTATAGTCTTTTATTTTATTCTGCATATCCTCCTGTTTTTTCTTCATATAAAAAAGAAAAAGATCATTGTCATCAGGTGTTTTCATTATCTCTGAAATTTCCTCCAGAGAAAAACCGTATAGTTTTAACTTTTTTATTACCAGTACTGTTACCAGCTGTTCGGTATTATAATACCGGTATCCGTTTTCATTATTAATGTACACAGGTTTCAAAAGACCTATTTCATCATAGTATCTTAAAGTTTTGGTGGTAACATTACAAAATTTTGAAAAAATACCTATAGGCAGCATGTTTTATAACCTCCTTAAAATTATTTTCCCGGGCTTTGATATAATTATACACTTTTCCGTAAGGGGAAGGTCAAGGAAAACTTTGAGATATTATTAACTGTTAAAGAGAAGAAACAGCATAATTTAGCAGCTCCAAAAATTTAGCCGTAAAGAGAGCTTTTGAAAAAGCCTTTTCTGAATTATATACAGAAGACATTTTTTTGAAGTGGTCATCAATGATTTTATGATGTTTAACAGGAAGAAAATATCCGTTTTTAAAAATATCTTCTGTCTCTTTGGTAAAATCCAATAATTCTGTGAGTTTATCCAAAAATTCTCTGGAAACCATAACAGTATTCTGGAGATAATCATCTTTTTGAGCTGGTATTACAGAGTATTTTTTTGAGCAGTTTATAAAATAAAGGTTTCCGAATTCTATAGGATAAGATTTATTTTCGATAATAATTTCTCCGTTTTCGGCTAATGTCTGGATTATCTTTATTACGTTGCTGCTGCTACGGGCTTCAGTATATTTTTCCATATATTTGCAGATTATGATATCTTTCATTTTATACACCTCTTTATTTATAATTTTTCATTGTGAAATTAGATTTATTTTAACAGAATTATATCATAAAAAACTTTTGTTATTGAGATTTTCTTTGAATATTCTATATTTTTTGTGCTAAAATGTATATAAAATTTTATTTTTCATAAAGGAGTATGAAATAAACATGGCAGGATTAATAGGAATAATTTTTTTGATATACGGTATAAAATATTTTATGTATAAAAAATATAGAGAGAAAGCCTTTGTAAAAATATTCGATTATTTTCTGAGTATTGCAACAGCAGGTTTTTACATATTTTTTTTGTTAATATTTACAGCTGTTTACGGAATGGAGAGAATAAATACAAAGATAGCATTTCTGCTGACAGTAATATCACTTTTACTGCTGATTGTAAAATTTCTTTTTATAACAAAAAAGAGTATGAAATATACTGTAATAATTGATATCTTTTATTTTATTATATTAATATTATTTATTTTGGCAGGATAGAAAAATATAACAAAGCATCCAATCTGACAAAATTATGATTAAATATGATAAAAATAGAATAAAAATAAATTTATAAAAATATTTTATTAAAAAATATATAGGTTATAAATTATCGGAATATTTCTCAAAATATTGTTTATAATTAAAAAAATATTTTTTTCTTTGAAAAGCATAATAATTTCACTATTTAACTATACAAATTTATTAATAAATGATAAAATAGGATTGCTCTGTTCCGTCTATATATTAATATTTGAATAAACGGAATGGATATGAGTGTTTTGATATTGGCGGAAATCAAGTTAATTTAACAATATGCCTGTAAAAAAACCGATAATTAATAAGAAAAAAGAGGTAAAACATGAAAAGTAAAAAAGCCTTGTTTTTGGCATCATTAGTATTATTTCTTTTAAGTTATACAAATAATTATGCTGAAAAAAGTCAGGGTTTAATTATACACAGGGAAAAACTGGACTTTATATCGGGTCTGAATGAGGAAGAGTTAAAAAGACTTATACTTAAGATAAAAGATATAAAAAAGGATAATCTTAGTATAGACGAGCTCAAGGATCTGCATGACAGTTATTATACAGAAGCCAGCATAAAGCCCGAAGACTTTAGAAATTATTTTATAAGTTCAAAAAAAGAGACTGAAAAAATAATATATATAAATAAAAATGAAGAAATAAAAAATAAAAAGCTTCAGGAAGTGATGGAGAGAAGTCTGGAATAGGAACTCCTTTATTTTGTCATATAAATATTACTGAAAAATAAAACTTAAAGGAGAAAAAATGTTAAACGCAGTAGCAAACAAAATATTCGGAACTTCTGATGAGAGAGAAGTAAGAAAATTAATGAAAAAGGTAGACGCGATAAATGCCCTTGAGCCAAAGATAGAAAAACTTACAGATTTTGAACTGAAAGGAAAAACAGAAGAGTTCAAAATAAGATTTGAAGGCGGGGAAGATCTTGACGATATATTGCCGGAAGCTTTTGCCGTGGCAAGAGAAGGGGCAAAAAGAGTACTTCGAATGCGTCATTATGATGTGCAGTTAATAGGAGGAATGATTCTGCACAGCGGAAGAATAGCAGAGATGAAAACCGGAGAAGGAAAAACCCTGATGGCGACACTTGCTATTTATCTGAATGCACTTTCAAGCAAAGGTGTACATATAATTACGGTAAATGATTATCTGGCACAAAGAGATATGGAGATAATGAGACCTCTGTATAATTTTCTCGGACTGTCAGTAGGGGTAATAATAAACGGAATATCAAATGAAGAGAGAAAAAGAGCTTATGCATCTGATATTACTTATGGTACGAATAATGAATTCGGTTTTGATTACCTGAGAGATAATATGGTTCATAATATCAAAGAAAAAGTACAAAGACTGCATCATTATGCAATAGTCGATGAGATAGATTCGATTCTGATAGATGAGGCAAGAACACCTCTTATAATTTCGGGAGCAGCAGAAGAAACTACACACTGGTATAATGTTTTTGCGAAAGTAGTACTGCAGCTGAAAAGAAGTGTGAAGACAGAAAAAATAAAAGATAAGAAAAATACTGTGATACCTGAGGAAGACTACGAAGATTACGAAGTGGATGAAAAAGGACACAATGTAACAATGACTGAAAAAGGTATAAAGAATGTAGAGAAAATTCTGAATATAGAAAACCTTTATTCACCGGAGCATGTAGAGCTTACCCACTTTCTGGCACAGGCATTAAAGGCTAAAGAACTGTTTAAGCTGGACAGAGACTACATAATAAATGAAGATGACGAAGTAATAATAGTAGATGAGTTTACAGGAAGACTAATGGAAGGAAGAAGATATTCCGACGGTCTTCACCAGGCTATAGAAGCTAAGGAAAATCTGGAAGTAGCCGGGGAAAATCAGACTCTTGCTACAATTACACTGCAGAACTATTTCAGAATGTATGAAAAATTGTCGGGAATGACGGGTACTGCAAAAACAGAGGAAGATGAGTTTAAGCAGATATACAAGCTGGGTGTTGTGGCAATACCTACAAATAAGCCTGTTATAAGAAGAGATTTTTCTGATGTTATTTACATTACAAAAAGAGCAAAATATAATGCAATAGTAGAAAAAATAAAAGAACTTTATGAGAACGGACAGCCGGTACTGGTAGGTACGGCTTCAATACAAAACTCCGAGGATCTGTCAAAGCTGCTGAAAAAAGCAAGGATTCCGCATGATGTACTGAATGCAAAGCAGCATACAAGAGAAGCTGAGATAATAGCACAGGCGGGAAGATATAAAGCAGTAACAATAGCGACAAACATGGCCGGAAGAGGAACGGATATAAAACTGGGCGGAGATCCTGAATCTCTTGCACTAAAAACTGCTGAAAGAGGAACTCCTGAATTCAGGGAACTGGTAGATCAGTATCAGATTGAATGTGAGGAAAATAAGGAGAAAGTCATAGCAGCAGGAGGATTATTCATACTGGGAACAGAGAGACACGAGAGCAGACGTATAGATAACCAGCTTAGAGGACGGGCAGGACGTCAGGGAGATCCGGGAGCATCAGAATTTTATCTGTCTCTTGAGGATGATCTGATGAGACTGTTCGGCGGAGACAGACTGCAGAATATGATGGCTTCTCTGAAAGTAGAAGAGCATGAGGAAATAAGAAATAAATTCATTACAAAAGCAGTAGAAGGAGCACAAAAAAGAGTAGAAAGCAGAAACTTCTCAATAAGAAAAAATCTGCTGGAATATGATGATATTAATAATAAACAGAGAGAAGTAGTCTACGCGCAAAGAGATCTTGTTTTGAGAAATGAAGATCTGAAAGACCTGATTATTTCCATGATGAAAGAAACAGTAGAGGATTTAATTGATAACGCTCTTTCGGGAGATTCAAGAGAGGACTGGAACTTTGATTATCTGGTGGATAATTTGAGAGATAATTATAATTACCATGTTCCGGAGCTGTATCTTGATATGGAAAAAAATAAAATGAAAGCTGAAATTATTCAGGATCTTCTTGACAGATATAATAACAAAGAGCGGGAAATCGGCTCTGATCAGTTTAGAGATGTGGAAAGATACATAATGCTGGAGGTATTGGATCAGAGATGGAGAGAGAACCTGAAAAATCTTACTGAATTACGTGAAGGAATTTATCTGAGATCATACGGGCAAAAGAATCCGATTAATGAGTATAAAATAATAAGTACCGATCTTTATAATGAAATGATAGACGGTATAAAAAGAGAAGTAAGTTCATTTCTGATGAAGCTGAGATTCAAAACAGAAGAGGAGATGGAAGCTGAGGAAAGAGCACAGAGTCTTCAGGCTCCCCATGCAGAAATAGAAGAAGCCGAGGAAGTGGAAGATGCACTTGAGAAGGCGGAAAGTGAAATGCTTCATGTTTCAAGAAAGAAAAGAAGAGAACTGGAAAGACAGAATCATAAAGGAAGAAGGTAGCAGTAATGGTAGATCTTCATATGCATTCTCTATATTCAGACGGAACTTTCAGTGTTTCTGAATTAGTGAAAAGATCCGGTGAAAAGGGTATAAAAATATTGTCGCTTACAGATCATGACACTGTGGAAGGACTTGCCGAGGCTGCGAAAGAGTGCATAGAAAATAACATAAAATTCATAAACGGAATAGAGATATCTACAGAATATAAAGGAAAAGAAGTACATATACTCGGTTATTTTATAGATGAGAAAGATAAAAGCCTGATAGATTTTTCTAATGAAATGAAACAGGCAAGAATCAACAGAAATGAAAAAGCTATAAAAATACTGAATAATCATGGAATAGAGATTACGAAAGAGGATACATTCCGTGAGGCAGAAGGAGTAATTATAAGCAGAACACACCTGGCAAGAGCTCTGATAGCCAAAGGTTACGTAAAAGATGTAAAGGAAGCATTTAGCAAATATCTGGGATCAAACGGACTTGCCTATGTTCCAAAATCAAATCTGAATCCTTTTGACGGAATAGAGATAATAAAAAAAAGCGGAGGGTTGGCGTTTTTAGCCCACCCTAAGCTTATAGGACTGGAAGAAGAAGACTTTGTCCGGCTTGTGAAGGATATGAAGGATCATGGACTGGATGGAATAGAAACATACTATTCCCTATTTTCAAAGGAAGATATGAAATACTTTGAAAAAATAGCAGAAAAATTTTCTCTTATAAGAAGTGCCGGGTCTGATTTTCACGGTGAAAATAGAAAAGGTGTGGATATTGGAGATAATTATGCACCAAAAGAACTTTTTTACATCTGGAATGAGCTTTATGAACAAAAAAACAAGCATTAGTACTTTGGATCAAACTAAGCGGATCGATGTATCAGACCAAAGGAAGAATTTCAAATCTTCCTTTTTAACTAAATGAATGAAAACAGAAAGGTGTAATAGAATATGAAAATATATTTTGCAGGCTCGGTAAGAGGCGGAAGAGAAAAAAGAAAAGAATTCGAGATGATAATAGGAAAATTAAAGGAATATGGTAAAGTTCTTACAGAGCATATATCAGAGCCTGAAGAGGAAAAATTCGTTTATCATCAGACAGACAGGGAAATATATGAGCAGGATATAAACTGGCTTAGAGAAAGTGACATAATGGTCGCGGAAGTATCGATACTTTCTATAGGAGTAGGCTATGAAATCGGTTATGCCGATGCAATGGAAAAAAGGGTAATATGTCTTTACGATCAGAGCTCTGAGAAAAAGCTGTCGGCTATGATAAGAGGAAACCAAAAAATAACAATACTTGAATATACTGATATAAATGAAGCAATGGAAAGATTGGCTAAAATATTTGCCGGGGAGGTATAAAAAATGATAATAGTTACTGGAGCAGCAGGATTTATAGGAAGTGCCTTTGTATGGCAGCTGAATGAAATGGGAATAGAGGATATCATAGTTTCGGATAAGCTCAGAACAGAGGAAAAATGGCTGAATCTTGCCAAGAGAAAATATTACGACTGGGTTGATAAGGATAAGCTGTTTGATTATCTGGAAACAACAGCTGAGAAGATAACAGCGATTATTCATATGGGAGCATGTTCTGCAACAACTGAAAAAGATATGGATTTTCTTATGGAAAATAACTATGAATATACAAAAAAACTTTGGGATTATTCGGTAAAAAATGATGCGGTTTTCATATATGCAAGCAGTGCTGCTACATATGGAGACGGTGAGCTTGGCTATGATGACGAAATAGGTCTTGAAGGGCATAATGCACTAAGACCGTTAAATAAATACGGTTATTCCAAAAAGATTTTTGATGTATGGGCTTTAAAGCAGGAAAAAACTCCGAAAAAATGGTTCGGACTAAAATATTTTAATGTATACGGACCTCAGGAATATCATAAAGGAAGAATGGCAAGTATGGTTTTTCATGCTTTCAATCAATATAATGCAGAAAAAGAAGTAAAACTTTTTAAATCGCATAAAGACGGATATAAAGACGGATATCAGCTTAGAGACTTTGTATATATAAAAGATGTTACGAATGTAATGTACTTTCTTATGAAAGAGATCAATGCCCCTAGCGGTGTTTATAACCTTGGAACAGGCAGTGCAAGAGCTTTCTATGAATTAGCTAAATCTACAGTGGAAGCAGCAGACGGAGATGCAGGCAAGATTAAGTTTGTAGATATGCCTGAGGATTTGAGAGGAAAGTATCAGTATTTTACAGAGGCAAAGATAGATAAATTGAAAAAAGCCGGTTACAGCAGAGATTTTACCTCTTTGGAAGACGGAGTAAAAGATTATGTACAGAATTATCTTATGAAAGAGGATAAGTATCTGTAAAAATAAATGATAAAGCAGTATTAGCATTACTACATGCCGGATGGATTTTGATCAGACAGATCTGGACTAAAAAGTCATAGAACGGACCATGTATCATAAAAACTGAGAAAATAAAATTTTATTATCAGCGTTTATAAAAAGATAATAAAATATGTAAACAATTTTAGGTGATTCATTACAAGGAAAAATTAAAAATTGAAAAGGTATATACTTTTATCAGAAATGCATGGCAAATTTCTATTGACAATATAATAATATATGTTTATACTATGATTATATATGCAAATAGACGAAATTATAATAAAAAATCTCATCCCAAAATAAAAAACTGTTTTAGAAAAACATGTCAATAGTTAATATTTTTTTAAGATAATGAAAGAATTAAACAAGGAGGTGATTGTATAAAATAAAAAATTTAACTGAATATATTTGACAATCTGTCATAATTTTTTTAATTATGTAGAATTAATGATGATCATATTTTAAACTGGAGATTATCAGGTCATTTTGTATTATGAAAAATTTTTTGTTAGGATTATTTTAGAAGTATGGAACTATAATTTATTTAAACTTAAGGGAGAAAAACTATGGATGATAAGGTTGGTAAAGTATTTAACTATGTACAGGAAAAAATTTTGACGGGCGAATGGGATATAGGAGATAAAATAACACCGGAAATATCTCTTTCCAAAGAATTAGGCGTCAGCCGGTCAGTAGTAAGAGAGGCTATAAAAAAATTTGTTGCGCTAAACATACTTTCGAGAACACAGGGCGGTGGGACTTATGTAAACAATTTAACGCCGAATATTTATTTTAATGATATTATACCGAATATTTCACTTAATTTGGACGGATATCTCGAAATACTGGAAGTGAGAAAAGCTCTGGATCCGCTTGCAGTCAGTGTGGCAATGGCTAATAACTGCAGCATTTTGACAGCGGAACTGATACCGATTGTAGAAAAAATGATGGAGCATAAAGATTCAGACAGGGAATTCAACGAATGGGATATGGAATTTCATAAAAAAATTGCAGAATGTACTGATAATGAACTAATGACTAGATTATATGATATAATATCGCAATTATTAAAAATTCACGGACGAAGAAATATTGATAAAGATAATAGCGAGAATCAGGACAGACTTGAAGAACATATAAAAATTTTGAATGCAATAAGAGAAAATGATATTGAAACAGCAAAGATTTTTTCTGTAAGACATGTAGAAAGCTCAATAAATGAAGTTAAGGAAAATATGTAAGACTGCTGCACCTGATTGAAATTAATAATTCGGGGATAAGAAAAAATACAGAATTAAATTGACAAAATATAGAATTTATCTTATAACTAAAGAATATTATATTCCAATAAGGAGGAGTAAAAAAGTGAAAGTAGTAGCAGCAATAGATTCATTTAAAGGCAGTATGACATCATTGGAAGTAGCAGCAGCATTTGAAAAAGGTGTAAAAAAAGTATATAAGGATGCCGAATTCATAAAAATTCCTCTTGCAGACGGCGGGGAAGGAACGGTAAAAGCACTGATAGATAATCTGGACGGAAAAATGGTCAATATTAAGGTGAAGGATCCTTTGATGCGTGATATAGATTCATTTTACGGCATTTCTGGAGACGGGAAAACAGCAGTAATAGAGATGGCAGCAGCAAGCGGACTCCCGCTTCTCAGCCCGGACGAACGCAATCCTCTAAAAGCTACGACATTCGGAACAGGAGAGCTGATAAAAGATGCTCTTGAAAAAGGATGCCGGGAGTTTATTATAGGAATTGGGGGAAGTGCGACTAATGATGCAGGTACAGGGATGCTTTCAGCTCTTGGATATATATTTCTGGATGAAAACGGGAATGAATTGGAACCAAACGGAGAGAATCTTATTAATATAAAAAGTTTTAAGGATGATAAAGTCATGAAAGAAGTGTCAGAAGCAAAATTTCTGATTGCATGTGATGTGGACAATCCTTTTTACGGAACTAACGGTGCCGCCCATGTATACGGGAAACAAAAAGGTGCTACCGGTGATATTATAAAAATACTTGATGACGGCATGAGAAATTTTTCAAATGTAATAGAAAAAATAAAAAAAACTGATATTTCAAATATTTCCGGTTCAGGAGCAGCAGGAGGACTTGGAGGAGCATTTACAGCCTTTTTTAATTCAGAATTGAAACCAGGAATAGATATCATTACTGAAAAAATAGAATTGGAAAATAAGATAAACGGTTCGGACTATGTTATTACGGGAGAAGGAAGAATAGATTTTCAGTCGGCGATGGGAAAAACACCGTCAGGAGTGGCAAAGCTGGCTAAAAAATACGGAATTCCTGTTATAGCAATAGGCGGAAGTGTTGATGATGAGATAGGTAATATATATGACTGCGGTATTACAGCAGCTTTTTCAATAATAGATTCACCGATGACTCTTGGTGAAGCTATGGATACAAAAAATGCACAAAGACTGGTAGAAAAAACAGCAGAACAGATATTCAGACTTATAAAACAGAATAAAAAAAATTAATATATAAAGAATTGCTTCAAAATAGATTTTGATATAAAATTATTGAAATAAAAAAATATTTTGAGACAGTTCTTTTTTATATTTAAAGAGAATTAGTTCATATTCTGTATAAATATACGCAGAATTTTTTTATTATTCACATTATTTTCACATTGAAATAATATTATGTATATAAGCAGTATAATATTTTTGTTAATGTAGTTAATCCGGGAGTTTTTGGTAAAAAGTTTTGAAAATAGTATTATATACTGCGGGTAAATGCAAGAAAAAGGGTTTTGAAGAGAATGTTTCAGAATTTATGTGAGAATACTGAAACAGCTGAAAGAGAAACCTTATCTCCTAAATTTACACCTAAAAGGGGTTGGCAGCTGCCAAGCCTCTTTTTTTGACAGAAATAATAATTATAAAATAAAAACAGCTGTTTTTTTCTTACCAGCTGTTTTATATTTATATTTTATGCTTTTTGAAATATTTTGTATGCAGTAATTCGTGGGATCTGTGGCTTAAAGGCTCTCCGAAATACTCTTTATATAGTTTTATAATATAAGGATTCTCATGGGATTTTCTGATTTTTTTAGATTCGTCTTCAGTTTTGAGCGCCTCGGTTCGCTTCTTTAGTATAGCAGTATTCCCGTGATGGTAAGGCTGTCCGCCGCCGCCGATACATCCGCCTTTACAGGCCATTATTTCTATAGCATGGTATGCAGATTTTCCGGCTCTTACTTCCTCAAGCAGCTTGCGTGCTTCTCCCAGACCATGAGCAATTCCGATTTTCAGCTCCAGATCGCCGATTTTTACATCAGCACTTCGAACTCCTTCAAATCCTCTGACCTGAGTATAATCAATGTCCTGCAGATCTTCTTTGGTATACCAGTCAGCAGCTGTTCTGAGCGCTGCTTCAATAACTCCCCCTGTTCTTCCGAAAATAATACTTGCACCTGTTGATTCTCCGAGAGGATTATCAAACTCTTCATCTTTCAGCAGATTAAATTCTATATTATATTGTTTTATTAATTTTGCAAGTTCCCTTGTAGAAAGAACGATATCAGTATCATAGTCATTTCCTATTGAAAATTCATCACGGCTTGCTTCGTATTTTTTTGCAAGACAAGGCATAACAGAAACAACCACAAGGTTTTTTCTGTCTACACCCAGCTCCTGAGCGTAAACATTTTTTACTACGGCACTGAACATCTGCATAGGAGATTTTGAAGTGGAAGGAACATCCAGAAGGTCGCTGAAATTATGCTCAAAAAAGTTTACCCATGCAGGACAGCAAGAAGTAAGTATAGGAAGTTTTACACTGGTGTCACCGTCAAGATGCCGTGTTAATCTGTCTAAAAATTCGGAAGCTTCTTCCATTATAGTAAGATCAGCACCAAAATCTGTATCAAATACCTTGTCAAAACCAAGACCGCGCAATGCTGCCACCATTTTACCCGTAACAAGTGTTCCCGGCTCCAGCCCGAATTCTTCTCCGAGTGCTGCCCTTACCGAAGGAGCAGTCTGGACAATGACTGTTTTTTCCGGGTCTCCCAAAGCTTTGACAACATCCCATGTAGCATCATTCTCTACCAAGGCTCCTGTGGGACAGACGGCAGCACACTGTCCGCAATATGTGCATACAGAGTCACTCAGATTTATTTCCATAGCAGTGGCAATAACAGATTCAAACCCTCTGTTTATAGCAGATAATACTCCTACAGTCTGTACTTCATTGCACATTGTTTCACAGCGGCGGCACATAATACATTTATCCATATCACGGATAAGGGATTTTGAGATATCCAGTCTGTAAGCAGACTGTTCTCCTTTCAGCTTTATATCTCTTATAGAAAATTTATCAGCAAGGCTCTGCAATTCACAGTTTCCTGATTTCTGACAGGTCAGGCAGTCTTTCGGGTGATCTGAAAGAAGTAATTCCAGCATTGTTTTTCTGGTTTTCAGTGCTCTTACAGAGTTAGTACTGACTGTCATTTTATCAGAAGCAGGAGTAACGCATGCAGGAGCAAGATTTCTTCTGCCTTCTACTTCTACAAGACACATTCTGCAAGAAGACGGGGTATTTACACAGCCGAAGTCTGAAAGATTCAGGTAACAGAGAGTAGGAATACTAATGCCGACACTTTTAGCTGCAGCAAGTATGGTAGTGCCTTCAGGTACTTCCACAGTTTTATGATCTATAGTAAGGGTGATTAAATTATGTTTCATAAATATCCTCCTTTTTGGGATTCAGTTAATTGTGCAAACTGACATGCTTTATAATTAATCTCTGTTAATTGCATGAAATTTACAGGCCTCATAACATGAACCGCATTTAATACACTTTTCGGCATCAATATAATGTCTTTGTTTCGGGCTTCCGGTAATGCAGGATTCGGGGCAGATTCTTGCACAGAGCGTACACCCTATACATTTGTTGTTTATTACATATTTTATCAAAGCTTTACACTGTCCGGAAGGGCATTTTTTATCTCTTACGTGGGCGACATATTCATCCCAGAATTTTTCAAGAGTA
Organism: Sebaldella termitidis ATCC 33386; assembly: GCF_000024405.1. Classification (NCBI taxonomy): domain Bacteria; kingdom Fusobacteriati; phylum Fusobacteriota; class Fusobacteriia; order Fusobacteriales; family Leptotrichiaceae; genus Sebaldella; species Sebaldella termitidis. The sequence goes on along the minus strand of NC_013517.1, from coordinate 3,822,024 downwards.
GAAAGAACAGGATTTGGAGCTGTCTGTCCCAAGCCGCATAATGCAGAATCTTTTATAATTAGTGAAAGCTCTTTTAGTGTATCCAGATCATCCTCAGTTCCTTCACCATCAGTTATTCTTTTTAATATTTCAAGAAGTCTTTTATTTCCTATTCTGCACGGAGTACATTTTCCGCAGGATTCATCCACGGTAAAATCAAGGTAGAATTTTGCCACGGCAGGCATGCAGTTATCTTCATCCATAATAATCATACCTCCGGAACCCATCATAGAGCCTTTGGCAACAAGATTGTCAAAATCAATGGGAGTATCCAGATCATCCATAGTAAGACAGCCTCCTGACGGTCCTCCTGTCTGGACAGCTTTGAATTTTTTGCCGTTTTTGATTCCGCCGCCGATTTCGTATATAATTTCTCTTAGTGTAGTTCCCATAGGGACTTCTATAAGACCGGTATTGTTAATTTTTCCGGCAAGGGCAAATACCTTTGTTCCCGGTGAATTTTCAGTACCAAAGGATCTGAACCATTCTGCGCCTTTTTTTATAATAACCGGAATATTAGCTAAAGTTTCCACATTATTTACATTGGTAGGAGAATTTTTATATCCTCTTTCTGCGGGAAACGGCGGTTTATTAACAGGCTCCCCTCTTTTTCCCTGCATGGAACGTATAAGAGCGGTTTCTTCGCCGCAGACAAAAGCACCGGCACCATATTTCAGCTGAATATCAAAATTAAAATTGGTATTATAAATATTTTTCCCGAGAAAGCCGTGATTTTTTGCATCTTTTATAGCTTTAGCAAGGATTTTCATTGCATTAGGGTATTCTGCCCTGATATATACAAGACCATATTCAGCTCCGATGGCATAACCGCAGACAGCCATAGCTTCCACAATGGAATGAGGATCACCTTCGAGGATAGATCTGTCCATAAATGCTCCGGGATCACCTTCATCAGCATTACAGACTACATATTTTTTCGGTGCCTTATTATGAAGTGCTATTTCCCATTTTTTTCCAGTAGGAAAGCCTGCACCGCCGCGGCCTCTGAGTCCTGATTTTTTGATGATTTCCACGACTTCTTCTGGAGTCATTTTCAAAGCTTTGTCCAAAGCAGTATATCCGTCAGCTAAAACATAGTCGTCTATATTTTCTGGATCAATAATACCACAGTTTCTGAGAGCAATTTTTTTCTGTTTTTTATAAAAGTCCATATTTTTAGGTTTGCTTATTTTTTCTTTGGTAAGAGGATTGGTGTATAAGAGTTCTTCGATTTCCTGATTTTTTAAGAGATGTTTGTCTATAATTTTGTCAACGTCATCCAATGTTATTTCAGTATAAAAGATTTTATCAGGGAGGATTTCTACTATAGGGCCTCTGGCACAAAAGCCGAAGCAGCCTGTTTTTGTTACGTTTATTTCGTTATCCAGCCTCATTTCTTTCATCCTGCTCTGAAATTTATCCAGAATAATGTCATTTCCCGAAGTGAGACAGTTTACTCCACAGCAGACAAGTACCTGTTTTTTGTAATTTCTTTCCTTGGTAATACTGCTTCTCATATCTTCGAGTCTTTCAATAAGTTCGTCACGGGGCATATACTTCACTCCCTTCACATATATTCACTAACAATATTTTTTACTTCACCTGCTTCAACTTTTTTGTATACTTTCCCGTTTACCAGCACCACAGGGGCGATTCCGCAGGCACCTATGCAGCGCAGCACATCCAGTGAAAATTTTCCGTCGGGAGAGGTTTCGCCTGCTTTTATTCCAAGCCTGCTTTGAAACTCATCTAGTACCTTTTCTGCTCCTCTGACGAAGCAGGCTGTTCCCAGACAGACGGATATTGCAATATCTCCTTTGGGAATCATGGTAAAAAATGAATAAAAACTAACGACGCCGTAAACACGGGCAAGGGGTTCATTGAGTTTGTCGGCGATAAATTCCTGTACCTCTTTGGGAAGATAACCGAAGATTTCCTGAGCTTTATGTAAAACTGTGATTAATGCTTCCTCCTTGGTATCCAGTGAATTTATATAAGACTCCAGCTCCCTGAATCCGTTTTCTTTTAATCGGTTTGGACACATACTTATCAACCGCCTTTTCTAGAAATCTTTATAAATAGAAACAATTTATTTTCATATCAGGTAAAATACAGTCTGTAATAAATTATAGGCTCAAAATTTTTTTATTGTCAAGAACAAATATTCCTTTGCTTTACATATGTAAAGTAAATTAGGTCTATAATATTAGATTATAAGATCGTGTAAATTATTTTTATATACATACTTTTTGAAAATAAAGTTTGAAAAAAACTTCAAAATATGATAAATTAAATATCAAAGGTGACAAGACAGAAGAATATACAGTGTGAAATGAGGTGTAAAATTTTGGATAATCAGGAAAGAAGAAACCAAATATTGAAAATATTAAATGAATCTTCTGAAAGTGTAAAAGGAAGTGCTTTGGGGAAAAAATTTAATGTTTCAAGGCAGGTAATAGTACAGGATATATCTCTTTTGAGAGCAACCGGAGAGGATATCATAGCTACTCCGAACGGATACATAAAGCTCAGGCGGGAAGGAGTTCTTAATACTATCGTCTGCCGTCATTCAGGAAAATATGAGCTGGAGGACGAGCTGGGAATAATAGTAAATCATGGTGGGAAAGTACTGGATGTATTTGTGGAGCATGGTGTTTACGGTGAGGTAAAAGGAAATCTGAATATAAGAACTAAAGATGATATTGAAAAATTTATGGAAAAACTGGAAGCATCAAGAGTAGAGCCTTTATGTTCACTTACTGACGGACTTCATATGCATACCATTGAAACAACGAATAAAGAGAGCTTTGAGAAAATAAAAAACGAGCTGCTGAAAAAAGGATATTTGATAATATAAAAATTTTTTATATACAAAAGGAGAAGAGAATTGAAAAAACAAGAAGCAGGATTTTTGAACAATACTTTGGTAAAAATTTTGAACGGGATGGCACTTGGGTTAATGGCGTCACTGGTGACAGGGGTAATACTGAAACAGATCGGAACATATCTGAATATTCAGGAATTAATTATGTTTGGGCAGGTAGCACAGTATATGATGGGACCGGCTATAGGTGCAGGTGTGGCATTATCACTGGAAGCACCGCCACTGGGAGTTTTTGCATCTGTAGTATGCGGAATGCTCGGTGCAGGAACTATTAAATACGGAGGAAGCTCATATATACTGGCATCGGGAGAGCCGGTAGGGTCGCTTGCAGCCAGTGTGGCAGGAGCACTTGCATCAAAAGCAGTATTTGGAAAAACCAAGTGTGATATTATTGTTGTTCCGGGAATTACTATCATAGCAGGCGGTGTGATAAGCATATTTGCTTCACCCTATATCAGCAGATTTATGATGCTTATAGGAAACATAATAAATAAATCTACTAATCTAAATCCTCTGCCTATGGGAATTCTTGTGGCATTAATAATGGGAATAATAATAACTTCTCCGATAAGCAGCGCAGCTGTGGCAATATCTCTAGGTCTGTCAGGACTGTCGGCTGGTGCTGCGACTATAGGATGTGCCTGTCATATGGTGGGCTTTGCAGTGGCGGGATATAAAGACAACGGATTTAACGGTCTTATTTCACATGGACTGGGAACTTCAAAGCTTCAGATGGCGAACAGTATAAAGAATCCCCTTATTCTGGTTCCTCCGATGGCAGCTTCGGTAATACTCGGGGGAGTAGGTGCAGCAATATTTAAAATGGAAAATAATAAAATAGGTGCAGGAATGGGTACAAGCGGTCTTGTGGGGCAGTTTACTACATTTGAAGTGATGGGAGAAAAGTCTCTTATTCCCATGCTTCTTCTGCATTTTATATTTCCGGCGGTAATAGCTCTTTTAGTATCAGGTATTATGAGAAAAACTGGACTTATAAAACAAGGGGATATGAAAATATAAAAAATATTTTTTTTATTCACATTGTCTTCACATAGGAGTAGTATTATAATATCAAACAGTATAAAAATTTATATAATTTAAAAAATTGGAGTTTTTTGGGTTAAAAGTATCGGAATAAAGTCTTTATACTGTCGGGAAAAAAGTCAACAGGTAATTAACACTCGCATCCGGTCTTAGCAGTTATTTTTAAGACTGTATAAAACAGGGTGCTGAAATCTCTCCAGAAATTTTATTTTAAACTTTCAGGCTGTCTTTATTAAGACAGTCTTTTTAATTGCAATAAAAATCTGTATTTAGGGACAGAATATTAATTGATATTTACATAATTATTTTAAAAATGATATAATTTGAAAAAGCAGGGGAGGAAAATTATGTCAGGAGTAAAAGGCAAGAGCGGAAGAAAATCAGGAGATGGGGTCTTTACAGGCAGAAAAAAAACATTGAAAAATCCAAAGAAATTTTTTGGATATAAAGTAGAAGACTATGAATATGAAGAAATGAGAAGTAATCTTAATGAATATATAAAAGAAAATAATCTGAAAAGCACTACAGAAGCATTAAAAAAGATTTTTCTGGAAGTAATAAAGTGTAAATGATTATTTTAAAAAATCTTGACTTTTTAAAATGGAATGATATAATATTGATATAAAAACAAAAAGGGGTGGTATCAATGATATCAAAAGAAACACTGTTTAATACTTTATTTGAGGAAAATCTAGTTACAGATCCAAAACTTATAAAATTGAATCAAGAAATTTTGGATTTAGAAAATCAATTTCAGGAAAAATATGGTAATGAAGTGTTTAAGGATTATTGTAAGATAAGTGAGATGATTCTTGATGAACTTTTAGAATGTGCTGATTTTAGTTTTAAGTCAGGTTTTGCTTTGAGAGAGTATTTAAAAAACTCAAATTGAAATAAAAAATGATTTGATTAATTTGCTATATCAAAAGATATTTTAATTTTGATATAGCCTTTTTTTGTTTATTGAAGCTAAATAATTTAGTGAAATCATCAACTAAAAAAATATCTGAAAATTACTATACAGAGAAAAATAATATATTTTTTGACTTTTGATATAAAAATGGTAAAATTCAAAATATATATATAAACAACAGGGAGGTTGTTATGAAATTTACTTTAAATGATACTAACGGAATTAACGGGATAGAAAGAATAGATTTAAGAGAAATAATAAATGTATTCGGCACGCCGAATGAGAGAAAAATAGAAAGAGACTCTGAATTGAAAGATTTTAAGGTGAGTTTTCTGTATTCCGAAATAGATTTGGAGATTTTTTACAGAGTTAATTATTATGTGGAAAAAGATCAGGCAGAATATCATTCCCTGAGCTTTATAGTGAATGAGCTGTATCTGGACAGAGGATTAACAATAAAAAGCGGCGAGGATATGAGAACAATTCTGGAAAAAGTAGAATATTATCATAAGATATCACATAAAGATTTTGAATTTGAGCATGAAGAAGACCAATACGACGGATCATATGAATTTACTAATCTGAACCTGACTGTTTATTTTGAAAAGGACGGTACGGTCGGGTACTTAGATGATATTTTTGTGGATCTGCCTTATGAAGATGATCCGGAGGTGCCCTCTCTGGAAGAAATACTGTATATGGAGTAATGTCTGCAAATAAAAATACTGGAAAAAAACATGCATATAACATATAATAAAAATAAAGGGATAAAACTAAGAATATGATGAAATTCGATAAGATAGAAGAATATATTTTGAATAATATAAAAAGTGATGTATATTTATCAGAGGAAAAAATAGAATCTGAAAATGAGCTGGCAAAAAAGTTCGGAGTAAGCAGAATGACATGCAGAAAAGCCATAGAAAATCTCGTTCAGAGAAATTATCTGTATAAGATAAAGGGAAAAGGAACATATGTAAAAAATAATGAAAATAAGCATATAATCTATTTGAATGAGGCAATAGGATTCAGTGAAAGAACAAAAAGAGAAAATCTCAGTGCAGTTACTAATGTACTCCAGTATGAGGAGCGTTTTCCGTCTGACCAGATAAGTAAAAAGCTCAATATAAATAAGGAGGAGCGTATAGTATATCTGAAAAGACTGAGATTTATCAATGAAGAGCCTGTGGTGGTAGAGATAACTTATATTCCGAAAAAATTTGTAAATGAAAAAAGGTTAAATGAATTTTTTGAGTCCAAGTATAATTATGCATTAAGCGAAAACTATAAAATAAAAGAGATGCAGAAGGAATATATGGGTGTATTGCCAAACAGGGATATAAAGGAGCTTCTTAATATAAAAGAAAATATTCCTGTATTTAAACTGGAAAATACTGCGATACTCGAAAACGGGGAAATATTCGAATATACAAAGGCTTTTTATAATCAGGAAAAATATAAATTTTTGGAAATTTTGAAAAAAGATATTGACAAATATTGAAAATATGGTATATATAAGTAAAGAAGTTTTTCTTCTTTATTTTTTGGGAATAAACAAGTTGTCTATACAGGTTGGAATACTGATTTTATTGGAAAAAGACAATTTTTTTTGAAAAAGTTAAACATGTCTATACAAGGAGGAAATTATGAATTTGAAAAAATTAACAAATGAAGATTTGGTAATTCTGAAAGCAGATTACAAATCAAAGCAGGAAGCTTTGGAGGCTCTGGCAGAGAAGCTGTATGAAAGCGGAAAAATAAGCGATAAAGAGGGTTATCTTAAGGATGTGGAAGCAAGAGAAAAGCAGGGAGCGACAAATGTAGGGATGAAGCTGGCTATTCCGCACGGGAAATCGGCATTTGTACTGGAGCCATGTTTTGCAGCAGCCACTGTAAAAACACCTATAAAAGACTGGGAGAAAATAGATGAAACTTCAGAAGATGCAGAGCTTATATTTTTAATTGCAGTGCCGGATTCACAGGCCGGAAGTACTCATATTGAAATACTGACCAAGCTTACATCAAAGCTTGCCGATGAAGAGTTAATAGAAAAGCTTCTGAAAGCTGATAATGAAAAAAAGTTTCTTGAACTGCTTTCGGAAGATGAAATAAAAGAAGATGAGAAAAATTTTGATACAGAAAGATTAATACTGGGAGTTACTGCGTGTCCGGCAGGAATAGCACATACATATATGGCAGCAGAATCACTTGAAAAAGCAGGAAGAAAACTAAATGTAAAAGTAAGGACAGAGAAACAGGGCGCAAACGGAATAGAAGGAAGATTTACCAATGAAGAGCTTGCCAAAGCTGAGGCTGTAATATTTGCAGCTGAGGTAGCAGTAAAGGAAAAGGAAAGATTCGCAGGAATTCCGAGCATAGAAGTACCTGTAGCCGAGCCTATTAAAAACGGGGAAGGACTAATAAAAAAAGCACTTGAAATTGCCAAAAAGGGAAGAAGTGTTTATGCAGGAGCTGCGCAGGAACCCGAAAGAAAGCTTTCATTCAGGGAAGAATCGAAAAGAGCAATATTAACAGGGATATCATATATAGTACCGTTGATTGTAGCGGGGGGAATGCTTCTTGCTATAGCCACTCTTATGAAGCAGACACTTCATCTGGAAGCATTATGGGATCAGGAAAATTCATGGCTGTGGATGTACAGAAAATTAAGCGGCGGATTGCTTGGAACCTTGATGGTGCCGGTACTTGCAGCGTATATTTCATTTTCAATATCAGATAAGCCGGGGCTTGCACCGGGATTTGCCGCAGGATTTGCCGCGAATCTTATTAATTCAGGGTTTCTTGGAGGATTAGTTGGAGGATTCCTTGCCGGTTATATAATGAAATGGATTAAGGCTAATATAAAAGGCGGTAAAACACTTGCAGGTTTCTTTAATTTCTTTTTGTATCCCGTAGTAGGGACATTTGTGGTAGGAACACTTATGATGTTTGTAGTGGGAAAACCGGTGGCATGGCTTAATACTGCGCTGACAGACTGGCTGAATGCAATGCAGGGAGCAAATGCAATTGTACTCGGAGCGATAATAGGAGCTATGGTATCATTTGATCTTGGAGGTCCGGTGAATAAAGCAGCCTATGCTTTCTGTCTCGGAGCAATGGGGAATGGAAATCTGGTTCCGTATGCAGCCTTTGCATCTGTAAAAATGGTCTCGGCATTTACTACAACTCTGGTAACTAAATTAAAACCGCATTATTTTCTTGAAGAAGAAAGAGAACTGGGGAATTCTACATGGATACTGGGACTTGCAGGGATTACAGAGGGTGCAATTCCTGTGGCATTAAATGATCCTTTCAGGGTTTTGGGAGCATTTGTGGCAGGTTCGATGGTAACCGGAGCGATGGTTGTATACTTTAAGCTGGGACTCGGAGTTCCGGGAGCAGGAATACTTTCTATGCTGTTTATGAATATGGACGGAGCAGAAAGCTCTATAGCAGGAGGAATTCTATGGCTGATAGCAGCGTTAATAGGAACTGTTATTTCTACTGTTTTACTGCTGATCTTAAAAGGGCATAAGTATAAAAAAAGTATTTCAAAATAACAGATTTCAGAATAAAACAGGAGGCAATAAAACTATGGACTGGAAAGTACATGTAATACCCCATATGCATTGGGACAGGGAATGGTATTTTACTACAGAGGAATCAAGAATACTTCTGGTAAATAATATGGAGGAAATATTAGAAAGACTGGAGAATGACGAGGATTATAAGTACTATATGCTCGACGGACAAACGGCCATTCTCGAGGATTACTTCGATGTAAAGCCGGAAAATAAAGAAAGAGTCAGAAGTCTTGTACAAAAGGGAAAACTCATAATCGGTCCCTGGTATACCCAGACAGATGAAATGATGGTAGGGGGAGAATCAATAGTTAGAAACCTTCTTTACGGTATAAAAGATTCAAATGAATTCGGGGATTATATGAAGATAGGATATCTTCCCGATTCCTTCGGTCAGTCTGCCCAGCTGCCGCAGATTTTGAACGGATTTGGAATAAAAGATACAGTTTTTTGGAGGGGCTGCTCTGAAAGACACGGAACAAACAAAACAGAATTTTTATGGCAGTCAAATGACGGAAGCGAGGTCACTGCTCAAATACTGCCCTTGGGATACGCCATAGGAAAATATCTTCCGCTTAATGAGGAAGAACTGAAAGACAGACTGGATAAATATTTTCCTGTGCTGGAAAGAGGTGCGGTAACTGAAAATCTTATACTTCCGAACGGGCATGACCAGATGCCCCTTCAGCAGAATATATTTGAAGTAATGGATATGATGAAAAAAATATATCCTGATAAAGATTTTTTTATAAGCAGATATGAGAATATATTTGCAGAACTGGAGAAGAACAGAGAAAAGCTGGATGTGATAAAAGGTGAATTTAATGATCCTAAGTATATGAGAGTGCATAGAACTATATCATCTACAAGAATGGATATAAAAATTGCCAACGTCACTATAGAGAATAAAATAACAAATATTCTGGAGCCGCTTGCATCTATAGCATATTCACTCGGTTTTGAATATCATCACGGGCTTATAGAGCTTATGTGGAAAGAAATTATGAAAAATCATGCACATGACAGTATAAGCTGCTGCTGTACAGATCAGGTGCACAGGGAGATAATGGCGAGGTTTGAACTGGCACATGATAAGGCTGACAAGCTTATAGATTTTTATAAAAGAAAAATTGTGGATGCAGTAAAAGACAAAGAGGGAATGGACAAACTGACTGTATTTAATCTTCTGCCGTATGAGCGTACAGAAGAGGTAGAAACTAAAATAAGGCTCAGAGGCGGAAACTTTACTATATATAATAAAGACGGAAAGGAAATTCCTTATTATGTAAAAGAAAAGAGAGAGCTTGATCCGGGACTGATTGACAGGCAGATAGTGCATTATGGGAATTACGACCCGTTCCATGAATTTTTGATACAGTTTTCAGCTGAAAATATACCTCCTATGGGTTATGAAACATTTTATATAAAATATAATACAGGTAATGAGGGATTAAAGGAAATAGCAGAAGAAAAAGCGTTTATTGAAAACAAATATTATAAAATTACTGTTAATTCAAACGGTACAATAAATCTTTCAGATAAAAGACTAATGAAAGAATACAGGGAACTGCTTATCGCGGAAGACGGTTCCGATGACGGTGATGAATATGACTATTCACCACTGAAAGATGATTTTATTATTACAAATAAAGATGTGACAGCGGAAATAAAGTTCGAGCATACTCCGTTTGCCGAAACAGCTTATGTTTCATATGAAATGGATATACCAAAGGATCTGGAAAGCAGAAAAAATAAAATAAAGGATTCAAAGATGAGAATTTCCACAGAAATAAAATTAAGAAAAAATTCTGATAAAGTGGAAATAAAAACAGAAATAGATAATAATTCAAAAGACCACAGAGTAAGATTTATAATGCCGACAGGATATAAGAGTACAGAATCGGTATCGGATAATCAGTTCGGAACTATAAAAAGACCTGTTATAGATACTGCAAATGAAGTGTGGGAAGCGGAAAAGTGGAAAGAGAAACCTGTTCCTGTGTATCAGATGATGTCTTTTACAGATTTGAATGATAAAAATTCCGGGATGTCTTTGCTGACAAATGGTTTTCGTGAATATGAAATCACGGGAGAAGATTTTAGCAATATTGCACTTACTTTATTCAGAGGGGTAGGACTTCTGGGGAAGGAGGAGATGTATTACAGACCTGGAAGACCATCAGGAATAAAGCTTGAAACACCTGATTCGCAAATGTTGGGGAAACTGAAATTTGAGTTTGCTGTGTTTATACACAGCGGAGATGAAATAGAGGGACTGGTGCCGCAAAAAGGAAGAGAATATGTTACACCTGTCACTGTTTATAATAAAATTCCTTATAATGCAATGAGACTAAATCCCGCCGAGTTTAACACTCCGGACAGATATTCCCTGTTCGGCAAAAAAATAGAAGGAAGTGTTCTCAGTGCAGTAAAAAAAGCAGAGAGGGAGGAAGCTCTGCTGATAAGAATATATAATCCAAATATTAATAAAGATATACAGGATTCACTTATTTTCGATAAGAGTATAAAAAACATATATGAAACGAATTTAAATGAAGATAAGGTAAATGATCTCAATAATGCAGACATTATTTTGAAACCATGCCAAGTAAAAACAGTAGCTTTGTCAAAATAAACGAGGTCTTAAGCATTGTTGTCGTACAAATTATGGTGCCTGTAGCATATATTATGAAATTCGATATTTTTAAATAAAAAATAATTAACGAATGTTTTATAGAACATAATTTTAAAATTTAAAATAAAAAATATAAATTTAGCAGGTCTTTATTTATGGAAACTAAAATTTTTTAATCAAATAATAACTTGAAAAATTTTGAAAAATCATTTTTTTAAATTCTAAGATATTATTTGCAAAACACTATATATAGTGGTATATTATATTAAATAAAACAATATATAGTGAGGTCGTTATGGATAGAATGGTGTATATAAATAAAAATGATGAGGAAAGAGTAACAGAATACGAGGGATTTTCAACAATAAAAAATAACTTTAAAGAAATTTTTGACGGTATTATAAATGTAGAAAAAAATAATACCAACAATGAAAATGCTAACATGTCATCTGATACTCCTGCAGGACAAATGATGAAATTTGCTTCTGAAACATCGAAGGATTATGCCCTGAAGTATCTGGTGACACCAAAATATGCTGATGCTCATAAGGAAGGATATATCCACATACATGATCTGGATTATTATCCTACAAAAACAACAACTTGTGTTCAGTATGATCTGGAAGACCTTTTTGAAAACGGATTTAAATCAAAGCACGGATTCATAAGACAGCCGAAAAGTATATCGACATATGCAACTTTGGCTACAATCATATTTCAGACAAATCAAAATGAGCAGCATGGTGGTCAGTCGATACCGGCATTTGATTTTTTTATGGCAAAAGGAGTGTTAAAATCTTTCAGAAGACATCTGAAATACAGAGTTTTAGCATATCTTGAGTCTGATTACGTAGAAGAAGCAAATCAGGAATTAAAAGATCTTCTTACGGAAATAATTGACTCTATTGAAGTTACTGATGAGAAGAAGCTGATTTTGTCATCTAAATTGAATTTAACAATGAATGAAGTAGAAAAAGCAATACATGTAGCATATTATGATACTAAATATGAGACATACCAGGCAATGGAAGGATTCATACATAATTTAAACACGATGCATTCACGTGGAGGAAATCAGGTAGTATTTTCTTCTATAAACTATGGAACAGATACATCACCTGAAGGAAGAATGCTTATAAACGAACTGCTGAATGCAACAATAGCAGGACTGGGAGATGGTGAAACACCTATTTTCCCAATACAGATTTTTAAGGTAAAGGAAGGGCTGAATTATTCTGAAGAAGACTATGAACTGGCCCTTAAAAACTGGGATAAGGCAATAAAAGGCGAGCTTAAGTATAAAACACCGAATTTTGACTTATTAATAAAAACAACTTTAACTACAGCAAAAAGATTATTCCCTAATTTCGTATTTCTTGATACTACTTATAATAAGCATGAAATGTGGAGAATGGATGATCCGTACAAGTATAAATATGAAGTAGCCACAATGGGATGCAGAACAAGAGTTTTTGAAAATGTAGCGGGAGATAAGACTTCTATAGGAAGAGGAAATCTGTCATTTACTACAATTAACTTTCCAAGACTTGCAGTAGAAGCTAAGAATGAAATTTTGGCAGAAAACAGCAATATAGATGCACAGTCTCTGGAAGATATGGCTATCGAAAGATTTTTTGAAAAACTAAAAAAATATACTGAATTCGTAATAGAACAGTTAAAAGAAAGATATGAATTCCAGAGAACAGCACTTGCAAAACAGTTTCCTTTCATGATGAGAAACAATATCTGGAAAGGCGGAAATACTCTGATGGGAAATGATGAAGTAGGATCTATGCTTGATTCAGGAACATTAGGAGTAGGATTTATCGGCGGTCATAATGCGATGGTAGCTTTAACAGGCAAAGGGCACGGAGACAGTCAAAAATCATATGATACTTTAGTAAAAGCACTTGAAGTAATGAATGAAGTAGTAGATAAATATAAGAAAAGAGATAATCTGAATTATTCTGTACTGGCTACGCCGGCAGAAAGTCTGTCAGGAAGATTTACAACTATTGATAAGAAAAAATTTGGTGAAATCACAGATGTAAATGACAGAGAATACTATGTAAACTCTTTCCATGTTGACGTAAAGTCTGAAATTTCGGCTCTTGAAAAAATAGAAAAAGAAGGAAGATTTCACGAGCTTACAAAGGGCGGACATATCACATATGTAGAGCTTGACGGGGAAGCGAAAAAGAATCCTGTGGTTATTCTTCAGATAATAAAAGCCATGAAGGATAATAATATAGGCTATGGTTCTATTAACCATCCTATAGACAGATGTAAGTCATGCGGATTTGAAAGTCTTATTGAAATAGAATGTCCTATATGCGGAAGCGAGGAAATTTCAAGAACAAGAAGAATAACAGGATATCTTACAGGAGATCTTGACAGTTGGAATTCATTTAAGAAAGCTGAAGAAAAGGACAGAACAAAGCACGGAGTTTCTAAATGAGAATATTAAAAATATTCAGGGAAACTATATCTGATGGTCCGGGTTTCCGGTATTCAATATATTTTTCGGGATGTTCCCATGCCTGTCCGGGATGCCATAATGAGGAATCATGGAATCCTGATAACGGCGAGGTTATGGACAGTAAGTATTTCAAGAAGATAACAGATGAAATAAACGGCAATAAAATGTTGAGCGGTATAACAATCAGCGGCGGTGATCCTTTTTATGACTCTGAGGAATTTCTGGATTTTCTTGTGAGATTGAGAAAAGAAACCGGGGATATAGATATATGGTGTTATACAGGTTATACAATAGAACAGCTGCTTTTGGACAAGGTAAAAAAGGAATGTCTAAAGTATATAAATACTCTTGTGGACGGACGTTTTATACAGGAACTTCATTCTGAAGAGTTGAGTTTCAGAGGCAGTAAAAATCAAAGAATTATAAATGTAAAAGAGTATATAAAAGATAATAATATTGAATTCTAGAAAAAACGGCTTGTCAGAGCCGTTTTTTTGTTAGAGCTGTTTTGTGATCTGTTTATATCCAATAAAGAAAAAAATAGAGTCATTCTGAGAAGCTGAGCTTCATTATAATTTCATTGCGAAAAGATCTGAGCAGAACTCTTAGATAAAATATGAGATATATTTCAAAATGTTAATAAATTTGTTTATATCCTTGTTAAATAAGGTTAATTTAATATTTTTAGTTTACAAAAATTTTAAAAAATATAATATGTAAACTGAATGGGATATAAAAATTGTAAACCAAAATCATAATGTAATAATTGAAAATTAAGGGTTTCAGACATAATATCATTAAATATACAGATAAAATAATTTGTATTCAATATAAAATAAGGTTTTGGTTGTATAATTGGTTTACAAAATTCAAAAAAATATAATATTTGTAAATAAAATATGAAAAAAGAAAAATTGTAAACCAAAAACTCATACAATCCCTTTAAAAACAATGACTTTGATGATTTTTTTGTAAAGCAGACGAACACTTTAAACAAAGTTACTTTGGGGAAAAATTTTATATGCAGAGGATTTAAAGCAGTATATTTTTGAAAATTTTTTTATTATTACAGTCTGGAATTTATTTTTTTACCGGGACGGATTTTTCATATAACAGAATGAAAACAGCTTTAGCAGCAGTTTATTTTTGAAACAATTAATTGACAATATGCAAAATATGGACTATACTTAAAATAGTCAATAAATTTACTAAAAGGATGAGGAATATGAAAAAAAATGATAAAAGAAATGCATATTTATATTGCAAATTTCGTGATGAGCAGTATGCTCTTTATGATGAATATGCTAAAAGGCACGGATTACTCATGAAAACACTGCTTGTCTTAAATGTGCTTTACTATGCACCAAGCAGCATGACACAGAAAGAAATCTGCCAAAAGACATTTAATTCAAAACAGACAGTAAATTTGATTATTAAAAATCTTCTTAAAGACGGGTATATCACGTTAGAGGAGGATCCCCAAAATAAGAAAAATAAATTTGTAAAGATGACGGAAAGCGGTAAAGCATATGCTAAACAGCCAGTTGTTCATATTACACGGGCGGAAGATACTGCCATGTCGATGTTTACACCAGAGGAGCAGGAACAGCTTATCAGCCTTTCAAGAAAATTTACAAGGAATCTTGCTGATTTAATGAATAGAAATGAGGATGAAAAATGATTATTAATACAGGAGGGAGAACGGATACTGTCCAGTACTATGCCAAATGGCTGCTGAAACGTTTTGAAGAAGGATATGTTTTATCACGCAATCCTCTGTTTCCTAATAAGGTATCAAGATATGAACTGACACCGGAAAAAGTAGACTGTATTCAGTTCTGTTCCAAAAATTATGAACCTATTTTAACAGACTTGTCTAAGATCACAGATCGGTTCAATACATACTTTCACTACACAATTACTGCATATGGACAGGATATAGAACCGGGAGTACCGTCTATAGAAAAAAGTATAGAGATATTGAAAAGGTTATCTGTCGTTACAGGCAAACAGCGTATAGCATGGCGTTATGATCCTGTACTCCTGACTGACAAGTATACAGTTCAGACACATATGAAAACTTTTTCATACATGGCTAAGGAAATTGCTCCTTATGTTGATCGATGTATTTTTAGTTTTGTAGAGATGTATAAGAAGCTGGAAATAAATATGCCGGAGCTGATTCCCATGACAGATAAAGACAAAGACATGCTTGCGAAGAGCTTTGGCGAAACTGCCAAAAGCAATAACTTGTATATTCAGACCTGTGGTACAAACGGAGATTATTTACATTACGGAATTTATCCGTCCGGATGTATGACACTGGAAATCATGGGGAATGCTAATGGAATTTCGTTTAAAGATCTGAAGCATAAAGGTACGAGACAGGGCTGTCATTGTATTGAAAGCCGGGATATCGGTGCTTATGATACCTGTCTGAATGGCTGTAAATACTGTTATGCCAATAAAAATCCGAATAAAGCATTTGAGAATTATAAATATCATGATTCAAATTCTCCGTTATTATTAGGGCATTTGAATGAAACTGACACAATACAGCAGGGTAATCAAAAAAGCTTTATCGGTCAAAGGCAGCAGAAATTGCAATTATAAAAGCAGAAAGTGGTAAGATTATAACATTTTACGAGATTATAAATAGAAATAGAACAGTGCTGGAATCGAAAGAAAAAAGTTTTGCCGGGAGTGCTTAAGTGAGTATTTGATGCAAGGATTAGGTACCAAGTCACCATCTGCCGGGAAACTGGGAGTTCATTATTATAAACAGCTGCCGAGCAAAAGAAAGCGCTTTGCAATTTGTCAAAAAATATGCAGAAGTATAGAAAGAAAATAATATAATATTACAATCGGGATCTACAATGCAGAAAATGTATACATATGTTATGCTAAGACAGTACTCTATGTTATTCAATGCTCCATATGATTATTCCTTATTCTGTAGAAATTAATAAAATCAGGTATTAGTAATGTATTCTTTTTTCAATAGTATATATTATATAAAATACATGATTTTTTTATTTATCCCTTTAAAATAAAAGATAAATCGCCTATTTAGTTTACAAATATAATATAAAATATAAACTGTAAACTAAAATGATGTTTTATTATAAATTAATGAAAGAGCATAGACTGTCTGTTTATTAGTTTTCATATTTGCAGCCATGCAGAATAAAAGAAAATACAATGTCGTTTAATCAAAAATAAACAGGTTATTATATAAGAAAACGTGAAAGTAAAGAATAATAATATTTAGAATATACATACTAACATGTTTCTAAGTCTAAATAAAGTGCCCTCAAAGAAAGTGTACATATAATATACAGGTCTTTTAGATAAAAGCTTTTTTCTTCATTTTAAATTTCCTTTAATACCCCTTAAGGAAATAGGCTGTTTTAGTATTACTAAAACAGCCTTTTATTTTTTTGTATTTTAGTTGAATAGCTGTTTAGCGGGAATTGTCGAAATTAGGGTATAGATATAAGAGGAGGTTTTTACAGCTTTCTTTATTAATAAAAAAACACACAGAATATTTTATATTTAGTATTCTGTGTGCAGATATTTACTTATGGATTTTTATGAAAAATTCTGTTAATCACGCCAGAAATAAAGATCTCCGTGAGAATATAAACTAACCATGAAATCTTCATTTTCATTAAGATCAATCTGCCAGTATCCTTTTTCCTTCTTGAGATTTACTTTTATTGTTCGCTTTACAACTGAAAAGTCAGTATATTTTTCCATTATTTTATCAACAGTTTCCTCAGTGGAAAGATTTTCTGCCCATTTTTCACTGTATTGAGCTTCTAAATCTTCAAGCACTTTTTTCATGCTCTCACCTTTATAATCCATGGTTTCATACTCTACAGCCATAGTAATTTCACTTTTATTTCCTGTTTCTTTTACATTGGTAATTTTATATTTATAATTTTCACCGATTATTTTTTTCCCTGTGTTCATGTTTTTTATTTCCTGTTCAGTCATATTACTTATGGAAAACATAGCTTCCGCCTGTTTATCCCCGGCATATTTCTTAAAATCTCCCGAACGCTCTATTTCTATGAATTTATCCAGTGCTTTCTTGGACTCCGTTGAATCAAAGCTTTTAGCAAATACACCAATGGAAAAGATCATAAAAATTAAAATAATTTTTTTCATTATTATCTCCTTTAATAATATTTTTTATATTTAATCATTGGTAAATTATATTTTGTTTTAGAAAAAAAGTCAATGAAAAACAAAATAAGCTGAAAAATTATACTTATGCCCAGCATTATTATATTTTATTTATCCAGCAGATTTTTTTCATATTTAATTCCCCACTCCACCATTTCATCTAATATCGGCTTTAGGGAATATCCCAATTTCGTCAGTGAATATTCTACCTTTAACGGAATTTCGGGATAAACCTTTCTGTTAATCAGTCCGTCTTTCTCCATTTCACGCAGATTCTGTGTCAGGACTTTTTGGGAAATATCTTCAAGAATTCTTCTTATTTCATTAAATCTTCTTGTTCCGTTTAGAAGAGAGCCTATGATTCTTATTTTCCATTTATTATTGATAAGCAGTAACGTAATTTCCACAGGACAGGTCTTTGAATCCTCATACATATAATATACCTCTTTCTCAGTAAAATTAATTAGTATCTTTTAGATATCAGATAACTAAAAAGTGCTTACTTTACAAAAACTACTTTTTAGGATAACATTATTATAACATAATCGAAAAAGAAAGGAAGCTGGAAAATGAATAAAGTACTGTATATAAAATCGACTCCTAAATCTACAGATGATTCGTGGAGTTTGAAAATGTCGGAAAATTTTTTGGAAAATTACAGAAGATTTAATCCTGATGATGTAATTGATGAATTAGATCTTTATAGTGAAGGAATTCAGCCGTTAAGCGGGGATGAGCTCAGAAAGATGCCTGTGCTGGAAGAAACTGAGGAAAAAAAGTATGCCAGCCAGTTTATGGAATATGATAAATTTATTATAGCTGCTCCCTTTTGGAATTTTTCAATACCTTCAATATTAAAGGCTTATATTGACAGATTATTAATTGCGGGAAAAACTTTTAGATACACTGAAAGCGGATTTCAGAGCCTCGTAAGCGGGAAGAAATCAATATTTTTCATGGGAAGAGGGGGAGTTTATTCTGAAGAACCGATGAAATCAATGGAAAATGGAATAAAGTATCTGAATCTTATCTTCAGGGATTTTTTCGGGATGGAAACAGATTCTGTGGTTTTGGAAGGTACTAATATGTATAGCAGGGATACTTTAAATAAAAGGTTTGATGAAATAAAGCCGGAATTGGAAGAAAAAGCAAAGCTCTTCTAAAAATGAGGCAGTATCGAAATTTTTGAAAAATAATAAAAAACAGGGGACTTCCTGAGATAAACAGATTTTATCACAGGAAGTTTTTTGATGTTATATTTTGGGGAAATTTATGGTATCATGTATATAATACTTATAAATGAAATTAGAATAAATTTACTGTGATACAGGAGATATAATGATAATAAGCAATACAGGATATTTTGGAGATTTTTCAAAATATATGAATAGAAAGAATACGGTATTTGTCTTTTCTAATCCTTCAGATAAATCAGAGTTTGAGAAATTGTATGAAAGTGAAGAGGTTGTAAGCGAAAACTTATTTATATACATCGGCGAGCTCAGGGAGAAGCTGTTTTATACTGATAAGGTAGTACTAAAGGAGGAGAAAGAGCAGATATTATTTTATGAAATACTTGATGAGAGAGAAAGAGACTTTTTTAAGATAGAAAATTATTTTGATTCTATTGATATAGCCTCTTCATTTTTAAATTTTTATAAAGAATTAAAAGAATGGGGGATAAACAAGCTCACTCTGAAAAGTGAAAATAAAAGGAAAGTCTATGAAATTCTTGAGGAAATAAAAGTAAAATATGAAAAAAAACTTTTGGAATTAGACTATACCAATAAACTTTTTCTGGAAAGTCCGGAAAATTTTAATACTTTATTTTTAAAAGGATATACCGACATAATTTTTGTTAATCATTTTAATTTTACTGCCTTTGAGAAAGAAATAGCCGGGAAGCTTGACGGGGAGTTTTCAGTGGAAATAGTAAACCAGATAAATGAAGAGGATTATGACAGCACTGAGCTGAAAATAAAAAAAGCAAGAATGGTTTTTGATAAAGATAAGGAAGTGACTTTATACAGAAGTGATAATGAAATATTAAATGTCTTTGATATTCTTGAAAGAAATAAAAATCTGGAAAATCTGAATCTTCTTGTTCCTGATCTGGAAAATGAGATTTATTTTAATTTGTTATCACAGAGTAAAGCAAATGTAAAAAGTAAGATTTACCTTAAAAATACGAAATTTTATACTTTTTTCAAATATATTCTGGAGCTTTTGGAAAGCAAGGAAACACATACAGAAGATTTTAACATAAATCTCAAAAAATTCAGAAATGCAATATCGAATAAGGTATTTGCAGATTATTATAAAATAGATGTTTTTTTTACTGAAACAATAGATAAAATAATACAGTACGACTATATTTATATAACCAGAAATCTGTTAAACCATCTGAATTTAAATGAAATTTTCAGAGAAAAAATGTCAGGAATATTTTCTGATTTGGAAAGTATGTTTAATACGGAAAATTTTCTTCAGGTTCTCGGAGTAATGGAAAAATTTAATAAATCAATACTGCTGGATAACAGATTTACTGATGATCTTGACAAGTATTACGAGGCTTTGAATGAAATAGAGGCAATAGAAAAGCTGAAAATACACAGAGACTGGGAAAGCTATTTTAAGCCGAACGGTGCCAATTTTTTGAAAATAATACTGAAATACTTTGATTTTAAAGAGGTAACATTAAATATAAAAGAGGATTCGCAGGAAATAATACTGGATGATTTTAAAAGCTACAGAAACGAGGAAAAGGAAAAAATAGTCCTTTTCAATATTCATGAAAAAAATCTTTATGATATAAATGAGAATCTTTTTTTTCTCGGGGAAAGAGAACGTGAGGCAAACGGGCTTCCCGGTATAGAAGAATTGAAAAAAAATGAAAAATTCAGGATTTTCAGATTTTTAAACAGTGCAAAAATTATAGATATATATTCTTTGGAAATACAGGATCAGAATATTTTTGTAAGTTCACTTGCAGAAGAAATAAGAATAGAAAATAATCTGAAATTTAATGAGATTATGTTCAATGAATCAAATATAAAAAGTATTCTTAAAGAGATATTTGATGAGAAGAAAATAGAATATAACGGAAGCAGAGACGACACTTTGTATAAATCCGGACCCGGGAGTGAATTAAAAATAGGGGCTTATGATTTCAGGGATTTGAGAGAATGTCACTACAGATTTTATCTGAAAAAAATGATTGGTTTGAAAGAATTCGTGGAGCCGCAGGAAAAAATAACCTCAAAGTCTCTGGGAATACTTATACATGAGGTATTTGAAAAAATATCTGTTATTCAGAAGGAAAAAATTATGAATAATCTGAAATTTGATATAAATACCACAGAAGTAGAAAAGACTGTAAAGAATGTAATAAAAAACGAGTCTGAAAAGATATCAAAAAAGTATGGTAATTATTATGAAGAAATTATATTTCCGATAGTTACTGAGAGTGTTGCAGTATTTTTTAAGAATATTGAGAAAAAAATAAAAGACGGAATAATAGTTTTTGAGCCTGAATTTAAGAAGGAAAGACAGATAACGGACAATGTAAAGATCGTAGGAAAGCTCGATCTGCTCATAGAAACAGAAAAAGAACATTTTATCATTGATTTTAAATCAGGAAAGGGAAAGCTGGGGCAGCTTTACTTCTATTCAAATCTGATTTATGAAAATGAAAGTGCAGAAAAGATAATTTATAATGTTTTGGATATGAGCTTTGAGGATAAGGACGACGGAAAAGAATTCCTAACCTTGAGCGATATGAAGGAAGTAATAGATGACTTTGAGAAATCGGATAAATACAGGAGAACAGACGATCCGAAGAATTGCCGTTTCTGTGAGTACAGGGAAATATGCAGAATGAGATATGATAACATGAAATAGAAAATAAATAAAAAAGAGAAAAGGAGCTGGAAAATATTGAAATTAGCAACTCTTTGTTATATAAAAAAAGACGGGAAAACACTTATGCTTCACAGGACAAAAAAGGAAAATGATATACATGAAGGAAAATGGGTAGGAGTAGGCGGAAAGATAGAAAAAGGGGAATCACCTGAAGAATGCGCAGTAAGGGAAGTTTTTGAAGAAACCGGTTTAAAGGCAGAGGAACTAAAATTACGGGGACTGCTTACATTTCCTGATTTTAATAATAGTGAGGACTGGTACGGCTACCTGTATGTAGTGGAAAAATTTTCCGGAGAGATTATAGAATCCCCAGAAGGTGATCTGAAATGGGTGGAGGACAGCAAGCTGTTTGAGCTGGATATGTGGGAGGGCGATGAGCTTTTCATGAGATGGATGATGGAAGACAGAATGTTTTCTGCCAAGTTTGTATATGATGAAAATGAAAAAATGAAGGATTACAGTGTTACTTTCTATGATTAGTACAGAGATATAAAACTGTGTCCAGAATGAAAAAGCAAAAAATAGATAATTAATAAAACAGAAAGAGCCTTTTTGAAAAATAAAATGTTATAATTTATGATTTTTATTGTTATACATTTATATTTTTAAAAGGCTCTTTTATAATAAAAAAAGACTGACAATTTACACAGTGCAGTCTTTTTGAACATGAATAAAACCAAAATAAATATTTATTTAAAATAAACATAGGCAACATTTTTTTCTTCTGTAAATCCCATTTTTTTAGAAGTATTTTTTACCTTTTCCAGATCCATCTGATAAACATCAGATATATTAAGGCTGTTTAGTATTTTCTCAGATTCTGTAATTTCGGAATCCAGTATTTTCAGTTGCATATTAAGATCCATAACGGCATATACTGCATTCATCTTAAATGCTGAGATCATCATGAATATTCCTATATATATCGCTGCATTTTTGAGAAGCTTATAATGTTTTGAGTTTTTAAATTTTCTTTTTTGTTTTTTCTTTTCTTTCTTTTCCAGATTATAACGTGCAAGCTCAGCTTTCTCATACATTTCATACTCTCTGATAATTTTCAGTACCGGATTAATGATTTCTGTGTCATCATTAAAATTCATTCTTCCTCCCAGAAATTTATTATTTGAAAAACTTTATTAATGAACAGTATTTTTTATTTTATGTTTACATATTAGCATAAAATTTAAAAATTGTAAACAAAAAATAATATATATTATATAAAAAATATGGATTTAAACATATTTTTTTATAAAGAAACATTTTGAAAAAGAAACTACCAATATAACATAGATTATGTTAATATATTAATGATATTGGCAGATTTATTTAAGGAAGTGGAAGAATATGAAGTATATCTTATATTTTAATGAGATAAATAAGGAAAAACAGAGTCTTGCAGGCGGAAAGGGCGTTAATCTCGGGGAATTATTCAATAATAAATTTATTGTTCCCGAGGGTTTTTGTGTAACTACCGAGGCCTATGACCTGCTTGTAGAGAATGAAGCATTAAAAGAAATGATAGAAAATTTGAATACACTTGATTATAAAAATACAGAATTAATAACAGAAGCAGGTAAAAATATAAGAAATATAATTACCGAAGCAGAAGTATCAGAAGCAGTGAAGATAGCAGTGTACGGGGCCTGGAATAATCTGGGGGCGAATTATTCATATGCAGTAAGATCAAGCGGTACTGCCGAAGACCTTAAAGAAATATCATTTGCAGGACAACAGGATACATTTCTGAATATCAGAGGCTATGAAAATATAGTGGAAGCCGTGCAAAAATGCTGGGCCTCTCTTTTTAGCGACAGAGCGATAATATACAGAAATAAAAACGGATTCGATAATACTAAAGTAAAGCTTGCGGTTATAGTTCAAAAAATGATCGGCTCTGAATATTCTGGAATTATGTTTACTGCCGACCCGATAAGCGGAAATAGAAAGATAACAGATATAGATGCAGGATACGGGCTTGGGGAGGCTCTTGTGTCAGGCTTGATAACGCCGGATTTTTATCAGATTTATAATTCCAAAATAATAAATAAGAAAATTGCAAGAAAAGAAAAAGGTATTTTTCCTGATAACGAGGGCGGAGTCATAGAAGTGGAAATAGTGGAAGAATATATGGAAAAACAGGTTTTGAGTGATGAACAGATACTAAAGCTTACTGCTGCAGGATTGAAGATTCAGGAGACTTTCGGCTGTCCTCAGGATATAGAATGGGGATTTTATCAGGGGAAATTTCATATACTTCAGAGCAGACCCGTAACTTCTTTATTTCCTATTCCAAAATCTCATGATAACCAGAAGCATATATTTTATTCATTCGGGCATATACAAAGAATGACTGAAGCGATGAAACCCCTGGCACTTTCTGTTTTTGAAACAACAAGAATTTTTGACAAATTTGGTGCGGCAGATTCTGTTTCTATCCAGACTGAAGCTGGCGGAAGAATTTATATAGATTTAGGTTATTTTTTACATATTCCCAAGATAAGGGAGAATATTTCCGATATTATTCAGTATGCTGATGTGGACGGGGCAAATATTGCTGAGGAATTAGCAGAGAGAGAAAGTGAATTTGCTTCTGATGAAGAATTTACAAAAAAAGCTGAGAAATTTTTGGCTCCTGTATTTTGGAAGACCGGTTTAAATCTGCATGTCTGGAATGTGAAGAGACTAAGGGCAAGAGGAGAAAAGTTTTTTAGAAATGAAGCTCTAAAATGGGAGAATGATATAAATTCATACAAGGGAATTGAAAAGATAAAAAGGATAAGATGGTATATAGGCGGGATGTTTAATTTCCTATTTTCCAAAGCTGTGGAATTTCCTGCTTCGGCTGTGATATCTCAGGTCAAAATCAAG
Organism: Sebaldella termitidis ATCC 33386; assembly: GCF_000024405.1. Classification (NCBI taxonomy): domain Bacteria; kingdom Fusobacteriati; phylum Fusobacteriota; class Fusobacteriia; order Fusobacteriales; family Leptotrichiaceae; genus Sebaldella; species Sebaldella termitidis. The sequence continues at coordinate 3,797,469 of NC_013517.1, read as the reverse complement.
AAAATGTGCATGGAATGCTTTAGTACTGAAGAAACAGAGGAACTGCTGACACAGCTGAACATGTCTGTTGAGAATGATATTGCCGGAGATATGATGATGGAAATTTATGATATGGCTGATATGGCAAGAGGCAGCAAAGAACTGAAAGAATTTATGAAAAACACCACTAATGAAACATTCTGGAATGATCTGGAAAATTTGAAAACTAATCTCGAATTTACCTTGGAAATGAAAAAATTTATTGCAAAATACGGAATAAGATGTGCAGGAGAAATAGATATTAGTGTAAAAAGATGGAAAGAGGCTCCAGCGGAGATACTTCCGCTTATCATGGATTACATTAGAATAAGCAGTATGAATGAACACCGTGAGAAATTTAAAAAAGGTCTGCAGACTGCAAAAGAAGCTGAGGATAAAATAGTAAGCGGAATAAAGGGTAAGCTTGGAAACTCAAAAGCAAGAAAAGCAGCAAAATTCATAAAAATATACAGAACTATGGCTGGATTTCGCAAGTCACCAAAATATTTTATGGTAAAATTTCTGGATATAGCAAGGACTGCTGTTCTGGATGAAGCTGATGTTCTCGTAGAAGCGGGAGTTATTAATAACAGAGAAGATATATTTTATTTTTCCTTTGATGAAGTAATAGAGATTCTGGAAGGAGTATACAATAAGGATATAAATAAAATTCTTGAAAAAAGAAAAAGAGATTTTGAATTTTACAAAAAAATGACTCCTCCGCGTATAATGACAAGTGACGGAGAAATACTTACAGATAAAACAGGAAATAACAGTACTCCGGAAGGAGCTCTTATAGGAATGGCAGCTTCAGCAGGGGTAAAGGAAGGAACAGCAAATGTTATTTTGGAATTAAGCGATGCAGATCTGAAGGAAGGCGAGATTTTGGTAACTTCTTGTACAGATCCTGCATGGACTCCTTTATTTACGAAAGCTTCGGCTGTCGTAACAGAAACAGGAGGAATGATGATGCATAGTTCTGTTACGGCAAGGGAGTGCGGTATACCTGCAGCAGCAGGTGTAAAAGATGCTGTCAAGAAGATAAAAACCGGAGACAGAATAAGAGTAAACGGAACTGAAGGATATGTTGAGATATTAGAGGCATATAAGGAAGAAATTTGAAATAAAGATAAATAAAAAACACTTTTCTAATTAAGTTTACAGAAAAGTGTTTTTCTTTTAAAAATGTTTTACTTTGGAATTATGAAGCCGCATATAAGTGATAAGAGCTCCTGCTATACATAATATACCAGCCGTGATATAAACATATTTTACGGAATTTATAAAAATATCATCTCTTCCTGCGATATAGCTTGTCACTTCATATCCTGCCAGACTGCTCATTCTGGAATAAAGTATTGCGGTGGACATAGCTGTTCCCACACTCATTCCGAGATTTCTGATAAGTGCATTAACACTTCCGGCTATACCAAGTTTATCTTTTTCAACAGTAGACATGATAAGAGAATTATTAGGCGACTGAAATAATCCAGCTCCAAAAGCCATAACAACTACAATTGCCAGAAATAATACAACAGGTGTATGTTCATTCAAAAATGCCATAAGAAATAAACCGATGCTGATAATCAAAAGTCCGAGGAAAGTCAGAAGTTCCGATCCTATTTTATCTGAAAGTGTACCGCTGCTCGGCGCAGTAACAGATATAACTACAGGATAAGCCATCATAAGAAGTCCGGTCATTTCCGGAGAAAATTTCATTGTATACTGCAGATAAAAGGGCTGTATAATACCAACAGATGAAGTAGCGACAAAAACTATGAATGCACAGAAAATACTTATAGAAAAAAGCTTTGATTTAAATATGTTCAGATCAAGCATAGGACTTTCAGTACGTTTTTCTACAAAGATAAATATTATAAAACTTACTATGGCAACAAAAAAACATGCAAGAATAACAGGATTAGTATATTTCATTGTTTCACCTTCTATGATAGCTATAAATAAAGTTATTACAGCTGCAGAGAAAAGCAGAAAGCCTTTTATATCAGGGAACTTTATTTTTTCATATTTTTCCTCGGGAAGAAATTTCATGCAGAAAATAAATGCAATTATTCCAATAGGTACATTTATATAGAAAATATAGTTCCAGTTAAATATTGAAATCAGGAAGCCGCCGAGAGGAGGACCGGTCATAGCTCCTAATGCAACAAAAGTTCCGCTTAATCCTAGAGCCTTACCTCTTTCATGCTTTGGAAAAGTCTGGGTAATAATTCCCTGGCTGGTAGCCATTGCAGCAGCAGCACCCACAGCCTGCAGTGCTCTTGAAAAAATGAGCATTCCCAACGATGAGGAAAAACCGCATAGAAAAGAACCAAAGGTAAAAAGCAGAACTCCATATTTGAATACTCTTGTTTTTCCTGTAATATCTCCAAGTTTCCCGAATACGAGAATAACAGTGCAGATTGTTATGAGATAGCTGGACACAACCCAGCTTACAGCTCTGTTGGAAACACCAAGCTCTCTTGAAAGCGCAGGAAGTGCTACGTTAACAATACTTCCGTCCAGTGTTGACATAAATATGAGAAGCAGAACCGTTATTAATATTATCCATTTATTTTTATATGAGTTTGTATCTTTTTCGTCCATATTTTTCTCCTTATTTTAGTATACAAATATTATAACTTATTTTTTAGTATAAAACTATTTAAAAAAATATAAAATCTAAAAAAACGAAAAATAAGGGATAAACAAGAATATATAAAAAACAGTGATGTTTTTATAAAACGAGATTTATGATATAATATAAGAAAATTCCTGAAAGGAACACTAATGAAAAAAATAATAAAAGCAAGTGCCGGAACAGGAAAAACTTACAGTCTGGCTTTGGAATATATAAAAGAGCTGATTCTGGGGACTGATTTCAGGAAAATATATGTAATGACATTTACCAAGAAAGCTACTTCTGAAATAAGAGAAAGAGTGCTTTTATTTCTGGAGGAAATATCAGAGGGTACAGAAGCAGGGGATGAGATACTGGAAAATATAAGGAAGTCAGATCCGGGACTTACAGTTAACCAAGAAAAAATGAAAATAATATACAAAGATATTATTTATAATAAAGATAAAATAAAAATATATACAATTGATTCATTTATAAAAATTATTTTTGACAGAATTGTAGCTGAAAAAAAACATATTTATACATATAATACAGATAATGATGAAAATAAGGAAGTAATAGAAAATGTACTTGCAGAGCTTATTTCAAACAGATATCACATGGAAAAGGTAAAAAGCTTTCTATTGAAAGAAAGAAGAAGAAATCTTGAAGAGTATGAAGAGCTGATAGATCAGCTGATAAAAAACAGGTGGAAATTCGAATTTATCGGAAATGAGAGAAAAACAAGAAAGAAGTATAAGGTTGAAACAGCTGATCTTCTTTATGAAACCGAAAAGCTGCTGCTTGTTTCGGATGAGGTGATAATGCTTTCGGAATTCAGCAGAGAGGAAGTCTTGAAGGAGCCTTTTTTGTCTTATAATAGTTTTTTGGATTCAAATGATAAGGAAAAATATTTTTTGAAAAATATAAGGGAATTTTTAAAGGCTACCAGTGATATAATATGGAACGGAAGAAAAATAAAAGGAAATAAATACAAGGAAGCAGCAGAAAATTTTAAGGAAGAATACAGGAATTATAAGAAAATTCTTGCAAAGTATATATTTAATGAGGAAATCATCAGCTATGAAAAGGATTATTTTGAAATTTCCGATATAATTTTTGGTATATATGATCAGATAAGATTTTCGGAAAAGTCGTTTAATAATAGTGACAGGACAATATACACATATAAGCTTCTTATGGAAAATAACAGATATATAAATAACGGAAAAGTAACAGAGGAATTTTATGATTTTTTTGGAAATGAGATAGAGACTGTTTTTATAGATGAATTTCAGGACACAAGTGTACTTCAGTGGAGAATTCTTCGGGCGATAGTAGAGGGAAGTAAAAATGCAGTCATTGTTGGGGATGCCAAACAGTCTATTTACGGCTGGAGAGACGGTGAGAAAAAGCTCTTTGAAAATCTGGAAAATATACTGGACGGAGAGGTAAATGTAAATTCACTTGCAAAAACTTACAGGACAAAAGAAAAAGTTATGATATTTTTGAATAAATTCTTTAATAATATAAATGATACATGGAATTATGAAGAAGTAGAGTATAATTCCCCGGAAGGATATGTAGAACTGAATGCATATAATAACGATGATCCTGAAACAGATACAATAGAAGAAATATTAAGCGATATAACAGCTTCCCTGAAAGAAAACGGAAATTACAGGAATACTGCGGTTATCGCAAGAAAAAACAGTGAACTGGCCAATATAGCCGCTTATCTGGAAACAAACAAGATACCCTTTATACTGGAAAGCAACAAGACTCTGAAAGAATATGAAGAAACCGAAGCGGTATTTTATTTATTTCATTTTTTGGTTTACAAAGATTTTATATCTCTTGTAAAATTTCTGAGAAGCAGCTTTATAGATATAAATGCAGAGGATCTAAGGTATATACTGGAAAATAAATATAAGATTCAGGGATACCTTGAGGGCAGGTCAGAAAAACCCGGTGTACTTGAAGATTTTTTTAAAAAGCTGGTTATAGCGGAGAAAATGGAGTATACTGATAAGGTAAGGTATATATTTGAAAATTTTAATATCATAAAAGAAGAAAAAAGCAGTATTGTGTATAAAAATATTCTGTATCTTTATAATCTAATGCTCAAATTTGAGTCTATGGAGGATTTTTTGAGTAAAACAGAGGAGAATAAAGAGCTGCTGTCAATTCAGGGACTTAATGAAACTAATGCCGTAATATTAACAACAATACATAAGTCAAAAGGGCTGGAATACAATACAGTTTACTATCTGATAGATTCTTCGGGGAAAAAGGGAAATAACAGGGGAGGACTTGAATTCATCACTGAGCTTGACAAAACTTTTACCAAAGTGGAGGACTACATAATCTTTAACAGCAGAAACAGAGGAATCACAGAGTTATTGGATGAATACAGAAAATTTCCCAAAAACAGTGATCTAAAAGAGGAAGACGAAAAAATAAATAATCTTTATGTTGCACTTACAAGAGCAAAATCGAATTTATATATTTTTTATTATACAGGAAAAAAAGGATTTAGAAATGACAATCTGGAAAATGCCCTTTACAAAGCCTCGGGTCTTGAAATAGAAGAGGTAGCAGGCTCTTTTTATACAGACGGAGTATATCAAAATAAAGAGGAAGAGAGTAAAAGGCCGGAGAAAAAAGAAATAAATATAAAGAAATATTTTATAGAAAATAAAAAATATGATAAAATAGTAAAAAGTACAAAATCATTAGAAATAGAAAATTCAAGAAAAGAAGGATTAGCTATTCATTATTATTTTGAAAATATAAAGTATGCGGGTGAGGAAGAAAGATATTTTGCCAGATCCCAGGTATTTCAAAAATATGGAAATATGCTGGGAAAGTCAAAGCTGGAAGAAATATTTAAAAGAGCAGATAATTTTATTTTTGGTAATAAGGAGCTTTTTTATAAGACATGGGAAGTTTTTAATGAATTTGAGATTACAGACGGTGTGACAGGTGAAGTTTTCAGGATAGATAAATTACTATTGGACAGAACTGGCAAAAAGGCAGTTATTTTAGATTTTAAAAGCGGAGAAATCCATAATCAGGAGCAGATTTTAAAATATGAAAAAATATTAAAAGAAAAACTTCCGGATTATGATTTCAGAAAAGAGTTCATCAGATTATAGTAAAGGAGTAAGAATGAGGAAGTTTCTAGTAACGTTGATTTTAGTTTCAACAGTAATTTCTTGTAGTAAAGACGATGGAATGGACGATAACATTCTAAACGGTACCTATGCAAAAAAATTTAATATAATTCATTATAAAACGAATCCTATGTATGATGTAGATAAAAAAACTTTTGAAATACTCAGTTTTGATTATGCCAAAGATAATGAGCACATATATTTCGGAAACAAAATAATAGCGGGAGCAGATATAGAAAGTTTTGTTCTTGTGGGCGATTATATGTCAAAAGATAAAAATCATGTATATTACCGGGAAATGATTCTGGAAGGAGCAGATCCGGAAACATTTTTTGCAATAGGCGGGGAGATTCCGAAATATTTTTCAGACAGAAAAAAAATATACAACAGAGAAGGAAAACCTTTGAATATTAATATAAGTAAATTCAGAATATTACTGGAAAACTATGTTATAGATGATAAAAATGTATATTACGACGGAAGAAAGATAAGCGGGGCAGATATAAATACTTTTGAGCCTCTTTCGGATACATATTCCAAAGACAGTAACCGTGTATATATGGAGAATCGTGTATTAGAGGACGCAAATCCTGCTACATTCGTAATAGTAGCAGACCAGAGCAGAAAGAAAAGCGAAATATACACTAAGGATAACAGATATGTTTATTATTACGGAGAAATTATGGAAGGGGCAGACCCTGAAACATTTGTTCAGATAGGGAATATATATGCCAAAGATAAAAATCATATTTATGAATCTAAACAGATTCTGGATATTGATATGAAAAATTATAAGATTTGGGAAAACGGGATTTACATAAAAGATAAGACGAAGGTTTACTGGGGAGGTACACCTGTAGAAGGTGTCGATGTTGAAACCTTTGAGGAGCTGGGTGAAGAAAATCTGGCCAAGGATAAAAATCATGTTTACAGTGGCGATTCAGTGCTTGAAAAGCTTGATCCCGCATTGCTGAAATATATAGGCGGACCATATTATCTTTATAAAAATAATATTTTATATTTGGGAAGTGCATCACTTTTGGGTAAAAAGCGAAAGCTCGAGACAGATATAGACGGGAAAAATTATGTGTACATGGGCGATGAGCTTATCAAAGACAAAAAACATGTGTATTATGCCGGGCAGAGATTAAAAGAAGTCAAGCCGGAAGAATTGAATACAGCTGATGATGCAAGAAAGCTCAAGAAGAAAATAATAGACGGACTTTTAGGGATACAAAAACAAAGAAAGTAAAAAAAGTAAAAAAGGAGAAAAAGTTATGGGTAGAAATTTTAGATTTTTAGTATTTATGCTTTTTTTTACAGTTTTGGCATTTGGTGATGCAAAAACTGTTCTTTCAGGCGGACCTGTGGAGCTTAGTCCTTCATCTATAGTTAAAACAGTAAGACCTGAGAGTAAATTTTTTGATATAATTACACTCACTAATCGTACAGATAAAAAATTAAAGCTTTGGATAGAAAGCTCGCTTTTTTATATTGATGATAATGGAAATAAGTACGAAGTGGAGCTGAAAAAGAAAACTTCATGGAGCTTTAGTCCTGTTATTGGCGTAGGAATAGGGATAGGTTCAGGGGGAAGAACACGGACTGGTACCGGAGTAGGCGTAGAAGTTTCACCTGACGGGAGAAACAGCAAATATGTGATAGAAACAGCATCAGGACTGAATTTTAAACCTAATGAGGAAAAAACTCTCACTGTAAATTTTGATATTTCTGATTTAAGAGTGAAAAATAATAAAAATATGCGCATTACGGAAGGAAAGCTTACAGGTGAGCTTGTCCTTGAGGATCGGAGCAAAACTTATTCAAATATTATAATACCAATAGAAATAAATATAGAATAAAATATTTGGCGGATATCCCTGAAAGGTTATAAATAATCTCTTTCAGGGATTTTTTACTATATGTTTTTTATAATAATATTTATTTGAAAACTATGTTATAATGTAGTAGAATATAGTCTAAATTTAGAAATTTTTAAAGACTGTAGATCGAATATTTATTTTGAACTGCGGTCTGTGAAAAGATCAAAAATTAAAAATAACAGTATTAAAACAATATCAAGGAGGAATTATGAAAAAAATTTTATTATTTTTAATGAGTATCACGCTATTATTTGTGATTACAGGCTGTAAAGGGAAAAAAGCACTTACTGCTGATGAATTTAAAAATAAGATGACACAGGAAGGATATCAGGTACAGGATATTTCTGAAAAATATGTAGGAAAAGGTGCTAAAGCAGTTTTAATAGCAAAGAAAGACGGGTATCAGATAGAATTTTTCGTTACTGAAAATAAAGATTACGCTGTGGGCTCGTATAATCTGAATAAAGAAAAATTTGAGAAAACTAAAGGAAATGCTATGGTGGAAACTCAAAAATCTATGGGGAATGTATCTAAATATACACTAAAAAGTAATTCTACGTATAAAGTCGTATCAAGAGTAGGAGAGACTTTTATTTATATAAATGCTCCGGGTGCCAAAACAGATGAAATAAATGAAGTCCTGAAAAAACTGGGTTATTAATTTTTTGCCGTAATATATTCAAAATCTTTGAGGCAAAGAATTATACTCTGGGAGTTTTCGGGTATTTATGATTATAAAATCTGGAATAAAAAAGAAGAGACATTATTTTAAACTTTTGTCTCTTCTTTTTTAATTTCGTACAGGCAGGAGAATTATTTTTTATTCGTTATTTCATAATCATCATCTGCAATATTGCCCCACATATAAATATGATTTTGATCTCTTACAAAATTGTCATCTAAAACTTCAAAAGTATCCGGATCAGAACCTTTTACATCCTGTCCGTCATAGTAAAGAGAATTTTTATCAGCAGCATATCCGTTATTTAGAACACGGAAAGTTTTTATATCAGAATTTTTTATAATTGTTTTCAGATAGTACACATTTTTTTTATCCTTTGCATATGAAAAATCCAGTGTTTCAAAGCTTGGAGCATCTGCTTTATCAATAATAGCTCCTTCAAAATACACATGATTTGCGTCTTTGGCATATAAACCGGAAAGAGTGTGAAAACTTTCCGGAGCTGCACCTTTAATTTTTTTATTATAGATATAAACAGAATTTTTATCTTTTGCATAAAAAATATTCAAAGCCTTGAAGCTGTCAAAATCAACATTTTGAAATATTTTATCCCCGAAATATATATGCTTATCATCTTTTGCATAAAAGCCTGATAATGCAGAAAAAGTATCTTTGTCAACATTTTCGAGTATATCTTCAAAGAAATAAATATTATTTTTATCCTTAGCATAAAACTGACTCAGAACAGTAAAGGAAATATAATCGGCAATTTCAATTTTATACGGATGGGAAGCATCATCAACAAAATAAACAGAGTTATTTTTGGTTATATAACAGTTATAACAGTCGTCTATCATATGCTCTTCATGTGAAGCAGCATAAAAAACCAGTGAAACTCCCATAAAAATCAATAAACATAATTTTTTCACAGTACACCTCTTAAGTAAATTTTTTTTAAATATGCCGGAAATTGCTTCCGGACGCTCTGTCATGGAATATTGTATTTATCATTTATCCATGCAGCTTTTTTTAATTTTGGAACAGACTCAGGTTCCATAGGAATTTTATAAATAAGAAAATTTATTAAAATTTTTCTGTTACAGATCCGAGTATTTGTGCAAAAGCATCAGGATTTAGATTTTTTAACGAAGAATATTCGCCGTGTCCTAATTCCACTAAAACAGGTTTTCCGTCTGCATAAGCAGTGTCAAGTGTGAAAAAGTTCAGATTTAGAGCAGGAATAGCAGTATTTATAACTGATATAAGAAATTCTGTCTCTTCTTTTTCTGAATTATCCTGAGGGAAAACTATAATATTATTATTTATTGCAAAACAGAAGAAGCGTTTTTCATTTTCCACTTTTACTGCGGGTTTAAAAATTAAGCCGTCACGGAATTTTCCAGTATGACTTGCCATCTTTGATAACAAAACACTTAATTCTTCTGCTGATGAAATAACAGGGTTGGTTTCTGATTTTACTCCGTCCTTTACAAAGAGAAGATTTCCGAGTTT